>JAXMBS010000084.1:0-21568 GCA_046349775.1 Planctomycetaceae bacterium | reverse complement strand
GATTGACCAGCCGGTCGCCGCGCTGCTGGCAGACCTGAAACAGCGCGGGATGCTGGAGGACACGCTGGTGCTGTTCACGACTGAGTTCGGCCGCACGCCGTTCACGCAGTCGGCGGCCGACGTTGTCGGAGCGGGTCGGGACCACAACAAGTACGCATTCAGCCTGTGGCTGGCAGGCGCGGGACTGAAGCCCGGGATCGCCTACGGGGCGTCGGACGATATCGGCTGGAAAGTCGCGGAAAACCCGGTGCCGTGGCACGACTTCCACGCGACAGTGCTGCACCTGCTCGGCATCCAGCACGAGAAGCTGACGTACTATCACAACGGCATCCGCCGACGGCTGACGAACGTCCACGGCGAGGTGCTGGGCGGAATCCTGGCATCGGCTTGATAGTGTTATCACTTTGTGATATAGTGATAACATGATTCGCACGCAGATCTCGTTCGACGAAGCCCTGTACGAGCGCGCCAAAGCAGTGGCCGCGCAGCAGGGCATCTCGCTGTCCGAACTTTGTCGGCGCGGCGTGGCCGAACTGGTGGCGCGCGCTCCCAGCGACAAGCCCTGGATGGCCTTCGCCGGAATCCTGAAAGGAGCGCCGTCGGACAGCGCCTCGGTCGATCAGATCGTTTATGGCCGGGACTCGCCGTGAGGCCAACCGTCTTTCTCGACAGCGGCATCTTCATCGCGCTGATGAACGAGCGCGACCAGTGGCATTCGCAGGCGCTGGCCCTGTTCGGCGGCCCGCGCCCCCGCTGGATGACGTCGCTGCTGGTGGTGTCCGAAACTTACTCCTGGTTCCTGCACCGTTATGGAGAAGAATCAGCGCGTGGATTCCGGCTGCTGCTGGAACAACTGGACGGGCTTTCGCTGCTGGAGGTCGACCGTGACCATCACGCCGCCTGTGTCGCAATGCTGGAGCGATTCCGCGGTTCGCGGCTGACGTACGTCGATGCGTCCAGTCTCGTCTTCGCGAGTCTCCGGCGCGTCCGGCAGATCTGGTCGACCGACCATCATCTCGGATTGACGGGCGTCGAGATCCTGCCCAGAAGCTGAGGAGGTCTCACTGCATCACAAGGGCGCCCGACACGAAGACCTGAGTCAGCGGCTCGCTCCGTGTGAGTGCATGATTCGACCTCGCGACGACGATGCGAAGTTCAACTTGGCGGTCGATACGCTCCCCTGCGAGTCGCGGCTAAACTTGCAGTGCTGAAAACTGACGACCGACAACCGATCACCGACAACCATGTTCGACCTTTCCGCCGTTCAATCCGCCTTGCGCACGCTCAAGCTCGACGGCTGGCTGCTGTACGACTTCCGCGGCCTGAATGTGCTGGCGCGGCGCGTGACGCAGTTTCCCGAAGAGCTTACTGCTTCGCGCCGCTGGTTCTACTGGATTCCGGCGACCGGCCAGCCGCACAAGCTCGTGCACCGGATTGAGGACAGCGTGCTGGACCATCTGCCGGGGGACCGGACGATCTATCTGCGCTGGCAGGAGCTGGAAGCGGGCGTCAAGCAGCTTGTCGACTCCGCGAAGACGATCGCGATGGAGTATTCGCCGCGGAACGGGAACCCCTACGTGTCGCGCGTCGATGCGGGGACGATCGAGCTGGTGCGCGCGATCGGGCCGGAACTCGTGTCTTCCGGCGATCTGATCCAGATGTTTGAAGCGGCGTGGGACGACGACCAGTGGCAGATGCACCTCGCCGCTGAGAAGGTCACGACGAGTGCGTTCGAGATGGCGTGGAAGGTGATCGCGAACGCCGTGCGCAAGGCCGGAGGTGTCGAAGAGGTGGCGATTCAGGCGGCCATCATGCGGCACTATGAGACCAACAAGTGCACGACCTATCACCCGCCGATCGTTGCGCGGGCCGAGCACAGCGGGTCACCGCATTACGAAACGGGACACGGCCAGGACTGCCGGATTCGCGCCGGCGATCTGGTGATGATCGACCAGTGGTGCAAGCTGGATCAGCCGCGGTCGGTGTACAGCGACCTGACTCGGATGGGGTACGTCGGCGAATCAGTACCGGAGAAGTACGCCAAGGTGTTCGCGGTTGTCGCCGAGGCGCGCGACGCGGCGGTCCGGTACATCGAGACAGAATTGTCAGCCGGTCGCGAAGTCCACGGCTGGCAGGTGGATGACGCGGCGCGGAACGTGATCGAGCGTGCGGGATATGGAGCGGCATTCGCGCACCGCACCGGGCACAGCATTGGTGCCGAAGTCCACGGCAACGGCGCGAATATGGACAACTTGGAGACGCACGACGAGCGGCGGCTCGTGCCGCGGACGTGCTTCTCGATCGAGCCGGGCATCTATCTGCCGGAGTTCGGCATCCGCAGCGAAATCAACGTGTTCGTCGACGCGGCGGGCAGACCGCACGTCACCGGCGGGCCGGCGCAAACGGAAATTCTGCCGCTGCTGAAATAAGTGGGTAGTGGATAGTTGGTAGTGGATAGGCCGAAGGGGGAGTCTCGCTACCAACTACCCACTATCTGCTACCCACTACTTGGCAATACTCCACCGCAGGTACGACTCGATAAACGGATCGAGTTCCCCTTTGAGGACGTCCAGCGGGTTGCTGGTTTTGAGTTCCGTCCGTTCATCCTTCACGAACTGCTGCGGCTGCAGGACGTAGTGCCGGATTGTCTGGCCGCCGAAGCCGATGGTGGACTTCTGGCCGCGCCGCGCGGCGATTTCGGCGTCGCGCTTGTCCTGCTCCATCTGGTACAGCTTCGCCTTGAGCATTTTTCGCGCGAGGGCGCGGTTCTGATGCTGGCTGCGCTCGTTCTGGCACTGCGAGACGACGCCCGTTGGCAGGTGCGTGAGCCGGATCGCTGACGCCGTTTTGTTGACGTGCTGGCCTCCCGCGCCGCCGGCGCAGAACGTGTCCTCACGGACATCCTTCGACCAGTCGATTTCGATCTCGATCTCGTCCCCCAGGTCGGGCGTGACGTCGACGGCTACGAACGACGTCTGCCGACGTCCGGCCGCGTCGAAGGGGCTCATCCTCACGAGCCGATGGTTGCCGGTCTCTCCCTTGAGGTAGCCGAACGCGTAATCCCCCTTGATGTGCAGGGAGGCGTTGCGAATGCCGGCCTCTTCGCCGTCGGAGCGGTCGATGATTTCCGTCTTGTAGCCGTGGGTCTCACACCACCGCATGTACATTTCCAGCAACATTTCGGCGAAATCGGCGGCGTCGTTGCCCCCTTCACCAGCCTGAATGGTCATGTACGCGCTGCCGGCGTCTTCCGGGGACGCCATGCTGGCCTGGAGTTCGGCCGCGTCGAGCTTCGTCTGCAGGTCGGCCAGGGCGGTGCGAACCTCGGCGTCGAGTTCGCCGGAGTCGTCCTCTTCGGCCAGTTCGACGAGCGCAGCCAGATCGTCGGCGCCGCTTTTCAGCTCGTCAAGCGGCTTGAGGGACGCTTTCAGGATCCGCAGTTCGGCGACGAACTTCTGGGCCTGCTCCTGATTGTTCCAGAAGCTTGGCCCTTCCATGAGCGCGGCGATTTCGGCCTCGCGCGACAGTTTGACGGCGTGGTCAAAGAGAGTCCCTGAGCTGGACGATCCGCTCCAGGAGAGTGCCGCACTGGTCGCGAAGCTCGGAGTTCATGCAGGATCGATGGTCGATGGCGGATGGTCGATCGTCAAAGCGAGATTATAGGGGCCGCACGCAGTGCAGGCCAGATGGGTAAGAATCGCTGAGGACGCCGGCGTTTCCGCTATTCCGCCGCCGACGTCTCCTGCGTCTTTGCTGTCTGCGTCTGCGAGCCGATGCTCCGCAGATAGGCATACAGATCGGCCAGATCGGCCGGCTTCAGCTCTTTGAGCAATCCCGTCGGCATCAGCGACGTGTTGAGCGTGTGTTTCGTCTCGATCTCCTCCGTCTCGATTCGCAGCGTCTGATTGGTGGCATTACGCAGAACGAGTCCGTCAACGGATTCGTAGACGATCATGCCGCTGTGAACCTGGCCGTCTTTGGTGATGATTGACGTTGCCTGGTAGCGCGGCGAGACGTCCTTGTTCGGCAGCGCGATTGCAGTAAACAGGTCGTCGCGTGAAAAACGGCCTGCGGCGCCGGACAGGTCCGGCCCGAGCGCCGTCCGGCTGTTGTGGCACTGGCTGCACTGCCGAGTCTGGAAGACTTTCGCGCCTCGGTCGGCAGTGCCGGTGTTCCAGTCCACCTGTGCCAGTAACGCGTGCAGGTCGTCGAGGTTCTCCGTCGCCGTGCCGGTCTGCGCGGCGAATTCTTCGGGGTAGGTGGCCTCGACCCACTTCGACCACCCGTCGATCGCCGGCTGCTGCGGGTCCCCTTCCTTGCCCAATTCATAGCCGAAGTCCTGCCCGGTCTTGAGTCGCAACAGTTCGACGACCTGGTCGCGGAACTCTCGCTCCTGCTCCTTGAAGCCGAGCCGCCGCAATGAGCGGACCAGCGCGACGATCTCCCGCGGCTCCGCCTTGGGAGGCAACAGCGCGAGCGCCGTGATGCACTGCCCCAGCACGTCGAACGGCGTTCCTTCGAGTCCCTCGACAAACAACGGCCGGTCGATCTCCGACGGTTGCTGCGAGAGCGTCATCAGGATCGCATTTCGCAACGAGTAGTCGTCAAATCGCAGCCGCAGCATGTTGCGGACTTCCGGGTCGTCGGACGCCCCCAGCAGGAAGATCACGTCGGGATCCCACTGGTAGTTCTCGTCTGCGCGGACCTTGCCGACGAAGAGCTTGATCGCGTCTCCGAACCGTTCCGGCGGCATGGACGAAACGAATTGCACATGCGCCGGACGGCCAAACTCCGGTTGAGCGAGCAGTGATGCCGGCAATCCCGGATCGCGCTCGGCCAAGGCCGCGTACAATTCCAGGAGACGGTCGTTCCAGTGCAAGTCCTGTCGCAAGTGACGGTCCTGAACTTTGCGGTCGATTGCCAGCAGCGCAGCTCCGGTCTTCTTCTGTTGCAATTCGCTGCGCGGCCCCGGCAGACGGGCCAGCGCAATCAGCAGGTGCAGATCGTCCGTCGGATGCGAGTCCGGCGTAATCGCCGCCAGCAACCGTCCGCGCAGTGCTTCATCATCCGGCTGCAGCATGGCCAGAATCCGCACCAGCTCGCGGTCGACGGCCGGATCTCCGGTCGGAAACAGCGACAGCAGCTTGGTCTTGAACGGCTCCAGTGCGGCGGCGCGTTCCGGCTCGGCCAGATCGATCTTCGCCGTATACGCTTCGAAGACCGCTCCGCCTGAGAGGTTGTCCGGGGTCAAGTCCCCCAGTCCGATTTCGATCAGCCGCGCGGCGTCGTATTTGAGCGGCATTGGGTTCTTGCCGGACAGTACACGCGTGCCGATGTCGATGGCGTATGCGTTAAAGCCCGGCTTCCGCAGAGTGAATCCCTCTGCAACCGGCACGGCCGCCGGCCAGCCCCGCGGGATCGCGGCGGCCGCAATCGTGTGGTAGCTGTCTTCGTCGACCAGCGCCAGTAAACGCACCGCCATCTGCCGGACGAAGGCGTCCTGATGACCGAGCTGCTGTGCCAGCGGCGTTGTCAGCGACGTAAATGCCTGAGGTTCCGCCCCCTGTAGCGCCTCAAGGGCCGTGCGGACAACCAGCGGATCGGGATCGATCAGCAGCCGCGACATGAGTGCTGCCGGGGGTTGTTTTGTCTGCGTGCGTCCGAGGGACCAGGCGATCCGTGCGCGCACGTCTGTCGACGTGGTTGCGGACAGTTGCTGCGCCATGTCGGTCGTGAGTCCGCCGAACTTTTCCGTAAGGATTTCGATGGCCCGAATGCGCTCTGGAACGGCGCGGCGCTCCTCGAAAGCCGCCCGGACAAACGGTTCGCCGCCGATCGCGTCGGCCAGCGGCTCCCAGCGGCGCCGCGACCAACTGCTCAGCGGCTGCGGCGACTGCAGGCAGAGCATCATCTTCTGCAGCGGCGAAGTCTGCTTCTCGACGGGGGGCAACTCGACCGGCGGCGATTGCGTCGAGCGCACGCGGTAGACACCGCCGCGGGTGCCGCGTCCGCCGACGGCGATGTACAGCGAACCGTCCGGCCCGACGTCGGCGTCGGTCGGAGCGAAGCCATATTGACCGACGGCCGTCATGAAATCGATCGGGTTACCGGTCCACGTGCTCCCCGCCCGCCCGAGCGGAATGGCAATCACCCGACCGTACGTCCAGTCCAGCAGGAACAGCGCGCCGCGAAACGGAGCGGGGAACTGCGTGTGCTGATAGCACACCACGCCGGTCGGCGAGCCGCGCCCCAGCGCCGCGACTGTCGGTGGCATGTCGCAGAACGTGCTCGGCCGCTTCCAGTTCTCGGTGATCCAGCCGGCGTGCGAACCCGGCAGCACGTGGTACGCCCGTGTTGGCTGGTACCACGGCAGCGAGATTTCGCGTTCGCCGTCACTGTCGAACGTGAACACGTCGCCGATCGCGCCGAAGTCGAAATCGTACGCATTCCGAAAGCCATGCGCAATGATTTCTCCTTTTTTCAGGTCGGGAGTGAGCCGCAGGATCGCACCCGCGTGGGGCGTCTTGACCGGCGACGTCTCGAGTGTGGCATACTCGGCCGTCACTCCCGCCTTGTTGCCGGCGATCAGGTACCACCAGCCGTCCGGCCCCTTGCGAATGGCGTGCAGGTCGTGCTCGCCGCCGGCCTTGATTTTCAGGAATACGTCCGGCGGCCCGTCGGCACGGTCATCGCCATTGCGATCGCGATAGCGCAGCAGGCCCTGGTCGCCGGAGCAGAGCAGGTCGCGGCCGTAGAAGTACATCCCCTGCGCGCCGCTTTGCGGGCCATCCGCGTAGTTGCTGGCGGTATCCGCCCGTCCGTCGCCATTCGTGTCTTGCAGGATCTTGACGTAGTTCAGCCCCGAGACGACGACACGGCCGAACGAGTCGATCGTCAGCGAGAAGATGTCATGGGCCAGATCGTCGTCGGCGTAAAGCGTCGCTTCGAAACCGTCCGGAACGCGAACCGTTTGCGGTTCCTGAGCCGACAGCGGCAAGGCCAGCGACAATACGGCCGCAATCAGTAACGCGGCGGATGCGACGAGCGGTCGAACGACCAATCGCAGAGGGTCTGACGTCCTTGTTTGCCCGCCGGCACGCATGGTGTTGCGCATCCCGCCTCCTGGCACAACGGTCGCCGGCCACCGGGTGATTGCCCGGCGGTCGGCCTCAATTCACATTTGCGGGAATCGACGCGACCCAAGTCCCTTCCCGGCTTCGCACTACGCCAAGCGTTGGATACTATCGGGAGCCGCAAGGTGAAGGCAATGCGGGGTTCTGCCGTGCGATCCGCGCCCGGTCGCCGGCGGCCGTTCCTGCGCGTCGCACGCGCAGGCGGCTTTGTTGGGATCGTATTTGGGAACTCAGGGCGAAATCACAATGCATCGAGGATTCTGGCCGCGGCAGCAGCGTTTATCTGAAAATGTGTCGGGCCGGCGGAACCATCGCCGCGCCTGGCGTCTGCTGCTGTGGGTCGCCGCGGCCGCCCTGCTGTGTGACGCCGGTCGGTTTCTTGCGGAGATTCCGATCAGTTCCGCGGCCCACGCTGCGGCCGCAACGGCGACCGATTCGACTCCGGCCGCTCCCGCCGAACATGTTCCCACGCAGGCTGTTGCACCGCACCCCGCCCAGGATCATGGCGGTGGTCACACTGATCCGGTCGCCCCGGTCCTGGCCGGCATCGTCATTATCCTGCTGGTCGCCAAGATCGGCGGCGACCTGTTTGAACGGATCGGCCTGCCGGCCGTCCTGGGAGAGCTGACTGTCGGCATATTATTGGGGAATGCCGCTTTCATTTCGGCCCAGTTCGTTGGTGGAACCGGCTGGCACGGGCTGGATTTTCTGCATCCGCCGGAGACGATCGACGTCCGGACCAAGCTCGCAGAAGTCGAACGACTGGCCGCCGACCAGGCCCTGGCACCGGCCGAGCGCGAATCGGGGATCGCCGCCATTAAAGAAGAGTTGGCGAACTATCAGCCCTACAACACCGGCGCCGTCCTGAAAATGCTGGCCGGCATTGGCGTCATTCTGCTGCTGTTCGAAGTGGGACTGGAATCCACCGTCCGGGACATGCTGGCCGTCGGCGCATCGTCCTTCATCGTGGCGACACTTGGCGTCGTGGCGCCGATGATCCTCGGTTACGGCGTCGGCATGCTGCTCATTCCGCAGGAGAACTGGCAGGTGCATCTGTTCCTGGGGGCCACGCTGTGCGCCACCAGCGTCGGCATTACGGCCCGCGTGCTGAAAGACCTCGGCCGCAGCCAGCAGCCGGAAGCCCGCATCGTCCTCGGAGCAGCCGTCATCGACGACGTGATGGGACTGATCGTCCTCGCGGTCGTGCAGGGGATCATTCTGAGCGGATCCTTCGAGATGCGCGAGTTGGTGGTCATCATCGCGAAGTCACTGGGATTCCTGGGAGGCGCGGTCGTTCTGGGGACGACGCTGTTCGCGAAACCGCTGTTCAAGGGTGCGTTGCAGCTTCGCGGCAAGGGGATGCTGGTGGCATCGGGACTCGTGATCTGCTTCGTGTTTTCGTGGCTGGCGAACCTGATTGGATTGGCGCCGATTGTCGGCGCCTTCGCCGCGGGGCTGATCCTGGAACGAGCGCACTATCACGAACTTGGCCAGAAAGAGAAGGTTGAACTGGAGGTGGCGATCGCCCCGATTGCGACACTGTTGGTCCCGATCTTCTTTGTCCAGATGGGCATCTCCGTCGATCTGAAGAGCTTCCTGGATCCGTCGGTTTGGGCATTGGCGGCCGCCGTGACATTCGTCGCGATTCTCGGCAAGCAGGTTTGCGCGTTCGGCGTCCTGGAGAAGGGACTCAACAGGCTGGCTGTCGGGGTCGGGATGATCCCGCGCGGCGAGGTCGGCCTGATCTTCGCCGCCCAGGGGGCCGCATTGCGCAACAGCACAGGGCAGCCCGTCGTCAATTCCGCCACCTACTCGGCGATCGTCGTGATGGTCATTCTCACGACGATGATCACCCCCCCGGTGCTGAAGATCGTCATGAATCGCCGCCCGCGCCCGGCAGCCGCGTGACGCTCACGGTCCCTCGTCGCCATTGCAACGCGACCGCTGTGGATCAAGGGCCTGAACGCCGGGTCCCCGTACCAACGCGGCCGCCCCAAATTCATCCGGATTATCCATAGAAGCCACGTCTCCCCAATGGATATACTGAGGACGCTGCGTCGCGGGCCGCCCGACAGCACTGACTCTGCCCATTCCGGCGGGGAGCGGCATTGCGGGACTTGCGGCTCCCGACGCTGGCCGTCGTTGTTCCGGAGTCTTCCTCCGTGGCCGCAACCACTTCCGTCCTGCTCGAATCGCTGGACCGCAGCGGCATTCACAATGCCGAGCAGCGCTGCGCCGCCCTGGAAGTTCTGGCCGCGCACGCCGGCGCTGACGATCCGCAGATCGCCGAAGCCCTCATCAAGGCGCGGTTGCTGACGCGGTTCCAGGCGGACGAGCTCCTCGCCGGCCGGCATCGCAAGCTGCGGATCCACGACTATGTCCTCAAGGGCATCGTCGGCGTTGGCGGTATGGGGACCGTGTTCCGCGCCGTCGATACCCGCACCGGCGGGGACGTCGCGCTCAAGGTCCTGGCGGAGCGCTACAAGCACGACGCCGGCATGCGGGCCCGCTTCCGGCTGGAAGCACGCATCGGCATGCAGGTATCGCACGAACGAGTCGTCAAGACCTACGCCCTCGGCGAAACCGACGACGTGTTCGGAGAAGTGGACTACGTCGTGATGGAGCTGTTCGAGAGCATCGCGCTGCATGAGCTGGTGGCGCTCAACGGCCCGCTGGAATGGTCGACCGCCTGCGACGTCATGTGCCAGGCGGCCGAAGCGCTCGCCGCGCTGCACCGCCTGGGGCTGGTCCATCGCGACGTGAAGCCCGATAACCTGCTCATCAACCGCCACGGAGAGGTCAAGCTGGTCGACTTCGGCCTCGCGTATCTCGGCACGTCGTTATGCGACGAAGAGTTCTCGCTGGCGATGATCTTCGGCCATGACTGTCTCGGCACGCCGGACTACATGCCGCCCGAGCAGGCAGATGACAGTCTCAGCGCCGACCAGCGATCCGACGTCTACGCCCTGGGCGGCACGTTGTACGCGGCCGTGTCCGGTTCGCGCCCGTACCAGGCCGGCACCCGCGCCGCGACGATCAACGCCCACCGCACGCTGCCTGTACCGTCTCTACGACTGCACGCCAAGCAATCGCTGCCCGAACCGGCCGACGCCATCGTCCGGCGAATGATGGCCAAGCGGCCGGACGCGCGGTATGCCACGATGGATGAAGTCATCGCTGCTCTGCGGCCATTCGCCGTCCGCCGCGCGATCGCCTACGATCCGCTGCGGCTCATGAAGCTTCGCGGCAAGCTCGCCGCCCGCAAGCTGCGCGGCCTGACCGCCCGCCCCAGCAGTCTCCGCACCAGCAGCGCCCAGCGTCTCGGCTCTTCGATCATCACGCCGACGCAAACGAGCGCCAAGGCCGAGACCGATATCGCCCAGCCCGGAGTCCATCCGTCGCCGGATGCGCTGCCGACACCACCGAACGCCGATTGGCGCAACCGGACGTCCGGCCAACTGCTCGACCGCTCAACACCGCCGCGCGGCACGCCGATCCGACTCACGGCCACCCTGATCTTCGACGATGGACATCAGGTGCCCCTGTTGCAGTCCGGGTATTCGCTCGGTCGCGGTTCGGCCAATGACCTGCGCTTTGAGGCGGGGGACCTCTCGACCCGCCATGCGCAGCTCTCGTTCGACGGGACAGTCTGGTGGATTTCAGACCTCGACAGCAAGAACGGGGTCCGCGTGAACGGCCATCCGGTCCGCGACCACAAGCTGAAGCACGGCGACCGCATCCAGCTCGCTACGAGCGTCACGTTCCGGATCGAAGACGCCCGCGTGCGTGCGTCGCAGCGGAACCGCAAGCTGATTGCCGCGGCGGCGGTCGCGGCGGCGATCGCCGTTGTCTGGTGGCTGCTCGCCCATTGAGAGCGGCGTCATCTCCAGCCGTCGAACGCGTGCCCGCGCTCCTTGAGCGGCAGCACGACGCGCTCGCCGTTATGAACGTGCGAGCACAGCACGGCGTGCGTCATCTCCACGATCGCCCGGCCGTCGGTCTCAGAACTCAGCGGCGCGCGGCTCTCTTTGATTGCCGCCAGCAGATCGCGCGCCGCGTAGACGTGGTGCTCGACGAGTGACTTCAGATTGGGGATCGGTTCGGACCGACCAACGCCGGCGCTCGTGATCGGAATCCACTGCCGCGGCGTGACCGTGGGGCGGAACGGATTGCCCGGCACGAGATGCGCCAGTGGTTCGGCGTCGATGCGAATATCGATCAACCCCTTGTTGCCGATCAGTTGCAGGCCGAAGTTGGCATCGGGATCGACACGGTTCCGGATCGAGTCGAAGTACGCCGGGACGCCGGACGACATCTCAAATCGGGCATGCAATTGGTTGCCGGCGATCGGGCCGACCCCTTCGTCGCCCGGGCGGACGTCGGCGGGGGTCGCAGGTCGGCCATCCTGCAGCAGCACGGCCGAGCAGGCGCGCGCATCACCGCCGAAGCAACGCGTCATGTCGAAGATGTGCGTGCCGAGAACCCACAGGTCCTGGACGCCGCCGCGCTGGTCCTCGCGGCCGCGGCCGCGAATTTCCAGCAGTTCGCCAATCTCTCCGGACTCGAGAGCCTGTCGGACCACCGGGATCGCCGGGTGATAACGGTTGCGGTGCGCGATTGCCAGTTTCGTGCCGGCTTCGCGGCACGCGGCAATTCGTCCGCTTCGGCCGGCGTCCGGCAGAAGGAGCTTTTCACGTGCCGATCCCGCAGGCGGCACGGGCGGCGGCCACCGCCATGTCACGGTGCTGGTCGAGGTGCCGCGGCGACCGACGATCTCGGGCTGCAATTGCGCCAGCATTTCGCGGTAATCGATGCCGGCGGCATGCCGGCGGCTGCCTGCGCGCGACACCGGCCTTTCTCACATCAGGATCGGCAGGCCGACAATCTGCGTCTCCGGGCAATTCCAGCCACAGGGTGTGCAGCCCATGGCCGTAGTTGCCGCGCTTCCCGTGTGCCCGATGATCGCCACGCGCCCAGCGATGCTGGTCAGCGGCGCCGGCGGATCCAACGTGCGTGCTCACGGCAAGCACAGCGGCTGCCCTCAGAACTTCGCGACGGGTCAGGGACGGACATTCGATTCATGGGCGCCTGGAATTCGGTCAACGTCTCCTCCCGGCACGTAAACAGGGGTTCGTGGCCGACAACCGCTGACTGAAATCCACCGATCGCTGTGCTCGCAGCATCCCGATGAACTCCTTGAGGAGTCGGTATTGTCCTGATAGCGGGCGGTGACGAGCAGCCCGTCGACGACGACCGGCTCGTTGACGTACGTCGCGCTCCTGTTCGCAGTCGACGCGCACCCAGGGACGGTCGTGGCTTCACGTTGCCACGGATGCAGCCGGCGGCGGTCAGGATTTCAATGCCGTGACACAGGCAGGCGATCGGCTTGCCTGCCTGCTGATCTCGCGGGTTACGCGGAGCAGATCCTTGTCGTAGCGGAGGTATTCCGGCGCGCCGCCTGAGATGAACATACCGGCGTAGTCGGCCGACTTCAGGTCGCGGAAGGCGACGTCAGCCTTCAGGTGATACGGTCGCTCTGGGTGATGTCCCGGGGGACATCGGGATTGGGCGAAATCTTCGTGCAGGACGGTGTGATACAGCGCGCTCAGGACCAGCGACGACGACTTCGAGGTCCCTCTTCCGGCAACCGGTAATAGCCGTAGAACGTGTCCATCGTCTGGTGGCATCGCCGATCGGGAAGAGGATTTTGCCGGTCATTGTGGGGAGTCCGATCAACAATCTGTCTCGGAGAAACAAGCGATTCACTGTAGCCGTGCATCACGAATTTCGCGACAGACGGCACCAATGAGAGTGAGCCACGGGGATAAATCCCGTGGCTCGGTGTGGCTCGGTAAATTCGACCGGCTGAACCATGTCGCTACAAACGGGATGGCTTCCCGTCACTTGTTGATCCGCACGCCCAGCTTTTCCAGCTCGGCCACCTGGGCCTTTGCCGTATCCGGTAGCTTGTCGGTGCTCAGGTACAGCCGCCAGTAGGGGGCGAACCGCTGATCTCCTTCAACGTCTTTCTTCGCCATCGCCGACGGAAGGACGGACAAGTCGGTCAGCGGATTGCCTTCGAGGAACGTGAACCGCAACTCGGTGAAGTTCGCCAGCGGCGACAGGTCCGCGATCTGGTTGTTCTTCGAGCCCAGCAGGTCGATCCGCGAGATCGCCCAGTCGGAGAGAGGTCTTTGACTTTGTTGTCGTTCAGGTACAGGGAGGTGAGCTTCGAAACTTCAGTCAGTGGAGCCAGGGGATTCGACCTGGTTATTCGACAGATACAGCGATCGCAGGTTCGACAGCAATGAGACCGTCGGTTTCGCGACCTGGTTGTTCTCCAGCTGGATGTACTGCAGCTTGGGCGAGCTCGCCCGGCGCACAGATGTCGCTGATCTTGTTGTTCTGCAGATGCAGCTCCTGGACATTTTTCAGGGCCGCGAGCGGCGCCCTGCGCTCTCGATTTCATTTTCGGCAGCTTGATCGACGCGGTTGGTGCACTTCTCGAGTCCGGTGAGGTCCTTGATGCCCTGTCCGGCGGCGTCGAGGAAGTAGATCGTCTTGAGATCGGCTTCCTCGATCGATGCCCTTGTTGATCTGCTCGACGAGGATCGCCTTGATGACGGCACGGAGCTTCTCGTCGAGGAAGATTTCGTCAGCCGAGGCGGAATTGGCGAGGACCAGTCCGGCGACAAGGGCGGCGGCAAACAGCGAGCAGAATCTGATGGAACGCGTTGGCCTCGGCCTTGCGGGTCTAACGTGGGTGGATTCGCGCTGATTCGCGGAGGAACCCGGCGGTGAGGAACACATTCATTCTGCGCGATCGCCGGCGGATGCCAAGCGGACGGTGAGGATTCGCGATTCAGGAGTCGGGTTTCTGGGGGAGCCGACAGAGGCCAGATATCGCGAACGGGCGATCGTCGGTTTGTCACGGACGCAATCTTGTGCGGGACCTGCGTGGTTCTCGTGAGTCTGCGGAATCTGTGTGCCCGCAAAACAGTTCACTTGCCGACGTCAAACTTCTGGATGCGGTGGTTGTACAGGTCGACGACGTACAAGTCGCCGTGGCTGTCGAGTGCGAGACCGTGCGGGGCGTAGAACTGGCCGGGTTCTGATCCTTGTACGCCGCCAAACCCGCGCAGAAGTTTCCCCTCGCGCGTGAACTGTTGAATCCGTCCGCCAACGGCGCTGATCCAGAGGCGATCCTGCGGATCGACGACGATGGCCACCGGTCCCTGCAGCTTGACGTTGGGGAAACCCGTGAAAACGCCGCCAAACGCGCCGGGCTGATCGTCGTTCGTCCCCCATTGCAGCAGGAATTTGCCCTCGGCCGTGAAACGCTGGATGCGTCCGACCGAGGCCTCTGTCGTGTAGATGTCGCCGTGGCTGTCAATCGCGACGAACTGGGGGCCTCCCACGCGCGACTTGGGATTGGAGTTGCCTCCGAATTGCCCTGGCTCGACGCCGTACTTCCCCCACTCGAACAGGAACTTCCCCAGTCGGTCGAAAACCTGAACGCGGCGATTCGTCTGGTCGGCAACGTAGACCCGCCCGTCCTGGGTAATGGCGACCCCTCCCGGTTCGTCGAACTCCCCGGACGCGGTCCCGAACCGTCCCCATTCGTGGAGCAGCGTGCCATCCGGGCCGTGGACGGTAATACGGTCGACTTTCCGCTCTTCATTCGCCCGCCCGGCACCGAAATGCGAAATATAAAAGGTGCCGTCGGCATCAACTGCCAGTCCGCCCGGAAAGTCTCCGACCGGCATGACTTTGAGGAGCTTTCCCTGGGTGTCGAACTTCTGCACCCGGCCGTTGTAGAAGTCTGTTGCGAGGACCTCGTCCTGGCGATTGACGGCGATGGCAACCGGCGCATCGAACTCGCCTGGTTCAACTCCATTGGATCCCCATTCGAGGAGGAACTTGACCGGCGGTCCGTCCGCAGGTGGATCGGCCGCGTCGCTGTTCCCCGTGGTCAGCACGGCTGCGACCAGCAGGGGGGCGGTCAGCAGTCTCAAGACCTCCACAAAGACACTCATTGCGGTTCTCCGGGCCAGGACCGGGCGTCAAAGCACAGGATACCGGCGGGGCACTGCCTAACGCACGCCGCACCCGGCGAGCGGCCGCAACCCGAAGTCTTCGACCTCCGATTTCGGACCACCGACTTCTGACGTCTGGCCTGCACCGTCTGGCCGCATCTTCCGCGGGGCCGGCTTTCGTTCACCCCTGCCGTCCGGCATAATTGGAGACATCTGGGGAGGGAACCGGCGTGAATCTCGATGTGCGGTTTGAGCTGCTCGACACGATCGGCAGCGGCAGCTATGCGACCGTCTACCGCGCGCGCGACAAGGAGTTGGGCCGCGAAGTCGCCGTCAAGCAGATTCATGCGCAGTTTCTGGCCGATCCGCGCACGCTCGACCGCTACTGGGCCGAAGCACAACTGCTGGCCTCGCTGCACCATCCGAACATTGTCACGATCTTTGATATCGTGCGCGAGCGCGGCTGGCTGATCATGGAGCTGATGCAGGGCAGCCTCAAGCAACGGCTCGCCGGAAAGCAGATGGACCTGCGGTCGTTGCGCGCGGCGCTCGCGCACTGCCTGCGGGCGCTGAAGTACCTGCACGAGCGGGGCGTGATCCACGGCGACATCAAGCCGGGGAACATGATGATCGACCACCGCAAGCGGGTGAAGATCGGGGACTTCGGCCTGGCGCGGCGTGTCAGCGACGACGACGGCAGCCTGCTCAAAGGGACGGCGAAATACATCGCACCGGAGGTCGTGTCGGACGAGTTCGGGGACGTCGGGCCACACAGCGACCTGTACGCACTTGGCTTCTCGGCCTACGAGCTGATGTGCGGCAGCGATAATTTTGAGGACCTGTTCCCCGGCCTGAGCGCCTTCGGCCGCGACAAGCAGGCGGCCTGGATGATGTGGCACGCCGCGCCGGACCGGCGGCTACCGGATATCTCGCGTGTTCTCGAAGGCGTACCGGCCGATCTCGCGCATGTGATCCAGAAACTGGTCGAGAAGAACCCGCAGCGACGCTATCGCTCTGCCGATGAAGCGCTGTCGGACCTGAACGTCGACCTCAAACTGATCTCGACGGGCGGCGGCGCGGATGATGTCGTCAACACGCCTCTGGAGCAAAAGTCGCCGCAGAAGAACCGCACGCTGCTCTACGTGATCTTTGGCCTGAGCATGGCGCTCTCGCTCTACATTGCCTTCAAACCGACCGGCGAATCCGGGGCCGCGCCAGGGCCGGCCCAGACGACACTGGGGGTCGTGCGCACGGTCGACGCCGGCGCCGGACAGATCGAGTATGAGGATCCAAAATCGGGGATTCCGGCGCTGCTCAAGCTGCCCGAAGGGACCAGGATCGAATTGTTGGAGCCGGGGGCCGACAGTCGCTATATCCTGCCGCGCGATATTCACGAACACGATTGGGTGGAAATCGAGCGCGGCGGCGATGCGGCAATGAGCCTGACGGTCTCGCGGCCGACGACCAGCAGCGGGACGATCCGCACCGTCGATCCCGGCGCACGGCGGATTACTGTCGCCGTGACACAGGGGGCGATCCGGGACGACCTGCCTCTCGAAGTCCCCGAGCGGGCGAAACTGCATCTCAACGAGCAACAGTCGTCGCTCGACAAGTTGTCGGTCGGCGACACGGTCGAAATCCGGCACATCCTCGATCCGGCTGGAAAGATCGGTCACATCCTGAGCGACCTGACTGCCAAGCGGCGCTCGGAGTTTCCGGCGTTCTTGGACAGCGTTGATCCTGAGAATCGCGAGATTCAGCTGTCGTTTGGCCGCGGGGGCGGGCCTGTACGCGTACTGCAGCTGGCTGACAACGCGCAGCTCGCGCACAAATCGGGCGAAGCGCTGCAACTCGCCGACCTGCGACCGGGCGACCGGTTGACAGTCGACGCGGATGATCGCATTCATCGGTTGACGGTGATCCGCGAAGACCTGCAACTCTCCGGCATCTTGACAGAGCTTGATCCTGAAAAACGTACACTGGCCATCAAGACGCCGGACGGAACCGTTCACAAGCTGACAGTGGCCGACGATGCGGAAGTCACGCTTGGCCTGCAGGCTGCCCATCTCGACGACCTGCGGCTGGAAATCGATTCGCTCACCATCGCTTACCGCGAAGCTCCAGACGGCGCCAAGCAGGCGTCGGCAATCGACGCGCATCGCGGCAAACGTTACGACCGCTGGGCGCTGCTGGTCGGCACTCAGGCGTTCGCCGATCGCAACGTGGCCCGGCTGCCATACGCGACGTCCGATGCACAGCATGTGTTTGAATCGCTGACGAACCGCTACGCAACGGAGCCGCAGCAGACACTGCGGCTGCTCGATCGCAACCGCGGCGACGCGGCCAGCGAACTTGCCGGGTTTCTGGAACAGGTTGGCGCGTCGGCGCAATTGATTGTCTACATCGAGTCGCAGGCGTACGTGGGGCCGGATGGCAACGTCTACCTGGCGTGCAGCGATTTTCGACTCGATGACATGCCGCAGACGGGCCTGTCGCTGGACTCCGTGGTCGCGGAGATTGAACGCTGCAAGGCGAAACGGAAGCTGCTGCTGCTGGACATCGTGCATCCGATGGAGGCGGCCCAGGCGGACCTGCAGCCGGCGCTGCCGGACCTGTTGTACCGGCTCAAGACGCCGATTGTGGGGACCGACATTATCGGCGCGAGCTCGGCCGGCCAGCGCGGGCTCGAGCTGCCGGCACAGAACCAGGGCGCGTTCGCGAAGCTCGTCGCGACGGGCCTGGCGGGAGGCGCCGACACGGATCGCGACCTGAGCATCACGTCCGATGAACTGTATGCGTACCTCACGCGCGAGTTCGCAGGCCTGAGCCTGCCCGGCGGACAGAAGCAGACGCCGTTCCGGTTGCAGGGTTCGTCGGCGAACGAGACCGCGGAAGTGAAAAACTGACCGATGCAGCAGCCGGACTGTTTTCTTCGGACACAAAACGAATGGTTCATAAGCAATATCGACTTTCGCGTCGTTCATGGCTGACGGGAGTGACCGCCGCATCGGCGGCCGCATGTCTGCCGCGTGCGTGGGCGGCGCCCGCGCCGCGCAGGGCACAGATCGTCATCACGTTCGATCTGGAGATGAGCCGGCACTATCCGCAGCGCGGGATGATGGAGTGGGACTTCCGCAAGGGAGACCTCGATCAGCCGACGAAGGATTACGCCGTCGAGGCGGCACGGATCGCCAAAGAACGCGGCGGCCTGATCCACTTCTTCTGCGTGGGGCGCGTGCTGGAGCAGCCGGACGTGGAATGGCTCAAGCACCTTTCGGCCACCGGGCACCCGATCGGCAATCACACGTATGATCATGTCAACGTCCTCGCCAAGCAGGCGGTTGAGACACAGTTCCGGTTCCAGCGGTCGCCGTGGCTCGTCGAGGGAAAGACTGCGCCGCAAATCATTGCCGAGAACGTCAAGCTGACGACCGTCGCGCTGCAGGAACGCTGTGGGATCAAGGTGGACGGCTTCCGCACGCCCGGCGGTTTCGCAACCGGGCTCGACGGGCGCGAGGACGTACAACAGATTCTCCTTGATCAGGGCTTCACATGGATCAGCTCCAAATACCCGGCGCATAAAGCCGGTGAGCCGATGGTCGATCCCGGACCGGAGGTGTTCGCCGATATCATCCGCGCGCATTCCGCAGCGCAGCCCTACGTGTACCCGACCGGGCTGATCGAGTTGCCGATGAATCCGATCAGCGATGTCGGCGCGTTTCGCACGAACTACTGGAAGCGGCCGTTCTTCCTGCAGGCCATTCGCGAGGGGATCGACTGGGCGATCACGAACCAGGCGAGCTACGACTTTCTATGCCACCCGTCCTGCATGCTGGTGGAAGACCCGCAGTTCGAGGTCGTCCAGCAGATCTGCGGCCACGTCGCCCGCGCGGGGGACAAAGCGGAGATCGTCGGGCTGAGTGCGATCGCCGAGCGCGTGCGGGTGTAAGCGCTTGCAGCGTTCAGCCCGAAAAGTGCCGTCCGTGGGCTTGAACGGCGACGTCAGCGGTTAAGGAACCCCTCGGTGCTGAGCGTTCCATCCGGCGCAATGTGGACGCGCACCGCGCCGTCATTCGCCGTCGAGTAGACGCGCGCGTTGTCGCCGTAGGTCTGCCGGAGCGCCTCCGCTCGTGCAGGATCCCCCGTGCTGGCGACGACGACCTGCGGCCGGCACCAGCCTGCCAGCACGCGCGGATTGGCGGCTGTTGCTCCGTGATGCGGTGCGAGGAGGACGTCGATGGACTGCGCCGGTGTGCTGATGAGCGACTGGAGTCCCGCGCCTTCGAGGTCGCCGGTCAGCAGCACTGTCCGGCCGGCATACCGCACGCGCAGCACGATGCTGTTGGCGTTGTCTTCGTCGTCGCCGCGCCCGGTGGGCGGATGGAGGACGTCAATCTCGACGTCCGGATCGACACGCAGTCGGTCCCCACTCGCAATGAGCTGAACCCTGGCTCCGGCAGCCGCTGCATCGTCGCACAGCGCGGCCATTCCGCCCTGACGGAAGTCGAGCGAAGCCTGGCTCTGTAGCAGCGTAGCGACGCGGGTCGACTGCATGAGCCCCGACGTTCCGTTGTAGTGGTCGCTGTCGGCGTGCGAAATCACGAGGCCATCGACCTGCGACACGTCGGCGTCCCACAGCGCGTGTTGCACGACCCGCTCGGCCCGTTCGGGTGCTCCGAATACGCCGCAGTCGTACAACAGCGTGCGGCCGTGCGGAAGCTCCAGCAGGATCGCGCCGCCATGTCCGACCGACAGCACGGTGCAGGCGAGACCATCGCGATCGACGCCGGTCAGCCCGCCGGCCAGTCCGATCACCGTCCACGCGCCGAGCCCCTGCCAGGCCCGGAGGGTTGGCCATCGCCAGGGAATGACACCCGTCGCAATCGCGAGCAGACCATACCAACCGGCCAGCCACCAGCCGGAAGGGCCGGCGATATGGAAATGGCCCAGCGGCGTGGCGGCGCTCCAGCGGACGATCCCGGTCAGCAAGCTAAGTGAACTTTCAAAGACGGCGCCGGGAATTGCAGCCAGTTCAGGCAGCAATAGGCCGCAGCCCATCAGCAGGAATCCCGCCGCGAGAACGACCGCCGAATATGGCACCAGAAGTACGTTGACCAGAAATCCGATCGGCGAACCAAGATGGAATACATGCAGCGAGATCGGCAGCGTGAACAGCCAGATCGCGGCCGTGATGATGTAGGCATCGAGGAGCCAGCGACCGCCGCGTCGCAGCCCGCGCTCCCAGCGGCTGCGTTCGGGAGCCAGCGGATCGGACGGCAGCCGGTGCAACGCCGCGCACCACCGCGCTCCGCTGATAATTCCCAACACGGCCAGAAACGAAAGCTGCGTACCGATGTCGAACAGGTCGGCCGGGTTCCAGAGCAGGACGGCGAGGGCGGAACACGCGAGCGTATTCAGCGGCGCGGCCCGGCGACCGCCGATCATCGCGACCACAACCATTCCCGCGAGAATGGCGGAGCGGACAACCGGCGGGCGGTGATCGGTGACGAAGGCATACGCGACGATCGTTAGCAGGACAACGAGGCCAGTGCTGGTCACACTGAGCTTGAGGAGCCGGCAGACGAGGTACACCATGCCGGCCAGCATGCCGACGTGCAGGCCGGAGATCGCCAGCAGATGCATCGTGCCGCTGTCGATGAAGGCGTCGCTGATTTCGTCGGTCATGCCAGTTCGATCGCCGAGGAGCAGCGAGGCGGCGACGGCCGAGTTCTGCGGACTCAGCTCCCGGCGCATGACCGACAGGATTTCTGATCGAAGGCGATCACGCTGCCGGCCGAGGGCGTGCCGCCAGCCGATGGCCGGTTCAATCCGTGAAACGGCGTCAGGATGGTCGCAGCGGACGACGCAGTCGACGCCCTGGCCGCGCAACCAGGCGCGGTAGTCGAACGCGCCGGGGTTGCGAACCGGTCCCGGCACTGCGAGCGTGCCGACGCAGCGAATGCGGTCGCCCGTGCGGGCGTGGAGCAGGTGGCCGTCGACGTCGAGCCGCAGCAGTCCGACGACCGGCGTCGTGTTGCGCCCGGAAATCAGCGATTCAGCCGCGACGACACAGTGAGACCGATCGACCTGCATCCAGGGCGGCGTCATCGCGTCGTGCTCGGCGGCATCGATTTCGGCGGGCGTCTGGACGACGCCGATCAGCTCCACGAGCTGCGGTGCTTCGCGCGCGTACTGTCGGATGTCACCGACGGGCCGGAGCGACCAGGACAGGTGATGCCGCGCGCCGCCCAGGGCGACGAACAGCAGGACGGCACAGACGGCCGCCGCTCGCATGTGTCGGCGACTGAGGACTGCAATCGCAGCGATTGCGACACCCCCAGCGAGGATCCAGGGCGTCCAGGAGAGCGACGTGTACCGGTCGATCGCAATGCCGGCGGC
>JAXMBS010000083.1:0-22177 GCA_046349775.1 Planctomycetaceae bacterium | reverse complement strand
CGAGGTTGTCAGGATCATGGGTCAGCGGTCGTGTGGTTGGACCGTCTTCTTAGGAACCCCGAGCTGGTTGCGCCATGCAGGGTCGGGGGGCATCCGGCGAGGAAGTGCGGAATTACGAAGGTGAGAATGTAGAAAGGTGCGACAGGACTGGAGTTGAAGCGAGGAGACCTGCGGCCAAGCGGCCGGCACGATCGGGAGACCGGCCGAAGCGGGAATGGGAGACCGGCTGGAGCGATGCTCTGGCGGAGCCAGTGGCGCCCGACGTGAGAATGGTGGTCGTGAGGACGCGATCTATTCGGATGCGGGCTGGTTGCGCGTGGATTGCTCAGCCGTCAAGTTCGGGTCGTGCGTCAATTCGCGTTCGCACTGTTGAGCGATCCAGCGGAGGCACCCGGTGTCAAGTAATGGGAGTGCCGTGCTGCATTCAGCGGATCTGAGCGTATTAAGAAACGCGGGACGGAGTCCGGCCCCTCCCGCGTGACATTCAAGTCGAACGCAGTTATTTAAAGCCTTTCAGTCAGCAAACACGACTGACGCCCTGCATGTATGAGGCTTACAATTGCGGCACGAATTGATCTCCGCTGTCACCAGGAAGAGCATGGTTGTGGCTGGCCGAATAACAAAGTGTGCCGCTGGGGAACGACCCGCCCGTCGACAATGGTAGGAATGCCAAGCTGGCATTGGTATTAAAACGGCGATTCTGAATCACCGCGATTCGAGAGCACCAACTCGCTGCTCGAGTTCGCCAATTTTTCCCTCAATAGCGCCGATTCGCTCAAGAATCGAATCGTCTGCTGGAACAGATGTCACGGGATGTCGTGGGGACGTCTCCTTCGGTTCTCTCGAAGGGTGCGAGTCGCGCGCCTCAATTGCTGCAGTAATGATTCCCTTAATCAGGTCCGCCAATAAATCTGGCGTTATTGCAGCATTGCCGCAATCCGCCGGCTGATCAGCAGCATCTCCACGATCCCGTTGGTCATACCTCACCCTCATCGCAGGTGCCGGCGCATAATCGAAGTACGAGTACGCATCGGGATAAAACACGCTCCGTCGGTACACGGTTCGGTATTCGCGCACCGGTTCGTCAGATCTGTCCGCCGCTCTATCCGCCGCTCGGCTGCGACCAAAGCAGCCGCAATCTTGCGCGACAACGCTCGATCCCATAAGAGTAGCTGCAATGGCAGGAATCAGGAATCGCATTGGTTGCTCCTGTGTGCTGTGCATTCGACCGATTGCCTATTTTTTTCGCCCGGACTGCATTCACTTCTACACGGCTAAAAGGGCAGGTGTCAACAATTTCCGACTTCCACCCAGGAAAAGAACGGGATTGCGAATGGAACGATCCGAGACGGGCACTTCGGGATGATTCGAGATTGCCGGGGACGCAGACTGTAGGACCCGTAACGCGCCGACAATAGCGGTACTTCCAAAAGGTCCGAGATGGCCTTGACTTCCAGCAAATCCAATTGCCGATACTGGATGCAATTCACGGAATACTTCGAGGATTCACCCGGTATCATCTGCGCCATGAAATGGAGGTCGCTGATGCGGACGCAAACTACGCGGAGTGTAGCGATTCTTCTTTTCTCATGTCTCATTGCCGCAAGGGCTTCCGGCGGGGATTGTTGCCCGTATTGGCCGGATCGCACCGACGCATGTCAAAGTGATTGCAACGATCGAAACTCGACAAAACGGCATCGATGGTGCTGCCTTCGGGAGCTCGAAGCAGCCCCCGACGCGCCCATCGTCGCGAGCATACCAGCGCTACTCCTAGCACAACCGGCTGTTGCGGTTCGCCAAGCCTCGCCTCGCCGATCGGGCTCGAACCGCCCATGCCGTTCGAACACTTCAAGCGTCAAGATGCTGCTCGACGCACTAGCCGCGGCATGGAACGGGACCTCTGGTTCGCCAGACCAATCTGACGTAACTGGCTATTGAGTCGTTCAGAAATGAAGAAATTCTTCGCGCTTGAGCGGTTAGACCGCGGCTGGGCGACCTGAACGCCCGTATGGATATAATTGATCGAGACCGGAAAAAGAATCCGTAGGTCGCAATAACCTCGTTCGTTTTCTCCAGTGGAGTCGCACTCTCCATGACACGCATACTCTCGCTGTTAGCTATCGCGATTGCTTTGCCCGCAGTTGCGAATAATGCGCAGAATCGCCCACAGGATCCGTGCATCGCTCCTCAATGCTATGGCCGCCGCCCGTGCCCAAGCGAGAACGCGCGCCCTCCAGAGGAGTCCCGGCTGCCGGGAACATACGCAACCTGCTCCCGTCGGCGACATGCGAGGTCCAAACAGAGAGAGCAGCGGCATACGTGCGCATGCGTGACTGCGATTCCCCGTCCTTCTCCTTGAACTTCCATCGATTGAACTGCCCGGTCGTTATCGCACTCGTCGGGGCCTGAAATGCAGGTGAGCGAGTCAGTCGCGCCATTCGTAAAAGGGCAGGCCGCGACATATGGGATGCTGTCTGCCGGCGGTCATGCAGTAACAGCAGACCAAGTCGACCTGTACGAACTCAGAGCACGGAGGACCGGTACTCTCCAGAGAGCAGGCCGACGAACCCGATCGGGCTAACGCGCCTGGCTCCCGCTGCGATGCCGAAAACGTCCAAAACGAAGTGCAGCCGCCCCTCCTCCTGCTCCTCCCGCTGAGCTAAACGGAGAGACGTCGGCGGATGCGTTTCAGCTGCTGATCAATCGCATTGAAAGAATGGAACGCGCCCTGCGTCAAATTGCAGATGATCGCAACATGCCTGAACCGGGATCTGTCACACCCGCGCTCAATGAAACGGCTACACCGCGAGAGCAGCGCAGGACACCCATAATGGTTGACGAAACTGAGCTGACCAATCAAATGCTGTTAGAACGCACCAAGTGGCAGAGCCAGCTCGCAGAGCGTCGTGCCGAAATTGAGGATCTCGAAACTGAACTTGCTGCATTGCGAAGACAGCATCAACAATTGCTAGAAACAAAGGTGATGGAAGTGCGATCGCAGCGCGATGCAAGCGGTCCGCCGAAAACTATATCCCGATGGTGAAGAACCTCCGGCACGCATTTCTTATGAAACTGGCGAGTGCCGACGAACCGTCGACAGCATCGACCACGCGCGGTAGCCGACCGTCAGACAACCAATTTCCAAGTGACGCTTCCACGGGCACGATGTGGCATCGGCCGACTTCGCCGACTCAGGCAATCGCGACAAGCAAAGACCAAGAACTGTTTAGCCCCACGATTGCCAACTCTCCTTCTTTCAGGCCTTACAATCACCTTCAGACGTCGCCCAGTGCCTCGGCTCGATAGCTGTTCTGGGCCTACTGTGCGCTAATCCCAATTCATTCAAGATTGCGTCAGTCGGTTGAAATCTGCTGCAGATCAGTGATGATGACGTCCATGCACGCCCTCATTGCTCACCCAACTATTGCCTGCGGTACCTGGTCCCGGCACGGCCCGATGATGAATCGCAATTAGGTCCCAAACATTATCGAACACCGGGAGCCTGACGATCCAGGCTCGGTGTCTGTCTGATATCTAACGACTCGGCCATCCACTTCCACGACCTTATTGTCCTTGACTGCGACTTTCTTGTAGTCGCCTGCCGGATGTTGGATGATGTTGACGTACTGGCCGACTGCAAATTGAATCGTGTTATCGGTTAACGAGAGCCGCCCCCACTTGCTTCCAGGCAGCTGCTCCGTCACTCCCACATGCCGTTTTCGACCGGATTCGCACGACAGTGTAGTCAAGGTCGACGCTGGTGACGAAGAAACTATTCGGATCGAAGTCATATTCGTCGACTTCAAGAGTCTCACCGAGCGGTCCGAGCTGAAAGTTAACCAAGTAACCGCCTTCAGACGCAAATGTCGCATCAGGGATAACATGATGATTCGTCATAGCGAATCTGACAGGAGAAACCCGCCTCCCCCATCCAGAACCCGCTGAAGCACGCTTTCGCGCGGTCGTATGCGACTTCTTTAATCGGGAATTCCGAGCCACGGGCAATAGGCGAAGTGCCCCAGTTGTCAAGAAGGATGCAGGCAGCAGATTATTGGCTCCGGACATGAACTCAAATCCGGTCTGTAATTTCAGTAACTTGTGCGAACGACTTTCGTGTCGGCACTGCTATATGTAACGTCTTTCGCAATTGCCGGCACGTCAACGTGCATCAGTTGCCCGTAGGGCAAAGAGCTGCGTACGATCTCCTCCTGTGCATCAGGTAAATTCGAAAGTGTTTGAAGGACTGATATGTCTTGATCGTGATTTGTTTGGAACAATGAATTCCATTTCCCATATGCCGAGGCGTCGATCGACTGTTGAGAATTAGCGACAGTTGGTGCATAAACAACAAATCCAAGAAGGACAACGGCGCGAGCGTTCATGGGTCTTCTGCTGGATGTGCGGCGAAAGAAGCGACTGCATCGCACAATTCGTTACTGTGTTGGCGGTCCATACAACGTGCGGGCGGCATACTCATCGAATTTCGATAATTTGGGCTCCAACGATTCGTTGCAGTAGTTCGCACCGAGTCTGGATCATAAATGGTGATGAGACTGTCGGGATTGGGTCCCTTGCGGATCTCTTTCCAGCATGTACTGTCCGCCGATTATGTTCGTGCGCAAACCCCATTGCATGGCCAAATTCATGGACTGCGATGCGACGAATATGGATTTCGGGGTTATTGCGGCATTGTGGGCACCAAGTATTGAAATCGAAATTCAGGATCATGCCTGGAGTTGCGTCGCTCATCTCGACATGTCGGCCGAGGCCGAGGCACCTTGGGTTTTCGTCTCTAATGGCAATCCGGATTCCGCGAGTAGGGCGATCCGGAGCACGCACCCAGCCGACGAAGCGGATCCCGCAGACGGTTTCCCAAGTTTTTTGCAGAGCATTACGCACCCATTCGCGTTCGGTGCGGTAACGCGAGTAGATAGTCGCGTTCACGTCCCAATAGACAGGAATGATTTTGACCTTCCAGATACTGTCGCTCAAGATTGCAGCTTCCTCTGATGGCTGATCCGCTGCATCTGCGCCGGAACTGTCGCTGCTCTTGGTCCGATATAGTGCTTGGTCCCGAGCGAGTTGGAATCGCTGGAGTTGAAGCAGTTCAAGCATCCGTTGTTCAGGGGTGTATGTGCCATTGCTTCTGGGCACGTTGGGAGCAGGATGTAATACGTTCGTAAGATCATCCCGGTAGGCGTTAATCGCGGTGTCCATTTCAACTTTTGTTGCTGCTGAGCTCGAGGGCCCACTGTCGGGAATCGGTTCCATCACTTTCGTCTTCTGGCAATGCGCTGCGACGTCCGCTGGGGAGTGGAACGTAGAACTTGATGTTTGACTTTTCCGTCGCGCGGGTTCAGATGGAGCGGTCGCGCTAGAGGCAGTGCCGGAAGTCACGGGCCCAGTTGCCGCAACAGGTGGTCGTGGCGATTCGCCGAAAGTCACGCGGCCAAGAGCAACCAGTACTGCAGCGGCTATCGCCAGCATGCGAACGACATACATGAAAAGACCGCGAGCAGCCATTTTCGCACTCCTCGTCAATGAGAGGTCTAGGACTTGGAACAAGTAGCGATTGTTCGCGCCCCGTCAGATTACACCGCCGAGAACGAGCGATGTCAATTCCGCGAAGAGGATTGCACGAGACCTGCGCGGAACGCGGCGTGTGCGGCTTCGCAGGCTCTGAGGATCATAAATGGTGGCCCGCAATACGCCCTCAGATTAGTCCTGCAAGCTATGCGGACGCTCAATCCTGAATTTGCTCCTGACAATCCATCCCGGACACCGCTGTTGTGATCTTTGCCTTCGTTCTGTCCTCCATAGGAAAAACTGACTTATGTTCCGACGTTCATGTTCGGCGCGTCGCCTTTTCCGTCTGTCTCATAGGCATCCATGAGTCGATTTCCGCCGGCGATGCCCCGTTCACGCAGCAGCAGGACCTGGTGATTGCCGATGCGGCATCGGCCTCGCCGTGCCGATGGACGTCTTCACTCCCACCGGCGCCAAAACGGCCGCGCGATTGTGGACGTCGCCAGCGCGCGTGGCACTCGGATCGCGGGAAGATTCGGGACCATCGTTATGGGCAGTTCTATGACATTTTCTGCGGGCGGGGATATTGCGTGTTTGCCGTGCGGCCGGGTTCGATCGACCGGTTCGATGCAGCCGACATGGTGGCGAACATCGAGACGGCGATTCGCTGGGTCAAGGAACATGCCGGCACATACGGGATTGATCCGGCTCAGGTCGGTCTGACCGGGGCCTCGGCGGGCGGGCATCTGGCATCGCTCACAGGACTGAAAACGTCGCGTTCGGCGGAGGATCCGGCGCGGGTCGCGGCTGTCGGCGTGTTCTTCCCGCCGACCGACCTGCTGGACTACGGCGGCGTGAAGGCCGATCCGCGCGGCGACACCCGGATCGGAAAGATTGCAGCGCGGCTGGGCTTCGCGAGCGGGACGACAGGACTGACGGATGAACAGGTGGATGAAAAGTTGGCGTTAATTTCGCCGGCCCGGCAGGTGCATGCCGGCGCTCCGCCGTTTCTGCTGATCCATGGCGATGCCGATCCGGCTGTGCCGCTGAAGCAGTCGGAGGTGCTGCGCGACAATCTCAAAGCGGCCGACGTGCCGGTGGAACTGATCGTGAAGCCGGGGGGCGGCCACCCCTGGTCGACGATTCACGAGGAGGTGGCGAAGCTGGCGGACTGGTTTGACCAGCGTCTGTTGCCGGCGAAGTGAGTGAAGGGCCGAGGGGCGAGGGCTAAGTGCCAAAGTCAGCGAGTTTCCCTAGACCCTCAGCCCTTGACCCTGGACCCTCTTGGGAATCCTGATTCCGCCGTAACAGAAGGCGTTCGTCTCCGCTGTGATGGCAGTACGTGCTGACACCACTATCTACCATCAGAGACCGAGGAGACGGCCATGAATCTGCATTCTTCGTCCACGGCGGCGTGCTCGCGCTGGGAATCCATTCGCAAGCACGGGCGCCGAGCGTACATCATCAAGTTTGGTATCCTGGGCTGGGGCATTCCGGTCTCACTGGTCCTGACGATCTGGGATTGGTATCGGGGCCTGCCTGTAAGTGAACTGGCGGTGCCGCTGGCGTTGCGGCTGGTGCTGTTCGGCATCATTGGCGGCATCGCATTCGGAGCATGCATGTGGAAGGTGATGGAATTGATGTACGGCCATCACGGCCAGCAGCCTCACGCGTAAGTCCCGCGCGATGCATCCGTAGCGAGCCGCAAATTCACGGAGAAATTGCGTTTGCGGCGTGCTTTATCCACCCGGCGTATTGACTTCCCACGCATTCCGTCGGAGAATTTTTGGAAGGGGAAGCGGAACGACTGCGCCGGCGCAGTCGGTGGTTCGACGCCGATGCGCGACAGTGTAAGCCCTTGCGAATGACGGCCCGTCAACGACAGATTGTCCGGCGACAGCGTCCTGCGATACGGGCGCTGTCGTTGGCGTTGATTGTCGCGACCTGGCGGGGGCCGATTCCGTGCTTGCACATTCACGATCGGCATCCCGAACATGCCGAGGGGCAGCTGGCGCTGCATATTCAGGCGTACCATGAAGCAGAACCGGTGGAGGCTGTGCCGGACTGGCACGTGCACTTCATGCTGCCGCAGGATGTGATGCGGCTGGGGGACTGCCCGTCGCCGAACGAGGCGCCTGAAGACCCGCTGCTCGCCCAGCAGACGCTGCTGCAACTGGCTGGGCCGCCGCCGAGCCTCAACCCGCTACTCGCCGATGCCCGAATCGCCGGCGGACCGGCCGACTTCCCGACTGCGATGTCGGCGAAGTCGATTGTTGCGGCGCAGCCCATGGGAGACGACGTCGTCTGCTGGAAGGCGTCGTTTGTGACGAGTCTGTTGCTTGCGGCGCCGCTGCGCGCCGTGACCGGCGTCGCACTGTGCTGAGCGACACGCCCGCGTGCGCGCGACTACGCGGTGCCAATTCTGGGGCATCGTTGGGCGTTTAGGGTTTAGGGTTCAGTGACCTGCCCAAAACGCCGAACCCTCAACGCCGTTGGCCCTCAGCTCCCGACCCTTTCCCGACGTGTGACGTCATGCGAATTCGTACGATCCTGATCAGCATCGCGGCCGTCGCGATCTTATGCGCCGGCGCTTGGGCGTTATACGCCGGGATGCACCGTAGGCCGGCCGAGGAGAGCGCGGCTGCGGAGTCGGCGCCTCCCGCGAACGTCGTCGCGCTCACCGACACGCAGATCGCCGCGATTGGCATCCAGACGGGGACCGCCGCCCGGAGAACCATGCAATCGCAGCGCGTTACGCCCGGGCGGCTCCGCTACGACAATCGACGCCACGTAGAGGTCCGCGCGTCGCTGACCGCAACGATCTCCAAAATCCACGTCAAGCCGGGCGACCGCGTGACGGCTGGGCAGGTGCTGGCGGTCCTCAGCAGCCCGGAGGTCGGGTCTGCGCGGTCGGATGTCATGGTCCGCAAATCGGAGCTGACGCTCGCCCAGAAACAGCTCGACTATCAGCAGACAGCGTACTCCGGTCTCGAAGTGCTGGTCGCAGGCATCAACGACAACACGAAGCCGGAGGAGATTCTGGAGAAGCTCAAATCGAGCCGCGTCGGGTCGGAAGGGGAGAAAATCATTTCGGCGTATGCCAAGACGCTGCTGTCGAACCAAGTCGCCAAGCGCATGGAGTCGCTGAGGCCATCGGGAGTGGTCTCGGCACAGTCGCTGGAATCGGCGGTCACTGACCGGGATTCGACACGGGCGGTGCTGACGGCGGCGATTCAGGAGTCGCTGTTCTCGCTGCGGCAGTCGCGCGAGCGGGCCGCGGCCGCGGTCGCGGATGCGGAGCGACGGCTGCAGGTCAGCCGCGAACAGGTCAATTCGCTGCTCGGCTACCGTGAGGATATTCTGCCGGCAGACCCGGCGATGGGGCTGTCGTTTGTCGAAATGCGGGCGCCGTTCGCCGGCACGATTGAGGCTCAGCCGTTCAGCGTGAGCGAACGGGTCGCCCCGCGCGACAGCCTGTTCACGCTGGCCGATACATCGACGCTGTGGGTTGCCGCCGATATCCGCGAAGCGGAATGGCAGGCGCTGGCCCTCAAAGAGGGGCAAATGATGACGGTTCGCGCACCAGCACTGCCGGGCCGACGCCTTGAAGCGGCGGTCTACTACATCGGCCGGGAAGTCGATCCCCGGACAAACTCGGTGCCGCTCGTCGCGACGATCGACAATGCCGACGGCCTGTTGCGGCCGGGACAATTCGTACGGATTGAGGTGCCGCTGGGGCCGGCGCGAGATGCTCTGGCGGTTCCGGCCGCGGCGGTTGTGGAACATGACGGGCAACCGTTCGTATTCAGTCCCGAACCTGGGGACCATTTTCGGCGGGTCAACGTGCAGACCGGGGAAACGATCGACGATTGGACCGAGATCACCAGCGGACTGAAGGAGGGAGCGGCGATCGTCACGCACGGGGCGTTTGCCCTGAAGTCGGAGCTGCTACTCGTGGGTGAGGAGGAGTGAGGAGAAATGGCCGAATGCAGAAATGTCGAATGCAAGGGGCAAACAACTGACAGACGATGACGAACGCCCTTGACCATTAGCCAGAATGTCGCAACACCGTAACCCTCGAATCCACCCGCCATGTTGTCGCGTCTGATTGAAGTCTGCCTGGAAAACCGGTTCCTGGTCCTGGCGCTGACTGCGTTAATGGCGGTCGCCGGCATCTGCTGCCGTCGAACTGCCTATCGACGCGATTCCCGATATGACGAACGTGCAGGTGACGGTGATCACCAGCCGGTTCGGGTTGTCGCCGGTGGAAGTCGAGCGGTACATCACGTATCCGGTGGAATCCCGATGAACGGTCTGCCGCGGGTCGAGCAGATCCGCAGTGTGTCGAAGTTCGGGATTTCCGTGGTGACGATCGTGTTCGTCGAAGGGACGGACATCTACCGGGGCCGCGGCAGGTTGTGGCCGAACGTTTGCCGTCCGTTGCGGCCCTGATTCCGCCCGGCTACGGCACGCCCGAAATGGGCCCGCTGACGACGGGGCGCTGGGAGAGATTCTGCAGTTCGAGGTGCGCGCGCCGGTTACACGCCGATGCGGTGCTCAGGACGATTCTGGAGTGGGACATCGCACCACGGCTGCGTCTGTGCGCGGCGTGACGGAAATCAACACTCATGGCGGGTACTACCAGTCGTACGAAGTGCGTCCGAACCCGGACCGTCTGGCCAGCCTGAACTGACGCTGGAGGAAGTGTTCAGCGGCATCGAGCGGAACAACGCATCTGCCGGCGGCGGTTACATCGTCCATCACGATGAGCAGCGGCTGATTCGCGGGCAGGCGATCGTCACTGATCCGCGGGGGATCGAGGAGATCGTGCTGAGGAGGGAGGGAGCCGGTACGCCGGTGCTCGTGCGGGATGTCGCGGAAGTCACCGTGGCGCCCCTGACACGACAGGGGGGCGTCACCCGCGACGGTCGGGGCGAAGCGGTCACCGGAATGGTGATGATGCTCATCGGAGAAAACTCGCGCGACGTGGTGGCCCGCGTCAAAGAGCGTCTGACGGAAATCGAGCCGACGCTGCCGACCGGCGTCAAAATCGAGCAGATCTACGACCGCTCGGCCCTCATCACCCGCACGCTGCACACCGTGCTGCGGAACCTGCTGGAAGGGGGCGCGCTGGTCGTCGTCGTGTTGTTGATCATGCTGGGAAGCCTGCGGGCCGGCATCATCACGGCGATGGCGATCCCGCTGTCGATGCTGTTCGCGACGACGCTGATGCAGGGGTTGGGGATTACCGCCAGCCTGATGAGCCTGGGGGCCATCGATTTCGGCCTGATCGTCGACTCGTCGGTGATCATGGTGGAGAACTGCATTCATCGGCTGTCGCACGCAAAGCCGGGAGAGGATCGGGCGGAAATCATCCGGAACGCCGCAATCGAAGTCCGCAAGCCGACGATGTTCGGCGAACTGATCATCGCCGTGGTGTACTTGCCGATCCTGATGCTCCAGGGGACCGAAGGCAAACTCTTCCGGCCGATGGCGCTGACCGTGCTGTGCGCGCTGCTGGGGTCGCTGATCCTGTCGATGACGTTCATGCCGGCGGCCGCTTCGCTGGCACTGCCGCGCAAGCCCTCTGCCAAAGATGTGCTGCTGATCCGGCTCATCAAGCGGATTTACGAGCCGCTCGTGATGCGGACGATCGCTCACCCGGTGCTGACCGTCGCGATTGCCGTGGGGGTGTTTGCGATCAGCCTGCCGGTGGCGTATCAGCTCGGGGCCGAGTTCATGCCGCGGCTCGAGGAGGGGGATCTGCTGGTCGAGGCGGTGCGACTGCCGAGCGCGTCACTGGAAGGCGCGCTCGACATGTCGACACGGATCGAGAATGAACTGCGGAAGTTTCCCGAGGTCAAGACGGTGTTCTGCAAGACCGGCCGGCCGGAGATCGCCAATGACGTGATGGGAGTGCATCAGACCGATGTGTGGGTCATCCTGCACGATCATCATCATTGGCCGGTCGCGAAGACCCGCAATCAGCTCATCAACGAAATGTCCGAATCGCTGAACGCGGAAGTGCCGGGCGTCGCGTTCGGATTCACCCAGCCCATCGAAATGCGCGTCGATGAACTGGTGGCCGGCGTCAAGGCCGATGTCGCCGTGTTGCTGTATGGCGATGACTTGGCGACGCTGGCAGAAAAGTCGAAGGCGATTGAACGCGTGCTGCGCGAGATTCCCGGTGCGGCGGACGTCAAAGCAGACTACCAGGCCAACCTGTCGACGCTGACCGTCGTGCCGCGACGTGATGCGCTGGCCCGTTACGGGATCACCGCGCGGCAGGTGCTGGACGTCGTCGAAGCGCTGGGGGGCTATCGCGTCGGCACCGTGTTTGAAGGGCGGATCCGGTTCCCGATCATGGTCCGTATCCCCCTGGACTGGCGGCAGGAGATTGCGCGGATCGAGCAGTTGCCGGTCGCGGAAGCGGGGGGGAAGGCCGTGCCACTGGGCGATCTGGCGGACCTGCGGCTTGAGGAGACGCCGCCGAACGTCGAGCATGAAGCCAATCGCCGCCGCACCTATATCTCGGCGAACGTCCGCGACCGCGACGTGGCGTCATTTGTCAGCGACGCGCAGGCGGCCATTGCGCAGCAGGTGCCGCTGCCGCCGGGGTACGAAATCCACTGGGGAGGCGATTTCGAGAACCTGCAGTCGGCCAGTCGGCGGCTGCTGATCATCACGCCGATCGTGCTGCTGGTCATCTTCCTGCTGCTACACACGACCTTCCAGTCGGGGAAGCTGGCGGCGCTAATCTACCTGGCGGTGCCGATGGCAGCTTCCGGGGGCATCTTTGCACTGGCGCTGCGGGGGATGCCGTTCAGCATTTCCGCCGGCGTCGGCTTTATCGCCCTGTTCGGCGTGGCGGTACTGAACGGTCTCGTGTGGGTCAGCGCGGCCGAGCATAATCGCGCGACCGGCGCTGCAGCACGCGGTCTCGCAACACACCGCCATGTCGCGACTGCGGCCGGTGCTGATGACGGCGCTCGTCGCCAGCCGGGGTTCCTGCCGATGGCGCTGTCCACCGGCGACGGGGCGGAGTTACAGCGGCCGCTGGCAAGCGTCGTGATCGGCGGGCTCGTCAATGTCGACGCTGTTGACGTCGCTGGTCGTACCGGCAATTTATCCGTGGTTCACAGGGAGCAGGCAGGCGTTGGAATCTGCATGATCTGCGGCTCTTCTGTCCCGCTCACTCCAGAAACTCGAGCAGCCGGCGATAGGCCTCATCGCTCCGTTTCCACTTGACCGTGCGCGCCGGGTGTGGGCTGGGGGCGTCGGCCGGTACGGTGTGGACGATGCCGGGCTGAGCTGGCGGAGTCGGAGCTGCCGGAGTTCACAAGTGACGGGATTGTGTGGACGCCGGTCAGTCCGCTGGCGGCGTGACAGAGCTTGCAATCGTTGGCCAGCTCGAAGTACCGGCCGCGCGGGCCCCAGTCGACGGCCTGCTCGCTCTCGAACAGATGCGGTAGACCGGCAGGTCGTCCGGCTCGCGTTCCAGTCCGCCGTACTTCAGTCCGTCGAAGGCGAGCCGCCGTTTCAGCGAGTACTTGGAGACGTTGACGCCGTAGCGGGTGTTCGTCGTGGGATCGTTCTCGCCGCCGACGCTTTGTAGACGACGAGGCGGACGGTTTCGACGAGCGGGTGAAACCGGGTTCAGGTCCGGGTCGAGCCGCGATCAGGAACTGGACCAGCGACACTTCGGTGCCGGCCGGAATCTGCGGCGTGTCGGGCTTGAGCCGCATGTATCCATTGAGGGCGGAGAACTTCCAGTCCACCCAGTGCTCATCGAGATCCTTCAGGTAGGCTTCCAGCTGCGTGCGGCCGTCCGGGAACCGGTAGAACACGCGGAAGTAGGACCGACCGCGGAATGCCAGCATGCAGAAAGACGAATCGCCGCTCAATGTCCTCCGTGGCCGCTGCGGCTGGTGGAAATCAAGCTCGGGCCATTCCTGGCAATCGGTGAGCAGGTGCGGCGGGAGGTAGTTGCGTGCGGGATCATTGCCGTGCGTGGCGTCGAAGTGGCCGGACTGGAGTGCAATCGCATAGTTGTCGGGCAGTCGAGCGAGCGTGTCGGCCGGCAGCGCCAGCAATTGAATCACGTGCGCCAGCCGGCGGCAAAGCTCGGTGCGTCGCCGCCGGGCTTCGAGATCGCCGCGGCGCTCGATGTTGCGCTTCATGTAGGAATCGAAAACGGCCCAGAGGTCGTGCTGCAGGATGACATGCTTGAGGGGGTCGGTGACGAGCTGCTCACCATGCTGATCGCGGAATTCGTCCAGCAGAGCGTCGATGCGGGCGACGGATTCCGGCTCGTCCCAGTAGGTCGTGCCAGGCCAAGAGAGGAATTCGATACGGTCGCCACCTTCGATGCGCCTGATCGGCGTGCCGCCGCGCTTGGACGGGAGGAAACTCTCGCGAATCGAGATCGCGGCGTGGAGCCGGTTCCAGAGATGTTGCGGATTGACGTCGTACAGCGGCAGCGGATCGGCGGAGCGCAGCGAGCCAGCGAGCTCGCCGTCGTGAAAGAAGGCCGGGTCGAGGTCAGGGGTGTCGGCGGCGGACAGCGGAATACAAGCGAGGCCGACCACGAGGCATGTTACGTACCGCACGTGGGATCTCCTGTGTCGTTGAGGTCACCGGCAGTATGACGCAGTCAGCGGGGGCGGAACAGTCGGGCGCTCAGTGCCCGAACGCGTCAAGAACGAGCGTCGGCAGCACTTCGCCGGCGGCCCCCTGGAGCCAGCAGCCTGCCACGGGTTGCGGGTCGATTGAGATCAGAGTCGCGCCGTGGTGGGCAGCCCGACCTGGCAGCATCGCGGCCGGATACACCGCTCCGGATGTGCCGACGGAAACCAGCACGTCGCAATCATCGACAGCGGTGCAGGCACGCGACCAGGCCGGCTCCGCAAGAGCGTCTCCAAACAGAACGAGGTTGGGACGGTGCCGGCCTCGCCAGTCGAGCGGATACTGCCGACGCAACTGTATCAACAGTGACAGCAGCGACTGTTCGCCCGCCACGTAACGGCGCAGCGATGTGGCCATGGCGGTCAGTTCCTCACGCTGGAAACGATGCACGATTTCGCCAGACCCCACGTCGATGACTTCCAGCAGCGAACCGTGGATCTCCAGCACGTCCGGCGATCCGGCCGCCTGGTGCAGGCCGTCGATGTTCTGCGTGACGACTGTCGTCGGCAGATGCCGGCCAATTTGCGAGATCGCCGCATGCGCCGCGTTAAATTGTGCCTGCGCGACCGGTTCGACGACATTAAGCACGAATTCCGCCAGCAGTCGCGGATGGGTCAGCGCCGTACGCAACAGTCCGTCCCACGTCGCAAACTTTTCCGGCGGGAACCGCGTCCAGAACCCGCCTGCATCCCGAAACGTCGGGATTCCGCTTTCTGCCGAGACGCCGGCGCCGGTGAATATGAGCACCCGGCGCGCATTACGGAGCGCGAGGACGGCGGTGATCCAGTGGTCGGTGTCCATCAATGCGCTAATGGACCATGAACAATGGACGATGGACCAACATGTCAGGGATCCATCCGCAATTCCGTCCGCACGCCGCGGAGATCCATCTCAAACTCGATCTCCTCGATCGGCGGGCGGCTGTAGCACCAGGAGACCGTGTTGACGCCCGGCGCGTGGGCACGGCCGAGAATGATCTCCGGCAACAGCCGCGCCAGCGGGTGCGCGGTGTAGACGTCGATCGTGCTGACATCGCTCCATTTCGCGCCGAGGCCGAACAGCCGGGATTCCATCAGGTCCATGACAAACCGGGCCTTCGTGGAGATTCCCGCCGGCGATGTGTCGCCGAGTGCGACGATCTTGTCACGCTGCAGGAACCCGTCCGGCAGTTCTCCCGCACCAGCGACCACAAACGTCGGCTCCGTCGCGTTTGCACACGGACGGGTGAATGCAAAGCTGTGCAGCGACGGAGTTGCCGGCGGCCGGACGACCGGCGCCACGTTGGTGCGGGCGACCGGATTGACGCCGGCGACGAAAACGCCCCACTCCTTGAGGATCGCTGCGTAGTCCGCGTTGTACTCCGCGAATCCCGCGAACGTGAACGGCTTGGGAGACCGCAGCGCGATCGCGCACAGCGACGCACGTGGTCGGTTCTGTTCTTTCAGGAACCGGTCGATGCACTGGAAGCCATCCCGGTACGGCGCCGGCTGCGACAGCGTCACGTGGACGACTTCGTAACCGGGGCTGGCGACGACGCCACACGAGTACGGAGCGATTCCGGGGAGGAAGCGGTAATTGCCGGAGGGATGGTCAGTGAGCATCGGGGTTGTCGGTGATCAGTTGTCGGTGGTCGGTCAGATTGTGAGACCGCGAGCCGAGTATAGTGCTCCTGCGTCGATGTTTTCGATCCGCAGCATCAGCGCGCGTTCGCAAATCAAGATTTCATGTTCGAATCTCGGCATTCGGATTTCGACATTCACCAGCGACCGTTACATTCGACGGATGCACAATCTGGATCTGTTACTGACGCTCACGGGTGGTCTGGCTGCCGCGCTGGTTCTGGGTTACATCACCCACCGGATCGGATTGTCTCCCATTGTCGGCTACCTGCTGGCAGGGCTCGTGGTGGGCAAGCACACGCCCGGATTTGTCGCCGATCTGCATCTGGCGGAACAGCTCGCCGAAGTGGGCGTGATCCTGCTGATGTTCGGCGTGGGGCTGCAGTTCCACCTGAAAGAGTTGCTGGCTGTGCGGAAGGTCGCCGTACCGGGGGCGCTCGGCCAGATCCTGGTTGCCACGCTGCTCGGAATGCTGTCGGCGAAGCTGTTCGGCTGGACGTGGAGCGCCGGGTTCGTGTACGGACTGGCGATTTCCGTGGCCAGCACGGTCGTGCTGGTGCGTGTGCTGAGTGACCACCACGACCTGCACACGCCGACGGGGCACATCGCCGTCGGCTGGCTGGTAGTTGAAGACCTGTTCACAGTGGTGGTGCTGGTGCTGCTGCCGGCGCTGTTTGGTGGAGACGCTGCCAATGTGGAAGTTGATGCTGCGGCCGATGCGACGGCGGCTGCCGGGCAGTCGGTCCCGCTGGCGATCGTGTTTGCGTTGTTCAAGATCGCGGTGCTGGTGGCGGCGACGTTTGTCATCGGCGGGCGGGTCATTCCGTGGCTGCTGAATCACATTGCGAACACGCGCTCGCGCGAGCTGTTCACGCTGACGACGCTGGTGGTGGCACTGGGGATTGCCGTCGGTTCGGCCAAGCTGTTCGGTGTCTCGATGGCGCTCGGGGCGTTTCTCGCCGGGATGGTCGTGGGTCGATCGGACTTCAGCTTGCGTGCCGCGACCGAGGCCTTGCCGATGCGGGATGCGTTCGCCGTGCTGTTCTTCGTGTCAGTCGGAATGCTGTTTGATCCGCAGGTGCTGATTGAGCACCCGTGGATCACCACGACCACGGCGGCGATTGTTCTGATCGGCAAGCCGCTGGCGGCGGTGACGATCGTGCTGCAGCGCGGGCTGCCATTCCGAGTGGCGGTTTCCGTGGGCGTTGCGCTGGCGCAGATCGGAGAATTCTCGTTCATCCTCGCGCGGCTGGGACAGGACCTCCACATCCTGCCGATTGTCGCCAACAATGTGCTGATCGCGGCGGCGATCCTGTCGATTTCGCTCAATCCGCTGTATTACCGACTGATTGACCGCGTCGATGCGTGGGCGGAGCGGCGACCGAAGCTCTGGGCACGGCTGCAGGCACGTGTTCTTCAGGACGATAACTCGATTGCCGGACCGTCTGATGCGCGCGAGCTGCAGCATCATGCTGTGATCATCGGGTACGGCCCTGTGGGCCAGACCGTCACGCGGTTGCTGAAGCAGAACCAAATTCAGCCGACCGTCGTGGAATTGAACCTGAGCACGGTGAAGCGACTGCGCTCGCAGGGAATCCCGGCGATCTATGGCGATGCGCAGCATCTGGAGACGCTGCAGCAGGCGGGCGTGGCGAGGGCGGGGAGTCTGATTCTCAGTTCTTCCGGGACGCGCGACAGCGAAGAAGTGATTCGCCGCGCGCGTTCGCTGAACCCGGACATCCGGGTGCTCGCGCGCGCGAACTACCTGCTCGAGCAGTCGGAACTGCAGAAAGTGGGGGCTGACGCTGTATTCACGGGTGAAGGGGAAGTCGCACTGGCGATGACCGAAGCGATTCTGCGTGAACTGGGCGCGACGCCGGAGCAGATCGATCGGGAACGCGCACGGATCCGGGAAGAACTGGAAGGGCCGGCACCGTCTGCGTCTGCAACAGCTCCCGTCATTGATGCTGCGGATTCGTCCGCCGCAGCCGGGGAAGGGGAGGCCACGGCTTCCCCGAAAACGCAGAACGATGCAGGGGCTGCCGGGGACGTCAAAGTGCCGGCATCGAGCGAGCCGCGGGCGTGAAGTGCGGGCTAGTTGGCATCGGGTGTGGTCGCTCGTTCGTGGTCTCACAAACGTTCAGTAACCGGATCCTTTTAGGCCCGGCGTTCACGCCGGGTTGCCGCACGGCACGCAAGCGACTTGAGCCTCGTTCACGAGGCTTCTCGCCATCGGGGGCTAAAGCCAACGCATCACGAAGCCCGGTGAACCGGGCTCAGGTGCGTCCGTCTCGGGACCAACGACCCGGCGTGAACGCCGGGCCTATGACTGATCGCCGAACATCCGCACCACCACGAATCGGCGACTACACCCTTGGGCATCTTGAAGTGCCTTGGCGACTTACGACAAATCCAATTCGTGTCACTGCGTGTTCGAAAATCAATAAAATGAAAGTTGACTTTAGTTTTATTTGTGTTATCGTGTCTTCTGGTTAAACAAAAACAAAGTGCCGCAGCCACAGAAATATGTCGATCGACGTCGGTTCGTCTTCGATGAAATCACCGCGCGGTGAGGCGGTTCGGCCGGAGCGCTGGATCGACCGCCTGCCTGATGAAGATGTGAACTTCATCAAGCGGTTCATCCTGGCTTCCGGTTCGCTGAAGGCGATCGCGGCCGAGTACCGGATCACGTATCCGACGGTGCGGCTGCGGCTCGACCGGCTGATTGCCAAGATTCAGGTGTTCGAGTCCGAACGGATCACCAGCGAGTTCGAGCGGCAGGTGCGCGCGCTGTATGCCGACGGTCGTGTCGATCTCGAAACCATGAAACGCCTCCTGGAACTGCATCGTCAGGAGATCCAGGCTCTTTCCGAGGAACTGCCATGAACACTCCGTCGCTCCGCCTTTCGTTTGTTGGTGCGCTCTGTGTGCTGCTGTGTTCAGCCGTGCGAGCCGCCGATCGGCCGCCGGCCGCGCTGACGGTGGACTGGAAGGATCGCGCCGCCAAAGGGCTGGTGCGGAACGGTGAAGCGATCGACCTCACGGAGGAGCGGCCGTTCACGGCGGCGCATGCGCTCAAGGTCGCGAGCCAGGTGGCAACGCCCGTCACGCAGGCGCGCATCCCGTCATCTATTTAACGTCGATCAAGAACCCGCCGATCACGAAGCAGCACTTCGCCCTCAACGGGTGGATCCATTGCAAGGGGGTGGAAGGCACCGGCTACGTCGAGATGTGGACACTCTTCGCGGATGGTTCGCAGTACTTCTCGCGCACGCTGGAGGTGACCGGGCCGTTGGAGTCGCTCAGCGGGGATGCCGAGTGGCGTAAGCTGTCGGTCCCGTTTCAATTGTCGGACGATCCGAAGGCGGCGAAACCGAACAAACTGATCCTGAGTGTGGCGCTGCCGGGCGCCGGTGAAGTCACGCTGAGCGACCTTACTCTGGGGGAAGGGGACAACATGGCCGCAGCGATCACTGCTGAGTCCGGTCCGCTGGCGATCGACTGGAAAGCGCGCGGATCGGACGGGTTGATCAAGAACGGCGAGGCGATCGAACTCACGGATCAGCGACCGTTTACCGCAGCGCATGCCGTCAAGGTGGTCAGCCCGGCCAAGCCGGGGGAGACTGTCATCTCCAGTCCGGTGATTCGGCTGGCAACGATCGAGGATCCGCCGATCACGATGCAGACGTTCGCGCTGAACGGCTGGGTTCGGCACAAGGGGGTGGCCGAGACGGGGTCTCTGGAAATGTGGGTCATCTTTGCGGACGGTGCGCACTACTTTTCGCGCACGCTCGCTGACGCCGGGCCGATGCAATCCATCAAGGGCGATGCAGACTGGCGCGAGATCTCGCTGCCGTTCCAGTTGTCGCCCGACCCCAAAGCCCCGAAGCCCAATAAGCTGATCGTCAATCTGTTTCTGCCGGGAGCGGGTGAAGTCACGCTCAGCGATCTCACCTTGACCGACGGAGCCAAGATTGTGGCTGCGGCGACGCCGAACACCGGCGAAAACGTGCGTGGCGATGGCGCGGTGGAGAAGGCCGCGAGCGTCACGGCAGCGATTGGACCGAAGGCGTGGTGGTCGGATCGTTCGGCCGGACTGGTCGGGGGGATCGGCGGCAGTCTGATCGGGTTGCTCGGTGCAATTGTCGGGGTCCTCGCCGGAATGGGAATCGGCCGGCCGCTGGTCATCACAATCCTGGCCGCTGTGGTCGCGATCGCGTGCGTTCTCGTCCCGGCGGGCATTGTCGCGTTGGCGATCGGCCAACCGTACGCCGTGTACTATCCGCTGCTGTTCGGCGGCGGAATGTGCGGCATGTTCGGGACCATCGGCTTCGCCGTGCTGCGGCAGCGCTACGCGGCCGTGGAGATGCGACGGATGCAGGCGCTGGATGCGTAGCACAGGTGGATTCGTGTTCGGCGGCTGATGCTGGCGGCCGTCGATCGCTCCGTTGGCGCGAAGCGTCTTACGAATCATGTGCGCCGCGCGGCTCGGCAGGAGCCTCGCCCTCCCGGATAGTGCCCGCTCGGAGAGTCCCCCTCCCGAGAGGGCCCCGCCTCGGAATTGGGCTACGGCTTGAGGATCAGCAGCGCCAGCGGGGGGAGCGTAACGACGATGCTGTGTGGGCGGCCGTGGAAGGGGATGGATTCGCTCTGAATGCCACCGGCGTTGCCGAGATCCGAACCGCCGTAAATTTTCGCGTCGCTGTTGACGATCTCGCGGTAGAAGCCGGGAGCCGGGACGCCGACGCGATAGCCGGGCCGCGGCACCGGGGTCATGTTGAGCAGGACGACGACCGACTCGCGGTGCCGCTTCGAGTGCCGGCAGAACGCGAAACAACTGTTGTGGGCGTCGTCGGCGTGAATCCAGGAGAACCCGGCGGGGTCGAAGTCGAGTTCGTGCAGTGCCGGCTCGCGGCGATAGGCGGCGTTGAGGTCGCCAATAAAGCGCCGGAGGCCGTCATGCTTGTCGAAGTTGATTAGCGCCCAGTCGATTTCGGAGTCGTGGTTCCATTCGGTCCACTGGCCGAATTCGCCTCCCATGAACAGGAGCGGCTTGCCCGGAGTGGTGTACTGATAACCGTATAGCAAGCGCAGGTTCGCAAACCGCTGCCAGTAGTCGCCCGGCATCTGGGACAGCAGCGACCGCTTGCCGTGGACGACCTCGTCGTGCGACAGCGGCAGGACGAAGTTCTCGTGGAAGGCGTAGATCATCCGGAACGAGAGTTCGTTCTGATGATGCCGGCGGTGGATGGGCTCGCGCCGCATGTAGCGGAGCGAGTCGTTCATCCAGCCCATGTCCCACTTCATGGTGAAGCCGAGTCCGCCGTCGTACGCGGGGCGCGAGACGCCTCCCCAGGCGGTGGATTCTTCGGCCACCATCAGGACGCCGGGGAATTCGCCGTGGAGAGTGGTATTGAGGTCGCGGAGGAAGTTGATCGCTTCAATGTTCTCGCGGCCGCCGAACTGGTTGGGCAGCCATTCGCCGTGCTTGCGGGAATAGTCGAGATACAGCATCGAGGCGACCGCATCGACGCGGAGACCGTCGACGTGGTACTGCTCGCACCAGAACCGGGCGCTTGAAAGCAGAAAGCTGCGGACTTCGTTGCGTCCGTAGTTGTAGATGTACGTGTTCCAGTCGGGGTGAAAGCCTTTGCGGGTGTCCTCGTGCTCGAAGAGCGCCGTGCCGTCGAACCGACCGAGAGCGTGGGCGTCGGTGGGAAAATGCGCGGGGACCCAATCGATGAGGACACCGATGCCATGCTGATGGCACTGGTCCACGAAGTAGCGGAAGTCGTCGGGCGAGCCGTAGCGGCTGGTGGGCGCGAAGTAACCGGTCGCCTGGTAGCCCCAGGATCCGTCGAACGGATACTCCGTGATGGGCATCAGCTGAATGTGCGTGTAACCCATCTCGGCAACGTATTCGACGAGTTGGTGGGCCAGCTCGCGGTAGCTGAGATAGCGCCGGCCGTCCTGCGGGCGTCGCCAGGAACCGAGGTGGACTTCGTAAATCGAGACCGGCTCGGAGAACCAGTTGGTGGTGCGGCGACGATGAAGCCAGTCGTCGTCGCTCCACTGGTAGCCGTACAGGTTGTGGACGATCGACGCCGTCTTGGGAGGATGCTCGGCCGCAAAGGCGTACGGGTCGGCCTTTTCGATGATCGATCCCCAGCGGGTGCGGAGGCTGAATTTGTACGTCTCGCCGGCTCCCATTTGCGGCATGAAGCCGGACCAGATGCCGGTGTCGCTGGAATTGAGATAGAAGCGGCCGTGCCGCCAGGCAGTGCGATCGGAGATGACGCAGACTTCGGTGGCGTTGGGGGCCCAGACGGCGAAGCGGGTGCCGGCGG
>JAXMBS010000082.1:0-22849 GCA_046349775.1 Planctomycetaceae bacterium | reverse complement strand
TACTCCGGGTTCATGGTGAACGCCCGCTCCAGCGCGCCCGGACGGCGGACCAGAACGCACCCCAGGTCGTACGGCTGAAACAACCACTTGTGCGGATCGACGACGAGCGAATCCGCGCGCTCCATCCCGGCGAGCAGTCGCCGTCCCTGCTCTGTGAGCGCCGCCGGCGCACCGTAGGCGCCATCGACGTGCAGCCAGAGCCCCTCTCGCTCGCAGTAGTCCGCCAATTCCTGAAGTGGATCGACGGCGCCTGTGTTGGTCGTCCCCGCACTGGCCGTGACCAGCATCGGACGTTGCCCCTGCGCGCGGTCCGCTGCGATGGCCTGTCGCAACTGGTCCAGGTCCATCCGAAACGCATCGTCGCTTGGCAGCACGCGAATGGCCTCGTCGCCAAAACCCAGCGTCCGCAGCCCGCGCAAGATGCACGCATGCGCCTGGTCCGTCAGGTACGCGACGCCCGCACCTTGAACAGCCCGCGCCGCGGCGATCGCCGTCAGGTTCGCCAGCGAGCCGCCGCTGACCAGCACCCCCTCCGTTCCTGCGGGCATGCCGAGCAGTCGCCGCAGCCAGTCCACGACGATCAGCTCGACCGCCGACGGCCCCGCCCCGCCGGCCCACGAAGCGGCGATCGTGTTGAACCCGGTGGCCAGCCAGTCTCCCAGTACGGCCGCGAATGACGACGGACCCGGAACACGCGCGAAGTACCGCGGATGGTCCCCGTGCTGCTGCCTGAGCAGTGCCGACTCGATCAGCCGCCGGATCGCGGCGTCGGGATCGCCGGGGTCCGTCGGGACCGGTCCGCCGAGTTCCCGCAGCAACTCGGCCGGACTGCCGCCCCGGACAACCTGCTCCGCGTGCCGCTGAATGTGTCGATCCACGACCAGATCGACCACCGCGTGTCCCAGCCGCCGCATCTCCTCCGCCGACATCCCCAGCGTGTCGGGCGGATACGGATCGCCGGCCGCGCTCACGGCAGCATTCCGAGGTCGGACAGCCGCCGCTGCAGCCGCATGTGCTCGTACTCCGGCCCGTCCGCGGGCGGCGCCGGTTCGTCCATCTGCGTCGCGACCGTGAGCCGCAACGACTTCCGTTTTAGCCGGCTGCGTGCCAGCGTGCCGACGTTTGTGCCCCCCAGATGCACCCACTCCAGCGACCGCAACTCGATCAGCAGATCGACCACGTCCGTCCCCACCGCCGAGTTCCGCAGGTCGAGACACCGCAGTCCGGTCAGCGCTGAGATCGACGCCAGCCCCGCGGCCGTCACCTTTGAATCGCTCAAGTCCAGCAGTCGGATTTCGCTCAGTGCCGGGTTGTCCAGGCCGAGCCATGCCAGCGATGCGTTGCCAATGCCCGCCCCGCTCAGATGCACCGCCACCAGCTTGCGCAGAACTTCCGCAAAGTCCTCACCGTACTCGTACACGTAGGCGTCATTGGGCTGCAACACGACCGAGCCGCCGAGGGACTCGATCTCTGCAATCAGCTCCTGCCGCCGCTGGAACACGTCCATCCGGCCACCCAGCCAGACCCGCCGCGATTCCTGAAACCGCGCATGGTCCAGCGCCCGCTCATACGCCGACTGCAGTTGCTGCGCCGCGGGTTCGTCTGATTCCGCTTGCGACGACAACTGTCCCTTCTGCGCCTGGTACGCGTTGACGACGTCGTCGACCGTATAGGGGGGCAGGAGATGCAGCACCTCCATGAAGGACGGGCGCTGCTTGGCGACTTCGAACAGGGATTTATGGGACATGCGTGCAGTCGCTGGGCGTCGGTTCAAATGGGGGCCAGGGCGGAGAGCCAATCCCGGCGCGCCGGGTCTTGTCTCTTGGCCCTCAGCCCTCAACCGTACCAGACCAGACTATCGACCAGAGACGAATTCCGGCAACCGAACTTTCTTGCGCATGTCCCTCAATTTTTCTGGATTGGCTCATGAAGAGCCCGTCCATGCGACCCCGACGGCGTTCTCACGATGTCGGTTCCGATGCCTCCGCTGACGCGGCCGGCGACGGCTCATTGCCGTTTCCGCCGTTGCGCCAGCGCGGGAGCAGTCGCGGCGGCAGCCACGATGCCTTGTGAGCGCTGATCAGGAACGCGATCAGCAGGGCGGCCACACTCCAGACGAACGACGCCGTCGCCGCCTTGCCGAACAGCGCGATCGCCTGGCGGTACGCCACCACCGCGGTCGTGTATCCCGTCAGCGTGAGCAGGCCGAGGAACGCGTACAAGTACGGCCGCACGCGCCAGCGGATGGCGATCGTGTAGCACGTGAGCATCACGGTCCCCACGTACGCAATCTGCAACGCCTGCGGCGCGTCGGTCGTGAGCATCGCGAAGGCGGCGGCGGGCAACAGCCCCGCCCCCACCCAGCGGAGCGCGTCGCACTCGAACTCGTCTTTCATTCCAGCCCGATGGCAATCACGGCCGCACCCAGCAGATGCCAGGCTGATCGAATTCCGCCATGGCAGCAGCACCGACTCCGACAGCGCCCAGCCACGTCGCCAGGCACAACACCAGGCACGCCAGCACGCTGAGCTGCGACGACCGCCGCCGCAGCGGCCCGAACAGCAGCACCGCGCTTCACCGCGAACAGCGGCCGCAGCAACGGCGCGTCCAGTGAGTGCACGCCGATCGTTTCCGGCCCGACCACGCTGAGCAGCGACGCCGTCGCCTTGCGCTGGCCATTCCAGCGAGGCCGATCGTCAGGAACACCGGCGAGCCGCAGGCTGCGACGAACCGGTCGAGAAAGCCGCGTGCCACCGGCGCATCGCTCATGGGAATCGACAGCGCCAGCAGCACGATCGGCGCCAGCCACATCAGCCGCTGCTGCAGCATCCGGTTCCCCGTCGCGACGCTCCCTTCCAGGAGCAGGATGAAGATCGCAAACGCCGGCGGCACGAGAAAATACGGGCCCCACATCGTGTCGAAGGAGATCAGCAGTCCCCGGTCGCTGCTGGGAACCCAGATGCGGCCGGCCGGTCCGAACGTCATGGCCAGGGCGAACGTCCGCAAGGCAATCGCCACGGCGATGATGGCAAACACCGACCACGGAAACATCGGCCAGCCCCAGGGAGTGCCGTTGTCCGCGACGTACGCCGGTCCGCGGCGGGCAGCCGGCCAGAGCATCAGCAGCACCAGCGACGCCGCCAGCGGAAACTGGAAGATGGCCCATTCCAGGTCCGCCACCGATCGCGGATGTAGATCGGGCGCACACCACCAGGGCGCCACATAGAACAGCACCAGCATTAAATGCAGCGGCACGCGGTAGAACAGCGGCAACTGGATCCTCGCCGTGTGCAGCACAACTTCCGTGACGACCGCACAGAACAGATAGCCAAAGGCCAGGAGGCCGATCCCCGCCAGCGACGAGTCCATCGAGACAAACAGATCGTCCGCACTGACCGAAACCGCCGGGAACAGCAGCCAGGATCGTGACCAGAATCGACCCGGGCATCCTCCCAGACGCGGCACGCCGGACAATCAACGCACGCCGATGACAGCCAGCAGCACCGTGTACGCTGACAGGACCCCCATCATCGCCCAGGTGTTGATAAAGCCGACCTGCAGTTCCCCGTAGGCGCTGCGCGGCAAACAGCATCAGCAGCGCGCTGATGAAGTAAAACGGGTTGTGGTTGTACAACCAGGCGAGCGCGGGAAGGCAGGTGCGGGCGTAGACATCGCTGGACTCCTCAGGGACCGAGGAAAGAGAAGTGACCGACCAACAGCGACTTGTGACGTGCTGAGATTAGTACGCCCGGCGATGTGCGCGCAGATTGGGGATTCTCGATGGGCGATTCGGATTTTCGGATTTGCAGCGCGGCGAGGAAGCCCCAAGTAGGGTGGGCTGTGCCCACCACGTCTGTCTGCACTTCGCGACCGGTGAAAAGGCACAGCCCACCCTACTGCAACTTCCCGACTACGCCGCGCACGGCATCCCACGCGGTTCCCATCCGCGCGGCGGCACGTCCACAACCATCCACGGTACGCCGTCCCGTTGGTGGCGAAGTGCAACAGGATCACCCCCAGGACGAACGCGCGGTCATCGTGCTAGCCCGGCCGCGCGACGTGATCCATGCGGTACGTCCCGCGATTCGTCTGCGTGAGGTTCAGCGAAGACAGCTCGTCCGCGAGCGACGACTGCCGCCCGTCGATTCCCATCAGCTCCCCACATTCTGCCGACCATGCCACGCGCTTGGCACGCACCGCCTCCGCCAGCGCCTGCGTGAGCAACTGGTTCGTCTTGCCGCCGCGAAACGCCAGTCGCCTATCCAGCGGGCGCGAAATCGGTGCAGGCCACGCCGTAGTGTCGCATCCGCTGAGCGTCGGTAAACTGTAAGGGCCGGCCAGGCGTTTTGGGGTAGTGGTACAGTTTGAAAAATCATTCGGCAGATTATACCGATACGACGCGCGTTCAGCGTCGGATCAGAAAATTGCTGTTGCGTCACTGTGGGACTTCGGCATTATTTGGCCGCTGCGATCTTCTCCACAGGGACGGCTGCTATGCGCAGGGCCATGCTATTGCTGTTTCTCGCCATCGCGTCAGTCGCGCTGCCAGGCTGTTGCGTCGAGGATTTCTTCAAGAACGAGGAACCCCCTAGCGAAACGATTCTCCCGCACCGTGGGCCGGGGTTATCAGGCGGATTCAGAAACAGGTTGCCATCACAACGGTCTGAGGGCGCGGCATACCCGTAGGGCGCAACAAGAAACCCCGCCGGTCTGGCGGGGGGCGAAACGGTTCGGCCTACGCCATCACTTCATGGTATAGCCGCTCCATCGTCCACAGTTTCTGCGTGATGCCCGCCTGCATCGCCGCGCATACGCGACCGGGGCCATTGGCGAATTCATCCACCCCGCATACATCCGTCGAACACCAGACAGCAGGTCATCGCGCTGTCAGGGCTCGTCCAAGACAAAACCAGATCAGAAATAAAGAAGGCATATCTTCTTTCTATCTGACTTACGTCTGCTGTCGTTCGGTGCGCCTATCCGGCCCAGAGAAAATCGCCGCCACCGAGAACGCCGAGCCGAGTTCCCTTAAGGGCGGCCACGTGGGCGCCTTCCGCCTCCCACGTCGCGGCCACCGACTCAGCGGCGAATCGTGCGATGCAGCCCGGCTGAACCTGACTCGCAAAATTCTTCGCCCCTCGCGCTTGCGTTAGCGAATTCTTTCGCTACACTGGCCGGCGGAGTAGCGAATTCTTTCGCTATCGCAGCAGTCAACTGTCAGTCGTCAGCGATCAGCCATGCGTCTCTTCCTGCGATTTGGACAATTGACCATTCACAATTGACCATTGACCTTTCCCTCATGCCCAGACCTGCTCCCCAGCATCCCACCGATGTGGAACTCCAGATCCTCAACATCCTCTGGGAACGCGGGCCTTCACCGGTCCGCGACATCCACGCTCAGCTCAACGCCGACAAAGGGACCAGTTACTCGACCACGGTCAAGATGCTGGCCGTGATGCTGCAGAAAGGGCTGCTCAAACGGAACGAAAATGCCCAGCCGCACGTCTATCGGGCGGTGCTCTCGCGCGAGACGGCCGGACGACGAATGGTCCGCAGTCTCATCGACAAGATTTACGAAGGCTCCGCCTCCAATCTGGTCCTGCAGGCCCTGTCGTCCGAGACGGCGACGAAGGCGGAGCTGGCGGAGATTCGACGATTGCTGGAACAAATGGAACGGAAGGCGGACGGAGGAACTGCTGCTCAATGACAAATGACTATTGACCAATGACTAATGACAAATCGATGCGTGTTGAATTTGTCATTAGTCAATCGTCATTTGTCATTTGTCATCGGCCGAACGTGCTGTACCCCGGAAACTCGATCCTGGATGTCGCCCCCATGACTCTCGCCTCCGCTTCACCGCTGATGCAACAGGTCGGCTGGCTGCTGGTGCACTCCGTGTGGGAGTTCGCCGCGATCGGGCTGGTGCTGGCGATCGCACTCCGTGCGCTGCGCGGAGCCTCGGCCGGGACGCGCTATGTGCTGGCGCTGGTCGGCTGGTGCGCGATGCTGGTTGCGCCGGTTGTGACGTGGTTCGCGCTGCCGACGCCGGACGTGGTCGGGCAGGTTGCGCCCGAGATGGAGAGGACGGCAACAGCTGACACCGACACAGCGCCGGTGTTCGAGCCCGAGCAAGCTGTCGAGTTTGGACTCAGCGGCGGCGATGCGTTCCGGTTGGAGAAGATGGCACTCCGGGCGGCGGCGGTGCCGGTTGCAGCAGTCCAACCGGTGGTGCCGTGGACCGAGTCGCTGCGCGTCCTAATCGCGCCGTGGCTCAATACGCTGGTCGTGATCTGGTGCACCGGGGTGTCCGCGTTCGCCGCGCGATCGGCTCGCGGCTGGTATGTCGTCCGCCGGCTGCTGCATCGCGATGTGACGGGCGTTTCGCCCGAACGCGCGAAGCGCTGCTCACCCGCGTGGCTGCGCGAAATCGGCCTGCGCGGACCGGTGCGGTTGCTGCAGTCATCGCGAGTTGACGTGCCGCTGGTCATCGGCTGGCTGCAGCCGGTAGTGCTGCTGCCGGTGTGCGTCGCAACCGGGTTCTCGCCGCAGCAACTCGAAGCAATCCTCGCGCACAGCTGGCGCACATCCGCCGGCATGATTACCTGATCAACCTGCTGCAGAACCTGTCGGAGACAGTGTTCTTCTATCACCCGGCGCTGTGGTGGGCGTCGGCCGTCGTCCGGCGCGAGCGCGAGCACTGCTGCGATGAGCTGGCGGCGCGCGCCCTCGGTAATCGCGCAGAGTATGGCCGCGCGCTGCTGGCGCTGGAGGAACTCCGCGGCGCAGCGCCGAGGCTGGCACTGGGCGCCAAGGGAGGCTCGCTGCTGGAGCGGATTCGGCGGCTGGCGCAACTGGAGCCGACGCCGCGACTGGGCGTGGGCGGCGTGATCGGAATCGCGCTGGTGGCGGCAGTCATTGTCTTTGCGGTGATGTGGGGGTCGGGAGCCGTGCGCCAGAAACCGATTGCGGCGGCGGAAGCAGCACCCGCCGATTCGGACCCGGCGTCGCTGTTGGAAGTCATCGTCAGCGAAGCCTCGGGCGATTCGCAGCCAGACGCTGTGCAGACTTCGGCCCCTGCCGCCGACCCGCATTCGAAAGAACTTGCGGTCCGTGCTCACGCGCAAGCGGCGGCGATTGACAAGCTGCCGCGCTTCTATCTGCGCGGCCACGGGCTCAACATGACGGAGTATGTCGTCCAGAATCCGACGGCGAATGCACAGGAGACACTGATCCGCGCGCTCGATGCGCCGGTCCCGGACAAGGACCGTTACCGGTTTGACGAAGTCTTCGCGTGGGATGAACAGGCGTTCGTCACAGGCACCTTGAATACGGAGTCAGCGTTTCTGGATCAGCGCGCGACGTGGCGGAGCGACGGAACGCCGCCGTTACGGTTCGTCCACTGGGGAACGCGGGAGCAGGGGTGGCAGCGCGGACAAGGCGATGGGCAACCGGCGCAGCACGTAGCCATGTCCGACCTGGACACGTTGTGGCGGCGGCAACAGTTCGGATCCCCGAATTATTTCCTGGCGAGTCATCACGAGTTCTGGTGGGGGGACAACGGCTTTCAGAATCAGAGCTTCAGCCAGGGGACGATCCGGCCGGAACAGGCGCGCTACCGTTCGCGCGGTGCGGAAGAGTTCGACGGCGAACTGTGCGACGTTGTCGAGTCCCCCACTCGCGGAGAGCGGTTATGGATCAGCCAGAAGACGGGGTTGATCCGAGGATTTGCGGACATGGACCTGCTGGGGGACTTTGGAGCGGAGCAGCCGGGAGAACTGGAGGCGTTCCGGAACTCGCAGCCAGTCCGCGCGGCGGCCGGACACGGGTTTGACTCGCAGTCGGAATACATCAACTGGTTCCACGGCGAATATCCCAAGCTGTCTCACGCGCAGCGGCTGGCGATCAACGTGGAATGGAGTGCGGTCGAGGAGCGACTGTTTGAGAGATACGGCAAGGCGTCGGTGGTGGTGCGGTTCCGGGACTATCGTGAGATCGCGCCGGGGATCTGGTGGCCGTTCCTCGAGGACCGTGCGCAGGGGCCGAGCCGGCGTCTGGACACTGGTGATATTTCGTGGGTCGTGGCGCGGTACGTGGTGGATCGCGTGCTGACGGACTTCGATCTCACTGAAACGGTCAACGGCCTGCGGCCGCGGGAAGGGGAGCAGGTCCAGGATCAGCGGTATGCGGTGGCGGTCAATTACAAGTACCGCGCCGATCGGAGTGAGGCGGAGATTCTGAAGCTGGTCGGCGAGGAGTATCAGAAGCAGTTGGATGGGCAGGCGGCGTTCGAAAGGTTGAGCAAGCCTTATCAGCAGTTGCTGGGCCAGCCGGCGCTGAGTCTGCCGGCGGAGGGCTGGGTGGGCGGCAAGCGGCCGGATGTCAGCGGGCAGCCGTACCTGCTGCACTTCTGGGCGACGTGGTGCGGGCCATGCAAGAGCGACTTGCCGCGGCTCAAGGAATTGGCGAACAGCGGCGCACTGGTGATCGGCCTGCACCCGTCCGGGACGCCCGTCGACGATGTGCAGCTGGCGGTTGATAAGTACGGATTGCCGTATCCCACATTCGTTGAGACGAAACCCCAGCCGAGCGGATCGGGGCGGACGATCGCGGGTTATCCGGCGGACGTGTTCCCGTACTGCGTGCTGGTGGATGCGAAAGGGAACGTCGCGGCGCATGGCTCGCTGACGGCGAACAATGGGGAGATTCTCGGGAAGCTCAGGGATTTACGGGCGGCGGTCAAAACTGGGCAGGCTCAGCAGGGCGACGGAGCGGCACAAGTCGAGCCGCAGTCGCAGCCGCCGGTCGATCAACAGGCAACAACGACGTACACAGGGACTGTCGTCGATCCGAGCGGAAAACCGCTGGCTAACGCTGAAGTGCGAGTTTATGAGGCGTTCACATGGACCGAACATTTCCTCGCTGAAACGCGAACGGACAGGTTGGGCCGATTCGAAATCACTGGCATTCCACAGGAGGAAGAAGGTCGCTGGTATTGCCAGCTCATTGTCGGTGCACCGGGCTTCGCCACACGCGTTATTACGCCGGCCATCAGCGGCAAGTCCACCATTGAGTTGGACAACATCGCACTTTCAAAGCCCGCGATCCTCAGCGGAAGAGTTCTGGATCCGGACGGCAAACCGGTACGGGGCGCTGAAGTCTACGGCCCCGGGTTCAAGGAGTTCGTGCCCAACGCGCATTCGGCGAAGACGGATGAGAATGGTTTCTTCAGGATTGCTGATTTGTACCCCTGGAAGAGTGGAACAGCTGTCGACGGTGGACCGGTCAGATCGGATGAGGAAATGACGCTGCGGATTCACCATCCGGAATTCGGTAAGGCCCTCGTCGGTTATCGAAGCGTGCCATCGAATCTCAACGTTCGACTGCAATGGCCAATCATCGTCACCGGGCGCGTGCTGAATTCCCGGACGCGCGACCCATTGGCTGACATTCTGGTCGCCGGCGGCAACTCGTCTACGACCACTGACGTTGAGGGCTGCTATCGGCTGCTGATCCAACCGCGCGAGAACACACCGCTGGAGGTGAAGACTTTCCAGCTCGGATGGAGCGAGGCATCAGCGCCCGTGCAGGCCGCGCCCGGGGAGAGTGCGGAAGCCTCTGATTTGCTGATCGAGTCGCGCGCTGATGCGCCGACGACCTCTGCTTCTGCCGCCAATACGACTGGTGTGGAGACGGAGCATGTCGCGCAGGCGAATGCGCGGGAATTCGCCGGCGATGTAGCCGTTGTGTGCGTCGATGCCGACGGCAAGCCGGTCGCCGGGGCGGAGGTGTATGTGTTTCAACACGACGGCCCGCTGCCGGGGCGGTATGTGCAGAGCGGGCCATTTACGACGGATGCCGAGGGGCACGTCGCCGGCGTGAAGCCGATCGTGCGAGATGAGGCCGGGAACTTCGATCGATTCTATTACGCGCGGGTGCCGGGAAAGCTCGTCGGCGTGGGGCGGTCAATGAAGTGGAAGGGGTCGTCGGACCGGAATCCCGAAGGACGGATCGAGATGCGGCCGTCGCGGACCCTGGCGGGGAAAGTCACGATGCCGAAGGGGGCGGACCCGACCAAGCTGACGGTGCGTGTCCAGGTCGTGCACGTCATTACGGGTGACGGCGGCTTCTTCGACTATCAGAGTTGGCCGCGCGACGACTTTTTCCCCGGCCTCAATACGGCGCTGCCGGAGATTTTCGAGCGTCGGCCGGCGGTGGACGGCTCGTTTGAGTTCGCCGACGTGCCGGTCCGCGGTCGGTTGACCATCCTGAGCCACGGTGCTGGTTTCGGCGAAGCTCAGTGGTCTAATTTCCAGACATCGAACTTCGACAATCCGATCGACCTGTTGATCGTGCCGGAGGGAGTGCTCTCAGGTCGCGTTGTCTCTCCCGAGGGAACTCCCGTTCAAGGGGCGGAGGTCTCCGCGCGCCGGGACGATCGGGCCTCCTACAGTTCGACCACTCGCGCGACGACCGACCGCAATGGCGAATTCCAGCTCCGCGGACTGGCGGCCAGCCGGTTCAACGTCACCGTCAATGATTCTGAAAAACGCTGGGTCGTGCGGCCGCAGGAGCAAGTGGCGATCGCCTCGGGCAAGACAGAGTCGCTGACATTCACAATGGAAGCGCCCGCCTTGATCACCGGCCGCGCCATCGACGAAGCGGGTGCTCCAGTCGGCGGGGCGGCGATCTCGGCACTGACGGATACCAACGACGACGTCGGTCTTGATGACGACATGACCGGCGACGACGGCCGTTACAGCCTCCGCGTCCCCTCCGGCGGCGTGCAGTTGTATTTCAACGGGCTGCCGGAGGGGTTTGTGTATCCCGATCCGCAGATGTTCCAGAAGCTGGACGTGAAGCCGGGGCAGGCAGCGATCGATCTGGGCGATATTGTGCTGAAGCGGAAGGAGCAGGTCGCGGCGAAGGAGTCTGCCTCGGCGACGTCCAACGAATCACCGCAGGCATCATCCGCGTCAGTTTCCGAGTCGAAGGCCGACGATTCCGCCAAGCCGTCGGTTCCGATGACAACGCTGACGGGCACTGTCGTTGATGAGCAAGGGCGGCCCGCGACGGGAGTGAACATTGAGGCGCGGTATTTTCGTGGTACGGCCGCTGCAGTGACTGACGCTCAAGCTCGCTTCAGCGTCACTCTGCCTGAGAATCGCGTGCAGGCAGTCAGCGTCGTGGCATTCAGCGCTGACGGTGCGCAGCAGGGAATCGCGGACCTCTCTTGGGAGATTGACCCTAAATCACCCCCTGAAGTTGCAATCACACTGAAGCCGGCGGTCACGGCTCGCGTCCGGGTGATCGACCGCGATGCGCAGCCAGTGGCTGGCGCGAATGTCAGGTTCCGCCTCAACTACTACTGCCCGTTTTCCGCAACGACGAATGTACAAGGCGAGGCGCTCATTGCGCTACCGGCGGATGGGGAGCGGTACTCGGTCCACGCGTGGAAGCGCGGTTCGGGACTGGATTACAAGTCTTTCTACGATCCCAAGCGACAGCGCGAAAAACAGCCGCAGGTTGCACCTGATCTGTCGCTGCCGATCACGCTGGTCCTCAGCGGAGCGCGGCCATTGACCGTCCGGCTGTTGGACGCCGACTCGGAGGCACCGATCCGGCAGGCCGAGACCTATGTGTGGTACGTGCAGAAGGCGGGTGAGCCAGATCACCTGGGAGTGGAAGACCTGGTGGAAGTGACGAATGACAGCGGCGAAGCCAAGTTCGACTGGCTCCCGGAATGGCAGTCACCGGCATCGCTGCAAGTCTGGCCGCACGCCGAAGACTACGACCATCAGCGCGGAACGTTCCAGCGTGGAGAATCCGTCGGCCCGCTGACAATGCGGCTGCACAAGCTGGTCCCCATCAGCGGAAGGGTGGTATTCCCCGACGGCCGCCCGGCGCCGGGAATCAAGCTCGACGTCAGCGGCGAAGGTTACTCTTTCGACAGCTTCCGTCAGTCGACGACGACCGGTGCAGACGGTCGTTACGAGATCAAGGTCTCGCCGAATCAGGTGTACCTGATGATCGTCCAGGATCAGAAGTGGACCGCCCAACCCGCGACGGGGTTTGCGATGCTGCCAGGCAAGTCGAAAGTGAACGTCGATTTTCGATTGCGGCCTGCGACGCGGATCTTCGGGCGGGTGACGATGGGGACCGACCGGCGCCCGGTGCCGGGGCAACGGATCACGAGTTACCAGTACGGTGGCGATCTCAACAACATGAAAGACTCGGGGATTACCCCGCCGAACGACGACCGCAAGTGGGTGCAGCCGACGTGCTTCCATCACGCGGTCTCGGACGCGGACGGCCGGTTCGAGTTCTTCGTGGGTCCCGGCAACTTCGACATACGTGGCCCGACGCAGAACAAGGTCCCGAAATTCGAGATCACGACGGAAGCGGAGCGTGAGTTTGACTTTCACATGGAGCGCCCGGGTGAAGGGCCGTTGACCGGACTCGTCATATCCGGAGACCAGTCGGTACCCGTCGCCAAAGCCAGGATCCAAGGCATCTATCGACAAGAACTCGCGGGCGGGGACATCAACACGACGACCGATGGCAACGGGCAGTTCAAAATCACGCGCGAGCTGCACCGAACCGTTCTGTATGCGGATTCCGAAGACCGGACGTTGGCTGGCGTCGTCGAGATCGGCCCGGACGAAGCGTCCGTGATTATGAAGCTGCAGCCGTGCGCGGTCGCCACCGGTCGGTTCATCGACAGCGAAACCAAGCAGCCGGTCGCAGATGCAGAACTGCAATATGGCGTTGACGTGCATATCGGCGACGACAACGCACCGTGGCGTGTCAGCTTCGGCGGGTCCGTCAGAACGAACGAAAACGGAGCCTTCTCATTGCCGCGACTGGTGATCGGCCAGCACTATCGACTCACGGTGGTGAGCGATCGCGATTCGGAGGGAGGTGCTCGCAGCTGGAGTCGCATCACGGACTTCACGCCGACAACCGCTGGTGAACAGATCGATCTCGGCGATGTTCTCAGAAAGCCACCGCCTGCGCCGTACGAGGCTCCGACGCTCCAGGAAAGGACTATCACGGCGTTTCGCAAGCCCGATTCCGCTGCAAAGCGTTACCAGAACAACCTGCGCGATGTCCGCATCGGCCATCTCCGCCAACTGATGATTCTTGGAGACCCGGATGCCGAGCCGACGCAGCAGTTCTTCAAGCTCCGCTACGACGATGAAAATGTGCGCGCGGCGACCGACAACTACTGGCTGTTGCCGCTGCCACTCACCGGCGAGAAGGCCGACGACACGCGGGCGTTTGTGAAGTCGCTGGGGATCGAGGTCAGCGATGGAATGGCGCCGGTATTTGTCGTGATCGACGAGGCCGAACAACGGCTGGCGACAGTGGAAGCCAGGGATTTGTCGTCGGACGGCGCAATCGACAAGCAGAAAGTCCTCGATTTCCTCGCGGCTCACGCGCCGGAGCAACTGGATGCGCAGGTGCTGTTCGACGACGCGCTGGCGCAGGCGAAGACAGAGAACAAGCGGGTGTTCATCCAGGAGAGCGCGACGTGGTGCGGGCCGTGCTGGATGCTGTCGCGCTTCATCGCCGCGCATCGCGACGTACTGGAGCAGGACTACATCTTCGTGAAGCTCGACCACCGCTGGCCGCACGCGCAGGAGATCGCGAAGAAGTTCCAGAAGGAGCCGGGAGGCATTCCGTGGTGCGCGATCATGGATGCGGACCAGCAGGTGCTGGCGACGTCCGACGGGCCGGACGGGAACATCGGGTATCCGGCGAAGGACGAGCCGCAGGGGATCGAGCACTTCCTGAAGATGCTACGGGACTCCCGGATCCGACTGACGGATGCGGACCTTGATGGTTTGCGGGCGGCGCTGGAGGGGAAGGAAGCGCCCAAAACCAAACCGGCGACGAAACGGGAGGGCGAGGCTCCCGCCGAGCCGTCCAAGGCCAAGCCGGAACGGACGGCCCAGACCGAGACAAAGCCGCCTGCCAAGCCGGATCAAGACCCCGACGGCGGGTCAAAGCTGCTGCGGGAAATCCGCGCGAAGTCCGCGCCGCTGCTGGCCGCACTTGCGGAAAAGCACGGTTACGGCCTGAAGGAGGGCGAAGACATGAAGCTCGTGCCGCCGCCGTTTGATCCGGCGCGAATGGAGTATTACCGGGTCGGGCAGCCTGGACAGGCGGAGGCGATTCCGCGCGGACCGACGGCGATGCTGTTCCACTGGAGAGAAGATTCGCTCACCAACTGGTCCATGCAGTTTGGCGATACAGACGATCCGGGACAGTCGATCGCGGGACTGTGCGAGTGGATTCTGGACCGGAAGCCACAGGATATTGACGGGGCGTCCGAACTGCTCCAACAGCGGATTCCGGGCGACTGGGTTATGCGGCTGGACACTTCAGAGGAATCCCGCATGCGACAGCTCAACACGATCCTGTTGCGCGACGCGCCGATTGCGGTGCGTCTCAGCTATAAAATGGTGAAGCGGCCGGTCTATGTGGCGCGCGGGACATACAAACTGACGCCACTGCCCGGGCACGACGCGGAGGACCGCACGCAACTGACAGACGGGGTGCGCGTGTCGGACAAGCTGTACATCTTCGGTGCGGAGACACCGAACGCGGATTCCGGGGCAGGGGGCGGCTGCGGCGACTTCCGGGAATTCCTGTCCTGGCTCGGTCGCTGGATTGAGGCGCCTGTGATCAGCGAGGTCGATACAGGTCCGACGCGCGGACTATGCTGGAGTCTGCACGAGGCGTCGCCGTTCACCCAGGAGCAGCAGCGACTCGATCACGACCCAGCGCGGGTCTTGGCCAACATCACGAAGCAGACCGGATTGAAGTTCGACAAAGCCGAACGTGACGTGCGAATTCTGTTTGTGGAGCAGGTGGAGCGGAAGTAGCGGGTCGCTGAGCGAGAATTGGGCCCGCCATCAGGCACATGTCAGACCGGCGTTGAATCCAGCTTCGTGACCTTTGTGACCTTCTGTGGGTCCGTAATTTTTCGACGAAAAGAGGTTGAACAGAAGGGCACAAAGGACGCGAAGAGACGGAATTGAATGCGTGTCATCCTCAGTGTTAGGCGAGGTCGGAGTCCAATGCCAGCAGCCCGGCTGCCGGAAAAGCAGCCGGGCTGCGGTTGCTCGTGGCTCGTTGTTCCGGTCGGTCGGCGAGAGATGGATTGGGTGCGTTCTCGCACGAGCGGCTCGGCGGGAGCCTCGCCCTCCCGGCCAGATGTGGGGCGTTATTTTCCCCACCGGCTCGGATTAATCCCCGGCGCCTCCGTTCGCATCCCCGCCGGCTTGTGTTCCTGGTGCCACTCGGCGGCGGTCGTGTTCAGCGGCTTCAGGAACTGCTTGGCGATGTCGGGGGCATTCGCCACGAGCTGCGGGTCCCATTCTTCCACCGGCTGGATCGGGCCGGCCCAGGCCGGGCGATAGCCGAGCTGAACCAGTTCGCGCGGCTGTGTGTCGTTGTTGGGATGGCTGCCGTGCTGGAGCATCGCCGGCACGATGACCGCTGTTCCGGCCGGCACCGTGAGCGTAATTTCTTCGGGATGCCACTTATAGCGCGCGTACGGACTGGCGTCCGCATGGAATGACAGGTGCGAGCGGGGAATCAGGCGGAACGGCGCACGGACAGGAGTGAGTTCGTCGAGGTAATAGAGAACACGCAGCAGCCGGGGACAGCTCCCTTCGTAACCGAACAAGTTCGAGCCGTGCGGCTGGCCGTCGGTGTGCATCGAGATGCCCGGGGAGCCCGGCAGCGTCCGCTGGAAGAAGCCGCGGGTGAAGACGATGTCCGGGCCGAGGAGATTGGTGAGCAAATCGATCATCGGCGGAAAGCCGATCAGTTCGGCCACGGCGCGGCTGAGCCACTGTGGCTGCGTCGTCGAACGGGTCTGACTGGTGCTGTAGCTGGTGTGGTACATTTCCGCGGCCGTCAGCTCGCGCTTGATGCGGGCAATGAAGTCGGCCGGCAGGATTGACGGCAGCACGACAAAGCCCTCGACCTCGAAGTGGCGAATCTGCTCCGGCCGCGACATGCGCGCGAAGTCCGTCCGGTCGATGTGCATGAACGGAATCGCTTCGTCGGCGGGATCGGCGGGTTTGAGGGTTTCGTTCATCGGGGCGTGTCGGGTGAGGGCGGCGAGTCGTGGACAATCGATTTTAGATGTTCGATTTACGATTGCCGAGGTTGGCGGGTGGCGATTGCGGAAGTGGTGTGGCAGCAGTGACGCGCGGCAGGCGAGCGGTTAGACTGCTCCCTCGCGGCGACCGGCCGAAGTGGCGGAATGGCAGACGCGCTGGATTCAAAATCCTGTGCCCGTAAAGGGCGTGTGGGTTCGACTCCCACCTTCGGCACTATGGTGTCAAACGACTTGCGGCAACGGGCCACAAGTCTTTTTTTGTCGACTCGGGATGCAATTGGGGGGGCAATATCGCGTTTGCAGTGAGACTGCATTGCGTCGGCGACTCGACCAGCGCAATTCCAATTCAATACACGTCCTTCGCCATCCCGCCCGCTCAAAGGCGCCATCAATTTCCACTGGATTGGAAACCTGGTGGAAAACATGCAGATGCCGCGCAACTAAGGACAGACGAATGATGGTTCTTCGGTGAGAGCCAGGATTGACTCGATGCCAACCGCGACGTCTTGCAGGATGGTCCCCTGTTCGTCGATCAGATACCCAATCGGCGTCGCGAACATCCCGTACTTGAGCGACACCTCCCACCGCTTCTGCATGACGATCGGATAGGTCAGGCCGAGCGAGTCCGCCTTGGCGCGTGTCGCGTCGGCGTCGCGGCGGCTGATGACGACGATCTGCAGATCGGGACACTGGAGGTGCAGCTCCTGCAACCGCGGTGCGAGCGCGTCGCAGGGACCGCAGTCGGGATCTGAAAACACCAGCAGCAGGCGCTCGCCGCGCAGATCCGAAAGCGATAGTTCGCTGCCGTCGATGCGCGGCAAGCGGAAATCGGGCGCCACTGTGCCGGCCTTGAGTCCGCTGCGATTGAGCCGGCTTCGCGCCAGAGACGGATCGGGTTCTTGCTTGTGCTTGTCAAACGCGCGACCCTTTGATGAAGCCGGGGCTTGGGCCGCTGCCAGTTGCAGCAGCGGCTCGCCGCCGATCGTCAGCTCGCTGGCAATGCGACCCGCTGCATCGATGCGGTAGCCCATCGGCGTCCCCTGCGCGCGATACCGGGAGGCGACCTCCATCTGTTCCTGCAGCAGGACGACACAGCGAATACCGTGCTCCTCGACGAGCTGCCTGTTTTCGTCGGAGTCTCCGGTCGTGACGACGACCGGCACCGCGCGGCCGTTCGCTCCGTCGATCGGCAGCGCGGCCAGGTCGGCGACCATCTTCGTGCAGAACCCGCACTTGGGGTTGAAGAAGATCAGCAGCAGGTCCCGCCCCCGGTAATCGGACAGTCTGCGCCGCGCGCCCGCGAGGTCCGGCAACTCGAAGTCCGGAGCGGGAGTGCCGACGGCCAGTCCTGCCGGCTGGGGACGCTGTGCGGCGGAACGTACAGCGAGCCCACGCTCGATGGACTCCAGCCTCAGCAGAATGCGCCCGTTCTGGCGGACGAGCTGATAGCCCATCCAGCCCCCGACGCTGATCAGCAGCCAGGGCAGGATTTTCCCAAAGACGATATCTAACATCACAGCTGCTCCAGTTGACTTCGTTCCCCTTTGTCACCAGCCGCCGTCGCCGCCGAAGCCCTGGCAAAAGCCGCCGGCGCAGACTTCGTTCGGTGCACACTGGTTGAAGCACCCGCCGCAGTTGTCGGGGTCCGACTCGAGGAACGTGCATGTCTCGTTGCAGTACACGGCGCCGTTCACGCAGGCGTACCCGCACTGACCGAAGACGCACATGCCTTCCTCGTACGGGCCCGGTTCCTCACACGCGTTTCCACACGCGCCGCAGTTGTCGGGATCAAACGCAAGGTCCGCGCAGTAGCGGCCGCAGGAGGTCCGGCCGGCCCCGCAGCACACATAATTGCCGCAGGATCCGGCAACGCGGGTGGTGTCCTTGTTGCAGGAGTTGCAGACCTTGAGACATTGATCCTTCTGCTTGCTGTTGCGGCACGTGCAGAACGCCTTGCACGGGTCCGACGGCGGCTTCGGAGGTTGCGGCGCATGGTGACCGGCCCGGGCGAACTGCGCGCCCAGCGGGCCAAGGACGGTGGCGGTCAATGCGAGGCCGAGGCGACGGAGCGACTCACGGCGGGGGACAGGTTCAGCGAGCGACTTCGAGAATTCGTCCCAATGATTGTTCATGGTCAGTGCTTCTTTCTATTGAATGCCGGCTTCTCGATGGGTGAACGATGGCTTGCGGGATCTGGGTTCACATCGATTGGCGGTTCTGATGTGGAAGTTTCGTAACTGAGCGACTCAGAACGGGCTTTGACAAGTGCCACCTGAACAGGTCTCTCCGGGCTGGCAAACGTGGCCACACGCGCCGCAGTTGGCCGTGTCGAAAGCGAGGTTGACACAGACGCCATTGCACAATGTTCCACTCGCGCACGATCCATCGTCGTAACACCAGTTGGATTCGCAGTACGTCCCGCTGGGGCAACCGCAGGCCCCTCCACAACCATCGCCGCCGCACCATCCCTCCGGACAATATGGCGTGCAATGGCCCGGATCATCGTCCTCGCAAACGCCCCCGAGACAGCTCTGCCCCGCAGGGCAGACATTGCCGCAGGCGCCGCAGTTGTCGGGATCCGAATCGAGGAACGTGCACGACCCGTCGCAATACACGGCGCCGGCGACGCAGGCGTACTCGCACTGCCCGTAGAGGCACATGCCTTCCTCATTCGGCCCCGGAGCCGCACAGATGTTCCCGCAAGCTCCGCAGTTGTCGGGATCGAAGGCGAGGTCGGTGCAATACCCGCTGCAAGCGGTCTGACCCGCCGCGCAACAGACATACTTGCCGCAACTGCCGGCAAGCCGGCCGGGGTTTTTGCCGCACGCATTGCAGGCCCGGAGACATTGATCCTTCTGCTTGCTGTTGCGACAGGTGCAGAACGCCTTGCACGGGTCCGGCGGCGGCTTCGGAGGTTTCGGCGCATGATGGCCGGCTTGGGCGAACTGCGCACCCAGCGGGCCGAGGACCGTGGCCGTCAATGCAATGCCGAGCCGACGCAACGATTCGCGGCGAGGAACAGGTTCGGCGAGCGACTTCGAGAATTCGTCCCAGTGATTGGACATGGCGGAACTCTCCGTTTCACCTTCGGTTGCGGTCCGCGATATGATGAAACGACATCGCGGCCGGCGCGCGGACCGTGCGCCGGAGTGATGCCTGGCCGGTGAGGGGCTTGCTTGGCGGTAAGGACCTCACCGGCCGCTTTTAAGTCGCGAGCGTCAATCGCTCGTAGTTCTGGCATTCATCTCACGAATCAACCGTGGGATCGCTCTCTCCAAATGACGGCGGTACTTCAATGCAAATGGTCGGCCAAGGATGGTTGCGCCGAATCCCTCGGCCTCAATCATCCACACCAATTTGGTGTGCGCTCCATTCAACGCCTCAAACTGATGGTCATAGTGCACTCTCACCCAGAGAAAGCCGCCGACCCATTTCCAGCTTTGCGGCCGATGGAACGCGGTGACCCGGAACACGGGCTTCATGCCATTGGTCAGATGGATGACCCCCTGTGACCGTGGTTTCAACTTACCGGAGGGCTCAAGCTCGATCCGCTTGATGTGAGGCGCCCAGCTTGGCCACTGTTCGATGCGGGCGAGGTGGTCCCAGGCCTGCTCTAATCCGACATTCACAGTGAATTCTCGTTCGATCAAAGTGATCATGGATTCGAACCTCGCGCGTAATCGCTGCGGTCCCAGCCGGTTGCCCGAACTTCTTCTTCGGCGATCGGCGCGACATCGATCCTGGCCTTGAGCTGATACAGCATCGCACGCCAGGCAAACTGCTGCCGGGCAATGACCGGCGTGCAGGGACGGGCACGGTTGTACCGCTTGCGGACCATCTCGACGAACAGGTCTATGCCACGGCGAAAGTCTGCCTCGTCGGCGAAATCGAATTCCCCGCCGCAGTAACGGGCATGCCAGGTCCAGTCTGCAAATTCGTCGCTCAGACGCAGCCGATCCGCGTCCTCGGCAGCGTCGCTGATCCAGGACCATTCCTTCAACACGGCCGTCCGCTCGTCGCCGCGCCCCGTGGTGAGCGGCCGGTCCATCTTCCGCATCAGGTCCCACAGCGTATCGTCGAGCTCGACCATGCAGCCGAAGTCGATGAGACCCAGACGCCCATCCGGCATGAACAGGTAGTTGCCGGGATGCATGTCGATATAGAACATCCGGCCGGCGTACATCATCCGGTACCAGGAGTGCAGGATTCTTCGGGCGAACTCGTTGCGTAGCTGCTGCGACGGGCCGGTCGCCAGAAAGTCAGTAAGATGCCGCCCTTCGAGGCGTTCCATCGTGAGGATTCGAGAAGTGCTGTACTCGCGATAGACCCGCGGCACGACAATGCCGTCGTCCTCGCGGAACAGCGCACGGACTCTTTCGAGCATGGCGGCCTCGCGTTCGTAGTCCGTCTCCTGCTCCAAACGCATCCGCAAGTCGTCCAATTGTGCTTTCGTGCTCTCCCAGTCGCGGCCCAGCCGGGCGGGCGCCATGAACAGGAACAGGTTGCGGAAGTCGCTGCGAATCGTCCGGCCGATACCGGGATACTGGATCTTGACGGCGACTTGCTCGCCGGTGCGGAGCGTGGCCCGATGGACCTGCCCCAACGAGGCGGCCGCAAAGGCCTGCTTGTCGAAAGACGCGAACAGGTTCTCCGGATCGTCCCCGAGTTCGTTGAACACCAGCTCCTTAAGCAGTGACCAGTGCATCGGAGGCGCACTGAAGTGCAGCTGATCGAGCGTCTCGACAAATTCGCGAGGCACAATGTCGGGAAAGCTCGCCAGCGTCTGCCCGAGCTTCATCGTGGCGCCGCGCAGGTAGCTCATCGAATCGAGGACTCTCAACGCAGTGCGCCAGTGCGTTTCTGCAAGATGACGCTGATTGTCATCCGCGTCCTTGAACCAGCCGCGCAGCCAATGAAACAGATACGCGGCGCCGATTTGCGCCTGGAGGCTGCCCAGCACCCGCATGCGGCGAAACCAGCCAACCGGCACGGGGCGGAGCGACCACGATTCGAGCAACTCGGGCAATGGACCGGTGATATCGGACTCCACTTCGTCAGCCGGCTGGGGAAGTGCGGCTATCAATTCGGCAGTGGTCGGCATGGGCTTACCCTCGGGATCGACGCGTGGATTTAGGGGTACTGCTAAAGCGATCTTGGCCAACGGATGTCAGCCAGCCGACGAACATCGCGAGTGACTGATCGAGCAGCGCCAATGTGTCTTCCTGTTTCGGGGAGGCATCCTTGGACCAGAAGGCCAGAACGCCGACGAAAAGGGTCCAGTACAGATGCCCGGCGACGGCCGTAAACGATTCGCCGCTGCCGTGTCTGGCGGCGATTTGATCGACGACCTCCAGATGAGCCGTGCGGAAAGTCCCGGCCGTTGCATCACCGTCTGAGTTCAGCGGCGACAATTCGGTATCGAGGACGGCCGTCAGATAACTGCGGAACGGCCTGAGTTTGCGCAGCACGGCCGCGACATGGGCAAAGAGTTCCTCTTCCAGAGAAGTCGAATCATCCAGGTCGCGGCTGAGTTGTGCGTGGACCGCCTGCTTGTAGGCGCCGCTGATCAGGACGCCCGCGATGGATTCCTTCGTGGGGAAGTAATTGAAGAGCGTGCCGACCCCGATTCCGGCGGCCTGGGCGATTTCGCGCGTCGTGGTGGCTTCGAACCCGTGTGCGGCGAAGAGTGTCTGGGATTCGTCCAGAATCCGCTGCCGGGTTGCGGTTCTGGTCTCGGCGGTCACACGCATGCCGTGGCCTCTGTTTGCCGGATTTAAGTGAGCACGCTCATATTCTATCGGCGAATCGGCGGTCGTCAATCCATAATGTGAGCGTGCTCGTAATATTCTCTGGCGATGCAGCCGACGGGTGCTTCAATTCAGATACGCGCCCGTGGCTGATCGTCGAGAGCAAGGCGGATTGCCGGAATCTCTGGCAGTACTTGTTCTCAACTGCTGCCGAAGGTTCCACTCGATCCATAGTATCGGGCAAGAACTAGCCTGGGTCCGGACTGACGATCGCGTGCTGGTCCACAACATCCATCTCCATCGACAAGTCGATGGCGGCGCGCCGGTGGAAACCGGCGCCGGACGCAAGCAGGGCGACATTGACACTCACGTCGCGCTCGAAAGGATCGCTCTCGCCGCGTGACAACTATGAGATCGGGGCAATCCTGCCGACCCAGGTTGCGGTGCATTGACCGCCCAGATTCGCACGCGATTGGCCGACAGGATTCAATTTGAAAGTTTCTGAAGCCATCCGGGACGTCGCCAGCTTGCGCAGATCGTCATAGACGAGCGGCAGCAGTTTCTCCGACGCGGTCGGATCGCCCGCGTCGATCTGCGACAGAATGCGCGTCGCATCGCTTATGACGGGCCCCGGTGCGAAGTGGAGTTTCGACGTCGCACGGTGAGCGTTGTCGCAGATCTCGATGATCGAGCCGAATCAGAGAATCGTATCCCTCTAGCGGACCGATTTCATGCGTCTCCAGTCCTCCGCATCGCGCATCACTCTGGCTGAGGCAGTGCAGTCCGACGCGCTACCAAGGTGTCAGCGCCTCTCGTCGTCTGTTGTGCCGACGCGACAATTGATTCCGTGGGGCAGCGGGGGGGCAAACGTGGCCACCTAAGAGCAATGCAGGTACAATACGTCTGTCGTTGACTGATTGCGGAATCCAGCGTCGTTTCAAGGGAAGCAACGCCTTTTCAATGC
>JAXMBS010000081.1:0-23460 GCA_046349775.1 Planctomycetaceae bacterium | reverse complement strand
AATTCTCCGATCTTTGACGTTGCTGTCCGCCGCGAGCGCAGCGACCTGGACCGCACCGGCACAGGCGAATCCGTTCGGAATTGCCATCGTGCCGGAGCAGGCAGGCGACGACGCCGGGCCGAAGTTGATTCCGCCGGCCCCGGAGGCCGCACAGGTTGTGGTTCAGGCGGCCGATCCGTTCCAGCCGCCGGCGCCTGCCGTGGATGCTCTCGCGACGCCGGGAGACGCATCCGCCGCGCCAGGGAGCGTGACGATCGTGCCGCTGGCCGCCTCCAGCGCGACGGTCAACGGCCGTTCGTACGACGAAGTCTATCGTTCGATCCCGTTCAACCACACCGAGTATCTGGCGAACCCCGGCTATCGCCACGACGCCACGATGGAAATCCTGTTCGGCACGCTGCGGCCCACGACGATCGTGAAGGACCAGCAGCCGCAGCCGATCATCAACGATGTGGCGCCGTTGTATCAGCCGTATCGCTGGTCGCAATCGGACCTGTGGCAGAACCGGGCGCCGGCGCTGCGGATTTTCAACCAGGGCAGCTACTGGCGGTAAACGAGAAAGAGAAGGAACAGCGTCCGCCATCGGCGAACCAAACTCGCCGTGATCGACGATCAGTCCTTGTCAGGTCACTGAGAGATTTACCACGGAGAACACTGAGGACACGGAGTGCGCTCCGTCATGATCACTTTCTCAGTGATCTCTGTGCGCTCCGTGGTGATGCTCCGCTGTGTGCGGTCTAGTGGCACTGACGAATCGTCGAATCGCTACTCGCCGTGGTCGACGATTTTCTTGACTTCAAGCTTGAGCGTCTTCCCGTTGGGCAGGACGACGTCCGCCCGGTCGCCGACCTTCTTGCCGGAGAGCGCCTTCGCAATGGGGCTCGTCGTGAGGATCTTCATGATGTCGCCGTCGTAGTCCTCTTCGCCGGGGCCGACGAATTCGTAGGTCTCTTCGTCGTCGAGGCCGAGGTCGCGGACCGTGACCGTCGAGCCGAACGTGACGACCCCCTTGGGCATATCGGCCTTTTCGACGATGTAGCAGCCGGCCAGCTTGCTCTTGAGCTGGTTGATCTTGGCCTGCAGCATGCCCTGGGTTTCGCGGGCGCCGTGATACTCGGCGTTTTCGCTGAGGTCCCCTTCGGCGCGCGCTTCGGCGATCTTGACGGCGATCTTGGGCATCTCCTCTTCTTCGAGATGCTTGATCTCCGCCAGGAGCTTGTCGTAACCCTCGCGCGAGATGGGCTGGCGTTCCATCGTCGATCCTCTACCGTGTGGCTGTCATTAAACAATTGCGGCCCCGGTTCCGGCAGGATGCAGCCGTCGTGAAACGGCTCACCGGCGTCGCCCGCGGCGATATTCTCGTTTAGACAAAGAAACACGGGACGCGGCGGAGACCGCGACCCGTGCTGTGATGGCTCTATTCTTAACGGAAATGGGTAGAGTTGTCTATCGGGGGTTTCGGCCGTCTCTGAAGGATTTGCAGCGGGCGACTAGGTTTCCCGCCCCAGCATTCTCAGAAGCATATGCCACCAGGAATCTTCCTCCCGCAGCCGCTGGCGCGCGGATTTGCGGAGTTGGGTATCAAGGGCCATGGCCTCTCCGCCCATGTCGTTATTGGTCGTTCCGCAAGCAACGCAATAGCGGACGCCGGGAGCGAGCGTCTTGCCGCACATTGAACACGACGCCTCCCCTCTCTTGAGCTGCTTCTTCGACTTCTTGCCGGCAGTTGGGCCCTCTGTGATTTCGGCCCGCCGGCCGCATGCAACGCACTTCACGTAACCTCCCTCGCGCGCGGAGGGAGCCTCGAAGTGGTAGTTGCAGCTTCGGCAAAAGGCTTGCATGGCAGCCTTCTAGAAAAGTAAATCAGCCACAGAGGACACCGAGATCACCGAGAGATGCTGGAAAGGCTTTTCTCTGTGGTCTCGGTGTGCTCGGTGGCAGAAGCGATTCTTTCAAACGGTTTGCCAGGAGCGGTCCTTCGCGCTGGTCAGCACAGCTTCGCAGACCTTTTGGGTCTCAAGGGCGGTGCGGAAGGTCGGCTCGCAGGGGGTGTTGGTCTCGAGCGATTTGAGGAAGTCGGCGACGTGGTGCACAAACGAGTGCTCGTAGCCGATCTGCAGGCCGGGAACCCACCACTTGCCCATGTAAGGATGCTCGCCGTCGGTGACGTGGATCGATTTCCAGCCCCGGAGCGTGCCTTCGTCGCGATGGTCGAAGTATTCCAGCCGATGCAGGTCGTGGAGGTCCCACTTGATCGACGCCTTCTCGCCGTTGATCTCCAGCGTATACAGCGCCTTGTGACCGCGGGCATAACGCGTCGATTCGAACAGGCCAAGCGAGCCGTTCTGGAAGTGGCACAGGAAAGCACAGGCGTCGTCGATGCCGACCTTTTCCACCTTGCCTGTGAGCGTGTGCTTGCGCTCCTTGATGAACGTCTCGGTCATGGCGTTCACGTCGGCGATCGAGCCATTGAGCCAGAGGGCGGTGTCGATGCAGTGGGCCAGCAGGTCGCCGGTGACGCCGGAGCCGGCGGCCGCTGCGTCCAGTCGCCAGAGTCCCTGACCGCCCTGCGGCAGGTCGGAGGAGATCGTCCAGTCCTGCAGAAAGTTGGCGCGGTAGTGGAAGATTTTTCCCAGCCGGCCTTCGTCGATCAGTTTCTTCGCCAGCGTGACGGCCGGGATGCGGCGGTAGTTGTACCAGACGGTGTTGGCGACGCCGGCCTTTTCGACGGCCTGACACATTTCCTCCCCCTCGGCGACCGTCATCGACAACGGCTTTTCGCAGAGGATCATCTTCTTGTTGGCCGCACAGGCGAGGGCAATTTCCTTGTGCAGGTTGTTCGGCACGCAGATATCGACCGCGTCGATATCCTTCCGCTCCACAAGTTTTTTCCAGTCGGTCTCCGTCGACTGATAGCCCCACTGGTCGGCGAAGGCTTTGATCTTGGCCGCATCGCGGGCGCAGGCCGCCTGCAGGACGGGCCGATATTTGAGCTCAGGGAAGAAATCGCCAACGCGCTTGTAGCCATTGGTGTGGGCACGGCCCATGAAGCCGTAGCCGATCATTCCGATCCGAAGGGGCGTAGTCATTGGTGTGCGTCCTGTTGCTGTTGTCTTGTCGTATCGTCGTCTGGAATGAATTCCCTACGCCTGCCAGCCGTGCGCGTCGCGAACCTTGATCATTGCGTCGAGGATCGTGTTCCAGGTTTTCTGCGTTTCGAGCACGTCGTTGGGGAACATGCAGCCATCCCAGCAGATGTGCTGGATGCCACGGCAGCCGGCTCCCTTGAGCCAGTAGCCGGCGCACTTGACGATGTCGAGTTTCCCCTTGGGATCGTCGGCCCGGCAGTGGCGGCCGGTCTTGTCGTGCGAGCCGGTGCCGTGCACCGTGCCGTCGTTCTGGGCGACGTGGAAGTCGATCGTCCACGGGCGCAGGGCGTCCGTCATCGTTTCGTACGCGCCCCAGAACTCGTCCTCGCTGTAGCCGGTTTTCAGCAGTGCGCGGCCCGGCGCGTTGTAGCCGAGCAGATACAGATACGTGTGGGCCATGTCGGCCTGGAACCCGACCGTGTCCGGCCGATCGACCGCTTCGAGCAGGTTGACCATGTCCATCCACGAGTGCATGCCGCCCCAGCAGATCTCCCCTTCGGCCGCCAGGCGTTCGCCATAACTCTCGGCGACTTTCGCCGCTTCGCGGAACGTGCGGGCGATCTTCTTCGTGTTGGCCTCCGGGTTGTCGTACCAGTGCGTCGGTCCATCGGCCGCGTCGATGCGGATGACGCCGTAGCGGCGGACGCCATGCTCGTTGAGGATCCGGGCGATCCGGCAGGCCTTGCGGACGGCCAGCACAAACTTCTGGCGGTCGTCCTCGCTCCCCATCGCGGACGCTCCCACGGTGCCGGGCCAGACGGGAGCGACGAGCGAGCCGACGAGCAGGCCCTTGGAGGCAATTTTGTCCGCCATCGCGCGGATGTCGGCCTCGGAGGCGTCCGGGTCGGTATGCGGATGGAACAGGAACAGGTCGACGCCGTCGTACTTCTGGCCGTTGACCGACGCATTGGCCGTCAGTTCCAGCATCCGGTCGAGGCTGATCGGCGGATGATCGGTCCCCGGCTCCTTGCCGACGAGACCGGGCCACATGGCGTTGTGCAGCTTGGGGTAGTTGTTGGACATCGGGAATCCTGGCGCGCGGAGCGACTCGGAAGGTCAGTGAATGAAGTGCCCAAGATACTGAAAAGGAGCGGCGAATGCGCGTGTTCGCCACCGCTCTGACGACCGAAGCCGACGGGCAATCCGTCGGCTTCGATGACCAGAATCTGTGCCTCTCGTCACGTGAATTCTAGCGCTTCGCCCCGTTCATCGGCGCCCCGGGCTGCGCGTCCGGGCCGAAGTAACGCAGGCCGACAAGCGGCTCGGTGCCGGTGTTCTCGTACGTCACGCCGGAGGCAGCCGCCTTGGCCGTCACGAACACTTCGTCTTCAGTCATCGCGCCGAAGCGGATCATCGCCGGCGTCTGCAGCTTGAGCTTGCCGATCCGCCCGCTGCCCTGGACGGTGATCCAGCCGTACGCGCCGCCGTCCTTGATCGTGCACTTGGCGCCGGGCTGCAGCGTGAGTTCCTTCGCGGTGAAGAGCTGCTCGCCGTCGACCTTGCCGTAGACGATCCACTTGTCGACCCAGCCGTCCTTCTCGCCGCCGGCCGCCACGATCGGCTCGAGGTAGTTCGACGCCTTGAAGTTGGGATCGACGTTTTTGTCCCAGTCGAGGGCGTCGACCATGTAGGCATTGTCGTCGTGCTTCTCCTTCGGGAAGTCCTTGGTGAGCAGCGAGCGGGGGACGGCGCGGCCCTCGACGATGGACTGGTACATGCCGAACACGTCGCTGCCCCACTGCGGCTCATACGTGAGCAGCGACCCCGGCGCGTGCAACACGCACGGGGGGATCAGCCAGCCGGTGCCGACCTTGAGCCGGTACGCCTTCGACAGGTCGAGGATGCCGTTGTCGCCGTCGTTCCAGCGGTCGAGACAGTCGACGACCTGCTGCTTCTTGGTCCCCGGCTCGAGCCCCATGAACGTATAGGGGAAATTGTTGCCGACGTTATTGAGCTGCGGGGGAAAGTAGTACGACTCTGGGCTTGCCTTCCTGGCCGACGAGCTTGGCCTGGGCGGCGTTCTGGTGCATGTGATGCGGGATCGGCCCCATGTTGTCGAAGAACTTGGAGTAAACCGGCCACGCTTGTACGTCTTCCAGATATGGTCGCCGACGATGTCGGCGCCGAGCTCGGCCACAGCGTCGCGGAGCAGGAACTTCTCCTTGCCGTGGACGCAGTAGCTGAGGCCCTCGTCGTGGTTGCGGTTTTCGTTGGCCGCTTCGGTGGTGGAGGCGAACCAGCGTTCGTCGATGCCGCCCCGGTGGGTGCCGAGAGCGTAATAGTCGTGCGGGTGGAGCTTCAGCCGCCGGCCGGGCTGCAGGAACGAGCGGGGAACCCAGGTCGGGGCGAGGCGGAGGAGGCCATCAGTTTCGGAGAGGGCGGCGGCGGCGAGCTGGGCGACGTTCGGCATCGTGAAATTTCCGTTGGAGAGACTGAATCAAGACAAGCAGCGCAAACCGGATTCTGACGGTTAGGGCGGGGTTTTTCAAAGCATGGTCGCAGGCCGACAGCAAGAGTTGCATGCGAACTTGTCGGCCGCCGGAGGGGTCATAGAATGCGGTCACCGCTGGCATTTGGGCGAGACGTGAAGCAGGAGCTGCATGGCAGTGCGTTCCCAAATGAGATTTGGGAACGAGGACGACCAGACGACCAAGCCACCAGACGACCAGATACCACTTTCCATGATCCGCGTCGCCATTCAGGGAGCCACCGGCTACACCGCGCTGGAACTGCTCCGCATCCTCCTGCGGCATCCGCAGGTGCAGGTGACGGCGGTCACCAGTCGCACGGAGACGGCGCACGTTTCCGACGTGCATCCGTCGTTGTACGGCCGCCTCAACCTGAAGCTCGAGAACCTCTCGGCCGAGCAGCTCGGCGCGCGGGCTGATGTCTGCTTCTGCTGCCTGCCGCATGTTGCCAGCATGGAGTCGATCCCCAAGCTGCTGGCGGCCGGCATGAAAGTGATCGACCTGTCGGCCGACTACCGGCTCAACGACCCGGCCGTGTACGAACAATGGTACGGCCATGTCCATACCGATCCCACGCGGCTCGGACGCACGGTCTATGGCCTGCCGGAACTGTTCGGTAGCCGCATCCCGGGACAATCGCTGATCTCCAACCCCGGCTGCTATACGAGCACCGCGATCCTCGGCCTCGCGCCACTGCTGGCGGGCGGGTTTGTCGAGCCGACTGGTATCATCATCGATGCCAAGAGCGGCGTCTCCGGAGCGGGACGCGCGCCAAAGCTGAACTTCCTGTACGCCGAGTGCAACGAGAGCATCAGCGCCTACGGGGTCGGCAATCACCGGCACACGCCGGAGATCGAACAGGTGCTGTCACAGGCCAGCGGCAAGAAAGTCGAAGTGATCTTCACGCCGCACCTGGTGCCGATGGACCGCGGCATCCTGGCGACGATGTACGCCACGCCGACCGGCAGCGCAACTCAGGCCGAGCTGCTGGCGGCCATGCGAGCCTACTACGCCGGCAAGCCGTTCGTCCGGATTGTCGAACACCTGCCGAAGACGAAAGACGTCAGCGGCACGAACTATTTCGACGCGACCGTCCGCGTCGTGCGCGGCAAGGTGCTGGTGCTGGCGGTGCTGGACAACCTCGTCAAAGGGGCCGCCGGCGTGGCCGTGCAGAACTTCAACCTGATGAGCGGCTTCGACGAGACGACGGCGTTGATCGTCTGAGCCGTCGGTTCAAGTCTGCTCGTCGAACGATTCGCGGCGGTTTTGTTCGTCGCTGCGCGGCTCGACGTCGCGCTCCTCGCGTTCACGACGGGGGCGGACGTCGTCACCATCCCAGCGATCTTCCGCGTCGCGCTCCCGCCGTTCCGACTCCCGTTCGCGCATCCGCTCACGTCGCTCCTGACGGCGCTCGTCCTCGCGCGGCCGCCGCTCGTCGAGCATCCGGTCATCGCGATCGTCGAAGCGGCGGGCGTCATCGTCCAACCGTTCTTCCGCAGCCGCGCGTTCGCGCTCGATCATTCTCCGCAGCTCCGCTCGCGACTTCTTGACCGGCTGCTGCCGGAAGCCGGAACCAGCCGTCCACGCGCCGCAGCCGTGGAAGCCGTTCACCCGGTAGCTCTGATTCGCACTGCGGATCGACAGCGCGACCTCGTCCAGCTCGGCTTCGACCGAATGCCCAACCGCCGCTGCGCCGACACCCACGCCGACGACTCCCAGCGTACCGAGCAGCACCAGTTCGGCGGAGATGATGGAGCCTGATTCGTCGTGCCAGAGGTCGTGGAGCAGTTTCATGTCGTGTTCCTTGTCCGCGCTGCGCGGCCGTGAGTCGGGTTGTAACGATCGCGACGATTTTGCCGGATATACCGACCGTAACGGTGGTGCGCGACCGCGGTCAACGAGTTTGTCGCCAGAACGAGGGCTCTGCGGTTGCTCCCCGAACCTGGCCCATTGGCCGGAAGCCATGTCACTGCAACCTGTTTCACTGGCAGTGGTTGCGGACGTGCGATACTCCCTGACTCAGCGCGCGAAACTTGAGAAATCACAGCGGAGGACTGTCGCGCGGTCGCCACTGTGGGCTATGTTTCCGAAAAGCAACATTAGATCAGCGGGCTGATGCCGCGCTGCTCGCCACCCCTTCGACTCATCGCCGGTTATGTCCGCTCAGCGCCTGCAGGGAATCTTCACGCCCAACCTCGTCGCCTATGACGACGCCGGGAACATCAACGAGGCGGAGACGCGCCGGTACATCAGCTGGCTGATCGAACGCGGGGTGCACGGACTGTATCCGAATGGGTCGACCGGCGAGTTCACACGGTTCACTCCGGAAGAGCGGCGGCGGATCACGGCGATCATCGCCGACGAAGCCCGCGGCCGCGTGCCGATCCTCGCCGGGGCCGCCGAAGCGAATGTCCGCGAGACGATCCGCGCCTGCGAGTACTACCACGGCCTCGGCGTGCGGGCCGTCGCGATCGTGGCGCCGTTCTATTACAAGCTTGGCCCGGCCTCGGTGTACGAGTACTTCGCGGAAATCGGGCGGAACACACCGATCGACGTCACGCTGTACAACATCCCGATGTTCGCCAGTCCGATTGACGTGCCGACCGTTCGGCGGCTGGCCGACGACTTTCCGAAAATCGTCGCCATCAAGGACTCGTCCGGCGACATCCCGCACATGATCCGGATGATCGCCGCCGTCCGCCCGAACCGGCCGGACTTTGCGTTCCTGACCGGCTGGGACGCCGCCCTCATGCCGCTGCTGCTCGTCGGCTGCGACGGTGGAACGAACGCCTCCAGCGGCGTGGTGCCGGAACTCACTCGCAAGCTGTACGACCTGACGACCTCAGGCCGGCTCGATGAAGCCCGCAAGCTGCAGTACGACCTGGTCACGCTGTTCGACGCGATGCTGTACCAGGCGGAGTTTCCCGAAGGCTTCCGCGCGGCCGTCAAGCTGCGCGGATTCAAGATGGGCTTCGGCCGTCAACCGATGTCGGACAAGCAGCTCAGCGACATCAGCATGCTGAGCAACACGCTGCAGTGCATGCTGTCCGAGCACGGCTTCACCGATCAGCCGGTGCAAGGCTGCCCACCGCGCGGCCCGACGATGGGCACCGGCGGATTCGGCGGCGGATCGGGCGACGAAGTCGGCCGGATTACGCAAGCGGTGATGGCCGAACTCAAGCGCCGCGGACTCGTGTAGTGGTGGGACCATCAATTTCTGTCAGGCAGCTTGGAAATTCACCGCGGAGAGCACTGAGAACACGGAGAGTGCTGTGCCAATGATCTCTTCTCAGTGATCTCCGTGCGCTCAGTGGTGAATCTTCGCGATTTGCATGCGTTCGCTCGCGAGTCGGGACTAGTGGCCTGCCTGACAAATAGCGTGACGGTCTGCTCTACTCCGTGCAACACGGACACACTTCCGGCACGAGAACCGTCAGCGTCGCCGAGTGAACAGGCCAGTCGCAATTTCGCTGTTCTCCTGGCCTGCCGCGGTGATGTCACGATCAGGAACCGGTCGCCCGTCTTGGGAGTAAACGACGCACGCCCTTCGCCGTCGGTCTTACGCTCGTAGCGGTCATCGAAACCTTCGGTGAGCGTGTCGGACTGCGGCACGAATGACACGCGCATCTGCGAGCGGCTTACCTTTCAGCAGCACCCGGCACGTTGATTTTGTCCCGGCCCCATGGGGCGCGACCGGGTTCTTCTCCGACGATCTCCAGGGCGTGGCCCGTACGGCTTGTCGAAGCTGGATGAGCCCGCGCGGATGCTGATCGTGAGCGTCGGGCTGACGACGAAGCAGACTTTGGGCGTTTTGATCGATCGCACGGGACGCTGTGATTGACGACCGAATCCAGCGTGAGCGGCGGTGTAAAGGCCCGGCTGTACGGCGACGAACTTGCCGGTCCAGTAGCCTTCCTTCGGTGTAGCCGACGTCGACCAGCTCCGGCTTCAGATCGACCTCGGCTGTCGTCCGGGCGATGACTTCGAGTGTGGCCTTGTCGAGCGTGATCTTGCTGGCCAGCTTGAAATCGCGGTGCTCGTTGCCGTGATTGCCGAGCCGCAGGTCGACATACACGGCGTCGCCGGTGCGGATCAGACGGTGCTGCTTGCTTGTGCGTCGCGCGCGCGGGCGGCAGCGGAGACGACGAGGAGAGCGAGTGCGGTCTCGGAGAATGCGTGGCATGTTGAGCGGAGCGTTGAGAGGCGAGATTGGAGAGTGACGAGCAACGTCTTTCTTCAATGACAAACGACTATTGAGCAATGACAAATGACAATTCCTTACCCCCTCACCCCGACCCTCTCCCCGACTGAATTCCGTGCCATCGGCACGTCTCACGGGGAGAGAGGAATTCCCCATGGCCCTCAGCCCTGGCCCCTTGGCCCTCCATCAATAATCGCCGACGACCTCGCCTCCCAGCCGCGTCGCCAACGAACGCCAAACCGCCACGTCGATGTTCTCACTGACGAACCGCACGCTGCCGTCGCACAAGCTACGCCACTACGCCGCCGCTGTGCCGACTCCGGGCCGCCGTCAGCCCTGAATTCCCGCTGGTGTTACCGCAATCGAACGTGAGGGAATTGGGAGTCAGGCCGTGGTTGTAGAGCGTGTCGCCGTAGTGTCCGTCTGTCCACCTGCGCCCGCGTGTCCCTTTTCCACCAGCCCGACGCGCCGACCACACAGGCTGAGGACTGCAGTCGCTGCCGGCCGTGCCGCATCATTCTGTCCCCCTGCAGGTTCAGCACCTGCTCCCTGGGTTTGACAGGCGGCGTCGAACCCGGGACCGCCGGCGCGGGCCGACGACCCGCTCCCCGCTGTAGCCCATCCCCAGTACCTGCTCGCTCGCGGCGATGGTGTTCGACATGCCGTCGACCACATCGCGAAATTTGACGACACCGAATTTGACGTCGTACATCACGCCGTCCCCTTCCGGAGGTAAAAGCGCGACCGAGTGGATGCCCCGCTGCCGGGCGCAGACGACGTAGTTGGTCGGTGCGTAGCGCTGTTTCCATCGACTCGAGCGAAATCGCTCGGACACAGGTAGAACGGGATCACCGTCATCGCGGCGACGACATTCTGGGAGTACGCCGCCACCGGGGGCTCGGCAACGTCGGGCGCCGTTGAAGTCGATCAGGTTGGGTAATAGGATCGCGCGCCGTCCATGTACGGCAGGACGGCGGCATGGGCGGAGAAGACCATCGGAAAGCTGACGCGGCCGGGAGGAAAACTGCTGTGCGACGATTCGTAATTGTGAATTGCCAGGCCGAACTGCTTGAGATTGTTGCGGCACTGGTGCGCTTCGCCGCTTCGCGGGCCTGCTGGACTGCGGGAAGCAGCAGGGCGATCAGGATCGCGATGATCGCGATCACGACGAGGAGTTCAATCAGTAAAAGCCGCGGGCCACTGGCCGGCGGAGTAGGTGAGTTCCATCTGAAAATGTCTGAATTTACGCGCCGGTATGCGGAAGCGCGTTCAGGTTTTAAGAGGGACGGCGGGCACATGTAGGCTGGGTCAAGACGCAGCTTGAATGAGTCCGCCAATTCGAACCAATGTTCGGTTGAGAAAAGACGCTTTTCAATGCCGGGTCCAGACCCAGCTCTACAAGCGATAAGCGTCACGGGCGTTGCGCATCACCCGACAGAATCCACGCGTGAAATGTCACGTAGAGCGTGACCTACGCGCGTGGCGGCGGCGTTTGCGGCTCAAGCGTGCCGCTCGGAGCAGAAGCAGATTCGATGTGCACCCGGCCGGCGGGACCCGATTCCGCCGGCAGCCAGTTTGAAGTCATCGGCAGACGCGGATCGGCACAAATCAGGCTCGCATCGGGACCGGCCGATCCGCACGGGCACACGCTGAACTGCAGCTCGTTGTTGCGCGGCTGTTCGCGTTCCGATCGCGGTTTGGCGGGTTTCTTCGACTGACAGCAACTGCGAACCGGATCGGTCTTCGGCGTGTCCCGCACGACGACCGCGACCGGCGCTTCGGACGCTTTGCCTGCACAGCAAGACCTTGTCAGCCCGCCTTGACGGCAACAGCACGTTCCGGCCAGCACGCTCGCACTCGGGCAGCAGCAATTGTGTCCCGTCCGAGCGAGCACAATGCCCCGGGCGGCTGCCAGCGGCATCGGCAGACCGATCATCCCGGCAAGATAGCTCAGCAGTACGCCGGCGGCGATGCAGCGGCGCGAAATGCGAACCCGTCGGCGCACGGCGGAAACCGTCGCATGAAACAGGCCACGTGTGGCACGGAAGGCGGACATCGACGATCCAGCGGACAACCGGGCGCTGCGCCATCGACAGTGATGGCGATCTCAGTCTCACGTCCGTGCGACTTCTCGAATTCTGCAGCAGACCCTATCTTCGGCAGGCCGCAATCGGAAAGCAAGTGACTGCGAGCGCGGCCGAAGGTCGCAACTACAAGGGTTTGCCACCGTGGCCACAGAGGTCGCCGAGAAGACAATTGAATACTTCTTCATCTCGGTGCACTCGGTGATCTCGGTGGCAATTGAATCGTTACCAGCACGACGTGCAATGCAGGACAAGACGTCAGACACTGCAGTGACGGTTACCTGCCCGGGCATCGATCCCAGTCTCGCCGCCGCTGCCGTGCAAGAACACGAACGCCGCCTCGCGATCGACGACGCCGAGCCGCGCAATCTGTTCGTCCTGTCGGCGTTTCAGGTGCTGCTGCGGATCGGCTGGATCTTCAAGACGGAGACGGTGATTATGCCGGACTTCGTCGACGCCATCGCCGGGGCCGGATGGGTGCGCGGCCTGTTGCCGGTTCTCAACCGCGTGGGGCAGAGTCTGCCGCCGCTGTGTCTCGCCGAGAACATTCAGCGCTCGCAATCCAAGACGCGCATGCTGCTGTGGATCACGCTGCTGATGGCCGTTCCGTTCCTCGCGCTGGGAACCATCTGGGCGGCACTCACCGATCAGCGTCAACCGTGGCTGCCGCCGCTGTTCCTGGTGCTGTACTTCCTCTTCTTTGCCCTGAACGGACTGAATCAGCAGGCATTTGGAACGGCGCAGGGGAAGTTGATCCGGGCGGTGCGGCGCGGCCACCTGATGGGGGTGTCGGGCTTGATCGGCTCGGTCAGCGCCGTGGTTGCGGCGATCTGGCTGCTCCCCGGTTGGCTGCGGATGCCCAACAACGCCGGCTACGCGCCGATCTTCCTGTTCAACGGCGGGATGTATCTTGTGGGGGGACTCGCCCTGCTGCTGGCGCGTGAACCGGCTGACCCGCCGCAGGTCGGCTCCCGCACGGCGATCTGGCAACAGTTTGTGGATGCCTGGCGGCTGTTCCGCTCCGACGCCGGATTCCGCAGCGCCGGCTGGGTGTCGATGTGCTTCATCTCCGCCCTGCTGCTGTTCCCGCATTACCAGTGGCTCGGACGCGAAAAACTCGGAGCGACGAATGCCGACCTGCTGCCCTGGGTCGTCGCCCAGAACCTGAGCCTCGGGGTCTTCAGCCCGCTGCTGGGCAGGATCGCGGACCGTCGCGGCAACCGGCTCGCCGTGCGGATCGCCGTGTTTCTCTCCGCGTTCACGCCGCTGGTTGCACTCTGGCTCGCCAGCCGTAGCGGGGAGCACAGCCGCACGCTGTATGCACTCACGTTCGCGCTGCTCGGGTTGTGTCCGCTGACCATACGCACGATCCAGAACTACGTCCTCGAGCTGGCGGATGAGTCGCGGCATTCGTTGTACCTGAGCACGATGACGGTCTGCCTGGCTGTGCCATTCGTGCTCAGTCCCATTGTCGGCTGGCTGGTGGATGTGTTCCCGTACCAGTGGACGTTCGGTGCCATCAGCGCTGTGATTGCCCTGGGCGGCGTGCTAACGTTCCGCATGCCTGAACCGCGCCTGTGGACAGAAGCCGACAACGAGACTAGCCGCGACCGTAAGGGAGCGACACCTGGCCCGACCGCTTCCTGACGGGCGCGGCTAGTCAGAAGATGACAGCTGATTGCACTGACGAAATGCATCTTCGCGACAAGAACATCGTCGTGACCGGTGGCGCGAACGGAATTGGTCGCGCCATGTGCCGGCGGTTCGCTCAGGCCGGCGCGCGGCGGGTCATTGTTTCCGATCGGGACGCGGCCGGCGCGAAGACGGTTGCAGCCGAGTTTGGTGGCCTGGCGATCACGTGTGATGTCAGCTCAGAGTCGGAAGTCGTGTCGCTGGTCGAACAATCACAGCGTGAGTGCGGCACGATCGACCTGTTCGTGTCCAACGCCGGCATCACGGCCAAAGGAGGCATCGCCGTCGAGAATGACGCCTGGCAGCGGTGCTGGGACGTCAACGTCATGTCACACGTCTATGCGGCACGGGCGGTGTTGCCGGCGATGCTGGAACGCGGCGAAGGCTATCTCTTGCAGGTGGCGTCCGCGGCCGGGTTGCTCACGGAGATGGGCTCCGCCGTCTATTCCGTCACCAAGCATGCGGCGGTGGCCTTTGCCGAATGGCTGTCGATTCACTATGGGCCGCACGGGATTCGCGTGTCATGCCTGTGTCCGGCGGGCGTTGACACCGGTTTTCTCAACCCGGATGACGTCTACGATCAGTTCCTGAAACGCAGTTCGGTGACTCCTGAAGCAGTCGCGGAGTCGGTCGTTGCCGGACTCGAGACGGAGAAGTTCCTGATTCTGCCACATCCGGAAGTTGCCGAGTTTCTGGCGTTCAAGGCACAGAACTACGACCAGTGGCTGGGGAATTTCGGGAAGCTTAACACCCGGATGCAGCGGCTGGCTGAGCGTCAACGCGAGCGGACGGAAAGCGATCAGTCGAAAGCGGACAGCGGAACGTGAACACCGCGGCGGATGCGACGACGAACTCGGAGAGCAACTCGCAGCCGCTCGGCGTGTGGGATGCCGCCAGCCTGATCGTCGGGATTGTGATCGGCGCATCGCTGTTCCGCGTGCCGAGTCTTGTGTTCTCAAACGTGCCGGACGCCGGCACCGGTCTGTTCCTGTGGCTGGCCGGGGGACTGCTGTCGCTCGCAGGAGCGCTGTGCTACTGCGAACTGGCGACGGCCTGGCCGCGACTGGGCGGCGACTACGTGTACCTGACGCGCGCCTATGGACCCGCGGTCGGTTTCCTGTTCGGCTGGATGCGATTCGCCGTGATCCTGCCGGCGAACGTCGGCGCGATGGCGTTTATCTTTGCGGAACACGCACGACGCCTCTGTCCCTTGCCGACAACCCCGGGTTTCGCAGCGACATGGACCGCGGCCGTCGCGGCGATGGCGGTCGTCGTGCTGACGGCGCTCAATCTGCGCGGCGCCCTGTTTGGCAAGCGAGTGCAGAATGCGCTGACAGCCTCGAAACTCATCGGATTGCTGTTGATCATCGTCGCCGGGTTCTGGTTGTCTTACTTGTCCTCCGGGCCGGCCGAAGCCGCGCCGCCACCCGCCGGAACTCCGGCCTACGGGCTCGCGCTGGTGTTCATCCTTTACGCCTATGGCGGGTGGAGTGATGCGGCGTTTGTGGCGGCGGAGGTGCGCGACGTCCGCCGCAACATGCCGCGCGCCCTGCTGCTCGGTCTGGGAACAATCACCGCACTGTATGTGATTGTGAATGTGGCCTACCTCGCCGGGTTAGGGCTGAATGGAGTGAAGTCGTCCGCGACTCCAGCCGCCGAACTCCTCGCCCGCGCCTGGGGGCCGGCGGGAGAGGCCGCCATCAGCCTGATCGTGATGATCTCCACGCTGGGCGCCATCAACGGCCTGCTGTATTCCGGCTCGCGGCTCACAGCCAGTCTGGGAGACGATCATCGTGCATTCCGGTTTCTCGGCGGCTGGGGCAAGCGACATGCGACGCCGGTGCACGCGCTCTTGGGAATCGCGGGTGTCTCGCTGCTGCTCATCTGGCTGGTAGGAACCGGGAGCGGTAAATCGGTTCTGGACGCCACGCTCGGATGGACCGGCGACCGCTCGCTCAAATGGACGCCGGGAGAGGCGGGCTTCGATACGCTGGTGACCGGCACGGCGCCGACGTTCTGGATGTTCTTCTGTCTGACAGCCGCGGCCGTGCCCGTCTTACGCTGGCGCGAACCGCAGGTGGAGCGCCCGTTCCGCTGCGGCGTCGCCGTGACACCGGTGATCTTCGGCGCAACGTCGATTTACATGCTCTGGAGCAGCCTGACGTACGCGCGCAGCCTGTCGCTGCTCGGGCTCGTCATCCTGATCGTCGGAGCAATGGCCTATGCAGTCGGCGGACGGACTCCTCGCCAGAACCCGTGAGCTATTTCCCCGCCAATGCGACCTTCGCACGCACCGCGTCCGGCAACTCGGCAGCAACTGCTGTCCGGCCCAGCACCTGGCGCGTGAAATCGTTCTGAAACACGCCGTGCGGATCGAACCGGCGACAGATCGCGTCGAACTCCGCCAGTTGCGGATAGACCGAGCACACTTCTTCCGTCCCCAGCGGAAAATACTTGCCCCAATGGGGACGGGCGCCGAACAACTGCCGCATCGAATGCGCCAGGTACTCCGCCATCTTGCGGAATCCGTCGCGCGGCTGCTCGAGCGTTATGAAACTGAACGCGTACCAGTCTTCGCCCTCCCCGCTGGCCATTGAGATGAGCGTATCATCGCACAACACGCGGCGCGTGCAGATCGGGTAGTGATGGGTAAACACGCCGCGGATCCCCAACAGTCCGTCGAGCAATCCCGCGGCTTGCAGTCGGGCGGCCACTTGCGGATCGGGGTCGGCCGAGCCGTCACAGACAGTGACCACGGCGCGGATATGTTCAATCGCCGCCGCGAGATGACGGCGCGGGACGAACATCTCGATCTCCATGTGCCGGAACAGTTCGTGTTCCCACGTGAGAATCCGATCGCTGCGGGCGATATAGATCTTGTCCTCCAGCAGCAGGTAGGGCATCGCCGCCCGAAAGAACGCGCGTGTCAGCGCACGGCTCTTGATCACATTCACCAGCAGCTTGAACGCCAGGTGCAGGCCGACGTCCATCGTGATGAACCAGCCGACCAGGTACGTCCACATATCGAACCGGTACAGCGGATGCTCGACCGGAGGCACGACCCTGCGTTGTTGCACCACGTAACCCCAGTGATGCGGGACCAGGAAGAAATGCTGCAACGGGTGGTCGGCTTCGCGCGCCAGCACGTCCGCCAGCGACGCACAGCGCACGTTCGTTTCGCCGACGTGATACTCCGGCCGGGCGCAGAACGACACCGACAGGATCAAACCCAGGCAGCCCAGATGGCAACGCGCCGCCCGCAACTCGTCGCCATTGTTGATTGTGAACACGCGCGGCTCGCCGGTCTGCGAATCGTACGCGGCCAGGCGGACCTCCGCCACGTAATGTCCCAGGCTGTGGTTGCCGCTGCCATGCGTGCCGGTCGCGATCGCCCCGGCAATGAATTGTTCGGTAATCAGACCGATGGCCGGCAACGTGACGCCCAGCGGCCGCAGGGCCTTGAGAGCGCGTTTAATCCTGCACCCGGCGCCGACAGTGACGCGGGTCCGGCCGTCTGCGTCAAGTTGCGTCGTCACGGCATTGAAATGCTTCAGGCAGACGACGGCGTCGGCGGCGATCAGCAGATCGCTCCAGGAGTGGAGCGCGGCAGCAGCGCGAATCTGCCCGCGCGAGTGCCTCCGTAAAATGTCGAGAACCTCCTCTTCCGAACGCGGCTCGTAGTAATGCTCCGGCCGAAAGCGCAGATTGCCGCCGAAGTTGACGATTTCCGGACTGGGCAACGGCATATCGGCAGGCAGTCGGCAAACAGAGACCGAGGAAGAATCGGGGGCGTTCCGACGCCAGGTCGGCCACCGCGGACCCGGTGCAGCACTCGGCGTTTAGTATGGCGAATCCTGCCGTGAGTGCACGCCAGCGCTGCCGAATCAGAAATCGGGCTGGCCGCGGGGTCTGGGAGTCTGCGGAGGCGTCGCCGACTTCTTCGGCGCGTCCGCTTTGTCTTCCCGGGGACCGATCGCGTCGACGTCGGCTCCCAGTGCCCCTCCATCCACGCCGGCCGTGGCAGCCAGCGACTTGTCTCCCAGTCGGAAATCGCCCGGCTGGGCCTTGGGCAGATCGACCTTCTGGGCAAAGGGAATCACGCTCAATGGACCGGTGACGAGATCTTCAACGTGGTCCGGTCCCCAGCCGCGCCGCCAAACTTCGTTCTGTAGGCGTTGTGCGCGCTACATCCGGCACTCTCGAACCGCATAATCCGGTCCGATATCGCCGTCCGTCCTTCCCACCATTCGACCGGCAACGGCCGGACTCGTGCGAGTCCTCGACCAGCAGCACGACTCCGCTGGAATCGTCATCGTCGGATAGTAGACGGACTCTCCGACAAACACCCGCAGCGGTCCGACAGTCGCCGGCTCAGGCGGCGGTTCCAGGTGGAAGCACGCTCCCCAGCCGCGGAAACCGTACTCGCGCGACGCACCGACGCCGCGCGACCGGCGGGTCGCGCTGGAAATCCTGAAACCCTCTCCGGGCGCTGACCAGGATCGAATTCCGCACCTCCAGCAGTTGCCCCTGCAGTTGAGCCGCCAATCACTTGTGAGCTGCCGGCGACGAGCGAATTCTCGACGAGCTGAACCCGACGTCGAGGCGCGCCCCGGCGACCATTCGATCACCGGGAGTTCCTGGAAGCCGGCGCCGAACTGTCCGATCAGAATGCAGTTCCTGACCGCAAAAACTGCCGTCCACCACCTGCAACAGCCGCAACGGATGCGACGCGGATTCTGAACCTGGAATGCGAAGTCGCGCGTTAACCAGGTCCAGCCGCCCCCCTTCCACGCGAAACAGTGCGGACGGACGATTCCCGGCGCGGGTCGCCGGTTCGACCTGCAGCGAATCGCCGCCGCCGTCGAACTCGATCCGCAACGACTTCCCTTTCAGCACCACCGGCTCGATGAGCGCCCGCTTGCGTCCGGTCAAGACGACCGCCCGTCGGGACACTCGTCGTTCAGTTTCTGGTTCAGCTTGATCCCGAATTTTGCCAGGTCGATCGTGACAGTCGGCCCGGAGAACGCCGCGTCGAGATCGTCAGGCGTTCGCGGTCGCGCGCTGCCGGCCGCGATTCGTGCAATCAGACTTTGCGGCGCTTCCGGCCAGCGGTTGAGATCAATCGTCAGCGGCTCGGCGCTGCCGCCGCCCGAACTCGTCGCAACGGCGGATACGGCCGCGACGACAGCCGCCGGATCGAGACGCGAATGATCCGGCTCTGTTGTGACCGGCTGCGCTGCTGGTGCTGCCCCCGTCCAAGGGAGTCCGCCAGAATTGCAGCCACTGAGCGTCGGAGTCCGCGAGTATCCTGGCGCCGCCGGAGGATCCGCTGAACGCAGTCAGATGCGGCCAGCCAGCCCACACCGTTCGCTCGGAGACCAGCTTCACGCCGAGTGCACGGGGACGGCCGAGCTCGTTCCGGGGCTGGATTCCGGCCAGGCGGTAAAACGCAAGGCCGCGGCTTCCGGACCCGCAAGCTGAGCAACGCGGGAATTGCGAACGCGCACATACAGAGCCGGAACCGCCGTTGCATCCCGATGTTCGTACGCGACGGCGGCATGCGCGATAGGACGATACACGACAACAACTGCAGTCCCGCCTGCCCGGCCGACGCCTCCTGGCCGATAGCCAGCGGATCTCGAATGACAATCACCGGAGCATTGCCCCCCGCCAGCAGGCAATTCCCCGCCACGACTTCGTCTGCCCCCCGAGTGTCGCGACCGCCGTCAGGTTGTTGCCGCGGACGATCACATTTTCGAGCACGCAACGCGCCGGTGTGCCGACACCCCGCTCCAGTTGCACAGCTGCGACCGTTGGCGTCCGCTGGATCGGCTAGCGTGATCGTGCCGTTGCGGATCACGACGGTGGCCGATTCGATACGAATCAACGGTTGAGTTGCGTCCCGTCCGCGACCCGACGCGACCAGATGCAGACCGTCCAGTTTCAGCAGCCGGCCGCCGCGCTGAAAATCCACTGGTGACCGGACCGTCAATCAATTGGACGACGGGGGTTTCACCTGCGACGGGCGCGGATCACGACGTCACGACCGTCGGTCACAACCGCTCCCGTAATCCTGTGCGGACCGCGTCCGCGAAGTTCGATGATCCCGCCTGTTGGCGGCAATTGGCCGCCGCGTCTTCGATGCTTTCGCCGGTCCCCCCGCCGCCGGATCCACGGTGACTGCGCGCGCCTGCGGCAGGCTGTGCCCGCGCGTCATAAACCCACTTCGGAACGTCCGCGACTTCGGTCTCGCCGGCAGACTTCCCGGTTCCCGGAAAGGGGATCGATGAAAACGTCGTTACCGTCGGGTCTGCCGGGGCGCGGGCGCTTTCCACCGTCGTCGGTGGAGCTGAAATCGGCTGCGGCTGCGGCGTCACAGCCGCGCATCACGCACGCGCGAACGGATTGACTCGGCCGGGCGCCAGTGGCGGCCCGGAGTCCTGCGCGCCGCCCGATACACGGCCCAGCCAATGGCAGACACAACGGTCATCGCAAGCAGCCCGCCCCAATCAACTGATCGTCGGGGTCGACGCCCCTGCGCGACGGTGACGGCGAATTGCTCCGGTCGCTCCGAGCGTGGCGGAAGCTCGCATCGGTTTCTGCCGTGAGACCGGCCGGGACTTCGATCGTCCCTCGGTCTTGGAGGTCGCTTCGACGACGTGTCGACTGCGCGCGGGACGACCCGGCTTGCCTCGCGCTTTCCCGCGCAATCGCTCGTCGACCTGCGAAACGTCCGCGGGAGAATCATCGGAGTCTTCCCCGTCTCCCGCAGCGGATCGGCGCGGCGATTTGCCGCGCAACTTCCCGCGCAACCGCGGATCCACCTGCGAGGCGTCCGGCGCGGAATCGTCGAAATCGTCCTCACTGGACGGCGGCGATTCCGAGTCCGCCAGCGCCAGCCCGGCGATGTCCGCCGCACCCGTCTCGTGCTGCAGCAGGCTCGGCTGCTGCAGATCATCCAGCAGCTCCTGGGGCGTCTGATAGCGGGCCTCGGGACGCTTGGCCATCAACCGCTGCAGAACCGCGACGACTGCGGCCGGGATGCGGTCGTTGATGCGCCTCGGGTCCGGAATGGTGGCGAGGGCGTGGGCGCGCAGGCGGTCAACCGCGGTGCCCTCCGCGTACGGCACTTCGCCGGTCAGCATGTGGTACCAGCTGCACCCCAGCGAATACAGGTCGCTGCGGATGTCGGCCCGTTTGCTGTCGCTCCCCTGTTCGGGCGAGATGTAATCGACCGTTCCGACCGTCATGCCGGCATGGGTAATTCCGGCCTCCACCGTTTCGTCGATCGCGCGGGCCAGACCCATGTCCGCCAGCTTGACCCGGCCGTCCTTGCGGATCAGGAGGTTCGACGGCTTGATATCACGATGCACGATGCCGCGTTCGTACGCGTGCTGCAGCGCCGCGGCGACCTGTGTGACGATCTCGACCGAGCGGCGGACCGGTAACCGCCCGCGCTTGGAAACCAGCTCCTGGACGTCGATCCCGTCGATGTACTCGAGGGCGATATACAATTGTCCGTTGATCTCGCCGGCTTCGAAAACTTTGACGATGTTTTCGTGCTCGAGCCGTGCTGCCGCCTGACCTTCGGACTTGAAGCGCCGCACGAGTTGCGGATTGGCGGCCTTGTCAGTCGAGAGGACCTTCAGCGCAACCGTCCGCCGCAGTTCGGCGTCAACGGCCAGATACACGGTCCCCATCCCGCCGGCGCCCAGGGCGCGCTCAATCTGGTATTTGCCCAATGCCCGGATTGGCGGGGCCGACCCGGATACTGGCGAGCGTGCGTCTGTCGAAGATGCCATGAGCGCCTCGCGCACGACGCCGGACGTGGGCCACCCGGCGCCGGCACAGATCGGCCGCGGACAACAATATGTGTCTGCTCCAATATACGCTCTGCCGGCCGCCGTGGTCAAAGTCTACGGCGGTGTGGCCCAGTTTGACCGGCGCAAACCGCGAGAACCGGAAAAAGTCAGGGAAGCAGTTGGTCCCGGCGGAGTTGCTGCCAGAAGGCGCGACGGCGGGAGTGGCGGGAGGCGATGTCTTTAATCCGCTGGTTCCATTCCTGTTCGCGACCGGTGGATTGGTACAGCCGGCGGGCGCGGCACAGCAGCTCTGCAGCGGCGACATAATTGCCCGCGCGACGGCTCGCGATCAGCCGCTCGGAGACCTGCAGATACAGATCGATCGCTTCTTCCGGATGCCGCTTCTCCAGCCGGGCGGCAACGTCCTCCAGAAGCCGGTCGCTGAACCGGCGGCCGGACGCTTGCGCCGCTTTGACCTCGCGGAGCAGCTCAGCCTCGCGGCATTCTTCGATAAGTATGCGCAGCCGCTCTTCCGGGTTGGCGGCGCGGCCGGCGACGTCCAGGAGTTCGTCGGCCAGTTCCGGCCAGCGGTCGGCTTTCTGCGCCGCGCGGCGGACCGCGCGATAGTTCACCAGGTCGGGCGACTGCTCAAACTCGTGCCGCCGCCATTCGAGAGCGTCGTCCCAGGCGCCACGGTCTTCGTAGTAGTCGGTGAGCCAGGTCGCCGCGGCCGGGCTGTCGGCCGCGCGGCACTGCATCAGGCGGACGGCATCCGCGTCACGGCCATGTTTGAGGAAGAGCTCGGCGATTTCGGGCAACTGCGGCTCTTCCAGAGACGCCGCGGCCTCCAGGGCTTCGTCGAATCGTTGGAGCTGGAGCAGCCTCGCAATCAGCGCCGCGTCGAGGCCGAACTCGCGGCAGTGTTCCAGGTAGGCGTCATTGCTCAGTTCATCGCCGATCAGGTCGGCGATCAGCGCGCCCCAGCATTCGCGCTGCCAGGCGTCGACGGGGTCGCCGGCGCGGGCCGGTGGCGAATTTTCGCGCACCCAGGCGACGACTTCCTGTCGTTCGTCCGGCGTCACCTGGCGGGCGATGGCATCAGAGACCGATTCGGCCAGTCCGGCGCCGGCGCTGCAGACATCGAACCGCAGCAGCGTCAGCAGTTCGTGCAGGATTGTCCGCCGCAGCGAATCATGCTCCGTGAGTCCGGCGAAACACCGGATGAGCGCGCCGGCCACATGATTGACAGCTTCGGCGACACTGCCGGTCATGTCGGCGTTGACTTCGTACTTCTCGATCGTCGCAGAAATGACGCCGCGTCCGATGGCCGCTGCGGTCGCGAAGTCGCCGACGGCGCGGCGGCTTTCGATCTGCCCACACTGCGCTGTGATGGCGGCCGCAGCCGGTCCCGGTTCACCCCCTTCCGCGAGGCGTTCGAGCGCGTGTACGATCGTCCGGTGGACCGACTCAAACGTCTGCTCCGGAGTTCGAGCAGCGATGGGCAGCGCCGCTTCCAGCACGTCCTCCAGCGCCGGTTCGGCCTCGAGCAACGTGTGAATCAGTGCAACGAGTTCGACCGGCGTGCGCTGGGCGAGCACGCTCTCGATGGCCGGAGCTTCTTCAAAGTCGGCCGGCTGTTCGCGCCAGTTGAGCAGCAGCGCCGCGATGTGTTTACACACTCCGGTCGCACCAACCGGGCAGGAGCAACGGCCGGAAACGATCTTCGAACCGTTGAGGCGGACTTCGACCCGGTAATCGTGTTCGTCGGAGCCGAAGCAGCGGGCCTTGAGAACGTTGCCCGCGCGGCGGGCCTCGTGAATCCTTCCGCTGCGGAAGTATCGAGCGCCGCGCTCAAATGATCGCACGCCGACTCGCTGTCGAATCGACTTTTCGGACGGAGCAGAACCTGACGCCACCATGCGGGATTCCTTTCCCACACACATATTCCACCCCGGTGCGGCGCGCAACCCAAGGTTGCGGCTCACGGCGACGAATCACGCTCCGCGCAGCACCGGTGTCCTTTCTCAGTACCCGCCAGAATTATAGGAGCGGTATCCATGTGTG
>JAXMBS010000080.1:0-23856 GCA_046349775.1 Planctomycetaceae bacterium | reverse complement strand
GAGTTGGCGGAGGCGGGACGAAGTGCGGAGCATCCACTGGATGCGTTCGAATTCATCCAGCCAGTCCTGGAGGACCTGTTCGGTGAGGGACTGGTCGGTGTTCAGGCCCGTAGAGCACGCGGCGCCACCGAGCGTGCTTACAAGGCTGCGGTACTTGGCAAGCGTGCGATCGCCGGCGCGGCCGCAGAACTTGCCGTCCTCGCTAAGGAACACCACGGCCGGGACGCGGGCGCCGCCGCACGTTTGCAGCTCGCCGGTGAGTTGAGCGTCGTCATCGCGGTCGCGGTAGCGGATCTGGACCCGCGGCGAAACGGCGGCGAAGTGTTCGAACATCGGGCACTGGTTGACGCAATCGCCGCACCAGGCGCCGGCGAGCACGAGGACCTGCATATCGCGGGTCCAGGACGCCAGCAGCACCTTTTGCGCGGGGGTCAGAGAAATCGATCTGTGAAAATCGTTCCAGCGCGCGCGCTGATCTGGCGTGGCGTACTTGGCAAGAAATGCCTCGTACGGGAGGCCAGCCTGAAACGCGGCCGAGTAGTCGTACATACGGAATCCTGAATCCCGACGCCTGAATCCTCTGCAGTTCACAGCTTGTGGTATTCCGCGGGAACGTTCAACCCACCGGGTGCAGGCCGAACACCTGGACGGTCACGCCGGGTGAATAGGCGACGTGGTCGGGAGGGCGGGTGGGAATTGGCAAGCGGTTGAGGTCGAGCATGTGCATGTCCCAACACATGAGTTGAGCGGCGGACTTCTCATAGGGGGCGTGGTGGACGCGGCCGGAATAGAGCACGTTGTTGCGGACGGCGAACAGGTCGTACCGCTCGATGAGAAAGAAATCGAGCGACGCCGGATCATGGGCGGCGCGGGTCGGGCCGTGGTGCGTGTATTCGAAGTGTGTGGCGACATCAGCGGCGGAGTGACGCCGGTGTGAGCCGTACCTGATGCGGCCGCTCGCGGCGTCGCGCGCGAACGACATCCGCGCCCAGTGGTACGGGAGATGGTAAGTCGCGCGGGCGCCGAGGACGGCCGGCCAGGAATTGGCGTCGAGTGAATAGAACCAGACGCCGGGACGCCCGGTGCGATCGTACGCATATGTGCGGACGTTGAGCTCGAGAAAGTTCGAGACCAGCGGCAGCGGCGGGCAACCGATCGGGCGGATATCGCACATCCGGAAGGGGACGATGCCGACCCACGCGGCGCCGTCGAAGGTGTCCACCGTCAGATCCGGAGGGAGCGTCTGCTGGATCACGCCCGGCTCGCACCGCCAGTGGACGAACAAGAGGTCGCGCCAGGTGTGGTGCATCCACAGGCGCTGCGCCGGCATTTCGCGTGCGGCGAGTCGCTGGGCGTGGGTGGGAGCGGGCATTTCAGTGGACTGCGGTGGAAATCCGAAATCCGAATGTCGAAATCCGAAAAAGAGTAGCGGAACGCAGGTGACGCGGATTCAAGAGATTTGCGCAGATCATATACTCGGCCTCTCGTAGCGACATTTTGCGTGCTTTCGGTCTGACCATCGTGTGTTGAGATGTCTAACCCGTCTGCGTCAATGTTTGGAATCTGCGGAATCTGCGTGCCGTCGTTTTTTCAATTGTTCGGACCGCAGATTGTGGACAGCGCTCACACGGTATTCCACGCGGTTGGTTGAAGAGTCTGATTATGCCTGGCACCGGGAATAAGTTGATCCTCGGATCGCGGTCGCCGCGGCGGCTGGAGTTGCTGTCGCTGCTGATTCCGCGCGAGCAGATCGAAGTGCGAGCGCCGCTGGAATCGACCGAGGCGGGGTTCGATGATTTGCAGACCGAGGTGGAGATTGAACAGCGGCTGGCGGAGATTGCGCGGACAAAGAACGCGGACGTCGCCGCGCAGCCGGGCTGTGCAGGGCGCGCCATCCTGACCGCCGATACGGTGATCGTGGCGCGCGATGCGGCTGGAAACCCGGTCGTCCTGGGGCAGCCGCCGGAGGACGCCACGTGGCCCGACGTCGTGCGGGAGTGGTTTCGGGAGTACTACTTCGGCCGGACACACGCAGCACTGACGGCAGTCTGCCTGCGATTGCCGGACAGCTCGATCGTCGAGCGGATCGTGAAATCGGAGGTCACGTTTGGCAGCGATGGGGAGCGGTGGCTCGACTGGTACATCGCCACGGAAGAACCGCGGGGCAAAGCCGGCGGTTATGGGTTGCAGGGGGCGGCGGATGTCTTCGTCGAGCGGATCGTGAAGTCCGAGTACCGTGGGCTGCGCGCGCGAGCACTTGGCGAACTGCTCGCGAAGGCGAAATTGCGCCACTAACCAAACGCCGAATGCTCCGCAGCGCCGACGCTTCCGGCTCAGACGCACATCAAGCCAGCTCCGGCAACGGCCGATGGTCGCCGACAAGGTACTGCGGCCGGCCGGCGAGTAAAGTCGGCCGTTGCGGCGTCGCGACGTCCAGGCCCAGCTGCTCATACAGCGTCGCGAAGACCTCGCGGAAGTGGACCGGGCGGTTGAGCGGCTCTTCCGCCCAGCGTGTGGTGGAGCCGATGAACTGGCCGGTGCATCGCCGCCGGCAACGGCGGTACCGACGCGCGGGCCAGTGGTCGCGTCCGGCGCGCTGTTGATCTTCGGGGAGGCCGAATTCTCCCCACATGACAATCGCGACGTCATCCAGCAGTCCGCGCCGTCCAGGTCGGTGAGCAAGCGCGGACAGACCAACACGCAGCGGCAGCGCGTCGGCGCGTTTCGTTGAAACAGTCTTTGTGCCAGTCCCAGTTGTAATCGCCGCATCATGCGCCCGAAGGGATGGCGGCAGAACGCGAGAGTAACGCAGCGTGCCCGGCTTCAATCGCACGCCGCGCGACAGGAACTGATCGAGGTACGTCTTGCCGCCGGGTCGTCGACAGCGGTGATCGAGTCCAGCGCTGGCGCGCGGACGGTGGGTCTTCGCGCTCAGGTCCGCGCTTCGGACAGGCCGGGGCGAAGTCGGCATGGCCAGCGCCTGGCGATGCGAATTCGTCGATTCCGTCGGAGTTTCCGTGCGTTCCACGCTGCGGCGGAACCCGTCGAAACTGGCGAGCAGCGCCTCGGCGGTCCGCCGCGATCGGCTGTGACTCCTGCCGCGATATTGCGCGGTCGACCGCCTGCGTTTCGAAGCCGGCGGGCCGGCCCGAGAAAGCCGGCCGGGGCGAGCGGAGCACGAATCGTGCTCGGATCGACCGGCGTCAGGTCGATGCAGGTCGGGACCACCACGCGGGCCGAGCTTGGTGGAGAGGATCATGCCCAGCGACGGCCAGCCGCCGGGGAATCCGTGGATCAGCGGCGACGAATCTGGACGCGTGCGACCAACTGGTCGTGCACCAGTGCGTGTTATGGTCTTCCACAAATCCAACAAAGCGAGCGGACAACCGCGAACTTGTCGGCCAGACGGAGAGCGGCAGCACCCGCAGATCTGCATCCCGTCGACGTTCGTGGGAATGGGCTGGAATTCGCCGCGAATCTCGGTTGGAGCATCCGGCTTGAGATCGAACGTGTCGATGTGCGTCGGTCCTCCGGGCAGGAGGATCATGATGACCCCCTTGATCGGCTTCGCTGTCGCCGCTGAGCCTGGCGGCGCAGAATTTCCGGCAGGGCCAGACCGCCGAAGGCGAGACTGCCGATCTGCAGGCAGGTGCGGCGCGAAATTCCGTCGCAGTACCGCGACGTTGGGCCGGCGATGGACAGCATGGCGGAGATCTCCGCAATCGAACGCATCAACTCCGGCTAATGTAAGTCGCGAATCCTGGCGAAGCAATGGCGAATGAAATGGTCATCGGTGGTCGGCTGTTTGATGTGCGGTGTGCCGAATTGACCAGCGGCCAGAGGTGGGTCACCCAACGGGTCATACGCCTGGGTGTCGACTCCTGCGGCGCGGATCGGCGGCGAAAGCTGGGCATCACCGTCGTCGTCGCGGCCGCCGGACTCGTGCGGCGATCCGACCGGGCGATCGCTACATCGAGGAAGTCGGCGCGCCGCTTGCCGAGGACATTGTCCAGGCCGGGGTGTAGCCACGTTCAGCGGCGGTTCGGGCGGCGCTGTCGCGGACGCTCTGTTGGCGATGGCCTGGAGATCGCTCGCGGGCGCGCGGAGATCCCCGTTGCGGATAGGCCATGCGCGGCAGTCGGTTCATCGATCAGTGGCTCGCGGACCACGATGATCTGCAGGGGCTGCCGATCAAGAGCTCCTCACGAGGAAACGCAACTTCGCCGGAAGCGCTCGCCGGGCTGATCGAGGCAACGGATCAACGATACGATCATGCCCGGCCCGCCGCTGACGGATTGCCATTTGCGACGCCATGGTCGCCATCTTCGACGTTACGGTTTCTCAATCTGAACCGCACCAACTGGTCAATCGCGGCGCTCTCTCGCTGGTGAAGCCGACCAGCCCGGCGTCACGGGGACGCAAGTCGCTACCAGCAGGGCTGGTGATGCTGGTGAAGCGCATCGCCCGCCGGCAGCGGATCGATGGCCGCCAGTCGGCCTCAACCAGTTCGATATGCTGGACACGCTGCTGCTGGTAATCTGGTCCTGATGGGACTGGAGATTACCGACGAGCATCTCGCGTTCGCGTCGTGATGCCGTTGCGACTGCTGTTGCCGCTGGAGCGAACGTCGGTGACCTGGCCGCGGCGGCCGCGGTTTCGGCGGAAAGCAACGGTCGACCAGCCGAGCGTGGCGCCGCAGATGGTGCGCGGTCGGTAGAACAGTCAAAGCGTTTATCGTCAACGGTCACTGAACTATCGTTGATGGTGATGGGGGCCGTCGCCATAGCAGAGCAGATCGCAGATAGCCGATGCGTACGCGCCGACCGGCGGCGTTCCTTCTGACTTGAAAGGCAGTATTCGCCGAGTGACGAGTCACAGAGCGTTCAGAAATGCGCCTGCCGCGAGGCCGGGATTCTGTAACGGCACGCCCGCCCGTGTCGCCATGTGCAGGACACCGGTACCTGCACTGCTCGGCCTGAGCGTCGTCCTGCCATTGCTGCGGATGCGACCGAATCTCCTGCACTCATCCAGCAGATGGCCGCTGAATCCGAAACGAGGGAGCGGTCTGACTGGACAGGCGACACCTGGGAGCAAATCGGCGAGGGGCGTGCATCGCGTTGTGGACGCCGTACATGTACTTACGCGGCAGCTTCCATTTTACGACCGGTATTGGCGGTCCTCCGCTGTGACTCGAGCCTGGACGTGAGATGAGGTGGAGAGCCGACAAAGGTCTCCGCGGATTTGCCGGGTGCCGGCACCTCCTCGCCCTGAATATGGATGGCTGGACGGCCGCTTTGATGGGGCGAGGTGATTCCCTACGATCGCTCCTCTTGTGGATTTCCATCGCAGGACAGAGAGCAGATCGATGTACAACGACACCGATTCCCGGGGACGGCACGCTTTCTGGAGATCGTCGAAGAATTCGAAGTGCGTCGAGGCGACGGCGTCGGCGATCGCCTGGACGGCGGTATGCGTACGAGGTGATCGAAAAGCAGCGTTGGCCCGCCGCGCAGTGCTCGAATCCATCCGCAGCAACAAGTCGCTCAAAGGGCCGATGATCACCACGCCGACCGCAAGGGCTTCCGCAGCGGAACGTCTACCTGCGGCAGGAATTCAACCTTTATGCCTGCCTGCGGCCCTGCAAGAGCTACAAGTGGTCCGTTCCTACTACGAAGACGAACGCCGATCTATCTGGTCCGTGAGAACACCGGGAAGACCTGTACGCCAAGGGCTTCAGGCCGGGTGGTGGCGAAGACGGTACAGCTCATCAGGCAGATCAACCAGTTCGCTGACCGCAAGAAGATCAGCACCCGCGAGGACACGACCGGCGTGTCGATCGCTGATCTCCTACGAGGGACGCAAGCAGATCGAACTACGCCTTCGACTACGCCGTCAAGACCGTCAGACGATCACATCCGTTCGGCATGAACATCATGTTCACCGACGGCTGTGGTACGACGAGGACGCGTTGCAGCGGCTATCGCTACGCGAAGTTCGAGCAGCCAACCTCGCAGGACAGAAACCTGATCCGAGCTGTCGGAAAAACGTCGGCGACGGCAGCCACCTGCACTACAACGAGCGGCTGGTCGACAACATGTATGCAGCCCTCGCAGAAGCCGAGCTGTACGACGTCATCGCCGGAAACCTGCGCGGGCGACATCCTCAGCGACCTGTGCGTCATTCCGTCGGCGCCCGGGAGTCGTCTGGCCGCAACATCGGTACCGACCGTGATCCTCGAAGCGACGCAACGGCTCCGCCTCCGGCGAAGGCAGAACAAGGTCAATCCCACGGCCGTGATCCTCTCCGCAAAACCGATGCCCGACTATTCCTACAGAAAGCGGCCGCAGAGAAGCTGAACGGGGCCGTCGGCTGCATCAAGCGTAGAGGGCGGTGACGTCACCTACGACATGAAGCCTAATCGGCAATGATCGACGGCGGTCGAACTGCAGGAGATGGCCGCGGCGATCTGCAAGAAGATGCGTGCGTATCGCGGTGGTGAAAAGCGAATCGGGATTTGACTGTCTCGGATGCGTTCCGCGTCCGGGACAGTTTTTTGTCGGCCCACACAGGAAATCAGCGGACAACGGTGCAGTCCGGGTGAGCAGATTGAACGCGGCGATGCCGGCGGGGGCGGTACCGCGTGTCGTTGATATTGAGACGCCGAGTCGTGGTCGCTGGCTGCAGGTGCAATTCCTGCATCCGTCACCTGGGTACCAGTACGTTTCAGGTTTTCGAGTTCCGCAGCTGGGCCAGATCGACGAGCTGGCGATCGGTAATCTGTGTCCGGTCGAGAGCGATGTCGTAGAGGTGACGCAAGCGTGGAGCTTCACTGGCGTCGGTAATGACGCAGTCGTTGGGCGCGTAGGCGAACGCGTCCGGCCAGGGAAGCCGGCCATACGCGCGAGAGACTCGTCTGTAACTCCAAAAGCCGGACAACAGAAGTGCTGCGGAAATCCGGAAATACCCTGCAAAGGCTTGCAAGCGTATTTTCGTCACCGGTTTCTGTTCCATGTTTAGCTTAATGGCGTCCAGTGACGCGCCTACTGGCAACCCGAGTTCTCGACAATTTCCGATTGCAATACGTCAGAGGCAGTGCGGGTGCGAACGGTGTCGTGCGAATGTTTCTCCGGACGAAATGCCGTTCAGTTCGCCCAGTCGTCGCATCGACCGGCTGTGCAGGCGTATAGCAGCCAGGTATTCGTGCAGCAGCAGGACGACTTGGGCGATGACGATCGCCGCCAGACGTCATTATCGCGCAAGAAGCTGCGCGGCAGGCGACGGGACGTCAGCGCGACCGGGTGCTGACCGTTAATCGATTGGTCATGGCCGCCGTGATCTGAAAAGAATTCAAGATTGACGTCAATTCGGTTAAACCGGCAGCCGCAGGCGCAATTGCCGTATCACGCACCTGTCCCGGACACCGAGACGGTCTTCGCGGAAGTCTCCTTTGTCCGTCGAGCTTCATCTGCCCTACGGTGCTCGGCCGGTCCAAGGCAGAAACCGAAGCAAAGCCGTCAGCTTCAGCAACGCCAACTGTCCCTTCCCCGCAATAAATCGCAGTTGCTCGATCGCGAGGTCGTCCGGAAGCTGGTACAGCAGATGCGTTCCAGCGCTGACCGGTCGATTAAAAAGCGTTGGCCGTTCATTAATGTGCCCGTGTTCAGGTCGCGGCTGAACGACAACCCTTGGCTCGATGGCGCCGCGTCGTTCGACGCGATGACTTCGCCGGCAAAGAACCGCGCTCCATCTCGAATAACCGCCTGTATGCCGCGGGGAACCGTTCGCCGTGACTGCAATGATCATGCTGCTCCTCCGCCTGGGTGCGCCTGGCTCAGTTGCATCGGGAACCGTCATTGCTGCTGGTTTAACGAACGATGCTGCATCTTGGATTCGCCGCCTGGAATGAGGCGACGCCGGCGTCAGTGACCTGCGTATCCGTGACGTCCAGCATCAGCAACGTCGGGCCTTGCAGTTGCGCGAGGCCGGCGTCGGTGACACTGGTTCCGGCGACACTGAGTCGGCACAAACGCGGCAGTGTGGCCAGGTCTGCCAACGCCGCATCGGTGATATGCGTGCCGGCGAGGTCGACAATGCACAAACCGGAACGGCCGGCCAGACTCTTGACGCCGGCGTCGCTGACTTTGGTATGACGGGCAGCGACTAAGAACAAAGCCGGCAGTTTCCCGATCTCGGCCAGCGCTTCGTCGCCAATCAGCGTCGACGAGACGTCGATTTGCTCGATCGTCGGCAGGGCGGCGACAAACTCGGCGATATCTGCATCGGTCGCCGGTTTGCCTTCGACGACGAGGCCGGCGGCCGCTCTCTTTGTTGAAAACAGCCTCAGCAGTGGCTCCAGGGGAGTGCCGCGAAGTCCCTGGAACATTGCGGGGCTGATCCGACTCACCCCGCCGTAGCCACCGAGTTCCTGGACCCGTCGAAGCGCCCGGTTCTCGGCGGAATGGTAATCGTTCCACCAGAGGGCACTGCAGGTGACAACAATCACCGCGACAGCAACCAGCCAGCGCGGCCGGCGGCGCAAGAATCTGCCCGCCGCCACCAGGCCGTCCGCGACGCGCCCCGCGGTCGGCAATGCCTGCCGCCAGCTGACGGTCTGACTCTGACACATTTCGTTCATGGCCGGCTCCGTATGTGGCGGCGACCACCATCTTAACGGCGCCCGAATGCCGGCGAACAGCGGACGGTCCACGCAATCCGGGACCGCTCCCAGTTTCCAATCAAAATCCAAAATCACATCTCCACCTTGCGCAGTCCGTAAACTTTGCCGCCATTGCGCGGCCGACCGGACCGGCAGGTCGGGTGCGATCTCTGCGGGGAGGGCGATCGATCCAAACGGTACGACGAAGTCGGTTGCCCTTGTCGGTCGATTTCTGAAGCGGCGTCGTGCCGATTGCGCTCTGCGCAGCGGGATTTCCGACTGCGCAGCGGCGATTCGTGCCGGTCGACGACGCCGACGACGAACACCTGCAGGCGAACTATGCTGACAGCGCGCGACGGAGCGAACACAGGGCGGGCCCTCGGGATGGTGGCGGCGATCGCATTCGCCCTGCCGCTGTGCCTGCTGACAATCGGCAACCTGCGGATTCAGGACGACGACGCGCAGCGGCTGGCGGCCACCGATCCGCACCGGCGACTGGCCGAATGGCAACGCCGGGAGTTGCCGCAGTCGGAATCCCTCCTGGTGACGTGGGCGGGGAGCACAATCGACGACCCGCGGATCGCACAGTTGAGCACGGCACTGATCGGTCATGTGGACCCGGACGGTGTGCGTCGCGGTGGCGCTGCCGAGATTGCCCAGGTCATCACACCGGAATATCGGCTGCAACAGATGATCGCCGGCGGCGTCGAGCGGGACGAAGCCGTGCAGCGGCTGACGGGCGTCGTGATGGGCGCCGGCGGCCTGAAGCTGAAGCTGACGGATGCGGGCGCCGAGTCGATCGCGGCGACGACCGAGCGACTGATCCGCGCAGCGCGCGCGAACCTGGGAATCGAACTGGAGGTCAGCGGGCCGATTGAGGCATGGTCCGCGGCAACTTCGGACAACGGCGCCGCGGCGATCGAACCCGTGGCGATCCCGGAACACGACCTGCAGGTCACCTGGAGCGGATTTCATCCGCAGTCGACGGTCACCGCGCAGGTACGTTCGCTGATCCTCGAATTGACCGACTTCCCGACGGCGAACGAGCCGGACGGACGCAAGTTGTTTGGCGAATGCTTCGTGGCCCAGGGAGCGCCGGTCGGCATTGAGGTGGCGCTCTCTGAGGCCGGCGCAGCCGACGTGCCCGCTGCGGTGCGAGCGATCGAACGGGCGGCGACTGCGGCTGAGATTTCGGAAATCCATATCGTCGGCGAGCCGCTGACGCGCGCCGAACAGGCCCGGACGATTGATCGTATCCTGTGGACCAACGACGCGGTGTCCCGGAAGCTGCACGACCGATCGCTGCCGCTGCTGTTGGGAGCGGTGCTGCTGGTGCTGACGTGCGTTGTCGTCCGGGGCCTGCGGGTGGGCGTGGCCATCAGCGTCGTGTCAATCGCCGCAGCGGTGCTCAGCGCCGCCAGCTTGCGGCTGGCCGGCACGGCGGTGGATCCCATCCTGCTGGCGCTACCGATTCTGACCGGCCTGTTGCTGCTCGCCGGCGGGCTGCAGATTGCCGATCGTCGGCTGGAATCGGATGACGATCGGTCGTCCGGCGCAATCCACACGCAGGCCACGACCACGGTGTTTCGGACGGCGATGATCCTCGTCGCGCTGTCGCTGATGCCGCTGATGATCAGTTCCACTCCGCCGGTCCGCCACTTCGGACTGATCGGAGTCATCTCTGTCTCGATCGCCCTGCTGCTGGGACTCGTCGTCTTGCCGCTGCTGCTCCCGGCGATCGGCTCTGCTTCTGCGGCGCGACGGAACGACGCGGGTTTCTGGCGGGGACTGAGTCAACTCGTGACCCGGCGCTCGGGCCTGACGACGGCGTTGTGTCTCCTCATGCTGCTGGCCGGTGCCGGAGGCGCTGCGAAGTTGCGGATTGACGGGCAGCATGTCCGCACGCTGCCGCCTGCCACGCGGCTCGCGAAGGACACGCGGTTCGTCGAAGACAACCTGACGGGAGCTTCACCGGTCGACGTCGTCGTGCGCTTCACCGCCGCGTCGCTGGAGCGTGTGCGGTTCCTGGAGCGGGTGGAAATCGTGCGGGCAGCGGAACGGGCCGCCAAGGAGCACCCCGCGGTCATCGGCACGCTGTCGCTCGCCGATATGCTGCCGGTCACGGAACTGCCGCCGGCGGACGCATCGACACGCGTGCGCTCCAACTTCGCACGGCAATCGAATCAAGTGGAGGAGCGCGTACGCTCCGAAGCCACGTTCACCGCGGAGACCCTGCTGTTCAAAGCCGATCGCGCGACCGACTGGCAACTGCCCGGTGATGCACGGCTGAGCGGCGCCGGTGACGAACTCTGGCGGATTTCGGCCAACGTCCTGCTGCCGCCGGGGGTCGCCGTCGAACACGTGACAGCTCAGATTGATGCCTCGATCCAGCAAGTGTTGCGGCGACATCCTGACGCCGACCATGTCGTCGCCGCTCCGGCGGTGCTGGCCGACGGCACGCGGCAGGCGCTGCTGCGGAGCCTCGGCAAAACGACAGGGCTGGCCTGCGTCATGTTGATCGGAGCGCTGATCTGGCTGCTGCGGACGCCCACGGCAATTCTCGTCAGCCTGCTGACTCAACTGTTGCCGATGGGCTGCGTTCTGGGCCTTGCGGCGATGCGCGGAATGCAGTTCGACGTCGGCGGGTTGCTCGCCATAGTCGTCGCCCTGGCGATCAGCACGCAGTCCGCCGCCCAGTTGCTGATCTGGTTCCGGGGCGGAGTCCTGGACGGCGACGGTCATGCCGATGCCGCGCGGCAGGCGCTGATCGAGTGTGGCGCCGGATTGTGGCGGCTGACGCTTGTGGCGATCGGTGTGGCCCTCGCTCTGCGGACCTGCGAAGTCGAGGCGGTGGGCCGGTTCGGCGGGCTGCTGGCCGGGCTGATCGGCGCGACGCAACTGACGACGCTGGTGCTTCTGCCGGCCCTGCTGGCGGGCCGCATCGGCCGCTGGCTGCAGCGGGCCCTGTGTCCGCGCCCGATCGTCAAGGTGCACGAAGCGGCGCCGTCCCCGCATGTGAAGTTTGAGCCGGCGCTGCGCGACGTCGTCCGGCCGGCGGTGTGAGGTTCGCTGATTTTGGCAACGGTCCGGCGATCTCGAAGTCGCTTCCGGTTTCGCGTCTCCCACTGGCGAACTGTTCGCGGCGGCTTATACTGACTGCCGTCGAACGGGCCGGGGAGCAGGCACATGCGCTGGAAGGGGCGGCGAGAGAGCGAAAACGTTGAGTACCGCGGCAGCGCGGGGGGGCCGCCGATGATGCGCGTCGGCGGCGGTCTGGGAATGCTGATCCTGCTGCTGGTGGCAGCCTACTTCGGCGTCGACATCCGGCCGCTGATGCAGAATCCGCAGCTGCAGCCGGGTGGCCCCGGCGGAGGACAGGTGGAGCAGGCCGATCCCGGCCAGGACTTCACACCAGAGCAGCAGGAGATGGCGGAGTTCGCGCGGGTCGTGCTGGCGGACACCGAAGACGTGTGGAACGCCGTCTTCCAAGAGCAGGGCAAGCGGTACGTCGAACCGAAGCTGGTGGTGTTTTCACAGCGGGTGGATTCGGCGTGTGGACGTGCGAGTGCGTCGTCGGGGCCGTTTTATTGTCCGGGCGATCAGCGGGTCTACATCGACCTGTCGTTCTACGAAGAACTCGACCAGCGATTCGGTGCGCCGGGAGACTTCGCGCGGGCGTATGTGCTGGCACACGAAGTGGGACACCATGTGCAGAACCTGTTGGGGATTACTGAGAAGGTGCACAGCCAGCAGGGCGCCCTCGGCGAGGCGGAGTACAACGACCTGAGCGTGCGGCTGGAACTGCAGGCGGATTTTCTGGCGGGGGTCTGGGCGCACTACGACCAGAAGATGAAGAATGTGCTCGAACCGGGGGACATCGAAGAGGCGCTGAACGCGGCAACGGCGATCGGCGACGACCGGCTGCAGATGGAGGCGCGCGGGTATGTCGTGCCGGAGAGTTTCACGCACGGAACATCCGAGCAGCGGGTCAAATGGTTCCGCAAAGGCTTTGAGACCGGCGATCTGAGCGCGGGGAACACGTTCGAGGCGCGCGACCTGTAGGGATCGCGCCGCGCAGTCGTTGTGATGTGGCAATTCGGCAGCACGGCGCGTTGCCGGACGGCAGCAGGCGCCCGTTGCTTACAGCAGCGTTGTGCCGTGGGTGGACGCCGTAACTCGTTGGGGCGACGGCCACTTTCGGCGACGCCAACAAGGCGGGCAGCCGACAGGCACGCGATTCGCGTTCGGGATCTCCATCAACCTGCTGATGGGGAGCCTGTGATGACGAAACACAACGCCGCTGCATTTCTCAAACGGGCGCCGCGCCGACTGGTGGTCCACGAGTCCGTCAGCGCCTGCGATCTCGGGAACACGCTGTTCCTCAAGCTGTGCGGTTTCATCCAGGACCAGCAGGCGCGGTTACTCGAGGTGGACGAGCACCACTACCAGCTCAAGATCGGCTTTAGCCGTTGGGAGCGGTTCTGGCATGGTGTCGGCGGGCACGACCCGGTGCTCGTGACGCTGGCGGTCCGCCGCGACGAGACGCCTGAATGCGATCGCAAATCACACGCCGCACAGGCAATTGTCGACATCGATGTGCGGCCGGCCGGCTTCGGCTGGAGCGCCGCGACCTTTGAGCGCTGCGCCGCGCACATCGTGCGGCGCCTGCGGCTGCACTTGATGATTGTGACGTAGGTCGCAGCGCTCAACGGCGATCACCTGGCGAGCCAGCCGCCATCGATGGGCACCAGGCTGCCGTGCATGTAGTTGGATGCATCTGATGCCAGGAAGACAGCCAGGCCGGCGAGTTCATCGGGTTGGCCCCAGCGGCCGCAGGGGATGCGGTCCATAAGCTGGGGCGCGCGGACGGGATCGTCCTGCAACGTACCCGACGGGTCGGTTTCAAAGTAGCCGGGGCAGATGCAGTTAACGTTAATGCCGCGGCGGGACCAGGCGACGGCGAGCGATTTTGTCAGTCCGGCGATGCCGTGCTTGGCGGCCGCATAGGCCGGGATGTTGAGGCCCCCCTCAAAGCTCATCACCGAGCCGATGTTGATGATCTTGCCGCGGCCGCGGCCGAACATGTGCGGGGCCGCCTGCTGAGACAGATCGAACGCGGCGTTCAAATGGACTTCCAGCAGCCGCATATACCGCTCCAGGGGCAGGCTTTCGGGAGCCGCGATCCGCGCTCCCGGCATTATTCACCAGAATGTCGATCCGTCCCGCGGCGGCAACCGCGCGGTCGATGAGACCGACGCGCTCGGCGGGGACAGACAGGTCGCAGCCCAGGTCCCAGAACCGGCGACCGGCGCCGGTCACGAGCTGTCGCGTGTCATCGGATGTGCCGGAACGGGTGATGCAGACGATGTCCGCTCCGGCTTGTGCCAGTCCGAGCGCCATCGCCTGGCCAAGCCCGCGCCGCGCTCCGGTGACGACGGCGACGCGACCGTCGAGCTTAAACTGGTCGAGAATCATGGGGGGAAATTCGAAATCCGAAACTCGAAATTCGAAAGGGTTTGATGGTTTATCGTTAATGGTTGATCGACAAGAGCTCGCCTGAAGTAGCCAGTCTCACTGAACACAATGCTCCGACAACCAAAAGCCCGCAACTCACTTCGCTGTCCAGCCGCCGTCGACATTCAAGAGTGAGCCTGTGGTATAGGACGAAGCGTCGCTGGCCAGGTAGATGGCGGCGCCCTGGATTTCCTCCATCCGGCCCCAGCGTCCGAGAGCTGTGGCGCCGACTACGTTCCTTTTCGCGTCCTCAGTCTCGGCGATCGGGATATTCATCGGTGTGAGGAACGGACCGGGGCAGATGGCGTTGACAGTGATGTTGTACGGCGCGAGTTCCAGCGCCAGGGTGCGTGTCAAAAGCACCACGGCCCCTTTGCTGGCGGCATAGGGGGTGCGGTTGGCGAGGCCGACCTGGCCGAGCGTGCTGGCGATGTTGATGATCCGGCCGTACTTCGCGCGCCGCATGTGCGGGACGGCGGCGCGCGTGCAGAGCCACACGCCGTCGGTGTTGATGGCCTGCACCTGGCGAAACTGCTCGTACGTCAATTCGTCGATCGGCCCCCGGATATTGATGCCGGCGTTATTGAGCAGGATGTCGAGCCGGCCGTACTCTTTCATGATGCGGGTGACGGCGGCTTCGACGTCCGCGGGCTGGCTGACGTCGGCTGCAATCCCGAGAGCGCGGCGGCCGTGGTCGGCGGCGATCTGCTTTGCGGCCGCCTCAGCCTCTTCCGCGTGGCGGCTGGTCAGCAGGACATCGGCGCCGGCGGAGGCCAACCCAGCGGCCATCGCCTGCCCGAGCCCCTTGGAACCGCCGGTCACCAGTGCGGCACGGCCCGTCAGATCGAACTGTCGGATTCCCGGCAGCATGTGATTTCCTTCGTCTCCAGTGTGTGCGACGGGGGATCAGAATACCGCTGCGCGGATCACCGGGAAACTGATCGTGGAACGCGGAACTCAATGCCAGGGCTTCTGTGCACCCCGCAAGAAACGCTCAAAAAACAGACTGTGTGCTCTTGTTTTAAGCACTTTTCATCTGACGACTGATCGAACAATGTGACAGGACATTGCAAACTAAGATCAAATGTCGGGAAATCGCGTTCAATTGCTGGATTGGGAGCATGGAACGCGTACAATACGCGCACAAATGGCGTACAGCCATCGATTTTTGAATCGCCAAATGCCCTCTCAACCTTCCGCCATCGACGACGGCCTGCCCGGGATGATTGGCGCCTCCCCGGCCATGCGCGACGTATTCCGGCTGACACGCAAGGTGGCGGACAGCTCGGCGACCGTGCTGCTCCTGGGTGAGACCGGCAGCGGCAAGGAGCTGGTGGCCCGTGCGGTGCACGAACTCAGCCCGCGCAAGACCGGCCCCTTCGTGCGGGTCAACTGCGGTGCTCTGAGCGAGTCCCTGCTGGAAAGTGAACTGTTCGGCCACGTCAAAGGCGCATTCACCAACGCCATCGAGAACCGGACCGGCCGGTTTGAAGCGGCGCATGGCGGCACGATCTTCCTCGATGAGATCAATTCGCTCAGCTATACGCTGCAGGTCAAGCTGCTGCGCGTGCTGCAGGAACACGAGTTTGAACGGGTCGGCGATACGCGGACAATCACCGTCGACTGCCGGATCATCGCAGCGACGAACCGCGACCTGGCAGACCTGGCGGCAGCCGGCAAGTTTCGGGAAGACCTGTACTACCGGCTGAATGTCGTGCCGATCTACCTGCCGCCGCTGCGGGACCATGCCGACGACGTACCGGCCCTGGCCCAACTGTTTCTGCAGACCTACGCGGCCGCCAATGGACGGTCCGTCACCGCAGTCTCCCCGGAGGCCATGGGCTTTCTGCGTGGCTACTCGTGGCCGGGAAATGTCCGCGAGCTGGAGAACTACATCGAGCGCGCCGTCGTCCTGGCCGAAGGGGACACACTGACTCCCGAACTGTTGCCGTCACACGTCCGCGGCGAAGCGCCGCAGCGCGTCGGCCGCGCCACGCCCAGCGACCTGCAGGCCATGTGCACGGAACTCGTGTCGCTGGGACTGGAACAGGCGAGCCAGGACGGTGAGGCGCACCCGCACGTGATGGGCATGGTTGAGCGCGAGTTGATCCTGCAGGTGCTGCGAATGTGCCAGGGGACGCAGACGCGGACTGCTTCCCGGCTGGGGATCAACCGCAACACTCTGCACAAGAAGATCGAGGAGTACAGTCTGCACGGGGAGGCGCGGTGAGGCGGACGGTTGCTTGTGGATGGCGGAGAGCGCGCACAGCGGGAGCTGACGCACGATGCTGAACCATTCACCCCGGCCCTCTCCCTCGAATCGGATTCGGCATGAATCCGGAACTTCTCGCGGGGGAGCGGCGGAGGCGCTCTAGAGCGCGGTGGTGAAATAGTTGCGGATCAGTTGTCGCTCGCCCTGGCTGATCCGGCCGCGGATGTGCACGCGCAGTGGCCGGCCGCGGCGAGGGTAATGGACGTCGATGCGGAGCCGGCGGACGTTCGGGAACTGCTCGGCCATGAAGCGTTCGATGTCCGCCCGTTTGCCGGCCGCCACGCGTCCGCGAATTGTGGTGCGTCCGCTGCGCACGCGGACTACGCAGTCGCCGGCGGGCTGGCAGAGCCGCCAGACGGCGTACGCCACGACAAGGAGGATCAGCCATTGCCACATGTGGGACGAGTGGCCAGTGACGAGGGACAAGTGATCAACGGTCGTCGGTGAATTCTTCGGGGTGCCGGCGGAAGAGATCGGCGATGCGGGCCTCCCAGAATGCGAGGTCGTCGCCGGTGGGTGGCGGCTGCGGGGACGAGGGTGCGGACGGTGCTTGCGCGCCGCGCTTTCTGCGGATGCGCGGGGACCGGACGCGGCGGGCGAGCCGGGCGTGGCCGCAGTCGTTTGCGACCGGGACCGCAACGGTTCAGGGTCGTCCGCAAGTTCGTGGACATCGACGGCGAAGATCGCGAGCAGTTCCGCAATCTCGGCAGGGGTGGACTCGGCACCGGGCTTGAGTTCCGGCTCAGCGCGGGGAGAGCGACGGCAGTAGACATGCCGCGCACACTCATCGAGGAATGTCTCGCTGTCGATGGCAGTCGCCTTGCGGCGTCTGGCCGCCTTGTGCAGGCGATGGTCTCCCGACACGACGATCAGCGAGCGCGGCGCGGAATGGGCGGCGATCAGCCGTTCGATCATGTCGTCCGCCTCCTCATCCTCATGGGCGTAGAGGACGAGCATGAGCGCGAACGTCGAGTAGCGGTCGGCGGTCGGCGGCGGATCCTTGGCGTCGAACACGAAGGTCGTACGTTGGCGCTGTTCGTCGGTCATCTGGCCGGCGATGAGTCGCAGCAATGCGAGCCGTGCGCGCTCCAGATCGCCGGGTCCGTAGCTGCGCCGCGCGAGTCCCGCCGCATGCAGCAGGTTGTAGCCGTCGATCAGCAGATCACGGGACATGCGGGCAGAGAGTCAATGGTCAATTGTGAATGGTCAATTGGTGCGGTTGACCGGCGGGAACCGATTGGAGCGTCTGCGAGGGCGCCGCCTCTCAATGCGTCAATTATGGCTCCGCAACGGCTATTTACGCAGCGGAGCTGCGGAGAATTCCGTTCCCAGGCTGGAACCGGCGAACGTCGACGCATCGCACGGGAGTACGACGAGGTCTCGCAATCAGAGCGTCTTGGGAACGCGTGCGACGACGGCGGGGTCGTTGTAGCGATCGTCCTTGAAGTGGTCCCCGAACCGCACGCCGAAGCCTCCCTGCAGCTCGACCTGCGCGCGCAGCGCCCACGGCGTGCTCGGATGTTCGCTGATGACGAACTTGTACGCCTCGGTCGCCTTCTCCCGCTGCAACTCCAGTTCCTTGAGGTCGACCTTGGTGGCCTTGATCTGTTGTTCGCTCGGCTCCAGCAATTGCGGGACATGTTGGACGTACCAGTAATTCGACTTGGGACTGGCCGGCTTCTCATTGAGGGCGACGTGCCGGTCGATCGCCAACAGCAACTGGAACAGCCGCACGCGGTATGCCAGGCACTGTGCATAGGCCAGGTCAAAGGCGGCGCGCCAGCGGCGGTCGCGCTCCTGATCGCGCTGGTCCTTGACCGCTTCCAGCCGGTCGACCGACTCCCTGAGCAGGTACATGGACCGCAACGTGCGATCAAACTGGTTGCGGGCGAACTCGGTGAAGGCCTGCAACTCCATCGGGTACCAGTCGCGAGCGAGATTGAGTTCCGGATCGGTGTGCGGGTTCAGGGTGGAGACGACCTCCCAGACCGTTCGGCGGAAGGGGCTGGCGTCGCGCTGGCGGACGTACTCGCGGCGGTCGACGAGCAGCGGCTCGTACTCCTTCATGGCGATGTCGTCGAACCTGCGCGGCGTGCGCGCGCCCCAGCCGACAAGCTCTGTTTCGTCCCGGCTGAGCAGGAAAAAGATGCCGCCGGACTCCTTCACAAGGCGAATCTGCCCGTACGGGCCGAAACCGCTGGACGTCGCTTCCCACGACCGGTCGTGGAAGCCGTCGTATTGCAGGCACTCGGCAAAGGCGGACTCGGGTCCGCGACTGATCTGCGGCCAGAAGGGGAGGCCGGTGTCCTTGTCGATCCAGATTTGCCGGGCGAACTTGTAACCGAAGATCGCCTCACGGCTGAGCATGTACACCGGCGTGCGATACTTCTTCGCCTTCTCGACGACCTCCTCCAGGTTGTCCTCGTCGTCGCCCGACTCGTCCGTCACGACGATCACCACCAACTTGCGGCGCGAGCGCGTCGCCGGGACGCCGTATTCATCGATCGCCTCGGTGATCGCGGAGAAGACATTCTCGACGCCGCTGCGATCGTCGTCGATCTTGTCGATCGCGGAAGTGATTTCCTTCAGGTCGCTCGTGGGCCTGGGGGTGACGCGTTTCACCACGCTGCCGAAGCTGCAGATCATCGTTTCCAGCGGAGCGTGCTGCTCCTTGCTGCGTTCGGCCTTTTCCTGCGCGAGGTTCAGTTCCTCGTAAATTTTGTGGAAGTTATCGCTGATTTCGGTGCGGTCGTCCTTGAGGGAGAGCGTGCCGTCGAACAGCCAGACGGCGATGACCGGCTGCTCGCGCATCATGCGCAGGATTTCCTGCGTGAGGCGGTGCATGGCGGCGCCGTAACCGTCGGCGCGGGCGCCGATTTCACCGGATACTTCCCCCTCCCCAAGATCCAGGCCCAGCGACGTCAGCCCGGGAGTCTGGACGTCGCCGATGCTCGTGATTCGCATCCGTGGTCCGGCAGCGGCTGCGCCGACGGCCCGCTGCACCCGGACGCCGGGAACAGGCGTGCCGGCAGCGACCCCGAGCGTGGCGCCGGCCACTGCCCCATCCGAGGATCCGCCTCCGCCGCCTCCGCCGCCTCCCCCACCGGCTCCCGCGCCGGCCGTGACGCTGAGCGTGCCCGAGACGGTCGTGTCCATCGACATCGCCTGGGAGAACTCCTCCTGCACGCGCTCGGGATCGACGACCGACTCAACGGAAATGGTCGCCGGGCCCTGGTCGATCGACATCGTCCATGCGGCGGTCACGCCGAGAAACGCGAGATGGACCATCAGCGACAGGGCCGCCGGGACGTAGTACCGAATACTGGCCGGAACGCGGATTGCCATGACGAGCCCGGTAATCAGATCGCCAACAAGTTGGGATGCACCAGCAATCAGTATATCCGCAGGCGGGACGGGTGGCGCGTCTTGGTTTCCGGGAGAGCCACCTGAAGGCGAAACTCCAACCCGCTACAGATTCGGGGGGTCGCGACGTTTTTCGGACATTGCACGCTGCTGCTGACGACGTTCTTCTTCGGCCAGCAGCAACCGCACGGCGTCCTGGTCCACATCGGCTCGGTTTTCGAGTCCCTCGACGTAGTGCATGCCTTCCTGCCAGGTCCAGCCCATGTCCTGCTGGAGTTCGCGGGCCGCAAGCTGCTCCCACGGGGTGTTCGGGTGCTCATCGATGACACGTTTGAGCAGCTCGCGGGCTTCGGCGGCACGAGCACGGAACTCCGGCCCCGCGTCGATCTCGGAGGACGCGATCAGCCGCCACTCGTTGCTGCCGGGCTTCTGGAAGGGCCGCGGACTGCTCTTCATCTGGGCCAGCATGACATTATAGCCCTTGAGGCGGACGCGCATGGCCAGAAGACGGCCCAGCGCAAGATCGAAGCTGGCGCGCCACCGGGCTGAGCTCAGGCTCGGCCGTGCACCGGCCCCCTCCTGCAGCATCTTGTACATCCGGTCGACCCAGTATTCGGATTCGACCATCTTCCGCTGGGCCTCGGTAAGTTCGGTGCGAAGCTGATTATCGTTCTCGGCGTTGAACAGCAACGTGGGGAGCGGAATGGAATCGATGTACGTCTGGCGCGACGTTTCCACGAGCGCGGACATCGCGGGGTTCTTCTCGATCTGCGCGACCAGCGTGCGGATCGGTTCGTACTCCGGCATGTACTCGCGCATCCGCGCGGGTTTGAATGTGACCGCGGCGGAGTCTTCCGTGATCAGATACATGCCGCCGGTTTCGGCCGTCACCCGCGACAGCGCGTACGGGCCGCAGCCGGACGACAACCGTAACTGCCCGCTCCCCCAGAAGGGGAGCTGCAGCAACATCGGGAAGGCGGACTCCGGCCCCTGATCAACCTGGGCCATGCCGACGAAGCCATCGTCGAACTTCCAGGGAACAAAGTTCTTTTCCTGCCCAAACAGAGCGGCGTTTCCGGCAACGTAGATGCGGAAATGCTGCCGTTTGGCCGTCGTGATCGCGTCCTCCAGGTTCGCGGCCGCGTCTTCGTTCTCTCCTTTTTCATCCGTAATGATGAAGATGAGCTTGTTCCAGCGTCCCTCACCGCGGCGGAACGTGTCCCACTTGTCCATCACCAGTCGGGCGGCGCTGAAGACGTTCTCCTTGGGAGTCGCCTTGTCCGGCTTGATCTTGCGGACCGCGTCGACGACCTCGCCGATCTGCTCGACCGGTTGCGGAGTGATCAGTTGCGTCTGATCCTGATAGCTCGCGACGGCCGTGAACAGGCCGTTGATCTTTCGTGTCTGGGCGTCTTCGGGCTTGTCGGCGCTGGCCGTTGCGCCGAGTTTTTCGAGCTGTTTGTACACATTTTCAAAGCGATCGGCGATGGCCGCACGGCGGGCGTCCAGCGACTGCGAGGAGTCGAACAGCCAGACGACGAGCGTCTGGCGTTCTTTCAGCGACGAAAAGATTTCGAACGTCAGCCGGTCCATCGTGCCGGAGACACCGCCTCCGCCGCCGCTCCTGCCGGGACCGCCCGGTCCATTGCCTCCCCCCTGGCTCAGGTCTTCGGTGACCGGTGCCGAACCTTCGGCATAGTCGACAAGGGCCGTCTGATTCGACAAAGACGATATCGAGAGGTCCAGAGGAGCGGGTGTCGGAGAAAGCGTCTCGTCAATCAACTTTTGCGGCGTCGCCTCCGGAGCGCCGACAACGACGGCGACTGCGGACGAGGCGACGCCCGCTGCAGAACCATCGCTGCCTCCGGTTCCACCACTTCCACCAGGTGCTCCAAGGCTGCCGCTGCTGCCGATCTGATCGGTGATCGTGGCACTGAACTGGCGAGGCGGCTCATCCAGCGAATCCATGATGCTGGTGATCGACACGGGCTCCGGCTCGGAACGGGCCTCGTGGACGATGAAGTGCAGCGGGATCAGAATCGCCAGGTTGACCAGCAGACTGATGCCCCAAGCCGGCAATTCCTGCTGGAGCGACGAGTTCTGCAGATCCCTGAGCTTCATCGTGCCATTCCTCAACACGTCCGTGAGTTGCGGTGGTTTTCGCGGACGCTTCGCCGATTGCAGAACGGCGGCGAGCGGTGCGGGCAGGTCACCACAATCTGCCAAATATCCTATGTCTGGTTCTCGTCGGCCGCAACAGGGTTGCCTGCGGAGACGACGTATTTCGAAGATTTCTATGGAGTTATAACGAGTTGGAGAGTCGGGATGCATGCGAGCGCAGCCTCCCCCTTGAGTGAACCGCCCACGGCGGCAAAACGTTCGTAACGAACCGTTCGACGGGGCTGATCTGCCGTCCGATCGATCACACCGGGCCAAAGGAATACTTGTCTGGACCGATCAGAACAGGCCGCACGACGAGTCCGCAGCGTGAGAACGCGTCTTGTCGGAACTTCGAGGGTCAACGATATTCGCGCGGGCTCCTCTCTGGCAGCACTGATTCGACCTCACGATGAGTCTGAGAACGACTGCGTCCCAGACCGACGACATCCGGCGGTTCGTCCGGCGCTGCACACCGGCGCAGGGGGCTGCGGACCGCACGCTGCTCATCGTGCATGGCGCCGGCGAACACAGCGGCCGGTACAGCCACCTGGTTTCGCCGATTGTCGCGCGCGGCTGGAATGTTGTCGCCGGCGACCTGAGCGGTCATGGCCGTTCGAGCGGCGTGGCGACGCATCTGGACGACTTCGAGCAATACCTGGCCGATCTCGACGCCGTGTACCGTCATTTCCGGCTGGAGCCGCAGCGTACGGCGCTGTTCGGCCACAGCATGGGGGGCCTGGTGGCGACGCGTTACGCGCAGACGCGCGCCGGCTGCGCGGCAGCGCTGGTCCTGTCAGCGCCGCTGCTGGCGTTCGGGATGCATGTGCCGATGACGCGGCGCATGCTGGGCCGGCTTTGTCTGGCGGTGGCCCCCAGGACGCGGTTTCAGACACACGTGCGTCTGGAGGACATCACCCGTAACCCGGAGGCGATCAAGCGGCGGGTCGAAGACCCGCTGACCAACCGGACGGTGACAGCTGGCTGGTACTTCCGCGTGCACGCCGCGCTGCAGCAAGCGGCCAGTGACGGACGCCTGTTGAAGTTGCCGTTGCTGCTGATGCAGGGCGCAAACGACCGGATCGTCCGGCCGGAGACGGCGGTGGCCTGGTTCGTGTCGACCGGATCGGCCGACAGATCACTGTGGGTGCTGCGAGACCACCTGCACGAACTCCTGAACGAGCCGGACTGGGACCAGACACTCTGCCAGATGCTCGACTGGCTGGAAGCGCGCGTCGCACGAAGACTGCCGCTTCCTGCACCGGAAGTCGAGCTGGTGGAGACGCAGATCCCGGTCGTGGCGACCAGCACGCAGGCCGCTGAGATGGTGGCCGCTGGTTGAAGTTCAATTTGCCGCGTATGGCCTGCGGGCTCTGCCCGTGCATTGCAGATCCGGTAAGGGCCTGATCGGCACTGGCCGAATCTGTATCACCCTTGCAAGCCACCCACCGCAGTTGGGTTACGGGCCTTCCGTCGGACCGGAGTCGAAGGGACAATCGGCCGCCTGAAGGCAGAATTCCAACATCACAGGTGCTGGCCGCCGGTGACTTCGAGAATCTCTCCGGTCACGAACTCGGAGCGCAGCAGGTACACGAGCGCGTCGGCGATATCGTCCGTCCGTCCGGTCCTCTGGAGTGGTAAAGAGCGGCCGAGTGCGGCGAACTGCTCCGGAGTTGCGCCGGGCGCCGGCAGGATGGGACCGGGCGCGATGGCGTTGACCTGGATCTGCGGTCCCAGTTCTTGCGCGAGAATGCGGGTGAGGGCAACGAGTCCCGCTTTCGAAACGGTATAGGCGAGGTGTCCGACGCCCGGACGGAGGGCGCGCCAATCGACGATGTTGACGATGTGCGCGGGGCGTCCAGGCGAGAGGCACTTTGCGAACTCGCGGCAGAGG
>JAXMBS010000079.1:0-24018 GCA_046349775.1 Planctomycetaceae bacterium | reverse complement strand
GGACTACGTCAGCTTCGATCGCATTCCGGGGCCCGTGCTGCCCCTGATTGGCATTCCGACGACGGCCGGCACCGGCAGCGAGGTCTCGCACGCCGCCGTGCTGACGGACGAGGAGCGGGCCATCAAAGTCAGCACACTGAGTCCGTATTTGCGACCGCAACTGGCGATTGTGGACCCCGAACTCACTTACACGTGTCCCCCGCAGGTCAGCGCCGACAGCGGGATGGATGCCTTGAGCCATGCGATTGAAGCGCTGGCTGCCACGCGTTTCTCGGAGATCGACCTGCATGTTGGCGAACTCGGGGCGTACGAAGGGAAATCGCCGGTGCCGGACCTGCTGGCGGATGCAGCGATCCGGCTGATCGGCCGGCATCTTGTGACGGTCGTCCGCGAGCCGAACAACCACGCCGCGCGGATCGGGATGGCTCAGGCGGCCCTCCTGGCGGGACTGGCATTTTCCAATGCCGCGGTTGCATTGGTGCACGCCATGGAATACCCGCTGGGAGGCGCGGTCCACTGCTCGCATGGCGCCGGCAACGCGCTGCTGTTGCCACACGTGATGCGCTACCTGCTGCCGGTCCGTGCGGCCGAATACGCACGCGTCGCCGAGTGCCTGGGAGAGAATGTCGTCGGCGAGGCCCCGACCGCGGCGGCCGAGAAGGCCATCGCTGCGGTCGACCGTCTCCGTGAGGCCTGCGGCATTCCGGCGCGGATTCGCGATCTGGGGGGGCGGCCGGAGCAACTCCCCGGCTTCGCGGCACAGGCATTTGCCATTAAGCGGCTGATGACACTCACGCCGCGGCTGGTGACAGAGGCGGAGATTTTGGCGATTTATCAGGCGGCGTGGTGACGGGGAGAGGGTAGACGTAAGAGGTTGGACGTAAGTTGAACACGCATTCGATCAAACTGAAAGGGCCGTGGACCGTCCGGTTGTTGCCGTCGTCGGGTGCGACGGGAGAACCGCAGGTCGTGCATTTGCCGGCCGATTGGAAAGCGGTGTTTGGCGATGTCGCCGGGACCGCTGTCTTTCAGCGTCGATTTAATCGTCCGACCGGCCTCACTGCCGGACATCGCGTCCGTATTCAATTGCATGGCGTGACGGAGTTGATCGCAGTGCGACTCAATGACCGACCGCGTCCGGTTGAACTCGGAACAGATGGCACGGCGTCCGTTGACCTGACCGACGGTCTTCAGCCGCACAATGTCCTCAGCGTTGAGATTCGGTTCGACCCGTGCGCGCAACCCGGTCGCCCGGGGGGCCTCTGGCAGCCGGTCGTCATCGAGATTGAGGAGCCCGTCGATTCGCCCCCATAAACGCTGACCAACGGATCGTATTCCGCCGTTCGGGGATGAGCGTGACAGGAGGGGCATTCAACCTGCGTCTCATGCCGCAGCGGCAATCGCCCCTGGCCCGGCAGCGTGCACTTCAATCCCGATCAGGATTGAGCGCACTCCGTCTGTCGCAGCGGCGAGCCGTCCCTCGATTCGCAGCCCGTGGCGCTCGGCGGCCGTGACCCGCAGGTCGACGTCGTCGTCCGCCAGCGGTTCGCACTCGACCTCGGGAATCGCGGACAGCGCCGGCCAGAACGGCACATGCAGCACTGCCTCGCGGGCGCCGTCCGCAAATTCGAGCCGCGCTACGATGTCGATCGTCTCCCCGTCGGTTGTGACGTGCCGCTGGAATCGCAGTCTGAGCGACGGGTCGTCTGCCGGAAGATGCGGATTCGTCACAGCGGATTCTGTTCCAAGCGGAACCGCTCGCATCGATGACAGATTCAATTCTCCCGTTTCAGCGTCACGGGACTGGGACGCTCCTGAAGAGCCACAATGAACAGGGGGCGTTCCGATCGCGTCGGCTTTCCCGACTGGTCGGGATCGCCCTCCGGGTTCTGATACTGCTCCCAGGGTTTCCAACGACTGCCAGATGCGGACGGTCGCGACGGCGGCCCAAACCAGACCGACGGCAACGACTGCCGCCAACGCGGGCGCGTTGTCACGGGCGATCAGCAGCCCGAACAGCAAGCCGGTCAGCCAGGCGACCGTCGCGCGCGCGACGCGCGGCTGCCAATTTGCCGCGGCGCTGTCCATGTCGTCCAGTCGCCAGACGGTCATCGACGCGCCGAAAAAGACAGCAGACAACAGTCCTGCGAGCCAGGGAGCGGGCGTGGCCTGGAAGGCACCCGCTGCGCACCGCGCCAGCACAACGACGAGCACCACGGCGGCGCCGGTCCCCAACGCGAGCGTCAGTCCGTGACGGACCGACGGCGGAATCCGTTCCGTTGTCCGAGTCTGCATGCCGTCTCCACGGTCGAACTGCGTCCTTGCCGGCTGCACTGCAGCCGTTCATTTCGAGGCGAGCGCTGGACGCGGAACGTCCCCCGTCAGGCCGACGGCCGACCGCAGCGCGGCCGCCTTGTCCGTCGCTTCCCAGGTGAAGTCCGCATCGCTCCGCCCGAAGTGTCCGCCCGAAGCGGTCTTCCGGAAGATGGGACGCCGCAGCTTCAGGTGACTGATGATGCCCTTCGGCGTCAGCGGGAACAAGTCCTTCACGACCGCGGCGATTTTCTCCTCCGGCACGTCGGCGGTGCCGTGGGTATCCACACGGATGCTGACCGGGTCCGCCACGCCGATGGCATATGCCAACTGGACTTCACACTCAGACGCGACACCCGCCGCCACGATGTTCTTCGCCACGTGGCGGGCCATGTACGCGGCGGAGCGATCCACTTTGGTGGGATCCTTGCCGCTGAAGGCACCGCCGCCATGCCGGCCCCAACCGCCGTAAGTGTCGACGATGATCTTACGTCCCGTCAGGCCGCAGTCGCCATGTGGGCCGCCGACGACGAACCGTCCCGTCGGGTTGATGTGGTACTTCGTCGCATCCGTGAGTAGATGGCCGGGAACTGTCTCGGGAATCACCCGGTTGACGATGTAATCCTTGATCTCGCTCTGATCGACCGCGTCGGAGTGTTGGGTCGAGACGACAATCGCCGAAATACCCACGGGCTTCCGGCCGTCGTACTCCACCGACACCTGGCTTTTGCTGTCCGGCCGCAGCCAGTTGACGTCGCTCTTCTTCCGCAGTTCGGTAAGGCGATTCAAAATCCGGTGCGAGAGGGCGATCGGCAGCGGCATTAACTCCGGGGTCTGGTTGCAGGCGTAGCCGAACATCAGTCCCTGATCGCCGGCGCCGTCTCGATCGACCCCCATCGCGATGTCCGCGCTTTGGGAATGCAGTTTGACCAGCACTTCGCAGGTGTCGGCGTTGAAGCCGATGTCGTCGCTGGTGTAGCCGATGTCGCGGATGACATCCCGCGCGACCTGCTCGAACTTCACTTTCGCGTTGCTCGTAATCTCACCGGCGAGGACTACGAAATCGGTCGTGCACAGCGTCTCACAGGCGACGCGCGACATGGGATCTTGCGCCAGGAGCGCGTCCAGAATGCCATCGGAAACCTGGTCGGCCACCTTGTCCGGGTGCCCCATGCTGACAGACTCACTCGTGAAGAAAAACCGGGACATGCCGCTCTGCTCCCCTGGAAAACCTGTTGCAACTCCCGGCCTGTAGCCGTGTTGCGACCAATGTGAATCCGCCGCTGTTTCGGCGCACGGTCAGCGCATGCTGATTACGATGGCCCGGATTCTAATCCCTCCCGGAAGGCCCCTCAACCGGAAAGCCGTCTGCGAACCGGGGAATCGCCTGCCGCGGAACCGGTTACGCAGCCCGCCGATTCGCCAATTTACCATCCTGAGCGTCCCCCAACTGGCGGATCAGCAGGTTTACGGTGGTCCGCGTCGCCCCCTGCTGCGAAGCAATCGCCCGTTGGGCAGCGGCACGCATGGTTTCGGCCTGCAATCGATCCGTCAGCAGCCGGCGGATGGCGTCGGTCAATTGGCCGCGCGAGCTGACGGTGACCAGCCCGCCGGCGGCGGTCAGCAACTCGACCGCCTGCTTGAAGTTCCACGTATTGGGACCGACGATCACCGCCGCTCCGGCGGCACACGGCTCAAGCATGTTCTGGCCCCCCCGTTGAGACAGGCTCCCCCCGACGAAGGCCACCTCCGCCAACGGCCAGCAGGTCGAGAGTTCGCCGAGCGTATCGAGGAGGATCACCGGTGGTCGCACAGCTGCTGCGGTGACGGGATCGCGATCGGTCGTGCCGCGAACCTTTGAACGCCGTTGCAGCCTCCGGCCTGTTGACTCGATCAGCGCGGCCACTTCGTCGAATCGCTCCTGATGTCGCGGCGCAATCAGCAGTCGCAGATCGGGAAACTCAACGGCCAATTCCGCATATGCGTCCAGGAGCGCCGCTTCTTCCGGCGCATGCGTGCTGCCGGCCAGCAGGACGCGCTCGTGGGCGCCAATTCCGAGCTGGGCGCGAAGACAGTCGACCGCCGCCTCGTCGCGCTCGAGTTTTGCGCCGTCGAACTTCACGGAACCGGTGACTGTGACTCGGTCAGCCGGGGCGCCCAGATCGGTCATCCGACGCGCGTATTCGGGCGTCTGCATTCCCAGTCCGGTAAAACTGCCCAGAACGCGCCGCATCAGGAAGCGAATCCGGCGATAGCCGCGATGGCTGCGCTCCCCCAGCCGGCCGTTGATGAGCAGCAGCGGAGTGCCGCGCCGGGCGACGGCACTGATGAAGTTGGGCCAGAGCTCCAGTTCGACGAGTGCCACGACATCCGGCCGGACGCGGTCGAGCGCGGCGTTCACTGCCCAGGTGAAGTCGAGCGGAAAGTACAGGACGCGGCAACCGGGATATTTCTCGCGGGCGACGGCGTGTCCCGTGTGAGTCGTGGTCGACAGCCAGATTTCAACGTCCGGTCGTTGGCGCCGCAGGTCGGCGATGATGTTCTGCAGCAGCAGGACTTCGCCGACGCTGACGGCGTGCAGCCAGAGGCACGGCCCCGTGGTCGTGCGAGATTCACCGATTCCGCGGAGCTTCTCGCGCCACCCCTGGCGATATTTTCCGTGCCGCCACGCGCGGTACGCCAGCACCGGCGCGACCGCGACGAGCAGCAGGCTGTAACAGAAATTCAGCAGCCAGCCTCTCACGGAATCCATTCCCTCGCGAGACCGTCAATTTTCGGCATTTACGTGCCGGCGGCGGGGAGGCGAAGAATACCCGCGAAGCCGGGGTTGGCCTATCCCAATTACCGCGGGACTGGTACGGCTTCCATCAGTTGCCGCAGGATGTCGTCGGCGGTCGTCCCCTCGAGTTCGGCGCCGGGGCTGAGCACCACCCGATGGCGGAGGACCGGAATCAGCCCCGCCTTGATGTCGTCGGGCGTTACGAAATCACGGCCGGCGAACCGCGCCAGGCTCTTGGCCCCCATCAGCAGCATCAGGCCGGACCGCGGGCTGGCCCCGACTGCCAGCGACTCGTCCTCGCGCGTCGCCTGCAGAAGTTTCTGCACGTAGGCGATGACCTCCTCGCGAACACCGGTGTCGCGGATCATCTGCCGTGCGGCGACGATTTCCGTCCCGGTCAGCACGGCGCGGACCCCCATCAGTTTCGGATCGGAAAGTCCGCCGGTGGCGTGATGCTCGCGGAGGACGCGTTGCTCCTCCTCGGCCGGCGGATATGTCACCAGCACCTTGAACATGAACCGATCAAGCTGTGCGAGCGGCAGTGGATAAGTTCCCTCCTGCTCGATTGGATTCTGTGTCGCGAACGTGATGAACGGCTCCGGCAGCTGGTGCTGCACGCCGTCATAGGTGACGTGTCGCTCCTGCATGGCTTCCAGGAGCGCCGACTGCGTGCGGGCGGAGGCGCGGTTGACTTCGTCGGCCAGCACGAAATTGGCGAAAATCGGACCGCGCTGGAACTCGAATGCGTGCCGGTCCTCGCGGTAGATCGATGAACCGGTAATGTCGTTCGGCAACAGGTCGGCCGTCATCTGGATTCGCCGGTAGTCCAGATTCAGTGCTGCGGCGATCGTGCGCACGAGCAACGTCTTGGCGACGCCCGGCGGGCCTTCCAGCAGGACGTGCCCGCTGCTGAACAGCGCGGCCAGAGAAAAGTCGACGACCTCATCCTGCCCGAAGATGACCTTGGCGATCTCGTCCCGTATGGCGCGGTACTGCGACTCGAGTGACAATGCCCGTCCCCGCTGTCGGTCTTGTCGATGCGGCCGCGCCTCACAAACAGTTCTGCAACTGCCGGAGCGCCTGCACGGTTTCTGACTCGGTCGCTTTATCGTGTTTGGCGAGGACCGCGTCAACCGCCGCCGCGGCGACAAGCAGCCGTTCGGCCCGGGCGGGGTCGCGCCGCGCGACAATCCGCGCAACGGACGCCGGATCGTCCCGGCCGCGGGCGACATCGAACTCCGTTGCGACCCGCCGCAGCGTGCCAGCGCAGGCAGTCTGCAGCAGTTGCGTGCGGGTGTGGCGTCCGCGATTTAGAAACCGCGACATGGCGTCGATGTATTCGGCGACCGTGCGCCGCGACGGTTCCGGCGTTGTCAGCGGCGGCCCCAGCAGGACGGCCGACCGCCAGGTCGCCACAGCGATGGCCCCCAGCACGGCGATTAACAGCAGCGCATAGCCGCGGCGCGTCAACAGCCACAGTGGATTCCCGCGCACCGACAACCCGTGGTAGAACTCGTTGAACTGCACCTGCGCGCGGTCCCCCATCAGGAGCCGCACGGCCAGCACGCTGTTGTCGGCCCGTGCCAGGAATTGATTGCTGAACAGCCGCGCGTCTCCGACGACGATGACTTCGCCCCCGCCGACGGCGAACCGCTGCAACACGGCCTGCGAATCGCCGTCCCTTTCACGGAGCGTCAGTTCGCCGTCCGGTTGTCCCTCATCGAGATGGAGGGTCTGCCAGACGCCCTGCGGCAACTCCAGGTGTTGTACCCCGGACAGTGGCCCCGTCAGCGGACCGTGTGCGGCGACTTCGACCGTCTCGGTCGCCACCACCGCACCTGGTCGCATCGCTGTCGCTGCCGTCGCCGGTTCTGAATCGTCGTCTGTCTTCGGCGTCCCGATCGAGGTCCAGTGCGTCGTCGGCGAACGGTCCCCCAGTTGCAACGCCTGCCAGAGCGTGGTTGCCGCGTCGAGGGTTGAACTCTCGGGGTGCTCCAGCCACGTTCGGGGAGACGCGGCGAAACGTGGAGGGGTGACAATCAGCCGGCCGCCGCCTTGTACCCAATATCCGAGTTCCTGCAAGAAGCGCGGTTCAGTGGCGACGAGGTTTGCGTCGGGACTCCACAGGACGACCGTCGCGTCGGCAGGCAGGGACCGCCGCGGCGGTTCGAGCGACCTGACGACCGGCAGGCCGAGCGTCTGCATCGTCTCAAACAGTCCGCGCTGTCCGTGTGCCCGCGTGCCAAAGGAATCTGCGGCGCCGCCGCCGGAATCGGGTTCCCTGAGCAGCGACAACACTCCCCAGGTGATCGATAGCACGCAGACCACGAGCGCCGCCCAGATGACATTGCGGGGTGTCAGCATACGGTCGTCCTATTGTTGCCCGCCGGATATCTCTGGCTCGGCGGCAGCCGTACGCTCCAGGACCGCCTGGCGCAGCGCCCGGTAGGACGACGCGCAACGCTCATAATCGTCGGCGGCTGCGGGACGGTCTCCGTACCAGTGCAGATCGATCGTGTCGACAAGCGTCTGCAGGGGCGCCTGCAGCGGAGTGGCCCGGTAGCGCCGCACAAGTTCGCGGTTCGTAGTACCCGGTCGCGGCCGGCGATTTTCGGCTTGTTCGATCCGCAGCATGGAAGCCCGGAGCAGCCAGCGAATACCTTCAACGAGCTGCCCATCGCGGTGTGCGGCGTCGGCGAGCGCTTCCAGCTCCTCCGGCTGCGAGGCCCGTGAACCGCGCTCGCGGCGTTCGTCGACCGGCTGACCCGGACGACGTGCTGTCCCGGCCAGCGTGCGGATGAGACGGTAAATCAACACCACCAGCGTGACGCACAGGAGTGCGGCCACCGGATAACGGAACACTCCGAGAAACGACAACGTGTCCGCCAGACCTGCAAAGCCGTCCAGCAACCAGCGGAGGACACGAATCAGCAGCGAATCGCCGGCGGCCGACAACCCATCGCCCGCGAGTTCATAGTCCGCACGCTGCAGCACTTCAGCAGCAGTTCGGCGAATATCGTCATCGGCGGGCGCAGCAATCCCCACGGAGTCACCCTGTGGTCAGGGGTGTGAACAGAGTCGATTGATCGGGACTCGCGTTGAGTTCGTCGCGTCGGGCCAGTGACTGCACCCAGAGTTGCAGATCGTAATTCTCGCTCTGGCAGCGACCGGAGAAGTAGAACACGGTGATCCCCGCGGCATACAGCACGAGCATGGCCGCGGACAACAGCGAAATGCCGATCGCCTGCGGCCAACCGGCGGGAAAGAGCTGACCGTACTGCGTGGTCAGCCACTCGATCAGTCCCAGCAGCAGCACCAGTAACACCGCTTCTCCCAGGCGCGGCTTGTTGAGCTGGTAACTCCGGCTCAGCGCCTGAATGGGGCCGAGTCCCTCGAGCATTACCGCCGGAACCGCGCACAGCCAGATGGCCGCGAGCATGATGCCCGGCACATAGCACATCATCGAACCCAGCTGCACGCAGACCATCCGCAGCAGCCACATCCACGTCAGCGCGATGCCGGAGCGCAGGCTCGCGCGGATCGCTTCGCCTGGCGTCGTGCGGTGTCCGGTCAGGATCCCGGCCGACAACAACACCAATGCTCCCAGCGCGATTGGCTGGCAGATGAAATACGTGGCGATCAGCCACGGAAGGGTGACGGACAGGATGCGCATCAGGAACGGCCGAAAGTCGATCGGCACACGTTCGCCAGCGAACATGAACCACGCATCCAGCAATGCCAGGACGGGCTGCAAGCCAAAGTAGAAATATCCCCACAGCGGCAACGCGGTCAGCAGCGCTGCGATCAGCATCAGATCGCGGGGGTTCTCGTGCAGAATGCGGATCGCTTCGTCGAGCGCGCCGCTGACCGTGACACGGTGAATCCGGCCGGCGGCGGAAAGATCAGGCAAAGGGGCGGCACTGGCGGACGACATCGCCGCACTGTACCGGCGGCCACTGATGATCGCAAATTGCCCGCCGTGCGAGAGTCAGTCTGTGACTCCAAGATTCGCCTCGATCTCTCGCGCCCGATCCGACATGATCGCTTTCCGGAACCAGCGCGGTTCCTCGGACTTTTCCACCGGGCGGTCGGCGCGACCTACTGCGCCGGCTTGCGACGTCCAAGGGTCGTCTTTGCCAGAGGTCGGATCGGCATAGTCGGCATCCTTGATTGGCGACCAAGACTTGAACATCGACTGGCTGTTCGTTGTACAACCCGCGAACGCCAGCGACGCCGCCAATAGCCCCATGTAGATCCAACGCATGCGACACTCCATTGTCGTCTTCTACTGCATCGCGATCCGGCCAGAACGACCGCGTCCCGTCATGGGACGCCGTGGACTTGTCCGCAGACCCGACGCACCGCAGAATTAGGGTCCGGCTTCTCGCACAGAAATCGCTCGTTGTCGAGACGAGTCGCACAACGGATCAGTCTGCGTATTCGAGCAGCACGGGGCGGGATTCCGCGCGACTCGGAAGTCTCTGGGCGTTGTAACTCCCTGAAACACAAGACGTTTTGATTGTGACACCTCCGGCTGTTCCGCTTGATCTGCTTGTCGTGGCGACCCACCCGGACGACGCTGAAATCAGCGTCGGTGGGACGATCGTACGGTCTGTCCGGCAAGGTCTGCAGGTCGGGATTCTGGATTTGACGTCCGGCGAACCGACTCCGCGCGGCACTTTGGAGAGGCGCCAGCGTGAAACGCAGGCCGCGACCGACATCCTCGGCGTGGCCTGGCGCGGCAACCTCGGGCTCCCCAATCGCAGCCTCGAGCACACGATCGACACGCGACGCGCCCTCGCCGGCGCGCTGCGGCTGTTGCGGCCACAGATCATTCTCGCCCCGTACTGGGAGGACGCGCATCCCGATCACGTGGCGGCCAGCAGCCTCGTTGATGCGGCGCGGTTCTGGGCGAAGCTCTCTCGCACCGATTTGCCGGGTGAGCCATTCTGGCCCCCCAGAATCTACTACTATTGGAGCATTCATTTGCGGATCCATCCCCGGCCGAGTTTCGTGGTCGACATCAGCGATGCGATTGACGACAAACTCAAAGCCGTGGCGAGTTACGAGAGCCAGTTCGCAGCCGACCAGCCGCCGCCGACCGCGCTGGACGACATTCGCGACCGCGCCCGCTACTGGGGGTGGGCGATCCACGCAGCGTACGGCGAACCGTTTGCGGCGCGAGAGGATATTGGGATCGACGGATTGCGGCATCTGCTTTAGCGCAAGCGATCATCGCTTGTGCCAACCGCACGGTGCGTTCATCGCGAGCAATCGAGTGCTCGCGCTGTACAATGTCGTCCGTCCAGCTATGAGGCATACTCATTCGACGATGGAGGATTGCTGATGCCGCTCTCGCTACGACGTCCCGTCTTCCATGTCCTGGTGACTACGTCTTTCGCATGTACTGCCTTTGCACACGACGGCCCGCACAAGCCACCGCAAAAAGTGGCCGACGCCGACGCGCATCGCCCCACCGCGCTGCCGGACCGCATCCTGCTCTGCTGGTCGAGCGACCCGGCGACGACCCAGGCCGTCACCTGGCGAACGGACGTCAGCGTCTCCGCCGCCTTCGCTGAAATTGCTCCGGCGGGCGACGGTCCGCTGTTCCGCAAGGTGGCTCGGCGAGTCCCGGCCGAGACGACGCCCCTGAAGACCGACCTCGGAGAGTGCCACTATCATTCGGTCCATTTCGAGGGGCTGATCCCTGAAACGCGGTACGCCTATCGCGTCGGCGATGGCGAGAACTGGAGCGAATGGAATCAGTTCGCGACGGCCAGCACCGCGGCCAAGCCGTTTTCGTTCGTGTACTTCGGCGACGCACAGAACGAAGTCAAATCGATGTGGTCGCGCGTGATCCGCGAGGCCTATCGCGACGCCCCCCGCGCTGCGTTTCTGTTGCATGCCGGTGACCTGATCAATCACGCGCATGCAGACGCCGAATGGGGAGAGTGGCACCAGGCCGCCAGCCACATCCACCGGATGATTCCGTGCGTCGCGACCCCCGGCAACCATGAGTATGACCACCTCCCCGGCGATGGCCTCGTTGATCTCGAAAAGCAGCTGTCGACACACTGGCGGCCGCAGTTCGCCTTTCCGGAGAACGGTCCCGATGGACAGCAGGAACTCGCCTACTACATCGACTACCAGGGAGCGCGAATCATCTCGCTGAACTCCAATCGCAAGCAGGCCGAACAGGTTCCGTGGCTGGAGACCGTCCTGGCGAACAATCCGAACCGCTGGACAATCCTGACGTTTCATCATCCCATCTACTCGCCGAAGGAGGATCGCGACAATCCTCTGTTGCGGCAGACTTGGCAGCCGGTCTTCGACAAGCACAAGGTCGACCTCGTCCTGCAGGGGCACGACCACTCTTATGCTCGCAGCAAGCTCATGGTGGGCGATCAAAACGTCACGAATGGCGGCACGGCGCGCACCGACGCGGGCACGATGTACGTCGTGTCGGTCAGCGGACCGAAAATGTACGACGTTGGTCGCAAGGACTTCATGGCCCGCGTCGCCGAAGACACCCAGCTCTACCAGGTCATCCATATCGATGGTGACGAACTCCGCTACGAGGCCCGGACGGCAGTCGGCAAGCTGTACGATGCGTTTACGCTCAAGAAACGGGACGGCCAGGCGAATGAACTCATTGAGCAGGTTCCCAACGTGCCGGAGAACCGCCGCGAACTGAAGGCGGCCGGGTGAATGGAAAGCAGAGAGCGGAAGGCCGCGAGCGGACTCTTAACGAATGCAGGAATGTGCCAATGTCGAATGAGTCGATGAGCGAAACCGAAGCGGCGGATGCATTGCCACCGCCGAAAGCCGAAAACGCCGAGCCGCTGGTCTCTGAGCCGCAGCTTTCCGCCGCCACGCAGTCGCTGCTGTTCGGGCTGTCGTTGCCCGAGCGGCTCGTCCGCAGCGCCGTCGGGCTCACGGCCGGGGCGGTGAAGGAGCTGGCGGGCTTCGTCGTCCCGCAGGCGTTTCAGTCGTCGAAGTCCTATGAGATTGCGATCCAGAACGCACTGTCGTTTCTGACCGACACCGTTGGCGGAGCCCAGCGACGACCGGCGGAAGGCGCCGCGACCGGCGGCGACGATGCGGGCGAATACGTCGCCCGAAAAGCGGTCGGCAATTTCATCGATCTGACCGGGCTGGCGACGCTGCACGTGTCGCCAATCTGGGTTCTCGCGGTCGTCAGCGACGTCTGTTACGGCACGAAGACTTACGTCCAGGAAGTCGCCGAGCAGCTCAAAGCGCAGGGAGTGATCGACGACACCTCGACGATCCATCACGTGGACGATCTACTCGGTGCCATCCAGAAAGCGTCCGGAACCACGGCCAGCGCGTTCGACACGCCGCCACTGTCCATTGCGCAGCTCAAGCGGACGATCGACGAGACCCGCGAGGCCTTGTCCCAGGCCGACGTCCTCAAGTTGATTCCGCAGTCGGAACTGGCGGCGTACTGGAACGAAATGCAGTCGGTGGCGCACGCGGAAGGGGTCAGTCTGCTCGACGTGTCCACGGCGATTACAATGAATACGCTCAACCGGGTGAAGACGGTCACACTGGGGGCGCTGACCAGTGTGCAAGTCGCGGGAGGGTTGTTCAATCGCAACGTCTTCGGTCACTACCGCGATTCGCTGACAAGGATCAGCGAGCATGGCCTGTTCGCCACCGTCGCCGAATCGTACCAGCCGTATGTCGACGCTGTGTGGCGCAACTTTTCGACCGAGAAGCGCTCCTGGACCGAAACACTGCTCGATCCTCGCAACGTGACGCGCGGCTGGGACAAGGTCTGGCGGATGATGGGGAGCCGGGAGTAGTTGGGCAGCAGAGGTTCGAACAACCCGGCGCGCAACACTGGAAACCCGTCTTGTGCGTCGAGCAGAGATGGAACTTGCGTCTGAGTGGACAAATCTGCTGCGGTTTCCGGTGTGCCGGCGCTGCCGCCGCTTCTGCAACGCGGTGCGGCCTGACTATGCTCGATTACTGACGCATTTGACGTACATCACCTTGTCGTCCCCCGGGCGCAGTAGAAGTCCTTCAGCGTCGCTTGCGTTCGTAGCCACAGCGTTCATAGCGCGGGTATGCATATTGCTCGCGGCCGGAGGTTTCGGCATAGACTCGCCGGCCGCCGCGGCGGGCGATTAAGTCCTCAGTGATCACCGCAACTCCCGACCGAGGCCGCGGCCGCGCTCGGCGGCGTCCAGGGCGATCCAGTACAGTCAATAGCTCGCCGTGGTGCAGGCGATCGGCCTGCAACAGGTGTAGCCGATCGTGCGACCATTCCGATCAGCGAACACAAGGATACCTGCTGGCGTCCCCCGCTTGAGCCGCTCTTCGACAAGTTCCACGGCGACGTCGACCTCGGCCGGATAGGAAGAATCCGGTCGATTCGACGATGCGACGGACGGTGGCCACGTCGTCCGGGCGGACTTCGTAAGCGCAGTTCGATGCCGGGGATCGGAGATGCGGACACGCGGCGGCAGCCTCGAATCGTTAAGCAGCTAGCCCACTGGGGAGCAGCGAAGCTGCTGAGGAAAGATCTTCTCAACTCGTCACTGATCTCTCAAATCGTCACCACAGCCGGTCCGGCCCGATCAGGCGTCCTGGCGGGTGGCCAATCACGACGACGCAATATTCCGCCGTGCTGCGCGACGTTGACGACCTGCTTTTGCGAGGCGCGTCCCATGATCGCCAATCCGTACTTGCTGGGGGGCAAACCCCATGACGGTGTAGAACGGTCTTCGGTGAATTGTGCCTTCCTCGCTCAACACCGGAAACTCGTACACCGGTATGCTCGCGAGCTGCTGGACGACCCACCGTTCCGGCGAGTCGACCGCCCGCTGCAGCGCCGCATTCCATTCCTCTTCGGAAGTTGCCAGACCGAGCAGCACCCCCTCGCCGCCATAAGACCGATTCGGCTTCAGGACCAGCGATTCGCGCTCTTCGCGGAGATATTCGAATAGATTGCCGGTCTCGCCGTCCGGGAGCCGCGTCGTGCGGTGGCTGACCACGCGCGTCCACAGAATGTGCCGCCGGAACACCTGCCGTTCCTCGGGGCTGAAGTACCGGCTTGTAAAGAGAGGATCGGTGAAGATTTCCCAGCAGGCCTTCTGGTCGAGTTCGGCTGCGATCGACGACACGACCCGGTTCTGTTTCATCAGCAACCGCATCGGCGCCACGTCCACCCCGCTGGCCTGCAATGAGACGAGATCGAGCACCGAATAGTCGCGATACGCATAGTCGATTGTCTCTCCCTGATAACAGACTTCCCCGTTCACGATTGAAAGCTCGGCCGGGTCGGCATGCAGCACTTTCATCCCGTACTTCTCATGAAAGTACCGGGCGAGCCGTTCCTGCTCGTCGATGCCGCTGGGAACGTACTTGGCTTCCAGCAGGCAGAGCGTTCCGGCGCGGCGGCCGATGACGTCCGCATGGTCAAGCACCTCCTGCATGAGCAGCTCGCGGATATCGTGTCCGACTTCCAGTTTCAGTTCGGGGTCGCGCTGCTTCAGGAGTGGAAACACCAGCTGCTCGACGATCCGCTCGGCGGCCGGGACGAGGTGCAGGCCGCCGATGCCGCTCATGTTCGGCTCCACGAATTTGAGCGATTCCTTCCACATCGGGCTGCTGAAGTCGATCACGGCGTCGAGCCGGCCGAATACCGGGTTCGATTCCTGATGACTGCTCCCCCAGCATTCGAGGAGCCACTGTTCCTCGGGAGGAGTGATGCGCAGGGCCTCGCGGACGGCCGGATCCTGCATGTACAGGTCGGGAAGCCGCTTGAGGGCGTTCTGGATCGTCTGCGAGACGTAGTGCACGTAGGCCAGCTGATCCGGCAGCAGCGTGACGGGACACGGCAGCAGGCGGATGGCGTCCGAGGCGCCGTCCCGCAGATAGATCACGTGCCGGCGGACGGATTCGGTCCGCATCTGTTGCAGCAACTCAGTCAGCGTGGCAGCATCGTGACTGAAGAACGCCTGGCGGACGCGCCCGGCCAGGCTCATGCCGCTCAAACCCATGAACTCGGCCGGAGAAAGCATGTGGGGTGGTTGGCAACTGGCGGCTGGTGCCTGGTGGTCTGGTATCTGGTGAACAGCGTGTCTGTGCGTTCTTTAGCACAAGACGAACGCGACCGCACGCTTGGCGAACGTCAGCGGCTCGATTATCACTGACGCCCGTCCTGCCAACAACCGCGCCGCTGACGCCTGTAAGTGTCCTGCCTGGAAGTGTCCCGGGCAGTGGTGCGGAAAATCGCATCCTTGCGAATGACTGACTGTCCGGGACACTGAGACAGCATTGTGACGATGACGCCCCGCGACGCCTACGATCAACTCGTGCAACGATCGCGCGAGCGCGCGCTACTGTCGTCCTGTCTGGAGTTATTGAGCTGGGACGAGTTGACCTGCATGCCCCGCGGCGGCATCGCTCAGCGCGCCCGACAGATGGCGTACCTGGCCGGCCTGCTGCACGACCAGGCCACCGATCCCCGACTGGCAGAACTGCTGGCCGTTGTGGAGGACTCCGACCTCGTCGACGATCCGCTCACGCCTCCGGCCGTCAATGCGCGCGTCTGGCGCCGGAATTACGATCGACTGGTCCGGTTGCCGCGCGCTCTCGTGCAGGAACTGGCAGACGTCACCACCACTTCACAGCAGGTCTGGGCGGACGCGCGGCAGGACGATGACTTCGCCGCGTTTTTGCCATTGTTCGCACAGGTGCTGCAACTCAAGCGGAACGAAGCGCTGTGTCTCGCGCAGGACGGCCGCCTGTATGACGCCCTGCTTCAGGATTTCGAACCGGGCGTCACTGCGGATCAGTTGCAGACGCTGTTCGCAGAACTCCGCCGCGAGCTCACCGTCCTGCTGGCGGAATGCGAAGCGCAGCGTCCCGTCCTCAAGCCGGCGCGGCTGCGGCGGGATTTCCCCGTCGAGCGCCAGCGGATTCTGGCACACAGTGTCGCTGCGGCGGTGGGTTTCGATTTTGAACGGGGACGGCTCGATACGACGTCACATCCGTTCTTCAGCCCGATTGGTCCGGGGGACTGCCGGATCACGACGCGGTTTTCGGCGTCCGACTTCGGCGAGGCATTTTTTTCGGTACTGCATGAAGTCGGGCACGGTCTCTACGAACAGGGGCTCGACCCGGACGCGGCCGGCACGCCGATGGGGGAAGCGCCGTCTCTCGGTCTCCATGAATCGCAGTCCCGGTTGTGGGAGAACGGCGTCGGGCGGAGTCTGCCGTTCTGGCGGCACTTCTATCCGCGCGTCAGCGAGCTGTTTCACGACGCTCTGCACGACGTCTCGGAGGCGGAGTTCGTGTGGGGGATCAATCATGTCGAGCGTGGATTGAACCGCGTCCGCGCCGACCAGGTGACCTATGACCTGCACGTGATGATCCGGTTCGAGTTGGAACAATTGCTGCTCACGGGGGACCTGGCTCCTCAGGACTTGCCGCAGGCTTGGAACGAGAAGTACCAACAGACGCTTGGAATCGCGCCGGCCAACGACGCCGAAGGCTGTCTGCAGGATGGCCATTGGAGTTCCGGACAGTTTGGCTACTTCCCCACGTATTCGCTGGGAAATATGTACTCCGCCCAGCTTCTGGAGGCCGCGCGGCGCGATCTGGGCAACCTGGACGAACCGTTTGCGGCTGGCGATTTTTCGCCGCTGCTGAGCTGGCTGCAGAAGACAGTCTACTCTGCCGGCCAGCGGCTCCCGTCGGCGCAACTCGTCCAGCAGATCACGGGTGAGCCGCCCGGCTGCGGGGCACTGGTGCGTGATCTGCGACAGCGTCGGGCCGAACTCCAATTGCTGCCACCTCGACGGTCGCGGGGACGGCGACGTAGTTGAGGCGCTGCAGCCGGGCGTCGTCGTGCACTATTTGCCTGCTTGAAAAGCCAGCGCCGCCAGTGCGGCGCCCAGCAGCGGACCGATCACCGGGATTGGTGCGTAGCCCCAGTCGCTGTCTCCCTTACCGGGAATCGGCAACAGTGTATGCGCGATGCGCGGTCCCAGGTCGCGGGCCGGATTGATCGCGTAGCCCGTCGTTCCCCCGAGCGACAGACCGATGGCGAACACCACCAGGCCGACCGGCAGCGCCTCGAGTGAACCCAGACCGACCGGCACGTGCTGCGGCGATCCGCCGTCCAGCGCCAGGTGGAATCCCGGCTTCGTCGCGAGCAGCACGGCCCACACCAGCACGAACGTGCCGACGACTTCGCAGAACAGGTTGCTCACGGGACTGCGAATGGCCGGACCCGTGGCGAACGTCGCCAGTTTGGCGGCCGGATCGTCGGTGGCCGCATAATGCGGCAGATAAAAGGCGAACACCAGTCCCGCGCCGCACACGGCCCCCAGCATCTGCGCGGCCACATAGGGCGCCACCTCACTCCAACTGAACGAACCGGCGAGCGCCAGACCGACCGTAACCGCCGGATTCAGATGGGCGCCGCTATAGGGCGCGACGCAGGCGACCGCGGTGAACACCCCCAGTGCCCAACCCGCGGTAATCACAATCCAGCCGCCGGCGTGCCCCTTGGTCTGCTTCAGAACCACGTTCGCAACCACGCCGTTGCCCAACAGGATCAGCAGCGCAGTGCCGGCGAACTCCGCGACGTACGGTTGCATTGGTGGCTCACGCGAGGAACGGGAGAGGAGAATGCGGCGATTCTGACCGAGCAACCGGCAACGTGCAAAGGTATAAAGGTGCGCAGGTATGAACGCGTTCTTTCATACATTCGTACTTTCACACCTTCATACACCCTGTGCCGCACTGTGTCCGTCACTCCCTCTCGCAGCGGCGAATTCTCGCTGATCGACTGGATTCGCCGCCGGTCGCCGGCCAGCGCCGCCGTCCCAGTGGGGATCGGGGATGACGCCGCCCTCGTGCGCGGATCGTCGCCGGCCGGCGTCCTGGTCACCACCGACATGCTGATGGACGGCGTGGATTTCGACCTGCGGACAGCGGACCCGATGCTCGTCGGCCGCAAGTGTCTGGCCGTGAATCTGAGCGATATTGCCGCAATGGCCGGGCGACCGCTGGCGGCGTTCGTCAGCCTCGCGCTCCCGCGTGCTCACGGCCGCGCTCTCGCGGAGTCGCTGTACCGCGGCCTGTGGCCGCTGGCGGAGGAATTCGGCGTCGCAATCGCCGGCGGCGACACCAACAGTTGGGACGGACCGCTCGTCGCAAGCGTGACACTGATCGGCGAACCTTCCGCGAAAGGCCCGGTGCTTCGCAGCGGAGCGAAATCGGGTGACTTGCTGCTCGTGACCGGCGCGCTGGGAGGGAGTATCGGCGGCCGTCACCTGACGTTTACGCCGCGGGTTCGCGAGGCATTGCTGTTGCATGCAGCGGCGGAGCTGCATGCCCTGATCGATCTGAGCGACGGGTTGGCGTCCGACGTCCGGCACATCGCGGCAGAAAGCGACGCAGGGGTCGTGATCTACGCCGACCAGTTGCCGATCTCGACCGATCTGAACCCGTCACTGCCGCAGTCCGAGCGCATCCGCCACGCCCTGTGCGACGGCGAAGACTTTGAGCTCTTGTTGGCCGTGCCCCCCGATGACGCCCGGAAACTGCAGGCGCGGACGGACCTGGGCGTTCCGCTGACGATCATTGGTGAGGTCATCGACGGCAACGACTGCTTTCTCCGTGATTCTCAAGGTAACATTCGTCCCTTGCCGACCGGTGGCTGGGAGCATGCGCTGGGGTGAAAAGGGTCGCCGTTTCCCGACGTGCAGGCATCGACCTTGAAATCATTCATTGGGATCACATTGAGATGCGAAGATCGCCGACTGCGTATCCGATCCGTTGGCTGGCCGTCCCGGGAACGATCAAAGCTTGCAGCGAGCGATCTCAGCGGCTGTGCGTCGTGCTCCTGAAGCGCCAGCCAAATTCGGTCACAGCGTGATTACACCGAATCCGTCGCCGACCTGTTCACCCCCGAGCCGCGCTACCGGCTCCTGACGCTTGCCGACTTCGAGCATTTTCCGGTCGACGCGACCGCCACGTGGTCAGGAGAAGAACGGGCTGATCATCTGCAGTGGTCAGCCGAAGGGATACATCTACACGCGCGAGGAATTTCCAGACTTCACGCTTCGCTGCGAATTTCGATATTTGCCGCCGACACCTCCGCCGGACGCAGCGGCATCGGACAAGTTTAACACCGGCTTCATGATCTATATCCAGGAGCCGCAGAAGGTCTGGCCGGCGTCACTGGAGGTCCAGGGACGGTTCGACGAGATAGCATCCATCAAGAGCAACGGCGGCGTCCCCGCGCTCAAAGTGCAGGACGATCCTCAGGGACGCTTGGGAGTGCGCCTGCCGATCGGCAAATGGAACGCCGTAGAGATCGTCTCGCGAAGCGGCGCGCTGTCGTCGACGCTCAATGGCATGCCGATCTGTATCAGCCAGCCGGGCGACCTGAAGTCCGGCCGGCTGGGCCTGCAATCGGAAGGCTTCGAGGTGCAGTTCAAGCACCGGCGGCAGATAGCGTGCGAATGACGAGTGATCGTCAGTTTTTTGCCGGGCTTCCTCCAGAGCCGCCTGCACCTCCGTCGATCACCACGACCGTTCCGTTTCCCAGCGAGTAGGTCAAACCAGCCGCCGCGACGGTCGCGTCCAGCACGCCGCGAACGCTCGTATTGTGCGTGCCGCCAGCGTGATCGGCTGCCGTGAAGCAGCAGCCGTGTCGAGCTGCGTCAGGTCTACGGCCAAACCGGACAGCTCCCCCACGACCTTCAGGATCTCCGCCGCTGGTTTCGGTGTCGGCTGGGAGAACTCCACCAGCGGCTGGTATCCAGCACTGAGGTTGATGCTCGACCGCCATTCGTCGGCCGCCGCCGCCGTGACCGGTGATCCGCCTGCGGCCTGGCCGCGTCGAAGCGCAGGCGCATCGGCACGTCAACGCAAAGCGCTGCATCCACGCCAGCGGCGGTCAGCTGCGATCAGCATGCGGGTCCGCTGCGGCGATGTGCGGGGGCTGAGGCGTCGCATCCGGGGGCGCTGCCGGTAATGGAGTGGAGGGCAACGCATTGGCGGGCGGCGATTCTGCGACCGGCGCCGGTGTCTCCGGCTTGCTTCGGGGAAAAGCAAACATGATGAGAGCAGCGCAAATCAGCAGCGCCAGCAGGCTGGCCGCGACAATCACGGCAGTCCTTCGTCGGCGCGGCGAGCGCTCCGTCGCAGGGGACTGTGCCGCAGGGCCTGATGCAGATGACTCGGCCCTCAGTGCGACCAGCTCGCCGGTCGGCGCCAATTGGATCGTCAGCGGCTGCCGACAGTCGGGGCAGTTCACGGTCCGACCGGCGAAGCTCTTGTCCCGCACCCGCAGTCGGGTGGAGCAGTTTGGACAAGCAACCTGGATCGCCGGGATTGCCATCGTGTCTTGGACTCAGGGACGTCCCGCAGTCGACGTGCGGTCGGGAATCTCAGTCTATTGGGGAGGCGGCGGCAATTCGATCGGAGTCAATTTTTTCTGCGCGGCAAATTTACGCGTCATCACCAATAAGGTTTGCAGGGATTCGTCCGCGACGACCGTCATCCGCAACTCTTCCTTGCCCCCTCCATCGTACGCATTGACGATCCGGCTGAGGGCCACATCCGCCGGGACTTTCCCGAGATTGAATGTCTGCGGCATGTTCTGGGTGTAGCCGGCGTCCTTCAGGGCGTCGCCGTCGATCTCCAGTTTGACGCCAATCCCGTCGCAGATGTACGCCAGCGCGTCGCGCAGCGGTGTGCGGCGAAACTCGGCATCCACCGGCAGCTTGAGGCGTTCGGCCACCGTTTTCGGCAATGGCTGGGAGTTCGCATCGGCCACGACCGCCGGTGCAGGCGAGCCCGCCGGCGTCTGCCGCATTTCGTCCCATGTCAACAACGTCGCAAGTGCCAGATTCGGCGCCGCTTTTGCCGGCAGCAATGTCGTGAATTGCACGCGGCGCTCGTCTGTCGTGACGACCGTCGCCCGCCGTGCCGCCTCGGCCATTGCCGGCAGACGGCCGATCAGTTGCCGAGCGCCACTGTGACGTGGATTCACGGTGCGCACCCTGCCCACCAGCCGCTCCGGCACGTCGGTGAAACGAGCGGAGAGCGTCTCCGCCAGCCGGTTGGCCCCCATGATTTCCTCTGCTCCGGCAGTGCGCGTGCGGACGGTCAACTCGGAGTAGAAGTCTTCCGCCAGGCTCGCGCTCCAACAGGCGGTTTCACACTCGTCGCCGAGCACGTCAAGCACGTGCAGAAACGCCGGTCGTGCCTCGTCGGCAAACAACCAGTTGGCGTGCCGTCGCAAGTCCTCGACTTCAAAGATCACCGTGAACAGCCGTTCGCGATCGGTCTGGGCCAGCAACTGCAGGATACCGTCGGTCGTGTTTTCGTTGGGTGCTGCGACCCAGTCCGCCAGATCTTCCGCCAGATGCGCCGGGCAGATGGCAAACGTGCGCTCGTCCTTGATGAAGCAGGCGTGCGTCGGTCCGCGCACCAGCCGCAGCGAACTAGCCGGTCGCACCGGTGTGCCGTGGAATTCGTCCACCAGGTCCGACAGCTTCGCCGGTTCCTTGAGCCGTACCACCGCGGCGACTTCGGGCGTCGAGCCGGTTGGTCCGAGCATGAGGCCGATCAACGCGTCCTCGATTTGCTCCGGCTTGCGCCGGCAGACGGCGTCGAGCTGCCGGGCCATCCAGTCCGTGACCGTTTGCGTCAATGCGCCGCGCAGCTCGTGCATGGCCGGCGCGTCGGACCAGAGTTCGGCCGGGTGAAGATGGATCACCAGATTGACGCCGCTGGGGAGCATCGTCAGATCGATCGGCGCACCGGGCGTCGGCCGCGCGGCTTCAACGAGCGCCGCGTTCGACTTCAGGATCGTCGACGACAAGGGGGCCGCGTCGATGGCTGCTGCCGCCACTTCATCGAGAGTTGTTGACGCGTGTGCTGACGGAGTTTTGTAAGGCGGGCTGTGCATGGCCGTCAGATACGGCCACAGGACCAGCAGCAGACCGCAGATGACTACAGCACTTGCGGTTCCGGCAATGAGTGTCGTCTTGCGCCGGCTCCGACGCCGCTGTCGCAGCTCTTCCACACGGGCGGTCGGACGGATTTCGGCGGCGATCGGCGGTGCGGCGCCGGCGGTCACGCCGGATCGCTCCGACAAAAGTTCGATGCCCGTTGGGAATTCTGCTGCCGATTCGGGGGCGGGCTGCAGCTCGATTTCCGGTTCCGGCTCCTGCAGGACGAACGCATGCCCGCACGCTGCGCACCTGCCGCGCCGGCCGAGATAGCGGCGATCCGGCAACTGGAGCGTCGTCCGGCATTGCGGACACGAAATACGCAGGACTGACATCGAACTCGAACCCGGCGGCCGAAGTATTTACAGATTGAGTTTGCTCGACAACTTCGCTCAAACGTCGGCCGCTCTCTTTTTTCTGACCTCTGGTTCCTGATCCCTCTCCTAGGCCGACGGCAGCGACTCGCCGCCGAGGGTGACGCTGATCGTCAGGCGGCGGCCGTTCCGCAGGACCGTCACGTCGACTTTGTCTCCCGGTTTTTTGCTCTCAATATGGCCCAGAAACTCGGCGGCCGTCGACACCTCTTCCCCGTCGACTTCCACGATAACGTCGGCGGTGCTGCGGTCCTCAATGACCACCGGTCCGCGGCGGGTGACCTTGGGCCCGCGCAGTCCGGCTGCCTCGGCAGGGCCGCCGGGCATCAGGCGCGCGATCCGCAGCCCGTCGTCCACGACCGTGACGTGCGTAATGCCAATGTCGCCGCGAATGACCCGGCCGTGCTCCAGCAGTTCAGGCACGACCCGCTTGATTAGGTTGATGGGAATCGCGAAGCCGATTCCCGCGCTCTGATGCGCGTCGGCCGTAGCGATGGCGGTGTTCATGCCGATCAGCCGGCCGTGGGCGTCGAGCAGCGGACCGCCGGAATTGCCCGGATTGATGGACGCGTCGATCTGAATGATCGACTTGATGACCCAGTTCTCGCGAATCTCGAGCGATCGATTCAGACTGGAAATGACGCCGACGCTCATCGAGCGATCGAGGCCAAACGGGTTCCCCAGCGCGAACACGCGCATGCCGACCCGTAAATGCGCCGAGTCTCCGAGCGAAATCGGGTACAGCTTTTCGGCGGGGGCATCGATTTTGAGCACGGCGACGTCGTTGACCGGATCGGCGCCCACCAGTTCGGCGTCGTAATTCTCTTCGTTGTACAGCGTCACCTGCATCTGACGCGCCTCTTCCACCACGTGATAATTTGTCAGAAGATGTCCGGACTTGTCCAGCACGGATCCGGATCCGCTGCCCGGCTCGGGCACAGCTCCGAAGAAGCCCCGCCGCTCCTGCACGGTCGAAATGTTCACGACGCCGCGGTTGGCCAGCTCATACACGGCAACGCCGACGACCTCGTCCGGCGTCAGGCCGTCGGCGTTGTACAGCCGGCTGTCAAGCACGACCTCTCCGGCCGGCGGCGCCTCAATGCGCGGGCCCGACGCCGACGACACGCGCCCTTTGTTGACCGGCGGAGCGGCCGCAGCCGGCTGGGGCCCGCGTTCAGTCAGCCACAGGGTGATCGCACTCCCCAGCATCGCAGCGGCAACGGTACAACTAATCGAACGCTGCATGGGTCACTCCGTCTGCATTCTCAGGTCTTCCGGCTTCCAGCCACGTCACCCACGTTATGCTGTTTGCGGGACCGGCTCAAGATGAGCCGTCGAGCGAACCGTTCCGTTGGCTCGCGATCATCCGTTGCTCATGATCCGCTTTCCGCTTTCGGCTCTCCGCTTTCAGGCGTCCATTCCGTTCCAGTGCGCCGTCGCGCGACATACAATACGGGCGCACACCTCTTCAAGCCGCCAGCACCGACGGAGCGACATGACTGCTGCCCGCCCATTTGCGCACCTGCACTGCCACACGCATTATAGC
>JAXMBS010000078.1:0-24385 GCA_046349775.1 Planctomycetaceae bacterium | reverse complement strand
GCCGCTGGCCACACGGAATGCAGGCGCACCCGATCGGCTCGATCTCGCGCAGTGGCTGGTGTCGGCCGGCAATCCGCTGCCGGCACGCGTAGCCGTCAATCACATCTGGATGCACCTGTTCGGTCGCGGGTTGGTGAAAACCGTCAACGATTTCGGCGTCCGCGGCGAGCCGCCCACGCATCCGGAACTCCTCGACTGGCTGGCGACAGAGTACGAGCGCCTCGGCTGGAGCCGCAAAACGCTCATCAAGACGATTGTGACGTCGCAGACGTATCGGCAGTCGTCCAAGCACCGGCCGGAACTGGCCGACAAGGATCCGGAGAACCGCTGGCTGTACCGGCAGAACCGCTTCCGAGTCGAAGCGGAGATTGTGCGCGATCTGCACTTGGCGGCTTCAGGACTGCTGTCGCGACAGATCGGCGGCCCGAGCGTGTTCCCGCCGCTGCCGCCGGGGATCGCCGAACTGAGTTACGCCAACAACTTCAAGTGGGGCAAGAGCGATTGGAACGACCGGCCTGACCGGCCGACGCCGGTTACGCCGGAGAAGGACGTCTACCGCCGCGGGATGTATACGTTCTTCAAGCGGACGGCGCCGCATCCCAGCCTGACGACGTTCGATTGCCCCGATGCCAATCTGACGAACATGCAACGCAGCACGTCGAACACGCCGCTGCAGGCGCTGATCACGTTGAATAACACGGTGTATGTCGAATCGGCCAGGGGCCTAGTGCGCCGGACGCTCTCCGACGTGAACACGAACGATGGCGAGCGCGTCACCCGCATGTTCCGGCTGTGCGTGGCGCGGCCGCCGTCCGACACCGAGCGAAATGCATTCCTGGAGCTGCTGACGACATCACGCGACTATTACCGGGCACATGAAGATCAGGCGGCAACGTTCGCGGGACCGCAACTGCCGGCGGAGACAACGGCAATCGACGCAGCGGCGTGGACGGCGACGGCGCGGATGGTAATGAATCTGGATGAGTTCATTACGCGGGAATGACACGCGCTACAGGAGCTTCGCGGCAATGCGTTCTCGAACAAGAGTCGGCAACGACATAAATCCACAAGACCGATGGATATGATCCCGGAATCCTCAGTCCACGACACGCTCGACGCCACGCGCCGCGACTTTCTGCTGTCGGGCGCCGGCGGACTCGGCATGTTGTCGCTCGGCGCGCTGCTCGCCGGAGATGGCGCCTTGGCGTCGCAGGCCGCTTACGGCGCCACGCCACCGGCCGCCGTTAATCCGCTGGCGATGCGCCCTCCACATTTCGCCCCGAAAGCCAAGGCGTGCATCTTCATCTTCTTCGAGGGCGCTCCCAGTCAGCTCGATCTGTTCGATCGCAAGCCCAGGCTGATGGAGTTGCACAAGCAGCCCATCCCGCCGTCGGTCATCGAAGGCGTCCGGTTCGCGTTCCTCGATCCAAAGACCGCCACTCTCATGGCGCCGCTGAAGCGGAAATGGGTCCGCTACGGCGAATGCGGCACGGAGATGTCGGACCTCTTGCCGCACATCGGCGGCGTGGCAGACGATATCTGCCTGATCCGGTCGATGGTGTCGACGCAGTTCAACCATCATCCCGGCCAACTGTTGATGCAGTGCGGCCGGGCGTCATTCGGCCTGCCCGTGGTGGGGTCATGGATCAATTACGGCCTGGGGAGCGCGTCGCAGAACCTGCCCGGTTACGTCGTGTTGAATGCCGGACGCGGGAACTCGGGCGGGGCATCCATCTGGTCCAGCGGATTTCTGCCGAGCACGTATGCGGGCGTGTTGTTCCGGAACCAGGGGGAGCCAGTCCTCAACCTGCAGAATCCGGACGGACTCCCCCCCGAGTTGCAGCGGGCGGGGCTCGACGCCCTGCGAACGGCCAACAACGAGCGGCTCGCTCAACTGCAGGATCCGGAGATCGCGGCCCGGATCAGCAGCTATGAGCTCGCGTTTCGGATGCAAACCGCCGCACCGGAACTGATCGACCTGTCGGGCGAGACGCTGGCGACACTCGACGCCTATGGCGTCGACCGGCCGACGCCGGAAGGGGGCGGTCGCGGCGCCGGCGGACCGACCACTTACGGCGCGTTCGCCCGCAATTGTCTGCTCGCGCGGCGGCTGGTCGAGCGCGGCGTGCGGTTCGTCAACATCATCCACGCGTCGTGGGACCACCACTCGAGCATCGACACCGAGTTGCCGTGGAACACCCGCATGGCTGACCAACCGATTGCCGCGCTCATTCGCGACCTCAAACAGCGCGGATTGCTCGATGAAACCATGGTCGTCTGGGGGAGCGAGTTTGGCCGCACGCCGCTGGGAGAAAACCGCAAGGGGGACAACTCCAACGTCACCGGCCGCGACCATCACCCATACGCGTTCAGCATGTTCCTCGCGGGCGGCGGGATCAAAGGCGGCCAGGTCTACGGCGAAAGCGACGAGATCGGCTGGGGCGTCGTGAAAGACCCGGTCCCTCCGGCCGACCTGCACGCGACGATGCTGCACCTGTTCGGCCTGGACCACCTGAAGCTCACGCACCGGTTCCAGGGCCGCGACTTCCGGCTGACCGACGTGGCGGGTAACGTGATACCGCAACTGCTCGCGTAGGATTTTTGACGCAAAGGCGCGGAGACACGAAGACTCGCAAAGAACTCTCTCGACAGACGTCACCATTCACCAGCCCGTAGCGCGGGCAAAGGCATGCACACACCGGAGATTCACCACGGAGTGCATGGAGACCACTGAGAAAATGGTCAAGACCGACCTTTCTTCGTGTCCGCAGTGTTCACCGTGGTGAATTTGCAAGCCGCATGACAAACACGGATAGTCGACTCCTTACAGTTTTCGCGGATTCGTGACGTTGCGGGTTCTACTTACCATCTGAAACTCATCGTCCATCGATAAGGGCACAGCCAGTGCGGCGACTTGCAATCGTATTGTTGTCCAACCTCGTGGTTGCTGCTTCTGCGTGTGCCGCGCCGCCGCCGTTAGTCGTGGAGACCGATCCGCTGCGGCCGGAGGAAGAACGGAAGCTGTTCCATCTGCCGCCGGGGTTCGAAATCGAGCTGATCGTCGCCGATCCGGACATCGGCCAGCCGATGAACATGAACTTCGACGTCCACGGCCGGTTGTGGCTCACGCACGTGCTGGAGTACCCGTACCCGGCGCGGGGCGAAGGGGTCGAGCCACGCGACGCGCGGTTCCCGCAGGTCGGCGAGCACGAGGCGCGCGACAAGCTGTCGGTGATTGAGAACGTCGGCACACCGCAGCAGAAGATCACGCACTTCGCCACAGGCTTGAACATCCCCATCGGCAACATGCCGACGCCGAATGGCGCGATCGTGTTCAGCATTCCCGATCTCTGGTTCTGTCCCGACGCCGACGGCGACCTGAAAGCAAACAGTCGCGAGGAGCTGCTCTACGGCCGGTTCGGCAACATCGACACGCACGGCATGGTGTCGTCGCTCAACCGCTGGATTGACGGCTGGATTTACGCGACGCACGGTTTCCGCAACACGTCGCACGTGAAGGGGCGCGACGGCCACGAGTTCACGATGAACAGCGGCAATACGTTTCGGTTCAAGGAAGACGGCTCGCACATCGAGCAGTTCACCTGGGGACAGGTCAATCCATTCGGGCTGACGTTCGACCCGTGGGGGAACGCCTATACCGCGGATTGCCACTCGATGCCGCTGACCGGCCTCATTCGGGGGGCCTACTACTCCAGCTTCGGCAAGCCGCACGATGGCTTGGGTTTCGGCCCCGACATGATCGACCACATCCACGGCTCGACCGGCATCTGCGGCGCGCAGTGGTACGCGGGCGAGCAGTTCCCGGAGGAGTATCGGGGCTGCATCTTCCTGTGCAATCCGGTGAATGGTCTCGTACATCGGGACCGGATCGAGTTCCACGGGTCGTCGCCGTGGGTCGTCACGCAACCCGAGTTCATCTCCTGCGACGACGGCTGGTTCCGGCCCGTCGCGACGTCAAGCTCGGGCCGGATGGCGCGCTGTACGTCGCCGACTTCTACAACTGCATCATCGGCCACTACGAAGTGCCGCTGGACCACCCCCGCCGCAGTCGCGACAAGGGCCGCATCTGGAAGATCACGTACCGCGGCGATGCGCCGCACGCCGATCCGCCGGCCGCGATGCCAGACCTCTCGATCCTTGACCTCCCGCAACTAGTCGATCGGCTGGCCGATCCGAATTTCACGATCAACCGGCTGGCGACGAATGAAATCTTCGATCGCTTTGGGGCGGAAGCGATCGAGCCCTGCACGCAGTTGCTGGTCATCGGCGGCACGCCTCAGCAAACCGTCTCCATCGCCTGGATCCTTGAACGTCTCGGCTTGCGCTGCCGGCGAAAGAGTTCCAACTGCTGATGGCGAATGAGTCGGATATTGTCCGCACGCATGCCGCCCATCCTGGCCGAACGGGAGAAGTGGGGCGACGTCGAGTCGGGCGCGGCACTCAAATTGTTTGAAGATTCACCCAACCGTGGTTCGCCGTGCTGCAGCTGATGCGGCTCGGCCGGCATCCGCAGCAGGAGTTCCTGCTCAAGCTGCTGAACCAGCTGGCACAGACTCCCGCAACTGACCCGTTTCTGCGGCACACGATCCGCATCGCCGTGCGCAATCACCTGCTCGTCGACGCCATCGCGACGAGCCGGCCGACGCGCGATCTGCTGGACTGGCACGCGGCGGAAATTGCCGACATTGCTCCGGGCGCACCCACCGAGCCGGCCGCCGATCTGCTGCTGACGACGTTGCAGCAGGGCGTGAAGCTCCCGGGCCGACAGGCGGACCAGATTCGACAGGTCGCCCGTTATGCGAGCCCGCAGCGGCTCCATACTTTCGTCGATCAACTAGCAGGTTCCAAGTCGCCGGCACCTGAGCAGCTCCGCGAACTGCTGGCTGTTGCCGCCGGACTGGAAGCTCGCAACGTCGCGCCGGCCGAGTACGTCGGCCGCTGGGCGGACTCCCTCGGCAAACAATTCCTCGCCGAACAGCGCAACGAGGGGATCGACTGGACGGTCCGCGCCGTTCCGGGCCGGCCGCTGGAGCCGGACGCCTTCGCGACGCAGCCGCGCGATTACGCGGGCGGATCCGCAAAGGCCCTGTTCCATTCCAGTCTTCCCAAGGGAGAACGCAAGACCGGCATCATTCGCTCGGAGCCGTTCCGCTGTCCGGCCAACCTGACGTTCTTCCTCGCCGGCCACGACGGTGTCCCCGACAAGCCCCTCCAGCAGAAAAACCTCGTCCGGCTGACGCTCGCAGGCTCCGGCGAAGTGATCGCGTCGGCTCCTCCCCCGCGCAACGACGTCGCGCAAAAGGTCGCATGGAACCTCGCACGGCATCAGAACCAGCCGGTGCGCCTCGAAATCGTTGACGGCGACGATGGAACCGGCTTCGCCTGGCTGGCAGCCGGGAACTTCTCGCTCCCGGCGCTGAATCCCGCAGAATTCTCCGCGCGCGACGCCGCAGCGGACCTCATCACGCGGCTCAAGCTCGAATCCTTCGCCCCGCGGCTTGCAGCGATCGTCGGCGACGAACACGCTTCTCTCCCCGCCCGCTTGCGCTGGAGTGGCGTCCTTCTGGCCCTGCACCCCGACGCCCGCCTGAGCACACTACTCGCCGCCGTCAGTGGCGAATTCGTCGACGCGGGCCTGCAGTCCCGGATCCTGTCCGTGATCGTCAGCCGCGACGACGCCGAGATCGAGGACTGCCTCAAACAGACCGTGCGCACCGCGACGGCTCCTCAACAGCGGCAGCTCGCTGAGCAATTGTCCGCCGATCGTGCCGGCGCCGAGGCGCTGCTGACGCTGACGGCTGCGGGGTTGTCGTCTCCCCGCCTGTTGACTGATCCTCGGATTGTCGAACGGGTGCACGCGGCCGACCCTGATAGCGGCGCACGGATTGCCAAGCTGGTCGCAGGGCTCCCCGAGCCGGCCGCCGAGATCGAAAAGCTGCTCGCCGACCGCCGCCGGGCGTTTGCCTCGGCCGGCACGAACTCTGAGCGCGGCCGGACCGTCTATAAACAGCATTGCGCCGCCTGCCACCAGTTGGGCAACGAAGGCAAGAAAGTCGGCCCGGTCCTCGACGGCATCGGTTTGCGCGGTCCCGACCGGCTGTTCGAGGACATTCTCGACCCCAGCCGGAACGTCGACGCGGCTTTCCGCACGACGACGATCCTCAACAAGCAGGGGCAGGTGCTCTCCGGCCTCCTCATGCGCGAGGAAGGCGCGACCCTGATCCTCGTCGACAATAAAGGCATGGAGTTCGCCGTCCCCAAAGCGGACGTCGAAGAGCAATCCACGTCCGGCCTGTCCCTGATGCCCGGCAACTGGGGTGAAGTCATCCCCGCGGCCGATCTCAACGAACTGGTGGCGGAGCTGCTGCGGCATTCGACGAAGGTCAACGGTCAATAGTCAATTAACAACGGGATCGACGGTTCCTCGCGCCGAGGAACAGAGTCGCGTCCCAAATCACATCGAACAATTAACCATGAACAATTGACTATTAACCATTGACCCATCGTCATTCCCTATTCCCCAATCCCCAGTCCCTCGTTAACATTCCGCCCCGTTTCGTCCCCTCCGCACTCCAGGGAAGGAGTCCGCGTCGATGTTGCGTTCCCGCTTCCAGCATGCCGCCCGAGTCTGGTTCGTCGCAATCGGTCTGGCGGGCGTCGCCGCGGCCGCTGACGCCCCGGCCGAGAAGTTCGCCCTCCGCTACAAGTTCGCCGCCGACTCCACGCTGATGTACACGATCAGCAACGAGGCGAGCTACGACATCCAGGTCGGTCAGACCGCTGAAACAGTCGCGAATTCCACCGAGTCTGGCCGTCGGCTGCGGACCGTCGCCGTCAATCCCGATGGATCGGCCGTCCTCGAAATCCAGATCGAATACGTCAACCTCTCGGCCGGCAATGGCCAGATCAGTTGGGACAGCCGCTCAAAGACGGCGCCTCCCGAAGAGTTCACCGGCATCGACAAGACGATCGGCAAACCGCTGATGAAGATCACCGTCTCTCCAACGGGGGACGTCATCGCAGCTGAGAACGACGGTCAGACCGTCTCCGGGGAGCAACTGGCGTCGGCGCAGTTCGACATTCTGCCCATGTTGCCGGCCGATCCCGTGGCCATCGGTGAATCGTGGCACGAGCCGTTTCAGATCGGTGTCGTCACCGACGGCAAGCTCCCCAAGCGCATCTCGCTGCAGCGCACTTATACGCTCAAGGCCGTCTCCAACGGCATCGCGGAAATTGAAGTCCAGACGGGTGTCCTCACGCCACTCCAGGATCCGCAGGAAGAAGGCCAGCTCGTCGAGCAGACGCCGTCCGGCACGGTCCGCCTGGACATCGCCCAGGGCCGCGTGCTCGAGCGGCTGATGCAGCTCGACAACAAGGTGGTCGGATTCAAGGGACCGCAGACGGCGATCCGGGTCGTGCGCGTCCACCAGGAGAGTCTCAGTTCGGGCGAAAAGTCGGCCGCGCTCCCGACCGCCCGCCCGGCGATGTAGCTCACGTGGCCCGGCGATGTGCGCACTCCGTTGACCCGCGCACGGATTGACTTACACTACGCCGACCCTTCCACCCTCCCGGTCGGGGACGGTTTTCCGCTTCCCCCGACTGTCCGGTCCTGCTGTCAACTCGACCATGCTGCGTGCCGAGCTCACACCCGTGCTGCGCCGGATGTTCAGCGGCGTCCGCGCCGTCGCTCAGGATCTGAGCATTCCGTCGGTGTTGGTCGTTTCGGACGTGGCCTATGATTTCCGGCAGATGGCCGTGGAGCTCGCGCCCCACAATCTGCTCGTCGCTTCGCATCTGCCGGACGTCCAGCTTGCCGCCACCGAAGACGGCGTGATGCTCGTCCCGCTGCTCCACGAACCGCAAACCCGGCAAGTGCAGGTGAGCCAGGCGCTGCTGGAGGCGATTGCCGACGACCATCTCCAGACCGGCTCGCGCGTCATCGCCGTCTATGCCGCGTTCGATCGCGATAATCTCGACACGATCAGCATCATCAATCTTTCCGAACATCTCACGAAGCTCACCAGCCGCGACTTGCAGCGCCTGGAAACGCAGGTCCCGCTCCCCACGCTGCGGCGCGTTGTGGATCTCGCCGTCGAGATCGGCCGCGAAGGCCGGGAAGGTAAACCGGTCGGCACGCTGTTCGTCGTCGGCAACCATCGCCGCGTCATGGAAATGTCGCACGAACAGGTCCACGACCCGTTCCGCGGCTACCAGAAGAAGGACCGGATGATTTCCAATCCGCGCGTCCGCGAGAGCATCAAGGAACTCGCGCAGATCGACGGCGCGTTCGTGATCGCGTCCGACGGCTGCGTCATCGCCGCCGGCCGGATTCTGGACGCCCCGGCAACCGGCCTGACGCTGTCGAAGGGGCTCGGCGCCCGTCACTGGGCGGCCGCGGCCATCTCCAAGGCGACCAACGCCGTCGCCATCGCCGTCTCCGAGTCCACCGGCACCGTCCGGTTGTTCCAGGACGGCACCGTTGTGCTGCGGATCGAGCCTTTCGATCAGGCCATGAAGTGGCTCGACGTGGACATCGAACCGCCGGCGACGGAGTAGGGATTCGTCATTGGTCAATTGTCATTAATCCCTCGGCCGTGCTGACCCGCCTCGCGGCGTCACCGCCGTCCTCTGGCGGCTTCGCACACGCCGCGACGACGGCGGGAGCTACGGACCATCGGTCCGTCGCGCCGCCAACCCCAACAGCTGCAGCGCGAGCAGGATGACCAACGGGGCGAACACGATGGCCCAGACACCTAGCATGGCGTGCTCGAACCAATCCCCCGTCAGTGGTCGAATGACGACGCGGCCGGCGACTTTGGCAGCGTCGGCGGTTTCCAGCGCGTGCTCCACTGTGGATTGCCGCGCTCCGTCGACGGCCGCGTTGCCGGGGACGGCCGGTTCAATGATGACATCGGCCGTCGTCTGCCAGAGTCGCGGGGCAATCTCCTCCACGTGCGCTGCACCCTCTTGCGTCAGATTGGCGCTGTCCGCGACGAATTCGTCGGCCCGGACAATGAAACCCGCCGCTGCGGCACGCCGCTGAGCGGCATCGCGCGGATCGGCGACGGCCCCGATCAGCAACGCCGCGATCACGCCGAACAGCGTGTATGTCAGGACGCCGCAGCCGGCGGCCGTCATCAGCGATTTGAATTGGCGAACTTCGGAGATTGCTTCCGAACCGATTTCGATGGTTCGCTTCCGTCGGATCGATCGGCGCGCCGCGTCGACAATGTCGAACGCGCGGATGACTTCAGACCAGCGCGGAACGTCGCTTGACGGTGAGAGCCGTTGCTCCACGATCTCCAGCCAGCGCAGTCCGGCATCCGCCGGCTGGCCGTCGGCCGGCATTTGGGCGACGGGTCCACGCTGAGCGATCCGCCTGCCCTTGCAGGTGAACGTCAATCGGGAGGGTCGCCGTCCATTGCCGACGGACAGTCGCCAGGTCGCCTCGGGCAGTCCGTCGCCAGCGAGCGTGACCGACAACATCGCGATCCGATCGCCAGACAGCCGAATGGCACGGCAGGTCACCCGCGAATAGTCGCCGCCGAGTTGGCGCAACAGGTCGGCGTCATCGAGGAGCGAATTCCTCGAACTCGCCTCGACAGGCGACCATCTGGATCCTGCGGAAGCCGCGCGTTCATATTGCAGGAATTGCAGGGGCCGACTCCGCGATTGCTCGCGGAAAGCCGACGACATCGTGAATCGCATGCCGCCATAATGGAATGAGCTTTGTGCGGCTCGTCTTCGATCGGCCACAGCTCATAGACAAAGCTCGACGTCTGTCGCACGTCGGGAAAGACCGCCAGCGGGATTCCAGCCCGCGCCAGCGACTTCGCTCCCTCCAGCACCACCGGCGAATGTCCCGCAACGATCACCGCCGTGACGCCCGGTTCGATGAGCAATGCCTGCCAGTCGGCCCCAATCCGTGCGTGAGGAAAGATCGCAGCGACCTCGGGCCAAAGATCGCCGGCATGGGCGGCGAGTGTCAGATCGTGCTCCGGCGCACGAGCGATCGCCCGCAGCAGCGGCAGGCAGACCGGATCATCGCCGAGGAGGACGAAGTTCATTTGTTACGCTGTCAGCGGTCAGGCAAGTGACAAAGTGATTTCCAACACAGCCGTCTTTGCCACTCTGCCACTTTGCCACTGCGTCGAGCAGTGTATCACCCACTCCGATCGTCAGCGTCCCCTCGTCCGGTGTTCCGAACAGTGGGACGGCGGGCGTCAGCGTGCTACGCTGCGAGGCGAGCGCCGCGGATGCCACGCCCTTCACGATTCGCGAAGGGCGTGGCGAGTGACAATCGGCATCCCGATGACTCTGACGATCGACAAACGGACAAACTGACTCCCATGCCCGACTCCTTCAAGCAGCGGATTTTACGCGGCGACCGGCTGATCATTGCCGGTGTCGGCCGCATGTATCACCACAACATGATCCTGTCGCTGGGAAACCACGGCGGGTTCGACGGCGTCTGGATGGATCTGGAACACAGCGGGCTGTCGATCAGCGACGTCGAGATTTCGGCAATGGCGGCCCGCAGCGTGGGGATCGGGAGCTTCGTGCGGATTCCGCCAACCGACTACGCGCTGGTCACGCGGTGCCTGGAGTCGGGGATCGACGGCATCATGGCGGCGCAGATTTTCACGGCGGCTCAGGCGGAACAATTCGTCCAGTGGGCGAAGTACGTGCCGCGCGGCTATCGCGGACTGAACGCCGGCGGGTACGACGGCCGGTTCGGTCTGATGGGAGCGGCCGATTTATGTCGGTCGGCGAACGAGAACACGTTCGTGGCGATTCAGATCGAGACCAAACAGGCCGTTGAGGAGTGTGAGGCCATCGCTGCGATCGAGGGGGTCGACCTGTTGTTCGTCGGGCCGGCGGACCTCAGCCAGGTGCTGGGGATCCCGGGGCAGTTCATGCATCCCGACTGCCTGGCCGCGATCGACCGCGTCTCCGCCGCCTGCAAAAAGCATGGAAAACACTGGGGCGCGGTCACACCGACCCCCGAACACGCGGCCATGTCGATCGAAAAAGGCTGCACGCTGATTTCGCCAACAAACGACGTTCGCCTGCTCAACGCCGGCGTCCAGGCAACGAAGGCCACCTTCAAGCAACTGTTCCCGACTAAAAGCTAACCGCGAGAAGGAAGGAACCGCGAAAGACGCGAAAACGGCGAAAGGGAAGGACCGCTGATCAAGGCCCATACGCGCTAATGGGTTGGAGGCGGATGCCAGAACAGGAGTGCCACGAATCAGCGTTCATTAGCGTCGCTTAGCGGTCTGCTCTGCGATCGAGCGCCTGTTTTTCGTTCCTTTCGCGTCTTTCGCGGTTCCTTTCCGTGACTTCCGTGTGTTCCGTGGTTGCCCCTCAGCGATCGCCTGAGCGCGGTTTGGAATTCACAAAAATCTTCACGCGACTTTAACCGTTCGGCGACTGGAACTTGGGAGCAGCGGGACGTCAGGTCGGCCTCGGAACGACCATTCCCACTCTTGACAACTTCGGAACGCGGTTTATAACGCGGCCGTCCGAGTCACAAGATGTTGCGTCTTGAACGACTTTTCGTACAATCTATTGTGCGAAATGGGCGTTCACTCTCTGGATTTCTGTACACGTCTCCAGGCTCTCCCGTCGATACAGAGATACGTCCGGGCCACCGCGTGCGCAGTCGATTCACAGGGATCGTGAGGCTCGGTGTTGCGCGGGTTTCGGCCGCCTGTGGGAGGTGGCCGCGCGCAGGAACCTGACTGACATGGAGAGGTGCACGATGCACAATGGGAAGGGAATTGGCTTGCAACACACGAACGGATCGCGACGAACCGAGCCGGAGACCGTGGAGGCTCTACAGGTCGAACCGTACTTCTGTCCGGTCGATGAGGAGCCGTTTGAGACGGTCGAATGGGACCGCCGCACGGCCCAGATCAAAGACGAAAACGGCAAGGTGCTGTTCGAGCAGACCGAATGCGAAGTCCCCAAGAGCTGGAGCGCGCTGGCGACCAACGTCGTCGTCTCCAAGTACTTCTATGGGGAACCAGGCACTCCCGAACGCGAGACCAGCGTCCGCCAGGTGATTCACCGGGTCGCACGCACGATCGCCGATTGGGGCATTGAAGACGGCTATTTCGCGTCCGCCGAGGACGGCGAAAACTTCTACCGCGAGCTGGCGTGGCTGTGCCTGCATCAGCACGGGGCGTTCAATTCCCCCGTATGGTTCAACGTCGGCCTGTACCATCAGTACGGCGTCAAAGGCTGCCGCGGCAACTATTACTGGGATCCGCAGACGAAAAACGTCCAGCGGCCGGAGTCGCCGTACGAGTATCCGCAGGCGTCGGCGTGCTTCATCCAGTCGGTCGACGACAACATGGAGTCGATCATGCGGCTGGCCGCCTCGGAAGCCATGCTGTTCAAGTTCGGCTCCGGCACGGGGACAGACATCTCGTCAATCCGCTCCAGCCGCGAGAAGCTGTCCGGCGGCGGCACGCCGTCCGGCCCGCTGTCGTTCATGCGGGTGTACGACCAGATTGCGGCGGTGGTGAAGTCCGGCGGCAAGACCCGCCGTGCGGCCAAGATGCAGTCGATCAAGGACGGCATCCGGATGTCCGCGAATTCATCCAGTGCAAGGCCAAGGAGAAGAAGGCCCGCACCTGATCGACAGCGGCGAGTACGAAGCCAACTTCAACGGCGAAGCGTACTCGTCGATCATGTTCCAGAATGCCAACCTGTCGATCCGCGTGAGCGACCAGTTCATGCAGGCGGTCGAGAATGGCGAGACTGGACGACGCACTGGGTCACCGATCCCAAGCGCGAGGTCCGACGTATCCGGCCTCCAGCTCATGCGGGAGATTGCCGAAGGCACCTGGTATTGCGGCGATCCGGGCCTGCAGTACGAGACGACAATCAACAATTGGCGCACCTGCAAGTCGGGGCCGATCAGCGCCTCGAATCCGTGCAGCGGTACATGTTCCTCGACGATACGGCCTGCAACCTCTCCAACATCAACCTCAAGAAGATGCAGCGTGAGGATGGGACGTTCGACGTCGAGCGGTTCCGCCGCGCCCTGCGCGATCTACCTCGGCTCAGGAAATCCTGGTTGACCACGCCAGCTATCCGACGCCGACGATTGCCGAGAACTCGCACCTGTTCCGCGCTGGGAGCTGGGCTACGCGAACCTCGGCGGCATGCCTGATGTCGATGGGCATCCCGTACGACAGCGACGCCGGCGCGGCATCTGCACTGACGGCGGCTGTTGAACGGCCAGGGTTACCTGACGTCCAGCGAAACCATGACCAACATGGGGCCGTTGCGGGTATCGTGACAACGAGCAGCCGTGCTCGACGTCATGCAGATGCACCGCGACGCGGTGGAGAAGACCCCGCCTGCCCGCGCTACCTCAAGGACGCGGCCCGGCAGACGTGGAACGAGTGCCTGCAGTCCGGCCGCCGCTACGGCTATCGGAACGCGCAGGCAACCGTCCTCGCCCCGACCGGCACGATCGCGTTCATGATGGACTGCGACACGACCGGCATCGAGCCGGACATCGCCCTCGTGAAGTACAAGCAGCTCGCCGGCGGCGGCATGATGAAGATCATCAACCGCACGGTGCCGGTGGCGCTCAAGTCGCTGGGCTACGACCAGCCCGAGATCGAAGGCATCCTCGCGTATCTCGAAAGCGAGGAGACCATCGAAGGCGCGCCGGGCCTCAAGTCCGATCACCTGCCCGTGTTCGACTGTGCGTTCAAGGCGGCGAAGGGCACCCGGACGATCAGTTGGCAGGCGCACGTCACGATGATGGCGGCCGCCCAGCCGTTCCTGTCGGGAGCGATCTCCAAGACGGTCAACATGCCGGCGGAGTCGACCGTCGAGGACATCGAGCAGGCCTACATTGAAGGCTGGAAGCTCGGCCTGAAGGCGCTCGCCATCTATCGCGACGGCTCGAAGCAGTCACAGCCGTTGGCGACGTCGAAAGAAGGCGACCGGAAGAGGAAGGGCCAGACGTCCGAGGCCCGCAGCCAGGATGACGTCGCGGCCGTGCCGCGTGGTCCGGTTCGGCGCCACCTGGCGGAGACGCGTCAGTCGTTGACGCACAAGTTCTCCGTCGGCACGCACGAGGGGTACATCACCGTCGGTCTGTTCGACGATGGTTCCCCCGGCGAACTGTTCATCACGATGGCGAAGGAAGGCTCGACGGTCGGCGGGCTGATGGACGTCATCGGCACGCTGACCTCACTGGCCCTGCAGTACGGCGTGCCGCTGAAGGCGCTGGTCGACAAGTTCAGCCACATGCGGTTCGAACCGTCCGGCTTCACGAAGAACCCGGACATCCCGATCGCCAAGAGCGTGCCGGACTACATCTTCCGCTGGCTGGGAATGCAATTCATCCCCGGCTACCGCGAAGCGAACGCCCCGCAGCGCGAGCCGGCGACCGACAGCAGTGCCACCGGTGCGGTGCAGGCGATTGAGCAGGTGCTGACCGAGCACAATGTTCCGCGAACCGCAGTGGCGACAGCAGTCGCCGCTCCGCGAACGATCGGATTCGCACCGTCCCGGCAGCCGGCGGCGGCCTCCCTGCCGTCGGTGGCAGCGCCAGGCCAGTACTCGGCTGCCGCCGACCTGGCGGTGACGTCGCGGAGCCAGCAGTTCGCGACGTTCCAGTCGGACGCTCCGGCGTGCGACAACTGCGGCGCGATCACGGTCCGCAACGGCAACTGCTACCTGTGCCACAACTGCGGCGCGAGCATGGGGTGCAGCTAAAGATTCTTCGGTGATCGGTTGTTGGTTTTCGGCACGCCTCGTTCCCAAGCTCCGGCTTGGGAACGCACTGCCGCCAAGCTCTGCTTGGCACGAACGAAGAGTGGACACTCACGTCCGACACTGAGACAACCGACAACCCAGCCTGAGACGCCGCCGACGGAGTAGCGGCCCTCACGCGATGGCACCCCGGCCCGACGGAGCGGCCGGGGTGTTCTTATATTGATGTCTCGGACCACCCAATGAACACTATTCAGCACGGCGACTGCATCCGGGAGATGAACCGGCTCCAAGCCGGGACCGTCGACCTCGTGTTCGCCGATCCGCCGTTCAACATCGGCTACTCGTACGACGTTTACCGGGACTCGCTTACCGATCAGCGGTACGTCGGCTGGTCGGGCGAGTGGATCGCGGCCGTCCATCGAATTCTGAAAAGCAACGGTGCGTTCTGGCTGGCGATCGGCGATGAGTATGCGGCCGAACTCAAGGTCGAGTCGCAGAAACTCGGCTTCCACTGCCGGAGCTGGGTCATCTGGTACTACACGTTTGGCGTCAACTGCAAACAGAAGTTCACTCGCTCGCACGCACATCTCTTTCACTTCGTAAAGGATCTGGAAAACTTCACGTTCCGCGCAGACGAACCGGAAAACCGCATCCCCTCGGCGCGGCAACTGGTCTATAACGACACGCGCGCGAACCCGCGCGGACGGCTGCCCGACGACACGTGGATCATTCGTCCGGCGGATGCCGTAGGCGAACTCACTGCTGATGAGCCGGTCAACCTCGGCGTTGAAAGCCCGCGCGACGACGACCGGACCTGGACGCTCCGACCGCAGGATGTTCAGAACTGCTTCCGTCCCGAAGAAGACACGTGGTACTTTCCGCGCGTGGCCGGCACTTTCAAAGAGCGGGCCGGATTCCACGGCTGCCAGATGCCCGAGCAGCTCTTGGGACGCATTATCCGCACATGCACCGAGCCCGGAGCCGTGGTGCTCGATCCCTTTTCCGGCAGCGGGACGACGACGGCCGTCGCGAAGAAGCTCGGGCGCAAGTTCCTCGCATTCGATCTGTCTGAAGACTACGTCCGGCTCGGACGACAGCGTCTCGAAGCGATCCGTGTCGGCGATCTGCTCGACGGCTCTGCCGAACCGCTTGTGAGCGCTCCATCAACAGCCGGTCGTCAAGAGAAAGGGCGTTCGCGCAGCTCCGGCTCGCAGAAAGCGACGTCTGCTGGTGATGGCAATGCGAGCACCGCATCCAACCGGCAACTGGAGCTCACGATCGCGGGTGTGGTCGAGGCGTTCGCGGCCACGCATCGCGGCTTTTCGGCCGACCGGGTCGTCGTCGATCCCGAATTGAACGCCGATTTCACCACCGCCTGCCGCGACATGGGGCTCGTCGGCGAGCCGCGGTCGTGGAACATGCTGCTGTTCCGGTTGCGAAAGGCAGGGCAGCTGGCGGCGATCTCGACGACGGAGCGGACGCTGCCTGACGACGCCGATCGCGACGAGTTTCAATTCGCCAGTGAAATCGCCTGGCAGAAACTGCTCGAGGACGAACGCGCCTCCAGCCTTGATGAAATCCTGTGCGACCCGGACATTGCGGCCGAGTTCGACGCCATCGCTCAGCAATTTGCTCCCGGCTTCAACTCACTGGTTTACCGCTGGGCGGCGCTCAAGCTCCGCAAGCAGTCGCATGCCGCCCGCCGCCGTGCCGCCGCGCTGTCCCCGCCGACCAGGTTCGGCAAGCCGCTGCAACTTGAGGAATTCGATCCGCGAATGGTGCCCTCCGGAACGGGCGTCTATCTGCTCGGCGGCCGCTCACGGAAACTGTATGTCGGCGAAGCGGTCGATCTCCAGAAGCGTTTGTCACGGCAATTCGCGCGGAACCGCTGTGAACTCTGGCGCGAGCATGCTGATCTGTACGGCATCGCACCGGACAAATTGAGCCTGTGGATTCGCCCGGTCACCGCGCGTGCCGGCGAAATGCTCGCCTGGCAGGCGTGCCTCGTGCAGCGCTACAAGCCGTGTCTGAATGTCAGGTCGGCGGATTGATTCGAGTGCGAATGCAACGATGGCAGTCCAAAGTGCCGTCGCCTACACTCCAGCAGGTCGCTCAAATCGCGGCGATAGCCATTAGGAGGACGTGATGTCTCGACGGAACTGGGCGCTGTTGATCTCTGGTTGCACATTCATCGGCGGCTGCTCGCCGCAGCCTCAGCCGGTCGCAGAAACCGCAACGGTGGCAGAGATGAAGCCGGCGGAGATGGCGCCGGCCGCTGAGAGTGCCGCGCCAGCGGCAGACGGGGCCGCGCAGGCGGAGACCGCTCCGGCGGGCACGATGGCCCTGAGTCCGGCGAACGCGCAGATCCAGTTCGTCGGCAAGCACACGGACGACAAGCCCGATCGCGTCGGTGTGTTCACCGAGTTCACCGGTCAGGCCGCCATCGATCCGGCCACGCACACACTCACGGCGGTTTCCGTGGACATTCCGATCAGTTCGGTTGCGACCGCGTTCGACAAGCTGACCGACCACCTGAAGAGCCCGGACTTCTTCGATGCCCGTGAGCATCCAACAGCCAAGTTCGAGAGTACCAGCATTGCGGCCGGCGAGCAGCCCGGTCAGCAGGTCGTGAACGGCAAGCTGACGTTGATGGGCACGACCAAAGACGTGTCGTTTCCCGCCGATGTGACCGTCGCTGATGGCATGGTGAAGCTCACCGGCCATCTGACGATCAAGCGCAGCGAGTACGGCATGAACAAAATGCTCGAAGGCGTCAAGGACGAGGTCGACCTCAACGTCTCGATTGGCGAGCCGACGCAGAAGCCAACGGGCGGGTGATCTCAAGCGGAATCCTTTCGTCGTGCCCGTTGTGCCGTCGTGGTCTTTGCTATTGTTCCGAACAATAGGGATAAACCACATCGACACGACGGACACAGCGTAAAGAGTTGAACCGGAGACTTGCGTCTGGCGATCGAACGAATGGTTCTATTGCCGCGTCAAGCATTGCGGGCGCCGAACAATCCTGGCGGCGTTGTCCTTCGTTGTGGTTTTCTGATCAATGTGAGAGACCGCGGATGCTGGCGGACTCCATCACGGAGATGATTGGCGCGGGGGTACTCGCCCCCGCTGCGATCGCGCTGGGAGTCTACTGGCTCGCCAGCCGTCTGCTGCCGGCTGCGGCTGCCTCGCGAGATCCGATCGCACTCGCGTTGGTGTCGGGTTTTGTCGTCGGCTACTACCTCCTGCATGGCAGCGCCGCTGTCGTGCCTTCGCGGCACTGGCACTGGTTGCCCTGGTTGGGCCTGGCGGCAGGAGTCACCGGCTGCCTGGCGATTCATGCCGGCAAGGTGGTCTGGTGGCTATTGATGCTGGCAACGTGCGGGGCCGCAGCGTGGTTCCTGGTGCCGACATGGGCCAGCCTCGAGCCGCCGAGAGTAGTCTGGCTGATAGAATTGGCTGCCATTTTCTGCATGCTGATCGGTCAGACGGAACGGTTGCCTTCCCGCAGTGGAGGTCGCCTGGTCGTCTTCCTGCTGGGCCTCACTGCTGCCGTGATGGCCGCGACGATCGCCGCGTCCGTCAGCCTCACGTACGGACAAATCGCCGGGCTGGCGGCCTGCGCCTTGGGTGGCGTCTGGACCGGCATGTGGCTGACGGGACGCGATGATGAGCTGGCCACCCGGGCGGCGGTGCCGGCAGCACTGATCCTGATCGGCGGCATTGCCTTCGTGGGATGCATCGAACCGGAGCCGCCAAATTACGGTTTGCTGCTGCTGCCTGGCGCGCCGCTCGGACTGTCGCTGTGTCAGATCCCTGCGCTGCGGGGGCTCACCGGTCGAACGGCCACCGTCGTGCGAATCTGCTCCGTGGTCGTCCCCTTGCTGGCAGCGGCCGCCGTGGCATACGCGCGTGTTCTCTGATTCAAGCGAACTCTGGCGCGGCCTGTCCGACCTTACCGCGGACCTTCATCCCTTGAGCCTGGACGTTTCACGCAGTTCCTCCAGCGACTTCATCGCAAATGCCACGTGCATCGCCGTCCCCAGCGGTAGCGCGTCTTCATCCGCTTTGAACTTCGGATGGTGCACGCTGTATATGGCGTCTTGCGATTCGTTTCGCGTCCCGAGGGCCACAAAGCATCCGGGGATCTTCTCTGTGTAGAACGCGAAGTCCTCGCCCCCCATGACCGGCGGCAGCTCCGCAACGCGCTCCGGGCTGGTCAGTTCCGCCCCCAGCTCCTTCGCAACGTCCCAGCAGCGGTTGTCGTTGATTGTCGGCGGGTAATCGTTCCCGGGGAATGACACTTCAATCGTGCACCGATGGGCCGCGCCCACCTGCACGGAGATTTCCCGCACCCGCTGCTGGATGAAGTGCAGATTGTCCATCGACAGCGCACGCACGGTGCCTTTGAGGCGCACCGCGGCGGGAATCACGTTGTACGCTTCGCCGCCGTGAATCGACGTGATGCTGACCACACCCGAACTCAGCGGATCAAGTTCGCGGGCGACAATGGTCTGCAGTTCGCACACGATCTTCGCGGCGACTGACACCGGATCGACCGTGAACTGTGGCATCGCCGCATGTCCGCCCCGCCCATGAACTGCGATCTCGACCTCTCCTGCCGCCGCGAGAAAGACACCCGGGCGCGAACCCAGAGTGCCCGTGGGCAGGAATGGCCAGACGTGCAGCCCGAAAATCCGCTGCACGGGTGGATCGTCCAGCGCGCCTTCGTCGCGCATCCGCCGTCCGCCGGCGCCCCCTTCCTCGGCGGGCTGAAAAATCAACTTGATCGTGCCGTGAATCTCCGCTTCGTGCTGTTTCAGCACCCGCGCGGCCCCCAGCAGCATCGCGGTGTGGCAGTCGTGACCGCAGGCGTGCATCTTCCCTGCATTCTCGCTGCGGAACGGCACGTCCGTTTCTTCATGGATCGGCAATGCATCCATGTCGGCCCGCAAGGCGACGCAGGGGCCCTGTCCGTCCCCGAGCGTCGCCACAACGCCGGTCTCGGCCAGCGGATAGCGATACGGAACCTGCAGTTCGTCGAGCGTCTTGCGCACCAGCCCGCTGGTACGGACTTCCTGGTACATCAGCTCCGGAAAGCGATGCAGCTCGCGCCGGGTCTCAACGATCCAGTCACGAATGCCCTGAGCTTCGCCGTACCACTGTTTGCTGAGCATCTGCCTGACTCCGGGAGCGGACGTGACAGTCGACTCGACGCCGAGCGCGCGATTTTAGCCGAGCCGGCACTGGCACGTCGATTGTGTGTGCGGCCCCGAAATGTTCCCGGTTTGGCTGAACTGTTCTTACGTTGTGCCCGTCGTGCCGTCGTGGTTCAATTTCCGGCCAGGGGAAACAGATCAACCACAACGGCACGACGGACAAATCGTCATGACCCGTTGCAGACAGTGAGATCGCCCGCATGCACCGTCGTCGATTTCTCCACACGTGTTCGGGGTTGTTGTGCAGCAGTGGTGTGAGATCGGCACTCGCCCAGACTCCCATCGCGCGTCGCACAGCCCCGGGAAACGTCTTTGTCACGCCGGCGTCCGCGCCGGTTCCCGGCATCCTCGACATCGGCGGCACGAAGCAGACCTTTCTGGACGACCTGTTGATTTTTGAAGCGAGCAAAATCGATCGGTTCCAGACGCGGCCGGAGAAGTACGCCGGGAACCCGATCCTCGTCACGGACCGACCGTGGGAAATCGGCGAGCCGGTCGATCACACGCTGGCGGGAATCGAGATCACCGGTCAGTGCGTGCTGTACGACGAAGAAGAGCAACTCTTCAAAATGTGGTACCTCGGCTGGGTCTGGAAAGACGGACGCCGCCCGTGGTGCTATGCCACCTCGCGCGACGGGTTCCATTGGGAGAAACCGGACCTCGGCCTGTACGAGTTCCAAGGCTCAACCAAGAACAACATCCTTGCCGATTGGGCCGATCCGCAGTACTTCAACGTCTTCAAGGATCCGCACGACCCCGACCCTGCCCGCCGCTACAAGGCGATGGGGGAGTTCGAAGGGCCAATGCCGAATCACTCCGGCGGAGCCGCCGTCGCGTTCTCGCCGGACGGACTCCGCTGGACCCAGTACGTCAACAACCCGGTCGTCCGTCACGGCCGCAACATGGGGGACGCGCCGACGTTCCTCGGCTGGGACCCGCACATCGAGCGCTACGTCTTTTATCCGCGCCCGGGTCACGGCCTGGCGCCGGAGATCTATGGGACTGGCGACCATCGGCACATCCGCTCGTACGGCTACTCGACGAGCGCCGACTTCGTGGAATGGACGCCGACTGAGGTGATGCTCACCCCAGACGCCCGCGACCGCGTCGATTACCAGTACATGCAGTTCACCGCCGGGATCGACGGCGAGTTCTACGTCGGCTTCAACGCGATTTACGAAACCCATGAGCAGACGTGGGACATCTTCCTGATGTCGAGCCGCGATGGCTTCCACTGGAACTGGATCGATCGCAGCGTGCCGTTCCTCGGCCGCGGCGAAGTCGGCACGTACGATGCCGGCTACATGACGCCGTCCGGGCCGATCTTCCACGACGGCAATGTCTGGATTTATTACGGCACGTTCAGCGGCGCGCACAGCGAAGTGCAGTCGAAGCTCGGCCCGAACACGATGGCGATTGCGCTGTGCACGCTTCCGGCGGATCGTTGGGTCGGCCTGCTGGCTGGCCCCTACCGCGGCACGCTGGTTACGCATCCGCTGGTGTTTGCGGGTTCGAAGCTGCAGATCGATCTCGACGCGTCGATCCCGCTGCAAAAGCCCGGCCCGCGACGACGCTTCGACGAATGCGAAGTCCGTGTGGCGATCGAGGACCAGTCCGGCGGTGCGATCGAAGGCTTCACGGTCGACCGCTGCAAATCGATTCTGACAAACGGCGTGCAGCAGGTCGTGTGGGACGGCGGCGACGTATCCGCGCTGTCCGGAAGGCCGGTCCGTCTGCGATTCGAAATGCGAAACGCGGCGCTGTATTCGCTGCAATTTTTCCCCTGACGTCGCAGGGACCGATCTCGGTTCTCACAAGTTCCACGCGGTGATCGACAGTTGCAGGACGGTCGCGATCGACACCCAGACGAGATAGGGAACCTGTGCCGCTGCAACCCACCGGTAGTGCGGCCAGATCGCGACGATCATCCACACGATTGTCCCCCACACGATGAGGATATCGACGGCCGCCAGCGGCAGGTTTCGCAGGCCGAATTGAATCGGCGTGAAGATCAGGTTGGCGACCAGATTGATCGCAAACGGCAGTGCGACGAGCCGGGGGACCTTGCCCCGGAGCATCTGCACGAAGACGAAACCAAACGTCACCAGGATCACCGGATATAGGATCTGCCAGATCAGGCCGATCGTGGCCGGCGCCGGGGTCCAGGCAGGCTTTGCCAGCCCGTCGTACCAGGTTCTCCAGTCCATGACCTGAATCCCGAAAGCATATGTGCGTACGGCGATCGTACCGTGTTCGTGCGCCAGGAACCGTGACGGCGCAGCGGACTTAACCGCTTCAATGCAGGTCTCGGGCCAGCGTGTAGACTTCGGACGTATCGAGAACCAGGTCGTTCTGCTCAAACAGCTTTTGGAGCGCGCGTTTGTGGAGCTTCATTTTCGTGCCGCCGACGCCGATGGCGCCATAGCACGCAATGTCCCCCTGCATTACGGCCTTGCTCATGACGTCGATCCCGTCGAGGCCGACCGGCGGGACGGCGTTGACGTCGATCGCAACCCTGAGCGACGACGACTCGCGCCACTGGTCCGCCTTCAGAAACTGCACGCCGGCGGCCCCGGCGGCGATCAGCACCTGCACGTCGCCCAGGATGTCGGCCACGCTCTCGCCGGCGATCGGTTCCAACTGGGCGTTGTGAATCCGCCCCTGGATCGACTCGCAGACCGCTTCAGCTTTCTCGATCGCCCGCGATCCAATCCGCACGTGCGCGCCCTGGCCGGCGAGCAGTAACGCGGCGCGCTGGCCGACCGGACCGGTGCCGCCCAGCACCAGGCAGCGCGCGTCCTTGAGTTCGACGTGTTTGGACGCTGCCCGCACAGCGGCGGCGGCAGTCGTGTTGCAACCGTTGCAGTCCATCATCACCGAGACGCGCATCGGTCCAAAAAACGCCTTCTTGATCGCTTTGACCAGCGCTTCGCCCGCCGGAACATCGCTGCCTCCCACGAAGATCGCGGTGTGCTTCAGATCGGCTGGTCCACGGGTGAAAATGGCGCCGTGCACCAGCGGTGTCACCGTCGCGGGCGTGATGCCGCCATAACTGAAGAGTTGTTCGACGCCGGCATCGACGGCGACGACGCGATCGAACACGCTCGGCTGCGGGTCGGTATCGAGCTGAATGAGGATCTTGTTCACGGAAGGAACCAGGATTCGGTATTCAGGGAGTGTATGTCGGACGTCATTTTGCAATTTGCAATCATCAAATTGCAATTTGCAAGCGTCTTTAACGCTGCATCCGGCCGCTGACACCGACCGGCTGGCCGCTTTCGCTGCGCATAAAAACGGCCACGGGGATTAACCCCGTGGCTCGTAAGGCACTCTCAATTCGCGTCTCTCAACTAGACCCCCGAGAACGGGTGCTTCGCCTTGTCCTTTTTCTCGACCATCTCGGTGGGGCTCGGTTCGTTCTTCATGGCGCGGGCAATCGACAGCTTGGTCGCGTCGTAGTTGTACTGGAAGATTTTCTTGTCGTCGTTCGCTTCCCAGTGGATGAACACACCGACGACGATGCACAGCTTTTCCGCCTGGTCCTTGGGGATCACGCCAGCCGCGACGCTGTCAGCCACCGCCTTGGCGACGGCGTACTGCGCCGGGCCGAACATCTGTACGGCCTGCTTGGCCCCCTTGATCGTCACCTTCGTGATCATGACCGTCGACGGCTTGACGGCCAGGTTCGGCTCCAGCACGGCCAGCAGGCTGCTGTGGCCGGCCGACTGGCGGGCCAGGGCGTTGGCAAACGCGATGCCGGCGGGGCCGGTCTTGTCGCCGATGATCAGGTCGATATGGGCGATTTCATTGCCTTCGCCGACCAGGGCTTCGCCGATCTGAAATGACATGCTTGCTCTCCCCCTTGGTAGTAGACGCGGTTATGATCCGGTTTTCCCGCTGCGGGCCAATGTTTGAGCCGCAGTCATAACACGTCGCACTGCGGAATTCCAGTACGTGCCGGGGTCGGTGTGCGGACCGACGGCGCGAACAGACTTGTCCGGAACAGCCGAGGAGCCGGCGCCGACATTTGCAGCGACAACGGACGCACCGGACGATTCAGATTGCGCATCAGGCCGTACTTCGCATGACCTCGCCACATGGGTCTTCGGGGACGACGGTTCCCGAAATCATTATCGCTGGCGCCAGCACGCGGGCCGCTGCGTTCTCTGCGCTACGGTCCGGCTTTCGGCCGTATTGTCTTGACCGCTATGGCGACGCCGACCTCCGTGCCGTGGCGCCGGTGCAGACAATCGAGAACTATCCCTATGACCTGATCGCTGCACTCGAACATTGCCCGGAGGCGCCGCTGATGTACGTCGGCGCCCTGGAAAACGCCGGCAGCGTGCTGGAGTTTATGGAGATGGGCCGGCCGTTGGCCGGAAACTCTCGCGAAGTCCTGC
>JAXMBS010000077.1:0-25378 GCA_046349775.1 Planctomycetaceae bacterium | reverse complement strand
ACCGCTGACGATGAACGCACCGGCCACCGAGCCGCTGGTGCCTGCCGGCTACGACAACTGGCCCGGCATCCACCCCGTGTGGAATGCTGGCATGGCACCGGTGCGGGAGTTTGGGCACGGCGTCACGGGTTACATGATGCAGTCCGGCGAGGTGGTGACACCCCAACTGAATTTTGCAGGAGCCGCGGGCGCACTGCCCGGCCATATCCCGGCCGCTGGTGAGCCACTGCTGCCGCCCACGATTGACTGGGTCGCTGTCCAGAACGCGCGGGCCAATCCCACACGTCCCGTCCCTGTTGCTGGTGCGCCAACGGCGGCACCGGTGGCCGCCAGCGCAGGGGCGGACGGCGTGCCCGCCGTGGCACCGCTGGTGCCGTCAGGATGGATGTAGCAGCCTTGCAGCGGGCATGGCGTCGTGTCGGCTGTACCCCGTTTTCAGCAGCCGATGGCCGGTACGTTGCGGTCCCGGTGGGCTGTCAATCCCGACGCCACGCCCGTTTTTGTGTCTGTACTTGTGCGCGGCCCGGCCGTTTGCCTCTACGGCGCGGCCGGGTCGTGTTAGAAAACAAATGGGGCGGCAACAGTGCGTGGGGTCATGTCCCGCACTGGGCCATCAGCATCCACACCCGGATCGGCCGGGCCGCCCCATTTTTTAATCCCGATGGGTGTGGGCTTTTGCAGGGTGTGGACATGGCCAACGCCAACGGCAAGCCGCTGCGGTTTGGGGTGCTGATCCGCGTCAGCACAGAGCGACAAGAACGGAAGGGCGAGTCCCTGCGGACGCAGGAGAAGCAAACCAGCTATGCCGTCACGTCGATGGGTGGCACAGTCACCCGGCGATACGCAGGGCAGGAGCACGCGACAGCCGTGTATGAGCGTGAACAGCTAGAGGCCTTGCTAGCTGATGCGGCCCTGCGGCACCCGCCCTTTGATGCCGTGATGGTGGCCGACCCCACGCGGTGGTCGCGCGACAACGCAGTATCGCAGAAGGGACTGGAGCACCTGCGGGACCGTGGCATCAGGTTTTTTGTGCTACAGCAGGAGTACCGGCTGCACGAGCCGCACGACCTATTTGTGCTGGCACTGTCGTCCAACATCGGTGGATTGCAAGCCGGGGTGCAAAAACAGAAGTCGTTGTTGAACAGGATTGAGCGTGCCCGTGCTGGCGTGCCAGCCTGCGGCAAACTGCCCTATGGCCGCACCTACGACCGCGACACCGGCAAGTGGGGCGTTGATGCGGATAAGCAACGACAGATTATTGAAATCGCACGCCGGTACTTGGCTGGTGAATCGCTGCCCGCCCTGGCCCGCGCGTACGGGCACAACCACAGCAACCTGCATAAGCTGCTGACACGCCGCTGTGGCACCGGCTGGATGCAGCGGTTTGACGCGGACGACTTGGACATCCACGCGGAGGTGCCGACGACCATCCCGGCGCTGCTGCCGGATGCAACCATCGCGGCCATCCTACAGCGTGCCGCAGCCAACCGGACGTACCTGCACGGCCGATACCGGGCGGACGCCAACCCCTACTTGCTGTCCGGTTACGTGTACTGCGGTGCCTGCGGCTACGGGATGTTTGGCCAGACGAACCACAACGGGCACCGGTACTACCGCCACGCCCACACCACGCGGGTGAAGGCGTGCACGTGCACGCCCCGGCCGTGGGTGCGTAGCGATGAGCTTGAGGCCGCAGTCGTCAACCAGTTGTTTGAGACGTTTGGCAATCCTGCGGCGGTTGAACGGGCGCTGGACGAGTGCACGCCCAACCACAAGGAAGTGGCCGCCGCCCGTGAACGTGTCAACCGGATTGAATCGAGCTGGCCAAAGCGCACGGGGACGTGAACGGGTTGTCCGTCTGGTGGCTAGCGACGACATCAAGGACGCAGACGCCAAACGTCAACTGCGCCAGCAGCGCCGATGCCAATCGAGGAACTTGAACGGCTGGGCATCAGGATTGCCGGTACACCGGATGCCGCTGCCGTCCGTGCCGCAGCGCGCAGGCAGCGCGGCTGATTGATGTCCCGGTGGGGCACGATGTTGGCGGGCGTCCCCACACGCGGCCGACGTCTGATGATGCCTGCAAGCTGGTGGACACCGTCTTTGGCAACCCATCGTCGATGGCGCCGCCCTGCCGGGGTGTACGTCCACACGCGGCCCGGACAGCGGCACGACGGCGGAAGTCGTGGGCTTTGAACTTACGGCCTTATCGCCATCAACGGCGACGTTGGTAACGCAACGTGCATCGCATTCACGAGCACCAGTCCCTCCTGCACGCCGGACTCCCCGCACAATCTGCTCCACCTGCGGAGTGATATATTCAGGAACCCCATCCGCTGCGGCAGATGGAACGTCAGATGCTCGGCGCGATTTCATCGCCGCATCGTAACGAATTGATACGGTGGAAGCGCGTTCAGGCTGGAGGGCGACGCCCCTGCGGAGCCGCAATCCAGAGAGGGCTTTCCTACCGCTCCGGCTCGGCGGGAGCCTCGCCCTCCCGACCTCAGAATCGGCACCCCGGCTCACGTCGCCGCGCCGGGGCGTTGCTGTCGCCGATACAGGACGACCACGAGCAACAGCGGGACCGCCATCGCCCCCAGCCACGGCGCGCCAAGGCGACAGCCACCAGTACCGGCACTTGCCCGAGCGAAGTCAGCCCGCCGAACGCCTGACCACGTCTGCTGAATCCGCGCGCACGAACGTCGGCGGCGCCTCCGCCACGAATTCCTCGATCTCGCTTCACGTTGATCGTCACCGTCGACAGCGCCGTGACGTCCTTCAGTACGCGGAGCTGCCCGGCGATCTGCTCGACTCCTGCTGCACGCGGGCCAGCTCCTTCTCCAGCGTCAGCACCTGTTGCAGGTCCCGCGACGTCTCATCCAGATGCTCCAGCAACCGCGTCGCGCTCCTGTCCGCGCAGCCGCGAATCGAGGTCGTAGTACTCCGCAGTAACCTCACGGCTGTCCTCGATGCCGCGTTGCAGGACTCGATCGAACCGGCCGCCGTCAGAGCGCCTGATACCGCTCGACCGGCACGCGGATCGTCCACGTCCCGTGCCGGGACCGGCCGGTGGCGGTGTCGACATTTCCGCCTTGGAAATGAACTCGCCGTTCTTCGCCGCCAGGTCTTCAATCCGCGCCGGGATGTCGTTGAACTGCTCGACGACGATGTCCAGCGCGGCGTTGTGAATGACCTTGCGTGCGACTTTGCGCGCAGCGACTTTGCGGTCGTCGGCGTTCGGGCCGCGTCGACAGGCGCTGGCGGTTGATACGTCACCAAATTGAGATGGCCGGTCGGAGCATCCGGCGGCGAAGAGTCCACTGCGGCATTGCTGCCCGTGTCAGTCGCGGGGGAACCGGTTTCGTACCCACTGCCGCAACCCCCGAGGGTGGTGCAGATCATCGACAGCACGACGCGCGGATACGGGCAGAACATGAGCGCACTCCGACAGCGAAGGACTGGCGCGCCGCCTGAAGACCTCATACGGTGCGGCAACGATGGTAAAAACGGCAGACGAGCGTCTGCGTGACGGGCGACGTCCCGGCAACGCCGGTCGTCATGCAGAGATGATCCGCAAGTGGTGGCGATTATTCCCCCGGCGTCGATGCTCGGAAACCAAACCGACGCGGATGTCGAGGATGAGGCGAAGGGCGGTGCTCTCGCATCAGCATCGGGAGAAGGCCATGACCGAGCAACTGCTGGAACATGAGATCAGCGAGAACATGGACTGCCTACGTCAGAAGAGCTTCTCGCGGTGAACGCGGAGCTGTTGGTCGACCAATGGCACCGTTTACAAGATCGGCCGGACCAACCCAGGTAAGCTGATCCTAAAGATCGCCAATCGCTCCAAATGGCGCAGGCGCCGGAGAGCGCTACTGATCATCGCATTCATCCTGATGTTACCGGGGTGGTACGTCGGTGCATGGCTGGCGGCCAGTGCCGCTCTCACGCACGGGTACATTCCGAATGCTTACGGCGATAGGGTAGCCGTGCCATTCGCTGCTCATCGCGTATGCGGGGTCCAAGCACTTCGGGGGCCAGGAGCTCCCGACGTGTGTTCTGTGTCGTAATTGCGAAAGACGTCAAAGCGACCTACGGCATGTATCGTGGTGATCGACAAGGTGGCAGCAGATATGGAGTCTGCTGTCGTCCGGGTCGGCCCGCTCAGCCCGACGTTGGAATATCCGCTGATCCGTGACGTGGCCACCTATTTGAATGGCGCGAGGAGGAGGCCGATGACCGGACAACCCGCTGAATGTCAGCAAGCAGCGACGATTACGGAGGCTGGTCCTAGCCGTGAGCGTGCTTGTGACGTTGACCGTCTGGTACGTTCTGGCGTGGCTGACGCTTGTGACGGCATTTACGCGAGGCTACATCCCGCCGGCCTACGAACGCCCTTTCGCTGTCCCGTTCAAGCCGCTGATCGAGTACGCCAACTCCAATCAGTGGGGAGCTGAGTTCTTGAAACGCTTCTACTGCCATGCCAATCGCGTGACGCTCTCTGCCATTGTTCATCTTCCGCCCGCGGCATCGGAGGGGGAAGCCAACTCGTTTTTCAGGATCGGAGAGCTTGGTCCGAACATCAGCATGGCGCTGTACCGGAGGATACTGGAGGAGGATGCCGGAAGGACCGATGAGGTGCGACCATGACCGGACAACCCGCTGAACGTTCGAAGCAGCGACGCCGGCGGCTGTTGATACTGGCAGCCGTCGTGCTCATGTTGCCGTTGTGGTACGTCGGCGCATGGCTCGCTCTTTCGGCCGCACTCAATCGCGGGTATCTCCCCAGTGCCCAGGCTCACATCTTGGCAGTTCCGTTTCAGCCATTGATCGCGTATGCGAGCTCCAATGGTTACGGAGCCACTGGCTTGCAGCGACTGTTTTGTGCGACGAACAGGGAGCAGGTGTCTCGAATACGTCTTCAGATCGGGCCTTTGGCGAATGACGCGCCCATCGAACTTAAAGCTGGTGCTTTGAGTCCAAACATGAAGTGGCCGGCGTTTCGGCAGATTGTCGACGAACAGAACGGTGAGCCCGCAATCCGCTCAACTGAATTGCCGCCTGACCCGTGGAACCGAGCGACTCCACGCAGCGTCAAATAGAAGTATCGGAAAGCGGTATGACCGAGCCAACCGCTGAACGTCCGAGAAAGCGCCGACGGTTTCTCAAGTGGATTGTGATCGCATTTCTGCTGTCACCGATCTGGTACGTTGCGGCGTGGCTGATGGCCGGAATCGCCTGGAAGCGAATGTACATCCCACCTGGTTACGTGCCTCACGTCGTGACTCTATTTCGACCTCTGATGGCCTATGCCGATTCCGAAATGTATGGTGCGGATCTTTTGCAGCGTGCTTTTTGCAAGCTGCATTGGGACGATGTGTCTTATCTGTTTAGCAAAACCGAAGCGTATCTCGCCACAGGCGACGACCGAATGAAGCTTGGTCCTTTCAGTCCATGGATAAGATTATGGGTGTACCGATCATTGGCGAAAGTGAACAACACGCCATCCCCACTCACTGAAGCGTCCGCTGACAGCGACTGGGCGAAGCACGGAGAGAAGCCATGACCCAGCAAACCGCTGAATCCGTCGTTCCTCCGACTCCACCTCCATTCCGGCGCCGGCGATTGGCGAAGCGGCTCGTCATTGTGATCTGCTTGCTTGGATTCCTTTACGGCGCCGCCAAATGGATTTCACGTCCCAGCGATCGGCGACTTGTTGGAGAGTGGGAATTCACGGAGAAAGGCCCTCTAGCGGAGCACAAGGGATATCACTTGCTGCCCCCGTCGCGTTTTACGTTTGAGTCGGATGGTGATGCCTTACTTGCACTCGGCCGCTTTCCCCCGCCGAAGCACAGCACATGGAACGTCGAAAACAACAGGCTTGTGCTGACCGATCCGGACCGACCGCTCTGGCACAAGATATACATGGCCTACGCGAAGCGATTCGTGTTCAGGCAAGACATACCGCGACCAAGCGGTCCGACATCGAGTCACCTTCAATCTGTATATGAAATCATCCCCGTGTCGCAGGACTATATTGTCTTAGACCATATCGCTCCGAATGGCGATAAGTCTGGATTGGAGTGGCATCTTCGCCGGATAGGGGATGACAACTCCCCCTCCCCATCCACTGAGCCTTCCGCTACTACTGCTTCTGGAAATTGAAGCAGCGCGTATTGGTTACGTCTTCGGCGGCTACCCGAACAAATCGTACAGCGGCGTCCCCGAACTGATCGGCCGCGTGAAACCGTCCTTCCCCAGCCGCGTTTCCAGCGGCACGTCGAGCGCGTGGTAGATCGTCGCTCCCAGGTCCTGCGGGCGGACTGGTTTGTCTTTCACATAGGCGGCGAACTCGTCCGATTCGCCATACACCGCTCCGCCGCGAATCCCGCAGCCGGCGATGATCGACGAATAGCACGTCGGCCAGTGCTGCCGACCCGGCGTCGTGTTCCGCATGTTGATGTGCGGCGTCCGGCCGAACTCGCCGGTCACGACGACCAGCGTTCGCTCCAGCAGCCCACGCTCCTTCAGATCGGTAATCAGCGCCGACAGCCCCTCGTCCAGGCACGGCAGGCACCAGCCCATGCCATACGATCCACTGCCGAACGCGTTCCCCATCCCCATCTCGGCGCCGTGCATGTCCCAACTGGAACTCGGCGGCCCACCCCCCGTATCGTTCGGCGCCTTGCCGGTCCAGCCGTTGACCGTAACGAAGCCGACGCCTGATTCGACGAGCCGCCGCGCCAGCAGCAGATTCTGCCCCAGCGGATGCATCCCATAGCGGCCTCGCGTTACGGGAGCCTCCTGTGAAAGTTCGAATGCCCGCCGCGCTTCGGTCCCGTTCGTCAGTTCAAACGCGCGGCCGTGCAGGTCCTGCCAGTCTCCGAGGACGCGGTTCGAGACGCCGCCGTGAGCCTCGTCCAGCCCCGCCAGCAACCCGCGGCGATCTCCCATCCTTGCCGCAGCCACCGCCGGCAGCAACTCGTCCGGCGGATGAAATTCCGGCATCGCCGGATGGTTCGCCGCCGAGCCGACGAACAGCGGCGCATAGGTCATCCCCAGATGGCCGCCGATGCCGAGGTTCGGCGCGCAGAACACCGGATCGCCGACGCACTTGATCAGCCACACGTACGAGGCGATCCCGCGCGTGTTCGGCCGCAGTTTCGCCAGGATCGACCCCATGTAGGGGGAGTCGGCCGGCGCTTCCGACTGTCCGCTCAGCAGGTGATGCATCGCATCGAAGTGATTGCTGATGTTGCCGACGTGCGACATCGACCGGATCAGCGAAAAGTCCTGCGTCATGCCGGCCATCCGGGTATGCAGCTCACTGATCCGCATTCCCGGTACGGAAGTCGCGATCGGCTGATAGGGTCCGCGAATCGTGTCCGGCGCGTGGGGCTTCAGGTCCCAGGTGTCGAGATGGCTCGGCCCGCCGCACAGCAGGATAAAAATGCACGACTTAGGGGCGGCGCCCTTCCCGAGTCCGCGCTCTGCGTCCAGCCCGGCCGCCACAATGCCCGGCGTGCCGAGCGACAGCGCAGCCGCTCCGCCGGCCTGCAGCAGTGAGCGACGCGAGATGCCGCGCAAGGGCTGGGACCGGCCGCTGAGAGAAGATGCCATCGAAACCCCCTCGTACAATGGCTGGAGGAGTCAGATCAACCTCGCGGCATCATATCGTCCGGCGCTGATGGGTACACTCCAAATGATGGCCAGCAGAGCGGGGAATTCGCAATAACTGCTACTCCGGCGCTTCCGGCGCAGCTTCGTCGTCCGCTTCGGCCGTGCTCTCCCCTTCGCTCCCCTCGGCGGATTCGCCGGCCATCTCCGGTTCGTCGCTATTCGTGAAGTCGTAGCCCACGAACTCCTTCGTATTCTGAAACGCGATCGGCAATACCCCCAGCTTCCGCATCGCGGCGATGTCGATCACCGTCACCTGCAGCGTTTCCTTCGGGGCAGGCGGCGCCTCTCCTTCGGCCGGCGACGCTTCCCCTCCGGCCACCAGCGGGGCCTGGCTCGCCAGGAAGGCTTTCGTGCCGGTCTCCAGCGCCACGACGAAGCTGCTGAACGTGTCGTCGTAGCGCATGTCTTCGGGAATCGCGGCCTCCAGCGGCTCAGGAATCTCCAGCTCCTCAGAGTCGACTTCCGCTCCGAGCAGCGTCGTCTCGATTGCCAGCACCCCCTCGTGGGCGCGAGTCAGGTAGAAACCGGCATAGCAGTGGTTGGAGGTCACGACGAGAAACCCGTCGATGCCGATCTTCCGCAATAGCGACACCCACAACACCGAGCCGTCGACACAGTTCGCCTGCGAGTTGTTGATTGAGTCCTCCAGCAGCCGCACGTGCTGGCAGGCGACCGACTCCGCATCCACGGCCGTGGTCGTGATGCTGCTGTAACGGATGTCCCGGGCCACGAGCAGGTCCCAGATCGCGTACGCCTGCCGGAGCACGTCATTGGAGTCGCCCGTCTGATATCCCTGGAACTTGTCGACGACGTCCCGGTCGAGCGCTTCGCGCAGCAGCTTGTCCACGTACGGGTGCTGTTCATTGACGTAGGCGGCGAAGGCGAAGCTGGCGTCGATCACTTCGTCCCCGTTCTTGAACGCGAACGGGCAGTCGTTGATCGACCGCACCGTGCAGGTGACAGTCTGTTCCTCTTCGACCCCGTTGCCGACCTGCACCCGGAACGTCACGTTGACGGGCGCCGCCTGTTCGCACTGGGCGAGACGCTCATAGCGATACTTGATCTTCGGCATGACCTGGTACGTCTCCCCCTGCTCCGGGAGTGTGCCGCTGTAAACGCTCGTTTGCAGGTACTCGTCGCATTCGATTGTCACGGTCACGGGCATGTCTTTACCGGGGGACACGATCTCGACGCCGAGGAGCCCGCGCGGGTCGCCGAGTCGATGCGGATCGGCCGGCGCCTCGTCCGCCCGCAGTTGCGCCGTGGCAATGAGGTACGAGGGGAACAACTGCTGTTCGAATCCCGCGACGGGGACGAATTCGCCGAGCGCGCTCGCGCATAAGCCCAGCCAGACTGCCGTCAGCGCGATGACTGTTAGAACCCGCGTGCCCATGGGAGTTGCCTTCTGAGTTGTGCACAGTTTCGTTCAGGACGAACCGGTGGTCGCCGCGCGTGTCACTCCGCGCTGTCGGGCGACTTCGCCGATCGCACCTGATTGCGGCCCGATTTCTTGGCGACGTATAGCTGCTGATCGGCGCGGGCGATGACCTCCAGCGGGGCGCACTCGCGATCGCCGGCCTCGCAGCTGACCCCGATGCTGACCGTGACCGGAATCGGCCGCCCCTCGAACTCCATCGGCGCGGCGGCCGTCAATTCGCGTACCCGTTCCGCCACGGCGACGGCATCGGACAGCGCCGTCCGCGTCAGGACCATTGCGAACTCCTCGCCGCCGTATCGGGCAAACAGGTCGCCGCTGCGCAGGACCGACTTCACCCGTCGGGCGAACTCGACGAGCACCGCGTCGCCGGCAAGATGGCCGTGGGTGTCATTCACCAGTTTGAACTTGTCGAGGTCGAACATGAGCACGCACAGCGGCGTCCGCGCCCGCAGCGACTGCACCAGCTCGCGCTCCAGCGTGTCGAGCAGGTATCGCTTGTTGTGCGCCCGCGTCAGTCCGTCGGTCGTCATCATGTGGAAGACGACTTCGTGGTACTGCGCTTCGATCCGGTCGCCGCTGAGGTACTTGAAAATCTGGTTGCCGAATCGCACCCGGTCCCCGGTCTGCAGCGCACGTGTTCCGCGAATCTGCTCCTCGTTGACGAACGTGCCGTTCGTGCTGCCGAGGTCGGTGACGCAGTGGCCTTCGCCGCGGCGCTCGATCGTGGCGTGTCGGCGCGAGACGGAGTCGTCGCAAAGCGCCAGTTGGCAGTGGGCGTCGCGCCCGACGAGGATCGCCTCGTCGTGGATTTGCAGCGGTTCTTCGATGCCGTTAATCGGATAGATTCGTGTCAGTAGACAGGGAGGCGGACTGTCCTCTTTCGACGTGCCGAACGAACGCGTGAGCCGCGTCATCGTGATTTCACGAGTTACCAGAGTCATACCGTCTCTCGATACGTGTACTAGGGGGAATGAAAATCCGCTCTGGCCCGCTGGGTTTCAGTGTCCGGTGTCCCGCTGCGGCCCGCGCGGCGTCGCCGGGCTCAATGACGGCAGACGTACAGGCGGCGCATTACTCGTCTGGCTGGGGGTAATCGTCATTCGATGCAGCGGCGCTGCCTCCAGTAACGGCGCTGTTGCCGGCGGTTCCGGGTTTGTGGCCGGATCCTGGTCGCTTTCATTTGCTTGGGCCGCGTTGTCTGCGGGCGAATCCGCACGACTTTCAGCCACCGCCGATGAGCGGACCGGCGCAGTCCCTCGGCTTTCCGACTGCGACCGCAGGATTCCTCCGCACGCGATCGCACCGACGAGCGCTGCGACGGCAATCGCTTGCTTCACGTGCGAGCGGGCAGGCGTACGGACCGCAGCAGGCGGCTGTGGGGACGCTTCCCGTTCCCGGAATTGTGCGGCGAATGGCGTCAGCGCCGCCACGACTTCATCGGCCGACGCGAAGCGGTCTGCCGGTGACTTTGCCACCAGACGGGCGATGATTGCGGCAAGTTCGGGAGTGACGCCCGCCGGCGGCTGGTCCAGTGCGACAGGCATGTCAAACAAATGCGCCTTGAGTTTCGCGGCCGGTGTCGCGTAACGCGCGCCGCCATACGGGACGCTGCCGCTGAGCAGATACAGCAGCGTGCAGCCGAGACCGTACAGGTCGCACCGGCAGTCGACGTCGCTGGCGTTGTGCGCCTGCTCGGGAGCGAGGAAGTCCCACGTTCCGACGGTCTGGCCGGCATCGGTCAGTTGCTGATCGGCGTGGGCGCTGCGGACCAGCCCGAAGTCGAGGATCCTGACGCAGCCCGCGCGGTCGACAATCAGGTTCGAGGGCTTAATGTCGCGATGCACGAAGCCGCGCGCGTGCAGACAGGCCAGACCGCGCGCCGCCTGCCGGATCAATCCACACGCCTCTGTCGCCGGCAAGGGCCCGCGGCGTTCGACCAATTGCGACAGGTCTTCCCCGTCGACGTACTCGGTCACCAGATACATCAGGCCGTGGCAACTGCCGGCATCGATGGCGTTGACGATGTGCGGATGCTGCAACAGGCCCAGCGCGCGCGTCTCCCGTTCGAATCGCTGCTGCGCCTCCGGCAGTCCGCTGACGTCGGCCGCAACGAACTTGATCGCCAGGGTCCGGTCCAGGTGACGATGCCGCGCCCGGAACACCTTCCCCATGCCGCCCTGACCGATGCGCGGACCGAGCAGGTATTGTTCGAGGCGGAACCCGGTCAGGTCGTCGCGGGCGATGTCGGCTTGGCAGACCGTCGGCAGGACCGGCTCGTCACTCGGCGGGTCTGCGTTTAGCGCAGCCGGCGACGGTGCGCGGGCCGCGCGGAGTGCGCGCGTCGCCGACGCAGGTTCGGCTGGGGTTTCGATTGCGACCATCTGTCGCACCGCTGGGACCGGAGGCAGGCCACGGCGTCTGTTCCGATGAACAAAACGGCTGCAAAATACGGTAGTTCACGAATCGTGGAAGGCGGCCTGCCTGCCGTCCGCGGGCTGCCGGCCGCGGATTGCGGGGAAGCGATCGCAGCGATTGCGCCGGTCGTGACGCGGCCGTCGGACACGGCGCAGGCGTCTGCGCCGATTGTGGTCGCGGCTGTCAAAATTTTCCCCCTCTCCCCCGCGGAACGTGTTGAGTCCATGCTCGGCATCGTTCGGGGGAGAGGGTCGGGGTGAGGGGTGCAAACCAACGTGTGTTTGCATGGCCCCCGCCCGGCTGAATCGGAACGCATGTGTCCGGGAGAAGGCTGCAAATGTGTGGCGTCTCTGAACGTCTGCACCACAACGGATTGGGGATCCTAACCCGGCCCCGGTTTGCATCTCGCTCCATCCTCATGCTATCACCGCTGCATGTCCTCCCGTACCTGCCGGCTGGTCACCCTCGGTTGCAAGGTGAACCAGTATGAAACTCAACTGGTCCAGGAAGCCCTGCTGCACCACGGGTTCCGTGAAGCAGCCGAGGGTGAAAGTGCCGATCTGTGCGTCGTCAACACCTGCACGGTGACCAATGAAGGGGACGCGAAGTCCCGCAAGCTGATCCGCAGTCTGGCAAAGCACAACCCCGGCACGCGCACAATCGTGATGGGCTGCTATGCCACCCGCGATCCGCAGGCGGTTGCCGGTTTGCCGGGCGTGTTCGAGGTCGTGAAGGACAAGCGCGAGCTGCCCGACGTCCTCGCGCGCGAAGGTGTTTGCGACATCCCCGACGGCATCAGCTCGTTCGAAGGTCGCAAGCGCGCCTACGTGAAGGTCCAGGACGGCTGCGTCCTCCGCTGCACCTACTGCATCATCCCGGACGTCCGTCCAGGCCTGAGCAGCCGCTCGCCGGAATCGATCGAAGCGGAGGTCCGCCGGCTCGTCGGCAACGGCTATCGCGAGATCGTGATTTCCGGCATCCACGTCGGTCACTACGGCGTGGAGACCACGCGCGGGCGCAGCGGGCGCGCCCCGTTCCGGCTCTGGCACCTGTTCCGTCGGCTCGATCAGATTCCCGGGGACTGGCGGATGCGGCTGTCGAGCATCGAGGCCAACGAAGTCGACGACGACTTCATCAGCGCGGCGGCCGACTGCGAGCACCTGTGCCCGCAGTTCCATCCGGCGCTGCAGAGCGGATCCGACGCCGTGCTGGCGCGGATGCGGCGGCGGTATCGGGTCGGGCGATTTCTCGACAAGCTCGACCGCATCCGCGGGGTGATTCCCGACGTCGCGTTTACGACGGATGTGATCGTCGGCTTCCCCGGAGAGTCCGATGCCGAGTTTGAAGAGACGCTCGAAACGTGCCGGCGGGCCCGATTTATGAAGATGCATTGTTTCCCGTTCAGCCCGCGCCGCGGCACGCCGGCGGCCGGGTTCCCCGGCCAGATTCCGCCCGACATCCGCAAGGAACGCATGCGGCGACTCGCGGCGCTGGAGCGGACGCTTGCGCAAAGGTATTATGAGACTCAGATCGGCCGCACGCTGGAAGTGCTCGTCGAGCGGGTGTGCGACGACCGGCCCGGTTGGGTGCGCGGGACCGACCGGCACTACATCCCGGTGGTGTTGCCGGGAACCGACCGCGACGTCGGGCGCTGTGTCCGCGCGTATGGCACCGCGGCGCACGCCGAATTCCTGGAAGCGCAGCCGTGATCATCACCGCCGGAAGCGCCGCGCATTTCACTTGCGTCGAGGACGCCGGCGCCATCATCGTGACCTTTGTGCGCCAACAACTCACCGATGAGGACAATCTGGAGCAGGTCGGCGAGGCGCTGTTCGCGCTCGTCGAAAAAGACGCACAGTCGCGAATCATCCTCGACCTGTCGCAACTCGATTACATCACCAGTTCGGTGCTCGGCAAGTTCATCACGCTGCACCGCCGGCTCCATCGGCAGGGAGGAACGCTCGTGTTGTGCGGAATCCAGCCGAATGTCCGCGAGTCGCTCCGCGCCAGCCGCCTGCTCGACTACTTCCAGACTGCCGACACGATCGACGCCGCCCACGCGGCGCTGTCCCTTTGATCCGCGCCTCGACCTTGCCTCGACCAAGGGAAAAATTGGAGGCAACGGTGAGAACAGAGGGGATGCCGCTCATCGAAAGTCCATCTTGAGTTTCGATTCATTGTCGACGGCACAACCTCTTCTTGCCGGATGACGCCGCTCGCATCGTGCTCCTCGACTCCAACTTCTCGATCCTCCGTTTTCTCCGTTCCCTCCTGTTTGTTCCGTTCCTTCAGTCTGCACAAGCGGGGTAACACGTGGGACTTCTCGTCGCGATTGAAGGCATCGACGGCACCGGCAAGGGGACGCAGGCCCGCCACCTGGCCGATCGCCTGACCGCTGCCGGCCATAGCACGCAACTCATCGGCTTCCCGCGCTACAGCGAAACCGCCTTCGGCAAGCGGATCGGCGAGTTCCTCAACGGCCGTTACGGCGCGCTCGACGCCGTTCATCCGCTGCTCGTCTCATTGCTGTTCGCCGGCGATCGGTTCGAGTCCCTCGAACGGCTTCAGGACGCCATCGACGATTGCGATGTCGTCGTCCTCGACCGTTACGTGGCCTCCAACATCGCCCATCAGGCAGCCAAGCTGCATGGCCTTGAGCGGCATGAATTGAAGTCGTTCATCGAGCATCTCGAATACCGCATCTACCGGCTTCCGCCGGCCGATCTGGTGGTCCTGCTCGATCTCCCCGCCGCGGTAGCGCAGACACTCATCGCCAACAAGCAGCAACGCGACTACACCGACAAGCAGAAAGACCTGCAGGAAACGGATGTTGCGTACCAGGAATCGGTCCGCCAGCTCTACCTGGAACTGGCTGCGACACAGCCGACGTGGCGGCGCGTGGACGTGGCGCCTGGCAACAATCTGCGACACATCGACGACATCGCCGCGGAAGTCTACGACGTCGTCCGCACCCGCCTGGCGGGGGTACGAAAAGTGTGAAGAGTAGCCACCGTGCGAAAGGTTGAACCGCTTCGAGACTCTTCGCACCGTTCGTACTCTTGCGACTGTTCGCACTCTCCTATGCCGCCTCGGCACTGTCCTCTGTGATGGCAGTCTCTGTTTCGACTTCGATTTCGGGCGCCTCGGTCGGCCGCGCCAGCCCATCGGCTTGTGGCAATTCCGACAGGCTGTGCAGGCCGAACAGTTCCAGGAATTGCCGCGTTGTCCCGTACAGGTACGGGCGTCCAAGCGATTCGTGCTCTCCGACGATGCGAACCAGGTCGCGCTCCATCAACAGTTTGAGCATCTCGCCCGACTGCACCCCGCGCACGGCTTCCACGTCCGCGCGGGTCAACGGCTGCCGATACGCCACGATCGCCAGCGTCTCCATGGCCGGCGCTGACAGTCTCAGCCGCGCCTGCCGCGCATGGATCTTCTCCAGCCAGGGTGCGTACTGCGGCCGGGTCAGCAACTGGAAGCCCGTGGCGACGTGCTCGACGCGATACGGCGATCCGTCGGCATCGTAAATCGCATTCAGTTCGGTGATGGCCTGCTCGGCGTCGGCTGCATCGACGATGGCCGCGAATTGCGCCAGCCGCCGCGCCGACTGCGGCCGGTCGGATACGAACAGAGCCGCCTCAACACGGGCCAGCCGCGGTGTGCGACGCGGTCCTGCGGGACCTGCCGGCTCAAGTGTTGCCGCATCGTTGTGTGACCGCCGTAGCCAGCATGCAAACCATCCACCCGCGGGTCGATCCGTCGGGACGAGATCGGACCGGCAGCTGCCGATGGCCGAAGGACGCGACCTGAAACCGTTGTGCGGCCACATGGCAGACGCGGGTGCTCCGTTCGCTTGTCAGTGCGTCGGTCCTGTCGGCCGCTGTTGCCAGCGGTCGATCTGGGCCAGCACGTCCTCGACGGCATCCAGCGGTTCCGCCTTCTCCGATTCAAACCGCATCGTGACGTTGGGAGTCGCTTCCGGGCAGAACGAGCAGACGAACAGGAAGGAGCCGACTTCCGAACCGGACTCCAGGTGATAGCTGGTGATCCCCAGCTCGTGAAACCGTTCCGCGGCTGACTTCCAGGTGAGGCCCTTCTCAACATCGGCCGGACCGCGCGAACCTCGCGCTTCCGGCGATAGCGCCGGCCGTTGGTCCGCCTCGCGGCCGAACGGCGGCGCATCCGCGTCGGCGCCTGCCGGCGCATCGCCGCGGTTCCGCGAATTGTCCGCGCGTCCGTAGCGATCGCCGTATCCGCGGCCTGCGTCTCCGCGACGCCCGCCCTCTCCGCCAACAATCGCTTGCCGATCCGCATCCTGATCGAAGTCCCCGTCGTCCCACGCATCCGCAGCTCGGCGCCGGCCGGAACTCCGATCCCCCCGCAGACGGTCGTCTGTTTCGCGCACGCGTTCGTATCCGTCGGATCGCTCCGGAGAGGCAACCAGAGATCCGAACTGCGGAATCCCAAAGATTGCCATCAGGGGAATGGCCGCCAACGGAACGGAGAACAGCAGTGTGCCAAGCGAGCTTCCACCTCTGCTACTCATATGCAAACCTCCCGGCGGGTCGCGAGAGGGACGCCACATTGATGTGCGCGTCCGCAACTCCGGAATCGCGGCGCCGTCCGCTGTCGCCAAGGGGCGGGATGTTATCCCGAATCTGCAAAACGGCACAATTGCAGTTTTTGCAAGGAAAGAGGGTGTTTGGTGGTCCGGTCGCCTGGTGAAACCCATCTGTTCGCCCGTCGTTCCCGAATGACCTTCGGGAACGCCCTGCCGCGAAGCTCCTGCCTCGTAAAGCGCAAACGGCCGCGAAGTTACTGCTTCGCCAATCGATCTCAATGCCCCCTGCGGCTGCCTGGCGCCACCGTTACAATGCAAGGCTGCCGCTCAGAGTCCTGTCGATCAACCAGAAACCATCAACGATAGCCCCCCCTCCCCTTGCGTCGCTCCACCCGTCTCCGCCGCGGTCTGCTCAGCTGGCTCACCAATGCCGCGCTGCCGGTCTTCGTCCTGGATGAGCGGCGCGTCATCCTGTTCTTCAATCGCGGCTGCGAGGAACTGACCGGTTGCGAAGCCGCTGAAGTCATCGGCAAGTCCTGCAGTTACGTGACCGGTGGCGACCCTCAGGCGACGGCGACCATAATCGATCGACTCTGTCCGCCGCCAGGAGTGTTGAAGAGTCCGCTGGTTTCGGCGCCGGCCGAGCTGCTGCATAAGGACGGAACCGCACAAGCTCGGACGATCCACTTCTTTGTCCTGCGGGAATCTGATGAAGCATCGGCGCACGTCATCGGCATCATTGGCCCCCGCGGCGTCGACGTCGGTTCTGGTGAAGTCGCTGCGGCCGCGCGGCGGCACGCTGCGCTGGCCGCCCTGTGTTCCGAGCTGCGGCTGGCCGACGAAGGCGCTCTCCTGATCGGACACAGCGCGCCGGTGCGGCGTTTGCGGGAACAGATCAAGATCGCCGCCGGCGGCAGGGCGTGCGTACATCTGTACGGCGAGCGCGGCGCCGGTCGCGAACAGTTCGCACACCTGGTTCACGCCCGCAGCGAACGGTCGCTCCGCGCGTTTGTCCCGCTGGATTGCTCTCAGATTCCTCCCGTTGAGATCAAGGTCGCCGTCCGAGGGTTGTTGTCCCCTGCCGAACAGTCGATCGACGAGACCCTCCGCGCCGGCGCCCTGTTCCTGAAGTCCGTCGGCGACCTCCCCCGAGACGTCCAGGAACTGCTGGTGACGCTGTCCGCCGAACGCGCCGCCGCAGGCTGGCAATTGATCTCCGCCGATCATCGCCGCTTGGCCGATCTGGCGGCAGATCACACGCTATTGCCGGAGTTCGTCGAACTCCTGTCCGAGTTCACGATCGATGTTCCCGCTTTGCGTGCCCGGCGCGACGATCTGCCGCTGATCGCGCAGTTCATCCTCGAATCGCTCAATCGCGGCGATTCTCGCCAGATTGGCGGTTTCGCCGCCGAAGTCTGGGACCAGTTCGCAAAGTACGACTGGCCGGGAAACCTGCCGGAACTTCAGGCTGTCATCACTGAAGCCCGTGCTGCCTGCAACACTTCGCTCATCACGTCTCGGGACTTGCCGTTCCGATTCCGCACCGGCCTCAGTGCGCAGGCAACCGGCCCGTCACTGGCCGCCGAGCCGGTCAATCTTGAGGAGATCCTGGCACGGGTCGAGGCGGACCACATCCGCTGGGCGCTGTCGGCGGCGAAGTCCAACAAGTCAGCGGCGGCAGCCCTCCTGGGGCTCACCCGCCCGCGACTCTACCGACGCATGGAAACCCTCGGCATCTCCGACGACGATCCGCAGTCGTAAGCCGTCATCCATCAAACGCCGAAACCCGCAGCTCTTCTGAGCCGCGGGTTTCACATTCTTACGACTTCCGGTTCGCTACTTCCGCACCGGCTGCCGACCATTCGCCGCGTCGGCCGAGCGCGTCGCCGGCTGCTGAGCCGCGGCTCCGGCCGGACCTTTCGGCGCCGCCGCGGCATTCGCTCCGCTGGCCGGCTGTTCGGTCCAGTTCTTCGTCGCCCAGATGGGATACGATTCGACGACCGACGTCCCCAGGTCCTGCAGCACAACCTTGTACTTCGCGCTGGTCATGTTTTCGTTCAACACGACCTTCTGCATCACGAACCGCCGGTTCGACGGAATGTACGCAAAGAACTTGCCGTTGCCGATCTTGTCGTTCTCCGCGAGGAGCCGCAGCAGTGCGTTGCGCGGCACATTGGCCGCCGCTTCCGGAAGCTCGTCCAGCCACGCCATCACCCAGATCGATCGCCCGTCCTGGCTCAGGACGCTCGACATCGACAGCTCCCACTCCTCTTCGCCCATCTTCGCCTTGAATGCGAAATCGTACCGCTGTTCCTTCTTTTCCGGCTTGATGCCGAGCGCCGTAATCATCTGGCCGAGCTGCTCTTCGCTGAGCTGGCCGGGGAGCTTGTCCTGATCCTGCGCCTGGGCGCCGGCGGCAACGCCGACTCCGAGCAACGTGGCGGCGGCGCCTGTGAGCAGATTGCGGCGCGAGGTGGTCGTCATCGGCAGACACTCCTTTGTCTGAACAATTCGGTCGTCGTGAGAGACTGCAGTCGGTCGCTGTTTCGACCTCGGGCCGCCGCTGGCTCCGCCAGTGCGGGGTGCCACTGGCTCTGCCAGTGCACTCGTCCCGTTACGACTGCAGCAACTGATCGAGGCAAATCTGCGACCAGGTTTCAAATTGGTCGCGGTCGCGCGCCAACTCTGACGGTGGCGCGAACCCTGCCTGTATGATCGACTCTTCCCGTGGGCGAACTTTGGGCGCTTCCAGCTCAAACACATGAACGATCCCCAGGTGCACTCGCCCCACCTCGGTCTCGTCGTCGTTGATCAGGCCCAGACACTTTTCCTTAAATCCAGTCTCAACAAAGACTTCCTCCGCAATCTCCCGCTGCATCGCCTCCCGGTAAACGGCAATTCCACTCCCCGGATCGTCGGCCGAAATATGCCCGCCGATGCCAACCGACCTCTTACTTCGCAGTCTTCCCTCTCCCTGCAGCTTGCCCCGTGTGTAATGAAACACCCGCCCCGCGTGGCGGAAAATGCAGTACGGAATCAGCTGCTTGAACCCCGGATCTTCTTCGACCTCGTGACGTGGCCGATAGCTCACCGCACTCGGCTCCAGCAGCACTTCGAGATATCGCCCCGCATCGGTGCGAAACCCCTGAAAGTGACCGAGTGAATGGAACAGCGGCGTCGGAACGACGAGCACGTGCTCAACACTGGCAGCTTCCGTCAGCATGATTTTCCCCTCCCGCGGGCGTGAAGTGGCCGTGTTGGTGATCGAACCGGAGTTCGTCGGCGACTGTAACGCGGAATCCGGCCCGGATGCTCCGTAGCGTCCGCCGTGGTCGTTGTGTCGGATCGGCGTCCGTCTGTCAACGCAGCGCAGGTGAACCCGCCAGCTTCGGTGCACGCACAAATCGAGGGCAGCGCAGTTTTTCCCCCTCTCCCCGCGAGAGGCGCCGGATTCATATGCGATGCCACTCGGGGGAGAGGGCCGGGGTGAGGGGTGCAGTGAACGCATTGTGTCAATTCATCTATCCCCGCTCTGACAACTCGTCGTGTACGCCACCTCCATCTTGCCCTCGACATTCTCCAGCGTTGCTCGTTCGATCACGCCTTACCGATTGATTCCCGCCACCGCGCGTACTCCTTGTCGCAGTCTTCCTCGTTCACGAAGTGCTTCCACACGAGCCTCGCGCGGAACCCATTCTCCCGCTCCGCCTCATTTCCCTTGATGACATACTGAAAATCCCACGCCGGTCGCGGATACTTCTTCGTCTTGAATTTGAACAGACTGAACCGGATCTCGTCGACGTCGGAGTGCATCCGGTCGAACATCATCATCAGCGTCATTCCCCGCGTCGCCCGTCCGTAATAGAACGGCTGCGTCATTCGCGGCCAGTCATAGCTCCACGAGTTCAGCCTGGAAGTTCAGATCGGCGTCGTACGTCAGATCCGGCAGCGTCGATGCTGCGATACGTCTCCCCGGTTCCAGTCGGTATGCGCGCATCGGCGGCGATCCATGCCTCTGCGGCATCCGCACCAGACTTCCCGCGAAAGTGGAGCGCCAAGTCGTCCACGTCATTCATATAGTTCGCGAAGAACAGCACGGCATATCGGCGCTCGCCAAACAGCGACGCATCATGCGGCATGCAGCGGAAGTCCACAATGACGGCCGCGGCGGCGTGACGGTGTTTCCAGCGCGCTTCGACATCGCCCATGGGTCATCCTCGGTCTTCCGCGTCAGCCGCACCGATTTGCCGTCCTGCAGGACCGTCATTCGAAACGGACCCTTGCGCGGCGTGAACGCGTTGTTCGGGTTCTGATGCCCGCTGATGATGTGCTCGAAATTCAGCCCCGCCGACGCCCCACGATCGTCCGGGTCGTACGCGTCGAAGTCCGGCGCACTCGCATGAAACAGGCTGTCGAGCCCGCTGAGCTGCTTCGGCGAATCGGTGTTGTCGCGGAACAGCACGCGCAGGTCGCCGGCTGCGATTTCGTGCGTAACAGGATGTGCGCTACTGCCAGTTCCGGCCGATGCAAGAAACGGGTGGCCGGGGGCTGGACTGATGCGCGCCAGCGGGCGAAGGAAGCCCCGGCGAACGGCGACGGAGTATTCCGGATCACGGGCAACCCGCCGAGACACCAGTGGCGAGTGCGTCGGCTTGCAATTGAACTTCGCGTCAAACATCGAAGCGCTGGCCATTCGACATTATTCTATCTCAAGCCAGTCCCATGGGATCGGATCCGGCTTCAGGCCGTTGAGCGGATGTCCTGCAAACCATCCCGCTCGACCATTTCCAGAGTCCGGGATGGTCAACCAAGCGACGCGCACCGTTCATGTGAATGTAGTCGAGCATCGCCTGCAACGTTCGTGAAGTCGTCACGTTCCGATCATGGCCGCCCCTGTTGCCAAAAATGATGTTCATCACGTTGACCGTGCCGAACACGGATTCGAGGCAGCCACTCCGGCGCACACCGTTGCAGGAACTGAATGGCTTCGCGACTGACCGGTTCCTTGATTCGCCGCAGAATAATTCCCGTGTCGTATTCGCGGTTGGCAGGCCAGATGACCAGATGCACATGGTCGGGCATGAAGACGTAAGCCCACAACTGGAAGTTCAACTCCTTTCTGGCATTATCGATTGCATCCGCAAAGCCACTGACGCGTTCGCTCCTTCGAAAGGAACGGGAATCGGCGAAAGCAGGAAAACGTCAGCTCGTGAGCGTGGCCAGGATCGTTGAATCCGCGAGGTCGGCATTGGCGATCCCGATAGTGCATCGACGACAACTCCGCATCTTCGTTCCGCCTTCGCTGCGCTCAGTCCTAGCCCCGGCCACCCGCTGGGTGTTGATTTTTACCACACAAACACCGTCTGCTCCCGATCCGGCCCCACCGACACGATCTCAACCTTCTGATCCAGCAGTTCGCTGATCGCGTCCACGTACGCCCGCGCTTCCTTCGGGAATTCGCCGATCTTCTTCAGCCCGCTGATGTCTTTTTTCCAACCCGGCAGCGTCCGATACACCGGCTTCGCCTTCGCCAGGTCGACAATGTGACTTGGGAACTCCTTCGTCCGCTGTCCGTCGATCTCGTACGCTCCTTGCAAATCTGCAGCGTGTCCAGCTTGCTGAGGACGTCCAGCAGCATGACCGCCAGGCAATCCACTCCGCTGATCCGGGCGTGCTCCCCGTACGACGACGCGACCGCATCGAACCACCCGCACCGCCGCGGCCGCCCGGTCACTGTGCCGTACTCGTGCCCCTCGTCACGGATGTGCTGCCCGATGGCATCGTGCAGCTCCGTCGGGCACGGTCCGCCGCCGACACGCGTCGTGTACGCCTTCACGACACCGATCATCTTCTCGATCGCCCGTTCCGGCACCCCGCTGCCAGAATGAATCCCGCACCCCGAGCTGTTCGACGACGTCACGAACGGAAACGTCCCGTGATCGACGTCCAGCAGGCTTCCCTGCGCCCCCTCAAACAGGATGCTCCGCTTCTCACGCAACGCCTTGTGCAGCCAGGCGGTCGTATCCACGACGTGCGGTTTCAATCGCTCGGCGTAACGGCCGTACTCGGCCAGCACCGCCTCGGGATCGGTCAGTTCGCCGCCCGGATCGAGCGCCTTGAGCTTCGCATTCTTGTGCTCGGCGACTTCCAGGACTCGCTTGCGGAAGATGTCGGGCCGAACCAGGTCCCCGACTCGGATCGCATGCGTCCGCCCCGCCTTGTCGCGGTAGCAGGTGCCGATGCCGCGCATCGTCGTGCCGATGGCATCGGCCCCGCTCTTGCGCTCCAGCATCGCCTCTTCGGCCCGGTGCCACGGAAAGATGACGTGCGCGCGGTCGCTGATCAGCAGGTTCTTCCCGATCGGGATCCCGCGCTTGGTGATCGCGTCCATCTCGTCCAGCAGCGCGCCGGGATTGAGCACGACTCCTGCTGCGACGACAGACGTCACTTCCGGCCGCAGCACCCCCGCCGGCAGCAGCGACAGCTTGTACTTCTCGCCGCGAATAACGACGGTATGCCCGGCGTTGTTGCCGCCGAGGTAGCGGACGACGACGTCGTGCCGATCGGTCAGCAGATCGACGATTTTTCCCTTGGCCTCATCCCCCCACTGGAGGCCGACCACCGCTGTCACAGCCATGCGCGCAGAATCCCAGGAACGAATCACGGAACTGAAAATGCAAACCGAGTCAGTGTAACGCGGAGCGGGACGGCTCACGAGTCGACGAAGACCCCCGTACTCCTTCCGCCAGCGGTAGTAGATCTGCTCCGTGACTCCCAGCTTCTTGCAGATCTCCAGAGCCTTCGTCCCCTGCGCCAGCTCGACCTCAGCTTCCCGCAGCTTGTGAATGATCTCTCTCCGGACGAAAACGCTTTCTCGCGATGTCCCGCTCTCCATTTCTGGGTCCGTGCCGCGTCGAGACTCTACTCAACGCCTGGAAGCGTTTCAGGGGGGCAGGTCACAGTGGCTGAAGTGGAACTTCTATGCCCGTCTGGGTTACGCATTGTTGGCTGTCGCCGTTTTGTGCGGGCGCCGCGTGGAATGTGCGTCCAGATGCAGCATTTCAGCATTCCGCGGGAGAGAGAGGAGAGAGAACTGCACGTGACTGTGTCGCTCGTCCTGCTGACGGCGTTCTTCTTTGCTGCCACTCTCCGGCTCATCGTGCTCTATTCCAGGCGAAATCGGCCGCACGAGTCAACCGGCTGCGACTTCGGTTCGTTCGTGCGCGTTTGCATCTGCCGGCGCGTTGCCACGCACCGGCGCCTACTTCCGACCGCTGCTCGCGGACATCGCAGCCACCGCCAGGCTCTTGAAGCGACGACTGCTGGGACTGCCTCAAGAGCCCAATGAGTTCGACGGCCGATAGACGTCAGCCGCCGTGCCCGTATCCGCGTTTACCTGAGTTCGTTCCACTTCCGCCACGCGCCGTCCGCACCCACGCCCCGGACTGGCTCCCCGCGCAACCACCGCCAGAACCCGACTGTGATCGCCGCATTCATGCTGCAGAACATCGTCGCCAGACGCAACATCCGGCCCACCACGCGCCGGGCGGGCACCCACATCCCCAGTACCGCCGCCGAATACACGATGAGCTGCACCGCGAACAACCACCCGAACCCCGGTTCACGCGCCAGCCCGACGTTCGTCACGAGCGCCGCCGCCAGGAACAACGGCGTGAACCACCGCAACACCTTGTGCGACCAGAACGCCCACGCCACCGCCCCACGCGCGGGGTTCAAGAGCGGCGACAACCAGTTCAGGCTTTGAAACGCACCCGCCCCCAGCCGCGCGCGACGCTGAAACTCCGCCCGCATCGTCGGCGCCGATTCCTCCTCGGCGACAGCTTCCGGCTCGAAAACGAGTTCCCGGTCCGCCAGGTGCACCCGCATGCCCGCCACGAAGTCGTCGACGATCGTTTCCGGCGCGAGCGGTTGCCACAGCTCACGACGCAACGAATAAATCGCCCCGTTCGCCCCCAGCAGTGCCCCCAACCGGCCTTCGCTGTTCTTCAGAAAGTTTTCGTACCGCCAGTACAGGCCGTCGACGTTCGCTCCCGTATGCGGGTCGATCAATTCCAGTTCACCGACGACGCCCCCGACATTCGGACGCTGATAGTGCCGGACCATCCGCTTGAGGGCGTCCGGCTCGTAGAACGTGTTCGCGTCGGAGAATGCCAGAATCTCTCCCTGCGACGACGCTACACAGTCATTCAGAACTGACGGCTTCCCCCGACGCTGCGGAAATTGCAGCAGCCGGATCCGCGAATCCTGCACGGTCTGCACCAGTTCCCCCGTCGCATCCTCGTGACCGTCGCAGCCGATCAGCACTTCCAGGCGGTCGGCCGGGTAATCCATCTGTAGCGCGTTCTGCACACGCGCGAGGATCGTTCGTTCCTCTTTGTAGGCGGCGATGATCAGCGACACAAACGGCCACTGTTCCGGCGCCGGCGACGGAGCGTCATCAACATCACGGCGACCAATCAGCCGCGCACATAACGACACCAGCAGCGGATAAGCTGCGTAGCAATAGGCCACCAGCCCCAGCGAACTGAGGCAGATCAGCTTCAGCAAGATCACAGCAGACATCCCTGAGGCGCAAGGCCGGTCGGTGGGCGCAGGCGACGCGCGGTGGCATCGCCGTCGCTCCCGAAAGACTACCCGCCGCCGCCAATGGCTGCCGGACGTCCCCCCGCGAAGAACCCGAAAAACCGGTCGATCTGCGCGCGGCATGCATGCGTTGCCGACACGTTGCCGGAACGCAACGCCCGCGCCGAACCGCGATGCGGTCCACAATTGCGGAATTGCAGCCGGAAGGATCGTCGGTATAGTTGCATAAACGAGCATCGATGCAATCCGGACCGATGCATCGGCAGATCCGCCGCTCTCACGGCCGCCTGACGCCGATCAACGAGGGGCGCTGCTCATGAGGAGTCGAACATGATCCGCATTCACGGCCGTGGTTCGAAGCTGTGCGACGGCCTCACTCGCCGCGAATTGCTGAGAGTCGGCGGATTGTCGCTGTTCGGCGGGATGACACTTCCACGGCTGCTGGCCGCTACCGAGACGTCTGACAACACCACGCGCGGTCCGGCCCGCAGCGTGATCCTCTTCAATCTGCTGGGTGGGCCGAGCCATATCGACATGTTCGATATGAAGCCCGACGCACCGCTCGACATCCGCGGCGAGTTCAACCCCATTCCATCTTCGCTGGCCGGGCTGCAGATCTGCGAACACCTGCCGCAGACTGCGAAGTGGATGCACCGCGCCAGCCTGATCCGCACGATCAC
>JAXMBS010000076.1:0-26009 GCA_046349775.1 Planctomycetaceae bacterium | reverse complement strand
GCAAGGCGCGTATCGTCACCGAGCTATTCGCCTGAGGGAGTCACTCCATTTTGGCGATGCCGGCGAGATCGAACTTCTCGAGCCATGCCTGGAGTTCGGCTTCTCCGAAATCCGTGGCGACGGATCGCACCTGCACGTGGTATCGCTTGGAAATCAGCGCCGATAAACTGCCGTCTTCTGAGAGGACGGGATAATCGCCAAACTTCGCGTCCGAACGCTCAAACCTGGCCGAAACAACCGGATTATTCTCCGTGTCAAAGATCGAAAACACCGCCAGTTCCTTGTCGCCCTCCCCCTGCAGGCTCGCCTGCGCGTAGCCCGGATTCTCCGGTTGGAGAACAATCGCGTACCCGTCTTCTGGTTTGGGGAAGAACGGATCGAACTTGCCGCTCTCAGCGGAGTCCGCGGCGACAGGCCGCTGTCCTTCCTCCTCGGTGCCGGGCGATTGTGATTCCTTCTCGACGATAGTCGTTGGCTGTTGCTGAGTCTGCTGCTGCGCCTTCGACGTCGCTTCATTGCAGCCGGCTGGTAGCAGCGCCGCTGTCAACCAAAAGGCGCTCAGCCCTGCGATGCGATGCTGTCGCATGTCTCTCGCTCCTGATCAATTGCGTGAATCGTGAAGCAGCGGTCACATTCCTTTTCGTCCGGTCGCCAGCCGAACGACGACCATGACGCCGATTGCACCGAGGACGGTGCTGAAGTAGCGGCGAATGTGGAAACCAGTCACGGCGTCGCATCCGGGCAGCATGCCGTTGTACGCGCCGCCGAATCCACCCATAAAGTTAAGGACAATCGTAACCGCCCAGACATTGGACGAACACGAACCAGGAGAGAATTCTTGTCCATTCATTTCCCTTCAACAGATAACGGTTGTTTGATTGTGCTATTGACCCGCCGCTGAGTCGACCAGCGAATCCGTGTCAAGTCCTTGAACACTCAGGCAGGCCGGCCAGTCTGCTCGATCCGCTTGTGTGTCTGGTGCAGTTTTGTGCTCAGCGCCCGGGTGACGCGATTGTTCTGCGACAGCCCCACGGCGCCCTGGGGGATCGGACGCCGTTCGAGTTCGTGATTACTTCAAACGGGGGCCCCTCTAAAGCCCTTTGTCTCTGGCATCCCATGCGGGTCAGACTCGGGGGGCAAGGTTGCGACGCAGTGGTGATCCTCTTGCGGGCATGCGCTCAAATCAATTTCGCTTTCTGACCCGTTCGGTATGCCGGCGAATGTGTGCAAATCCGCACGCTTGCGAGGCAATCAATTGCCGTCGTATAAGAAGTCACTTTCAAATCATCTCACGGAGTTGGCTCAATGAAGGCACTGATCAAATCACGCTGGACTCCGTCGCTGGTTGTACTGGTCATCGGATTGGCGTTTTCGCTGCGGCCGGCGGATTCGCCACATCTCGTCGCGGATGAAACTTCCGCCACGACACCTGAAGCAGCCGAGCGGCTCCGCCGGCCGACCAGGAATACATCGGCACGAAGAAGGTGAGTGCTGCCATTTCGATCAATACATGAAATGGCGAAAGACCGGGCATGCGAAGAGCTTCGACCTGCTCCCGGCGAAGTACCAGGCCGATGAGAAATGCCTGAAGTGCCACACGACCGGATTCGGCAAACCCGGAGGGTTCAAGACCGCGGCCGACAATGATTTGAAGGGGACGGGCTGCGAAGACTGCCACGGTCCGGGCAGCAAGCATGCCGAGATTTCGAAGCCATTCGCGAATCAAAAGCCGACTCCCGAGCAGGAAAAAGTCTGCCGAGACTCGATCTGGAAAATGTTGCCCAAGAACGTCTGTGTGACGTGCCACATGGTGCAGGGGCATCACGACAGCGTGACTCCCAAGGAACTCCAGAAGAAGAACTAGGTCAGCCGACCGCCAATTGGCGTCCGCTTGCGCTCGGCATCTTTCAGGATTGCACGATCCACATTGCGAGTGTCACGGATGTCCTCAACTCAACCGTCGCCCGCTGCACCTCTGGCTCCTCGGCGGCGCTGGATCAAGCGTCTGGCGCTGAGCCTCCTGGCGCTGATCGTCGGCAGCGCCGCGTTGCTGGGCGTCGCGGAGCACGAAACTGCAAAACCGGAATTCTGCGGATCCTGCCACATCATGGATCCGTACTACGAGTCGTGGCAGGCCGATCTGCACGGCGGAAAGATGGCCATCGCCTGCGTGGAGTGTCACTACGCGCCGGGCGAGCGAACGACGATCAACGCGAAACTCCGGGGCTTGAGCCAGGTAGCGAGCTATGTCAGCGGCCGCTACGGAGCGACGCGTCCGCGGGCGCACGTCAGCAACGACAGTTGCCTGACGTCCAATTGCCACGGCGATCAGAAGTTCATGGATCAGGACATCGCCGTCGGGACCGTGCAGTTCACACATGCGAGCCATCTGCAGGTGGATCTGAAGCAGCTGCAGAACATTGAGCAGGAGATCGCGGCGGTCCGGGCGCAGATTGTCGCTGCAGCGGGTGAGGAAATTGCGGGAGAGCTGCAGTCAGCGGCACGCGAAGCGGGGCCGTATGCGGACCGGATGGACCGAATGGCCAAAATCGCCGCCAGGGGGGCCGCCCCGGTGGGGCAGGCGGACCTGCAGCGGCTGTCGGAATTGAGCCATCGCGGCGTGCGTGTGGCGCAGCTGGCGGAGATCCAGTGCACCAATTGTCATTCGTACGGCGCAAAGATTTCGATGGATGGTCACCCGTCGCCGGCGCACCACTTCTCGGTGGCGAAGACGACGTGTTACACATGCCACTTCAACAACGAAGGCTTTAACGTCGGCACGAATGACTGCTTGCTGTGCCACACGCAACTGCCCCAAGGCGAGATCATCGTCCACCAGGAACTGACAGCCCGCGAAGGGGAACAACTGAATACACCGGGACTGACGCGGCAGACGGTCCGCATGAATCATAAGGCGATTCTGGAGCGGAACGTGAATTGCATTTCGTGCCATGCGGACGTTGCGAGCAAAGATGCGCAGGTGACGCGGCGCGACTGTGAGCGCTGCCACGACCAGGAGCGGTTCTTCGCCGACTGGCGGGAACCATTCACGGTCGACCAGGTGGCGCAGTACCACCAGGCGCACGTGCCGCAGCAGCGCGCCAAGTGCCTGGACTGTCACTCCGAGATCCAGCATGAGCTGATCAAAGACGTGGACGGCGGGGAGCCGGAGTTCCTCGCGTCTGTGATGTCCTCGTGTGCGCAATGTCATCCCCATCATCACCAGGAGCAACTGGCGCTGCTGCGGGGGCGAGGCGCCAAAGGCGTGGCCGAGGGGGATGCCAACCTGATGTTCGGCGCCCGCACGAACTGCCTGGGATGCCACTCCGACACGCTGAAGGACGATCACGGCGGAGAAGTCGTCAAAGCGACTCAAAGCGGATGCATCGCCTGTCATGGCGACCAGCATGCGGACAAGTTCGAGCAGTGGAAGCTTGGACTGGAAGTGGTCCAGGGGGACGCGGACCAGGCAGTGGAGGCCGCCCAGGCGCTCCTCGAAGGCAGCGCCGGTCTGCCAGAAGGCGTACGAACGCAGGCCACAGCGCTGCTGTCCGATGCCAAGGCCGATCTGCAGCTGGTGAAGCGGGGCAACGGCGTACACAACGTAACGTACGCGATCGAAGTCCTGGACTCGGTGACGCAGCGCGCGCAGCAGGCGCAGGCTCTGATTGAAGAGGCCAAGCGTGCCGCGGAACCTCCGGCGAACGCGCCGCAACCCGGCGACGCAGATGCCGCCGCCCCCAAGGGGGACGCCGCTGATCCGGCCGCGAAGAATCCTGATCCGGCCGACCCTGCGGCGGGCGACTCGAACAGCGATCCTGCCGCCGATCGCAACGCCGCTGCTCCCGGCGACAACTGAAGCGGCTGAGCTGCCCGCCAGCTGTTGGCGGCAAGCTGGAAGCCGAAGCCCGGAGTTGCGAAACAAACGCCGCGCTGCTGCGGGTGAGGCTCAGTACACCAGTCCGCCGCCTGCGAGCGCCATGTGCGCTGTCCCGGTCTGAACGCCGGAAGCAAGGTCGTCGAAGTTGAAGTAGATGTAGCGCACGTAAAGGGTCGTATTCTCGTAGGGTTGCCAGTCACCACCAGCGGTCACGCGGTGCTGCTGGACGCTCACATCCGAGAACGATGGGAGTTGCGACCAGTTCGCACCGGCCGGCGAGGCAGGCACATTAAACGCGGCATTGCCGCTGTTGAACTCGTAGCCGGCGACGTAGCGCACGGTCGGCGACACGGCGTAGGCGAGGTTGACGTTGGCCACGTGGTTGTTGCCGCCATAGTTCCAGCGCGTGGTCTCGGTCTGATCGGGAAATGCGTTGAAGCGATAGCCGAGCGTAATGTCCTGAGCGATCCAGTTCGAGTAATACCCGTAGCCGCCGGAGAGAGAGAGTTTGTCGGTCAGGGCGTACCAGAGCGTCCAGGAGAACGGATAGCTGGTTTCGCTGAAATCGGCATAACTGGAGTTGTTCCAACGATCGACGATGCCAATCTGCGCGGTGGTCATGAAGTTTGCCGACGGGTTCCACTGCCCCCCGATTTCTACGCGGTGCTCCTGCGTCGGCAGGTTGGTGTTGAAGCGCCCGTTGGCCTCGCGAACGCCGACGAGCGGGTCGTTCACAAAGTATCCCTTATAGCGCAAGAACGTATACAGGGCGCGCGTCCAGCGCATCTGCGGGCTGAACTCGATCATGTTGCTGCTGGTGTCGGGCTGGCTGAACGGCCCGAGCGTTGTGTTGTACCGGGCGTAGTTGCGATCGGTCTGGAAATACTCATAGCCGCTGGCAATCGAGAGCCGATCCTTGAGTTCTTCGATCGGCTGCCAGTTCCACTTGATGCCAGCCTTGGTCCACGTGTGGTCGACGGGATGCTTCAGGTTTGCCAGCGACGTTTCTCCGGCAATCAGAAAGGGTGCATTGGAGTTGTTGTCCGCATTGACGTTGACGTACGTCGTCGTGGTCAGCCGATCGAACGAGCGATTGGTGTAGCGGACGTCGAGTCCCGAGTACTGCCGGGTCGTCTCACGGAACTGGTCCTCGGAGTAACCGTAGTAGAAGTTGCCGTACATCTGGTTGGCCGCGTCCCAATTCATGCTCAGCTTCGCCCGCTCGATATTCGTAACGTTGTCCGGGACGAAGGCATACATCCACGGGGGCCCGAGCGTGTTACCGGGACCGGCGAACGGCGCGAACCGCGTGTACTGGCGGTCGACAACCTGGTCATTCGCCCCAAAGGCCCGCAACATGTGAGAGACTTCCACATTCAGGAGACCGAGGTTGGCCTCGATGGTCGGCTGAATCTGGAATGTCTGCCAGTCGATGGACTGTCGCTGACTGAGAACATGGCAGACGTTGTTTGCCGGCGGCGACGCCGGTGCGTTGACGTCGAAGCAGTGCGCCGTGGCATTGGCCTGTCGATCACCGAACTTGCGCTGTAACCAGACGTTGACCCGCCACTTGAGATTCTGATTGATCCTTCCCTGGAAGCGCGTGTCAAGCTGCTGCACGCGGATGGCGTAGTCCTGACCGACGTTGAGGTCCTGCGTGATCACGTTGTCGGCCGGCAGCAGCGGCGGATCCGTGATCGATTTGCCGTACAGAGGCTCGTGCCCCAGGTTGTGGATGTAATCCTGGAGCCGGAGTTTCACGATCAAACCAGGCCCGGCATAAAAGTTTACTTGCGATGCATACGTATCCTGACCGAGGCCGGACATCCAGAAGTCGAGCGTCTGTCGCCCATTGCTGCGGACCGCATCGATGTCCCAGAACGGCGAGGACGCCAGGTTCTGGTACATTCCGATCTTCGCCGGCGATCCTGTTCTGGCGACGCCCCACCAGCCGAACCGGAAGGCCGTGCTGTACGGATCATTGAATGCGCCGGACGCGTCGCAAATCTTGTCATTCCCCAGCCAGGAACCGTCACCGGACTGATAGTAGTTTCCGTGTGCTCCTTCGCAGGGATTTGCCAGCCACGTGTTGGTCGTCCCGACACCAGTCTCGCGAAAACGCGGAGGGCCGAGATAGGGAATTCCCCCTGAGCAACCGTAGACGCGGTGAAAATCCTGAGCCGCTGCCGTATTGGAGTTGAAGACCTGATCCGGCGGCCTCGGTGTTTCGCCAGTACCGGCATCCTCAGGAGGAGTTTCTCCCGATCCCGGGTCTGACTGCGGCTGGTCCACACCATTCTCGAATAGTTCCAGCCCGTCACCCGCGATCGCCACGTGCTCGGGATCTCCATCTGCAGCAACAACTGTGGAAGCCCGGACAATGGCGCCAGGTTCCATCCAGTTTGTGCCGCTTGCGGCCATCCCGCCGGCCGATTGCTGGAAGACTTCGAGGTCGACCGGTCGCAGAACTTTATCGCTGCGCTCCTGCGGCGCGACGTTCACGTCGCCAGCGTACAGTGCGGTTGCCTGGCCAATCGCGGCGACAATGATGATGCACCGAATCATACCCCAAGATCCCGATCGTCCCCGTGACACCATTCACCGACGCGTGGCACGGAGCCCATCGGCGACAGCGTTCCCCCCCAACGTTCATGCAAGCCGCGGGCCTGCGATGATGTCGTCAGTAATCTGATTCCGCCCGAATCGTCTGACTGCCCCTGAATTCCTACCGGAAGAAGACGTTATCCCGGTGCGGCGACGGCAAATCGCTGCCATGAATCTGGCTGTGGCACTGGGAGCAATCGCTGTAAAAGGCCCGTTGCAATGCCGGATCAGTGCCGACATCACCGAGCAGCGGCGCATGGTTTGGCCCCGACGGTCCCGTGCGGTGTCCGGTGTGACATCGCAGGCACAGAAATGTCGTCGGTTGATGAAGCATAAAGTTCGCGATGCTGCCGTGGGGCTCATGGCAGATCGAGCAGTTCTCAGTCACGGGCGGGTGTTCGTAAACGAACGGGCCCTGTTTCTCTGCGTGGCACTTGTAGCAGACCAGGTTCACAGTGGGTTCGAGCAGGTTGCCGGTTGTCTGTCCGTGTGAATCATGGCAATCCGAACACAGCATCTTCCCTTCCTTGATCGGATGGTGTGACGACATTGCGTTCCGGGCGTAAATATTGGGATGGCACCGATAGCAGGCCGCCGGCTGATTCACGGCCATCGGAGTTCGCGGCGGCCGCTGGATGTTTGTGTGCTGGATGTTTACGAACTTCTGGACATTGGCGGCCGGGTGCGGGTTGTGGCAGTCGGCACAGGCCACCTGATATCGCGCATGCGTTGAAGAATGCCACGCCATGGTCGGCGAATTGCGATTGTGGCACGTCATGCACAGATCGGTTCGCGATTCCGGCAGGACTTTGCCGTGCGGATCGTGACACGACGAACAATTGAAGCCCACGGCGCCGCAAACCTGGTGCGAGCTGGCGATCTTCTGTTGCGGCGCCACGTTGGCGTGACAGCGAATACAGATGCTGGGTGTCAGCGCCCCCATATGTTCGGATTTTGCCCGCAGCGTTGCCATGTCCGGCGGCGGCTGCTCCTGCAGGAACGACGCCAACTGATGTTCCGGTTTGTCGGTCGCATCGGCGTCGGCCAGCTGCGTCGGCGGCGTGCCGGCCGGAACGTTGTAGTGCGACGTGTGACAGCCGGTGCAGCCGACGCCGTGGTGTGCGTGCGGCGACGCGCCAGACGAGTCCCGGCGAGCAGACATTCTGCTCATGACATTTCAGGCAGATCTCGGACCGTTCGGCCACGGCGAGAGTCTTGAAGCTGAAGATGGCCGTCTTGTCCTGCCCGCGCGTCTGGAGGTGCCGGCTCGCCGGTCCGTGGCACTGCTCACATTTCTGCTCCCGATGCACGTTGTGCTGAAACGTTTCGACGTATGTCTTATGGCACGTCATGCAAAGTTCGTCGTCATCCACCAATTCGGCGTCGGCAATCTGCGGCAGCGCGACCCGGAGTTCCGGCAACTCAGACTTCAGAAACCGAGGCTCCACCTTGAACCCATACGGCATGGGGTTCGCATCGCTGCGTCGCGCCGTCTGCTGCTCCGAATTGCAGCCAGAGAGCAGCAGCGCCAGCAGGCACAGCATCCCTGCGGCGGCGCGAATGCCGATCTCGACAGTGTCCGTGCGACGCAAGCGAACTCGTCCTTCGAAGCGGTTCCTGCCGGATGGATTCAGCGGCCGGACTGCGCGCCGGAACTTCGAACCTGCCGATCGGCGCACAACCGGTCCTCGACGAGTTATCGGCTGTGACGGTTAGACCGATTATCGAAGTTATGCAAATTGTCAGGTTTTTGCTGATTGTGCGGATGTGCACACTAAGCCGTATGAGAACTGGAGTTACGACACGGATTCACGGTCCGCAAATGGTCCATTTCGGCGCGCAACTTGGCGAAGCGCGTTTTGACAGTTCTGCATCCTCTTGGTAGAGTCCCGCCCCCGCGGTGGTCCGGAAAGAGCCGAGTGACCAGGTCGGGGTCGCTGCTCGCGTCTCAGTGGCGAATCGTTCCCAATCGAGGAGGCACGGATGTCCCCTCCGGTGAAACTGCTGGTCGGTGCGGCGATTATCGCCGGTGCGACCGCGTATCTGGCGTGGCTGGGAGCGTCGTCCAGTTGGCAGTATTACGTCCTCGTTGACGAATGCGTGCGGGACCACAAGACGTTTGTGGGCCAACGGATACGCGTCAGCGGACGGATTGCGCCGGCAACACTTGATGTCAGTCCCGATCGGCGTTCTTGCAGCTTTGTGCTCCTGGGGGACCACGCTCGATTGAATGTCGCTTCGCGCGGACTGCTCCCCGACAACCTCGCGGCGGATATGGACGTCGTTGTCGAGGGGGTCCTCCGGGATGAAGTGTCTCTGAACGGGGACAAGATCATCACGCGCTGCGCCAGTAAGTATCAGTCAGACGGGAATCCGACCGGGACGACGGCGTCGTTACCGAAGACTGCCCGTCGCACATGAAAGCCGGTGGCCTCCTCCGGCCGACGGAAGCGATCCGATGAGGACTTTCGGCGAAATCTGCCTGCTACTGGCGTTCGTGGGCTCCGGCTACGGTGCCTGCGCGTGTCTGTTGACCGGCCGTGCGGCGTCCCTGACTCGTAGCGGAGTGTGGAGCATCATTGCCGCCTGGTGTGCTTTGACCGGCACACTGGTCGTGCTCTCGGCTGCGTTGATCGCTCGTGATTTCCAGTTCGATTATGTCGCGCAGTACACCAGCCGCACTCTCCCCTGGCAGTTTGCACTTGCTGCGTTGTGGGTTGGGCAAGCCGGCTCGCTGCTGCTTTGGGCCTGGCTGACCGGATCTGCGGCTCTGGTATTTCTCGCGGCCACCGGTGCCGGCAGCAGATATCGACTGCCGGCATTCGGCTTGCTCGCCGCCCAACTGTGTTTACTCATTGCGATCATGGTGTTCGCCGCCGATCCGATGAAAGTCAGCCTGTCTTCACGAGCGGATGGGCTGGGGCTCAGTCCCCTGCTGCAGCATCCTTCGATGCTGATCCATCCTCCAATCGTCATTCTGTCCTACGCACTTTGGTCAGTGCCGGCGGCGGTTGCGGCATCCGCTTTGACCACAGGCGAACTCGAACTCGCCTGGACGTTGATTGCGCGGCCCTGGGCACTGTGTGCCTGGCTCGTCCTGGGAACGGGATTGCTGCTGGGCGCCGATTGGGCATATCAGGAACTCGGCTGGGGCGGGTACTGGGGTTGGGACCCGGTCGAGAATGGTTCTTTGATACCGTGGTTGACGGGCACGGCACTGGTGCACTCGCTGATGGCCTGGCGCCATCGTGGCGTCCTCAAGAAATCGTCGCTGGCATTAGCGATTCTCACCTTCGGACTGTGCAACTTCGCAACGTTTCTGACGCGCAGCGGCATCTTCAGCAGTGTGCACGCCTTCAGCGAGTCACCAATCGGCTGGATGTTTCTGGGACAGATGACCGTGCTGCTGGCGGGGGCACGGGCGCTCGTTGTCCGCCGCCGTCGTCAACTCGTCGCGGAGCGACCGGTGACAAGTCTCGCATCGCGAGAGGCCTTCGTGCATGCGTCGTTATTCCTGTTGCTGATGCTGACGGCGATCGTCATCGCCGGCACGCTTTGGATTCCCGTGTCGCAGTTGCTGATCGGCCGCATGGTGCAGGTCGGCCCGGATTTTACAACAACGCGTTGCAGCCGATCGGCTGCCTGCTGCTCGCCGCGACCGCCGTTGTCCCGTTACTGCGGTGGGGCGCCGCCCCTGATGCTCAATCTCGCCTCTGGTTGGTAATTTGCGCGCGACGGCACTTGCCGCAGCATTCGTCGCTGCCGGATTCGGCATCCGCAGTCCGGTGGCTCTGGCCGTGACATCGTTGTCGACGCTCAGCATCGCCACCTCTTTCGCGAGACTGACGATCGATATCCGCCGGTTGTCGCCAGGACCGGATTCGCGGCGTTCCACCTGCTTCTTCGCAAGCACCGCCGCGAATACGCCGGATACATCGTGCACCTGGCGTTTGTCTGCTTGGCTGTCGGCATTACCGGGTCGGCGCTCGGGACCCAACAGCACGACGTCGAATTGGACGAAGGGACCGCCATCGATTGGGCCGGAAACCGGATTGAGTATGTCCGGCTCATCCAGCGGGAGGAGGCGGAACGCCTGGTGGCCGAAGTCGAGCTGCGGGTGTCGCGCGCCGGCGCAGCTGCCGTTACGCTCAAGCCGGCCCGGCACTTTCATGCTCTGCAGGAGCAGTGGACGACGGAGGTGGCCATCGATTCCACGTGGCGCGGCGACTTCTACACGATTTTGCACGCTGGTCTGGGTGACGGGCGTGTGCTGGTGACACTCATCGACAAGCCGATGATGCGCTGGATCTGGTTTGGCGGCGGCCTGGCCGCGATCGGAGCAGTGGTCGCCGCGTGGCCTCCGCGTCGCCGTCGCGCACAGGGCCTGGTCCGATCCATGCAATCGAGGAAGACTCCGGATGCTGCGACTGTTCGATATCGCCGCGCCGCCTGATTTGGGGAAGGCGCCCCTGGCTGCTTCGCAGCTCACCTGCGCGCTCGGCGGTCGTACGGTCCTTGACCGGCTCGACCTGACGGTCGCCGCCGGCGACAGTGTCGCGATCCATGGCGCAAACGGCTGCGGCAAGACGACGCTTCTCAAGTGCCTTGCCGGACGGTTCCCGTTGTCCTCGGGCGAGGTGGCGTGGTTCGGCAGGTTCCCTCGACGGCAGGCGGTGCTGCACCGTTGGATTGGTTTTGCAGCGCACGAGCTGGCGCTGTATCCGGAACTGTCGGCCCGCGCAAACGTGCTCTTCGCAGCGCGCATGGGCGGACTCAGCGATCCCGCTGGCGCGACTGAAGACGCTCTGCGGCGTATCGGTGTCCTCCGGCAGGCGGAGATGCGCGCCGGCTGTCTCTCGCGGGGCATCCGGCAACGGGTCGCACTGGCCCGGGCCTTCGTCCATGCGCCGCCAATCATGCTCCTCGACGAACCGTTCACCAGCCTCGACGCCGGCGGGAGCGAGTGGCTCGTCGAATGGTTTGCCGAACAGCGGTCGTCCGGACGCGCCATCGTCTGGACGACGCACGATCATGAACAATCCGGCCGGGTCGCCACACGCAATCTGATGCTCGACGCCGGACGACTGTCAGTTGTCACGTCGACAGGCACGCCCGCACGCAGGAGATGCGGCTGATGCAGTTTCTGAATGCTGGGCGCGCCTGGTGGTGGCTGGTGCACAAGGACCTGCAGCGGGAATGGCACGCGCCGCGCGCCTGGCCCGGCATGCTGCTGCTGGCGGTCGTTCTGGCTGCACTGCTGGAGATGCAGATCGATCTACCGCACGATCGGCACATGCAGGTGATAGCCGGTCTGTTCTGGCTGATCGCCTTCTTCGCCGGTACGTTGGCGCTCGACCGATCGTTCAGCGGCGAGCAGGAGCATGGTTGCTGGCCGGCACTGCTGATGTACCCCGTACCACCGGGAGTGATCTTCCTCGCCAAAATTACAGTCAATTTCCTGTCGCTCTGCATTGTCGATGCGGTCCTCGCCATCGCACTGGTCCTGTTTTCCGGAGAGCCGCTGTTTCCGCGCCCGGTGCTGTTCGTCGTTGTGTTGATGCTCGCAAATGTCGGGTTTGCTGCCGTCGGCACGGTGCTCGGCGCACTGACGAGTGGGCTGCAGCAGCGCAGCGGAATGCTGGTGTTGTTGCTCTTGCCGCTCATCTCCCCCGTCGTGCTGGCCGCGGCGGAGGCGACGCGGCTGATCCTGCTGACGGATTCCGCAGAATGGCGGCGGTGGGGCGAGCTGCTGGCATGCTTTGCCGTGACTTTCGTCTGTCTTGGCACACTGCTGTTTGAATTCGTGATCGAAGAATAATCGGAGAGTTTGCATGTCCATGTCCTCTCGGACCGCCGGACTGGCGAGCGCGGTGATCGTCGCGGTGCTGCTGGCAGCGGCACACGCCATGATCTTTCTGTTTGCTCCGCGCGAAACCAGCATGGGGGACGTCCAGCGGATCGTATACCTGCACGTGTCCGTGGCGTGGTGCGGACTCGCCGGATGCGTGACCATGGGCAGCACGGCGGCGATGTATCTGTGGCGGCGCGATGCGACGTGGGATCGCTGGTCGCAGGCGTCTGCCGAACTTGGCTGGCTGTGCGCGAGCCTGACGCTCGCCACCGGGTCACTCTGGGCGCATGAAGCGTGGAACACCTGGTGGACATGGGAACCCCGGCTGACGGCCTCACTGGTGCTATGGATGCTGTTCGGGGGTTATCTGCTTGTCCGTTCGGCGATCGACGATCCGAGTCGCCGCGCGAGATTGTGCGCCGTGCTCGCCATCTTTTCGCTGGCGGATGTGCCGCTCGTAGTCATGGCCACGCGCTGGTTCCGCGGCATCCATCCGGTTGCTCCCGAAATGGACCCGAACATGAGGATCACGTTACTGGTGAGCGTCTGCAGTTACACCGCGCTGTTCGTGCTGCTGTTGTCGTGTCGCCGGAGCCAATTGGAACTCGCTGGACGGATCGCGGCCGTGGAAAACGGCGCCGGCTTCGCCGTCACACCCGGCTGAGGGCCGACGGCCGTCCGCCGTCTCAAACATTCCATTGAACTCGAGGAATCCAATGAGCGTGCTTGCAATCGCCTACGGACTGGCATGGGCTGCCGTCACCGCATTCGTCGCCTGGATGGGACTGCAGCACAGCCGGTTGTCAGTTCGTCTTAAAGAACTGGAAGCTGACGTTTGCGACGTTGCCAATCGTCAAACGGGGCACCGTGCGGCCTGAGAATTCGTCTCCGTCACCGAAATCGATGGAAGCATGCCGTGACAACAGCCTGGTTCTGCCTCGTGCTGTGCGTCGCCCAGGCCAACACGCCCGCAGCGACCGGTTCGATTTCCGGGACGGCTGTGAACGGGTCCCGTGGGCACATTCCGCTTGCCGATGTGCCGATTGTTCTGCGGGCCAGCCTCGAAGCGGGATTCGAGCCCGTCGCCGAAACTCGCACTGATGCAGCAGGACGCTTTTCATTCACGGACCTGCCGATTGCCGACGGTCTGATCTACCTTCCCGGCGTGAACCACCAGGACATCCATTATCCGGGTTCACGACTGCAACTGACTCCCGATCGACCAGCCGGTCGAGTTCAGATTATCGCGTACGATGCGGTGGGATCTCCCGACCCGCTGGTCTGCCGGCGGGCGGAGTTTGACGTGCGTCCCGGCGACGGGTACCTCGAAGTCGCTGAAAAACTGGTGATTGCAAACTTGGGCAACACTTCGTACATCGGCGAACCGCAGGAGGGCCATCCGGCCGTGACGCTGCGACTCGAATTGCCCGGGGGATTCGACAAAGTCACGTTCGATGAGGAGTTCCTGGGACGGAATTTCGTGCTGCACAACCACGATCTCGTGTCGAGTCTGCCCTGGCCGCCGGGCGAACGCACGATCAAGTTCCGGTACCGCCTGCCGGTCGCGGGCCGCTCCACGAGCTTCGCGCGTCGTCTTGATCTGACGACGCAGACGATGGCTCTCCGCATCTGGAACAAACCCGCTGACGAAGTTGCGTGTTCGCTGGTGTCAGAACCGGCGCAGCACGACGGAGCAGTGGTTTTTGAATATACCGGCGAAACTCTCCCCGCCGGTCGGCTCGTCGAGCTGAGCATCGGGGCGTTACCCCTGACGTTGGACGCCGCCGGGCGCTGGGGGGCACTTCTGTTTCTCGGATTGCTGATTGCAGGGGCGCTGATCGTCACTCGGCGGCGAGGATTGGACAGGGCGAAGATTGCGCCGGCACCGGGCGCGACACCGAGGAATTTGCGGCAACGATTTGTCCCCATGTCGACCGAGAGCGCGACACGGCAGAATATGCCGCAACGCCGACAGTCACGCCGTCGGCGCCGTGCTGCCTGACCTGACGGGGGCCGTCACGGCCAAGCTCGCTCCGCCGCCAAAAGAGTTTCATTGTCCTCTGCAATTTGTCCCATTATCTTGCGAACGGACCAGCCGAAGCGAGCGTTGCCAAGGCGGTCAACTTGATGCGCGGGGCGGTCAGAATGACTTCTGTCTGTGCAGCTCAGCACTCGACGGTACACCGGCGTTCCGACGTCGTTGTCCGCTTGCGTTTCTTCGCGTCATTGCAGCTCGCGGTGATTCTGCTGGTGCTGCTCGCCGGAGTGCTTGCCGCAGCCACGATCGTCGAAACCTATCTCGGCCCGGACGCCGCGCGATGGTACGTCTACGAGTCAACCTGGTTCACAGGTTTGCTCGCGCTCCTGGCGATCAACGTCGTCGGTGCCGCTGTGGTGCGGTTTCCGTGGCGCAGACAGCAGACGGGCTTCGTTGTCACCCACGCCGGCCTGCTCTGTCTTCTGGCGGGAGCTGCCGTGTCCGCCTGCGGAAGCCGGGACGGCGAAATCAAGCTTTCTGAAGGCGAAAGCACCACAGACATGGTGCTGAAGCGCCGCAATCGCTTCACAGTGTTTCACGTCGGAAAACAACACGAACGGCCGTTCGAGTTCTTGTTCACGCCTCCGCCGTCGGATTGGAACGCGACATCGCCGCTGGCACTCGGCGATGTGGATGGCGTGCGAGTGCGAATCCTGGAACTGATCCGCAATCCGCGAATCAAGCAGGATTGGGTCGCCGACGAAGCGCAAGTCGGCGGCCCGGCAGTTCGATTCAGGTTGTCGAACTCGACCGGTCATGCGGACATCGAAGCCTGGCTCGTCGATCAGCAATTCGGCGAACCAGGTGATGTCGGACCGCTGCGGATGCACCTGGAGCGGGCCGTTAATGATGCGATGCAGCGGGATTTCGAGCATCCACCGACCGAAAACCTGGGCGGGCAGGGAATGCTGCTGGCCTACTTCGGTGATGACGTTCTGCATGTGCCTGTCGAAAGCGCCGTCGGCCGGCGACTGCCGATTGGCGACTCGCAGGCGGAGGTTGAAATCGTTGCGTGTCTTCCCAATGCCCGTCCCGATCGGCTGGGTGAGTTTACGTCCGTTGACGATCAGCCTCGCAATCCGATGCTCGAACTCAGGATCTATCCGCCCGGAGAATCGATGCCGATTCGGCAGATTGCGTTCGCCCGCGATCCGCTGCTGAACCTCGACGGCGTGAACGGCCGCATCTGTCCGGTGACGTTGCGGTATCTCCATCCTGCCGTGCCGGCATCTGCAGTCGTGTCGCTGTTGCAGACGCGCGACGACAAGCTGTATGCACGCACCAGCGATGGAGACGGTTCGTCCTTCGTGGGCGAGGTGCTGGTGGGGAGCCGCTTTCACGTGCGCGGGGGGTTCACGCTCGAACTGGCAGACTATTTCCCACACGCCCGGCGCCAAATTGCCTTCGTACCAGTGCGACATTCCATGGGACAATCAGGACAGAAAGCCGTCGAACCGGCAGCACTGGTCGAACTCACTGTCGACGGCCATGCACAGCAGGTCTGGATGCGCCGCAATGATCCCGTTTACGGGCAGCGGATTCTGCAGTCCTCCGCGGGCGCGATCGCCGCACAGTACGATCTGGCGCGCGAGCCGCTGGGTTTCACCCTCGAATTGCTCGATTTTGTCCGCGACACGAATCCAGGAAACGTCGGCAATGCTGCATTCTCAAGTCGTGTGAGGCTGGTCGATGAGCAGCGCGGCATCGACCGTGAGCAGGTCATTTCCATGAATCAGCCGCTGACGTATGCCGGACACACCTTCTACCAGGCGAACTTCGACGACACCGGGCATGGACGCGCGTCTTCGACGCTGTCGGTCGCAGCCGATCCCGGTCGTCCGTTCAAGTACTTCGGCAGTCTGCTGGTCGCTTGCGGGATCTTCCTCATGTTCTATATGCGGGCCTACTTCTTCGGGGATGCCACCCAGAAGCCATCGAGAACTGAGCCGACAACTCCGGTTGCCGTTGACCGGCTCGAAACTGTTGCCTAGTTGCCATGCTCTCGTACAGACGGCTACTGCAATACGCCTCCGCGACGCTGCTGGCAACTTTCGTCTGCTGTTCGCCGTCGAACCTCTGTCGTGCGCAGGAATCGTTCGATTGGAGCGTCTGGCGGACGTTGCCGGTCCAGCACGGAGGGCGATCCAAACCGCTGGATACCCTCGCGCGAGAAGTGCTGCGGAACTGGTCGAATCGCGGCAGCCTTGTCGATCCACAAACCGGTGAGCGGCTGGAACCGACGGCTGCCTATGTCACTTTGCTGCTCGAATGGCAGGGTTGGGAACATCCTGAACGCCGCCACCTGGAGCTGTCCGCAGAGTGGAAGTCACTGTATTTTCCGTTACACACCGCCGATCGCTGGGACGAGCTGCCGCTGCTCCGCGTCGAGGATCCGACGTTGCGCGCGGCGCTGAGCGTCAAACTCGCCGGCAATCTGATTGCCCCGCAGCAGCTCTTCAACGCACAGATCAAGGACTATCGTCAGAATCGCGAGATTCCCTTTCCGGCCTGGGCCGAGAGAACGGCGATGCGCGAGGGGAGCGGTGAGGAGCTGGTGGAGTTCGAACAAGCCGGATTGCAGCTCGCCCAACGACTCTGGTCGTATCAGAATCATCGGATGGCGCGGGGGCTGGAGATCTTGCCGCAGACAGCCGAGGAATCGAAGGCATGGACGCCACTGGCGCAACTGCTGCTCGCGCACTTCGACGACCAGAACGATCAGACGGGCCAGCACCGTGCGATCAAGAGCGCATTCTCGGCTGCCGGTCGTGCATTGCGGAATCGGGACGCTGCTGCGTTCAACCGTGAATCGCGGCAGCTTGTAACAGCAGTCCGGGAACTGGGCCACGCGTCCGGTGCATATGCCGATGAACGACTGATTGCTCTCGAGGCGGCCTACAATCGGTGTTCGCCGTTCCGGATTGCCTGGGGACTGATGCTGTTGTCCACCCTGACATGGCTGCTCCGCGCCGGAACCGGCATCCGGCGGTTGGACGTCGTCTCGCTCGGGACGTACTTGGCCGGAGTGGCGGTGATGGTTGCAGGTTTTGCCGTTCGCTGTCTGATCGCTGGCCGTCCCCCGGTCACGAACATGTACGAAACAGTCGTTTACGTCGGCGCTGGCGTGGCGATCCTCGGACTCGCATTCGCCTGGGTGGAGCGACGGACGATCTTTATGACGGCCGCTGCGGTCATCGCGACTCTGACCCTGATTCTGGCCGATTCTGCGCCGCTGATTCTCGATCCCGGCCTGCGGCCTCTGGAGCCGGTGTTGCGCAGCAATTTCTGGCTGCTGACGCACGTGCTGACGATCACTCTCAGTTATGCCGCCCTGGCACTGGCGCTGGGATTGGGGAATGTGTCGCTCGGTTATTCGCTCGTACGCTCGGGAAATGAGGCGGCGGTTGCCGCGCTCGGACGCTTCATCTACAGGGTGTTGCAGTTTGGCGTCCTGATGCTGGCAGTTGGCATTATGCTCGGCGGCGTGTGGGCGGATTACTCATGGGGGCGGTTCTGGGGCTGGGATCCAAAGGAAGTCTGGGCACTCGTAGCGCTGCTCGGATACCTGGCGGTTTTGCATGCCCGGTATGTCGAATGGGTCGGCGATCGGGGATTGGCGGCATTGGCAGTCGTCTGTTTCGCACTGATCGTCATGGCCTGGTACGGAGTCAACTTTGTGCTCGGCGTCGGACTGCACGCATACGGCTTCGGTGCAGGAGGACAGCGAATCGTATATCTCGCCGTCGTCGCACAATTGCTGTTCGTGGTGATTGCGATGCTCCGCGCGCCAGATGCTGATCAGCAGCAGATCCTCGGCTCGACCTGACTTCAAGCAGCTTCGGGGATTCGACGCTGATGTGAGCTCCGGAACGCGCACGCTAGAGCCAACGGCTCTTTGGTGTAGCACCCGCGGCCCTGAATTCATCGGTGTCTGGGGCCTTCCGGACGCTAGACCATCTTGAACCCCGCTCTAACGGAAGTCTCAGGAGCTGGTCACACGATGAGCATGTCGATCCGATCGCATCACAGATGCACATTGACGGTGTCGCATGATCGGAACATGCGCTCGTAACGCTCGGTTCTACAGGCGGTGGGAGCAGGCGCGTCGCCTTGTACCCCCGCATGTAATGTATGGACCTAACGTGGAGCAGCAGTGCGGGTCAGCACGACCTGCCGTATCACGTCGGCATCGCCGATAGCGATCGCCTGTTGCACGGGCACGAATCCCTGCGCGCTGACCTTGATGTCAAACTTTCCAGAGTCAAGCTGAACGCGGTACACACCAGTGCGATCGGCGGTTCCGTTCGCGACGACATTGTTCCCCTGGCGGATCACGATCGCTGCTCCTGCAATGGGGGTAACGGACGGCTGTCGGAGCTGTTTGGACCTGCCCTGCTGTCCCCCTTCTGACTGTTCCACCACGCGGACTGTCAGAGTGTGCTTCCGTTGCGGAGGCGGCTGATCGACCGGCCCGGCGGCGTGCGACAGGATGATCTCTCGCGATTCGGGCATCGTCGTGAGGGCCACTTCCGCCTGCCCGGGGACGAACCCGTCGCGCGTGACTTTGATGTCGTATTGACCGGGTTTGAGCTGGACGGTGTACCGTCCCGCGCGGTCGCTCTGACCGGTCGCGACGCGTTGTCCTTTCTGCAGGATCGATATCTCCGCGTTTGCCAGCGGACTGTTGCCGGTCGGCAGACCCTGCGGACGGCGCAACGGAACGGACACGGCGATCCGCTGCATGACGCGGACATTCAACGAGATCAGTTCGGTCGGTCCCGGACCGGGTCCGGCCATCCGCGTCAGCACCAGCCGGACATTGTCCATGCCGGGTTGCACGACGAGCACGTCGGCCAGTGTGTCGTATCCGTTGGCAGCCACGCGGACGTTGTACAGGCCCGGCGGTAGTGTCAGCGAGAACCGGCCGGCGCGGTCGGTGCGAGTCGACTTCTCGACATGCGGTCCTTTCCAGCTGAGCGAGGCGTCGGGCACCGAGACAAACTGGCCGGTGCGCAACAGTGGCGACCCGACGACCATCCCCGCCACCTGGACGTCGCGCGGAGGTTCGACCGGCGGCGTCACGTCAGGACCGGTCAACGGCTCGAGGATGAACGTCCGGCCCGGCATTTTCGCTGTGACTGCCATGTCTGCCTTGTCGCCGCGGAATCCCGTGGGCGGCTGCAACTCGACGACGTACGATCCTGCCGGGATCTGCACGCTGAACCCGCCCTGCGCGTCGGAATCAGTTTGTTGCACCGGTTGCGCATGCTGCGTATCACGCCAAACCAGCCGTGTACGCGGCAGTGCGCGCAACTGTTTCGGATTCTGAGGATCGCGGAACATCACCGACCCGTTGACCGTGACCAGCTGCTCCTGAACGTCCGGTGTCGCGCGTAGGAGAATCACGTCTGCACGGTTCGGCTGGCCCGGACCGATGTGCAGCTTGAGACCTCCTGGCTTGAACCCCTTGGCCTGTGCCAGGACCGCGAAGTTGCCCGCATCGTTGACCTGAAAACTGCAGGCGCCTTTCGCGTCCGTGTCCTTGCGGGCCGCCTGCGAGAGCGCGTCACCGTCGCGTCGCAACAGGACCCGGGCGCCGGCGATCGGCACAAGCCCGTCGGGCGCCCGCTCCTGGACGTTCACTGCAAGATCGAAGGGCTTCGGCGTCGGTTGCGGTTCGACAGGTCCTTCCGGCTTGACCAGCGGTGTGAGCCGCAGGACGACCGTCGTGTAGCGCCCCTCAAATACCGTGACCGGTGCGCGGATGGCCGGGTGGAAACCTGCAGCGTCCGCCAGCACCCGGTAGTTGCCGGCCGGCAGGTCTCGCATGAATCGGCCGGCCGCATCCGGAGTCAGCGACGGCGTCGTCGCCAGCGGACGCAGCAGCGACTCGATCCGCACCCGGATCACCGGCCGCGGCGTCTCCGCCGGCAGCAACACCAGACCCTTGATCCCCTGTAGAGTCGGTGCAAGCGGCGCACTCCGCCGCAGTTCGAAATCACGTGTGGTCGTTTCCCCCTCGGTGATCGGGATCAGCTCGGGAAACACGAGCGTCTCGTATCCGTCGGCCGACACCGACGCCCGCCATTGGCCCACCGGCAGTTCCACGGCGTATTGCCCCGCATCGTCCCCTTTGGGATCGCCGCCCCGGGCCACGACGCGGCGCAACCCGGTCGCTCCCTCGTGCCGCAGCGCAAGCCGCGCCCGCGAAATGCCGCCAATCCGTTCGCCCCGTTCGTTGATCTCGAACACGCGACCGTTGAGCCGGCCGACCGGCGTCGGTTGCGGCTGCGGCGGTTGCTCCGCCGTTTCCGACTCACCACGGACCAATGAAAAGTCCTGGACGACGTAGCCTTCGCTCTGCTGGATCTCCAGCCCGCGGCCGGCATCCTCGGTGCGGTAGCCCTCGGCGGTGATCTTGTAGGTGTAGACCCCGGCCGGCAGGTCAACGCGGTAATAACCGTTCGCCCCGGACTTCGTCAGAGCGGCTGACCCGCCCCCCTGGCCTTTGAACTCGATCGAGGCGCCGGCAACCACGCCGACGTAGCGTCCCTCCTCGTCAAGGCCCAGGACGCGCCCGTGCAGCCCCGGACCTGCAGCCGAGGCGATCGGCGCTGCGGCGGCCAGAATCGCCAGCGAGATCAATCCGACTGATAGCGAAATGAGGCGGCGTTGCATCGTCATGCCTCCAGGAATCGTGTGTCTCTGAAGAACCGCGTCGGACGGCTATTGAGGAATGGCGCGCAAGCCGAAGAATGCCGGCGGATGGTTAAAGTCCGCTGCGCCTCCTTCGACCCAGATCACCACAGACAGTTCGGCCGGGCCTCCCCCGACATCGACTGAATCCACGTCCAGTGACATCAGCGGCATCGGGATCGGCGGCCCCGGAACAACGGCCAGCGGCACGTCCAACGGGCCGTACATGTGGAACAGAGGCCCGGACGTCAGCGTTGCGTACATATGGAACGTTGCGGCGTTGGCGGCATCGGTGCCTCCGAGGAACCCCACGTTCGCCACCACCCTGTAGGCACCGTTGACGGTACCGCCGCCAAAGCTGGTGACGAGCAGGTCATCCCCCGGGAGTGGCCGCAGCGCAAGGTTGTAGCCCGGCGCCGGATTGCCGAAATTCAGATCGATGTGCCCCGGCTCGCCGGCGAAGTACCACACGGCACGGCCGACTGCCGGTGGGAAGCCCCCCAGATTGATCGGGGCGGGACCCGCCCAGACCGGCCCCGGCAGGATCCAGTTGAACTCGACCGGCGGCAGAGGCTGGATGCCGGGCGGCGTCAAAACCGGGAACACCGGCTGTGCCGGGCCGGTTGTCGTATCGTGCGCGAGCGCCGGATGTGTCGGAAAGGCGGTGACCACCGGCAGGAGGTACAGGTAGGGGTCCCCCGAGACCGGCACCGGCAGGTCCCAGCTTCGCGCCGCAGCCGGAACGTGAATGGCGATGGCCGCCGGCGGACCGATCAAATGCGGATCGTCGTGAGGATGGACCGGCAGCAGCTGCACGGTGAAGTCCGCCACTTCCGCCGCATTCCCGGTCACGTCCCAATGGATCGTGTACAGATCCCCCTCGTGCCAGCCCGCGGCGATGTGCACGTTGTCGACTTGGAACGGCTCGAAGAACGGGATGATGTCGTCGAACAGGTCGGCGAGGAGATCGCCGACCAGCCGCCCCACAGGCCAGGGAACCACCACATCCAGTTCTCGCGGGCGCCATTCCCGGCGGCCACCACGGCAGATCGGGCCCCCAGCCCGGTCCCCAGCCTCCCGGCCCCCAACCCGGTCCCCAGCCGGGTCCCCACTCGCCGGGGAACAGCGGATAGTCGTCGCCCAGCGCCAGATCGCCCCCCGGTCCTGCCTCCAGACCGGCTTCCGGATCGGGATACGCCGGATCGTCCGCGGGTGGTAACGGCAGCGGTCCCCCGCCGGCGAGGTCCAGGCCGGCGCCGCTGCCGGCCTGCCATACAAAGGTCTCGCGTGCAATCGGCGAGTTGACGGCGATGTCGCCGGCTCCATTCACGTGTGCCGGCGGAATAATCCGAATCGCCTCCAGCGACAGTCGGTCAACTTCCGACGCGTCGCTGTCGTACACGACGCTGCCGTCGATCTCGACCAGTACTCGCCGAGGATGCCACCGGTCCGGCGCCGTGCCATTGAGGCCGTCGTACCCAAGCATCCCGACGGCGTAGCCGCGCACGTCTCCGGCCATCAGCGGACCGGCAATCAGGTCGAGTTGAAATGTCTGCGGTCCCGTTTCGCCGGTCAGCGGATGCTCATGGCTGCTGAGCGCATATTTGTGGCCGCCGGTCCGGAAGTAGACGGGATTATGCGTATCGGCGCCGGGATGCGTGTCCGTCACCAGCGTCACGCGCGCACTGGCGACCGGCGCGCCGGTGCGCCACGGCGATTCGAACTCTGGCTCCTCAAACCACGGATAAGTCCCGGCGAGCCGCGCGACGAGACGCTGCCGTTCGGTCTGCAGTGGCCGCAACGTCGAACGGAGATCGCCCAGTCGCTCCCGGTCGTCGGCCGTGGCGAGGCCCGAGTCAACCAGCCCCTGCAAATCGGTCAGTTCAGTCTCCAGCGGTCCGATTGTCAGTTCCAGTTCGGCCTGCCGCAGTTGCGCCGCCTCATGCGCCGACTCCACCGTCAGGTTGACTCCGGCGTGCGACGCAAACCTGCGACCGTTGATTTGGATTTCGTAGCCGGCCAGCGTCCAGTTCGAGTGCCCCGCACTTGCAAAGCCGATCCGCGAGATGTCCGAGACCTGCACGGCGTCGAGCAACTGCGAACTGGTCCGCAGCCGGTCCTGTCCCGGGTCCCCCGCCAGCGCGTACGTAAATGTCGCATCGGTCCCTGGTGCGATGGGGCCGTCGACCGTTGCCGCTTGCGGTACCGCGCCGAACGGCATTGTCTCCCCTGCCACGCGGCCGACCGGGTGCAACCACAGCGGGAACCCGAGTCCAAGGTCCAGCGCCACCGGTTCGTTCAATGCCGCCCCCTCGGCACCGACCTCGATCCGCACCGCAATCGACGTCACCTGCTCGTTCGCAGGAAGTCGCCCGCCAGCTCAAATTGTGCTTGCAGGGCCGACCAGGCCGCGCGACGGCCGCGACCAGTACCGTCCCCGCGCACCACTTGTTTCGGAGAAGGGGGTTCATAAGCAGCCTCTCCCTGTCGATCAGAACGGCGGATTCCCGCCTCTCGACAACAATTTGTGAACGTCAATCCTCAAGCCATTGTTACGTTTCGCAGCCGTACGCACGATTCTGTGCGCGGCGCAGCGGGAGAACGTCGCATCTGTCCCCCCACGGACGCCGCGACCAAACGTCCTACTCCGCCACCAGATACGGCTTCAGGTCGGCCGGCAACGCCTTGTAGAACGTGACGTCGTCGACCAGGAATTCGTCCCCCGCATACTTGTCGTGCACGGCGAGGCCAAGCGTGGTCAACTGCTGGATGCGCTCCGGCCGCCCGGCCGCGACGTATGCGTCCTCTCCTCCCTCCAGTGCCAACTCCAAGCGGCCCAGGTCGAGGACAATCCACTTCCAGGCCCCCGCCGTCGTGTCGAAGTACGCACTGTAGGCAAAGTGCGGCTGGTAGCGATTCTCCTGCGGCTTCGGCAGAGTACGCAGCGACAGCACCACGCTGACCGACTCCTTCGTACGCACGCGCAGGGCCAGATAGCGATACGCGGAGACGTCGGTGCTTGACTGCGGCGCCCTGGTGAAGACCACGCGATGCGGACCGTACTCGCCCCAATCCTGGCTCTCGGCAGTCGTGAAGTCGATTTTTACAACATGCTGCTTGCCGTCGGCCACGTACTGCACCGCCGACTTATCCCAGAGTGCTGCCAGCCGTGCCGGGTTTTCACCATTCTCCAGCACCCAGTCCTGCTCGCCGGCCGGCGCCGTCGCGGGCGCGGCCGATCGGGTTGCCGCAGACTTCGGAATTGCCGGCGGTTGGGTGCGATCAACGACCGCGACCGGAATATCGCCGCCGGTCATCGAACCGGTATCGCCCCGGCCCTCGATCACATCCACCACGCGCTGTGCAAACAGCGGCGCAACACGCTGCGAGAATTCTTCGTTCGGATGCGCATCGCCTGACGCGTACTCCGGCCGGATGTAATGCCCTCCCTCGGTCTCCAAGGCGTAGAAATCGAATACAAAGATGTTGTCCGCCGGTTCGTCCCACTTCGTTACGACCCACTCGAAAAACTCCCGCGCCCGGCGAGCCGCTCCCTCGTCCACGTCCGACGCCACCTGGGCTGCACCGGTCCACACCACAAATCGGACACCCGGAAACGACTTGAGCTTGGCCTTGAGCGCCGCGTACTGCAGCTTGTAGTTCTCGATTCGCTTTTCGGCCGAGCTGACGTCGGCCGTCCCGGTGTCCGCTTCAATGTTGCTGACGGGGAAGCAGTGCTTGAACACGATCACCTGGTACTGCTTTGTCAGCATTTCCAGCGTCGGCTCTTCGCGATACGCGCGCGTCCCGGCATGCCTGACCCAGATGTTCCAATAGTCGTACGGGAAGTTTTCCCAGCCGTAGGGAGACTCTTTGGGAAAGGCACGTTCTTCGATGTCATAATGCGTCTGCTGTGAGACGTTGTACGCATCAAACCACGCCGGGACGCCGCCGTTCCAGATGCACTCCCCCGTGCTGTGGTGCAAGAACAACACCCGGGACTTCTTCGACAACGCCGCTTGCGGCTTCGCGTCCTGACTCAGCACGCGAGTGACCGAGAGGGCAGATAGCAACAGAACCGGGAGGCAGAGCCTCGATATACACGCACGCATTGCTGCTCCTCCTGCAGGGTGCACCCGCATTCTCCATCCGGCCAGAATCTTCAGCCGACCAACACGGCAAAACGCATGCCGCTGTTAATCTCGCTTCAGCGGAGAGCTACAGCGTGCGGATTGGCACGCTCGGCGACCGACTTGACACGATGTGCAACGATCAGATGTGCGATTGAAGACCGAGAGCCAACTAGGTGGCTCCTGATCTTGGTCGGCACTCTGATTTGCGGAATATCTGGCGCTTTGCTTCTTGCAGACGCCCGGTCATGGGTCTACGTGTTTATCACCGGCTCGATATCAAGCGGGATCGGTGTAAGCGCTCGTCGTTAGCTGCGTGAGGAGTCTGTGGCACCCCCCCCTCGCACTGGTTGGCGTATGGCGCTTTCTTTGTTGGACATGGGACAATGGTGAGTTCCACGACAAGCCGGACGACAAATAAAGTTCGTTCAACCACACCGTCGGAACATCAGACGCGCCTTGCTGTCGCTGGCGGTCGTGGTGCTGCTCGTTGTTTGGTATGTGGCGATGTGGATCGCACTCCCGTGGATCACCCTGCGGTATGAAATCCCGACATACCGGGTAACCTGCGAGCATCCCGCCAGACGGAACTGACGAAGGTCAAGCCGTCGCACGTTGTCTGTCAGTGGATGGGGAACAGCGTAGAGGTGGCCAACGAGCACTGTCTGCAAGTAACCCCGAAAGACTACCGATGGGGTCGGGGTTGGACGGTGCAGAATTTGGAGCAGCAAGGCGCCGTACAGCGTGGCACGGAGAGGAAATCGCACGAGGACGATCGCGAATTGCCCTGGGTTTTGCGGAGCAATATCG
>JAXMBS010000075.1:0-26044 GCA_046349775.1 Planctomycetaceae bacterium | reverse complement strand
GCCACTCCCCTTCCCAGCGGATCACGAGGGGCGCGCGGCCTTTGAAGAATCGCCGGCGGGAGTCGGCGCCGGCGGCGACGTGCCGGAGGCGAAACGAGAAAACAGTCTTGCCGGACCCGGCGTTGTCATGGCCGACCAGCGATCGCGATCCCCGCTGCTGCGCTTCGCGTAGCCAGTCGGGCGCGCCGTCCCAGACCGTGGTCTCGTGCATCATCCCCAGCAGGTTCAGCAGCGACTCGTCGTCGGACGACTTCCGTTCGGCCGACGCGTTCTCGGACGAGCCGGGGACGGCCGCGTCCAGCGACTGGTCGTCGTCCTGTCCGGGTTCTTCCACGGCGGTGCGCTCGCGCTGCTGGAGCTGCACCTCGTCCTCACGCCGTCGGGGCCGCTCGATCCTGTAGGTCGGGCTGACGTAACAATCGAAGCGGTGCGTCGCGTTGAGGTTGCGATCCTGTTCCGGTGCGTCGCTGCCGGGAACGGCGTCGAGGATGCGGTCCCATTCGCCGGCCACGATCGCCGCGTGCCGCTCGAGCAGATCCTCGCTCTGAGGATTCCCCTCGAGCCGGGCGTAGAGCTCGGCCAGGGTCGACGCGCCGGTGACTTCCGGTGGCGGGAGGAAGGCCGGGTGCGACGAGTTCCAGGCCTCAGCCTGGGTGTGCATCAGGACGACCTCCACAATGTCCGTTTCGCATACGGCGCTCCACTTCGCGGGCAAACGGCCAATCGGGCTCAAAGTGACCTGCTCCGGCTCCAAGTCCCCGTCTGTCGGCGCGCCGTCTGCCAGCCGCAGGCTGCATGTCGCGGTGCGTCGGGAGTCGAGGTTCTTCTGGACGGCCGTGGCGTACATCGTGCAGGCGATCAGCCCACAGGCCGACCCACCCTCCAGCCGCGGAACCCATAATGGGAATTCCGGGATCAGCCGCAGGCTGATTCCACTGACTGCGTTGCTGTTTGCTCGGACACTTTGCACGCAGGTGCGCCAGGCGAGGGCGAGACTGGTCTGCATCGACTCATCAATCACGGTCACGCCGAATGCGAGCGGGTCCGGATAGAACGCCCATTGACCCTCGGCGGCCGCTTCGACGCGCACCGGGCAGACATATCCGCGGTCCGGCCGATTTCGGTCACGGTCGTTCACGCCATACAACAGCATCCGCCGCGATTGTGTTCGACCACAGCGGCCTTGATCGCGCTCAACATCCCGCTGCGGGAGGAGCGTCAGCAACCGGCGCAGGATGAGCCAGGCCGATGCCGTCAGGTGATCGTTACCGCCGAATTCCGTGTGACGTGCTGCGACCGCCAGTATGCTGGTGCCGGATGCCGCACGGTCATGCAGATCGCTTGCCCTGAGCGATAACGGTTTTGAGAAGGGCCATGCGTCAGAATAAGCCTTAGCCGCTTTGCCGAGGCGGCGGCGGCCTCACGACCGACATTATTGCCCGCCTTCGTCGATATTCGACGGCCGCCGAGACCGTTTCGATCAGCCTGACCATCAGGTTGGCGGCCTGCGCGAACTGTTGCTGCTGGCCTCATTGTTCTCATGGACAACGCGTCCGAGTTGTCCTGCAAGATGTGCGGAATCGCGTCCTCAATGTGATTTGCGGCCTGCAACTCACGCAACGCGTTCGCGAGAACTTCGTCGTTTGGATCGCAACCGACCGACCGCGCATATTGCACCAGCGCGACGCATTGTTGATTGCCGTCTGATCCGTCACCGGAACCGGACCAGTTCAGTCGGAACAAGCCCGGGCGATGCGTACTGCACCACGCATCAACCGCGTCCTTCAGACGGGGCTGCAATACGTTTTCTTTTTCAGAGAATCGCTTGGTTCGGCCATATTCGTCCGCAGGATGGAATGCATTGGCAGCGAAGTTAGCCGGCAGGAAATGCCATCTTACAGGTGTTTCTGTGCAAGCGACCACCGCCGGGGCGATCTCCGGCGATTCCCACGGCGATAACACACTGACCCCGGCGGCCGGGTTGCGCGCGGCCGGGGTCGGCGGCTGGAATACTGGCCGGAGGTGGTGGGTTGAGCCGGCGATCAGGCGATCACTCCCGATCCGACCTGCAGGCCGAACCAGAAGGCCGACGGCGATCAACACGAGCGACAAGCGCGACGCGGCCGACAGCCTTCCAGTTGATGACGGCCACGCCGCCGGCCGATTCATAGCGGACGCCAATCACTTCCCCTTGTCGGAAGTGGTCTCGATCCGGGTGAAGTTTGATCGAACGGAACCGCAGCAGACGTTTCATTGGTCTTCATGGGAGTCTCCTGTTCAGGGTGAGGTTGGTGGAAACAATCGTCGACGGTATCGCCAGCCGAGAGCGGCGACTCCTGGCCGACGAATAGGCTGTACACGCCGATCGCCAAGAACGTCGATCAACAGGCCGGGCGAACCAGTCGCATCAGTCGCAGGGCCATGACGTCCTTCCCCGGTCTCAGACGCGGATACGGGTGCCGTTGATTTCACCCGTTCAACTCCAAGTCTTCGTCCGGCGGATTTCGGTTCAGCTTTGCTGACGGTGACCGAATTCCGGAAACTCGTTTTGGACAGCGAATGTGACTCGGGCGGTCATTAAGGGTCGCCTGCCGAAACGCGGCCGGTGCCGCGTCCCGGCAGAACGGGCAGTCGGACGCCGCGTCCACGAGTGCCGAGTGAAACTGCGGCGCCCGCCTGGCCGTCCAGCGCATCCGCCAGACCGACATCCCCACACGCCCGGTCAGGAAGTCGAGCCACGTCTCGACGGGCTGGCCGCACGCGAGCGTATTGAGATGCAGCAGGCTGCCGGCACGCAGTTCGTGCCAGTCACGTCGCGGGCCGCAGCAGGCTTCCCCGGCGGGCCGACACCGTAGAGCGCATCGTCGAGCTGTTCCATTCGGGGGACGCAGACGGCACATCCGTGACGTGGTCGAACAGCCGCACGTCGGCCGTCATTCGCCGGATGGCGCGTCGGTCCGCTCGATCAGTGCGCCGACGTCCAGCGCGGTGAGCGACTCCTGACAGGCGACCGCCGCCGCCAGTCGCGCGGACCGGCTGATCGACGAACGTCGCCACGACGTCGAAGCGTTGTTCCCGAAGGACCCGCAAACCGGTCCCCGCCGAGATCGAGCCGAGGACGCACGAGATCGTCGCTTCGGGCTGGTTGCGGATGAGCCGCCTCTCCCAGGACTTCGACCTGGGCAGCTCGACGCCGTCGGCAGCGGCAAACGGCAAGGCGTCGAGGTTCTCCGGGCCGATCCGGTCACCGTCGATCAGTCAGTTGGCGGACGCCGGCGGCCGCCAGCCAGGTAGACCATAGTTGCACCCCGCCCTGCCCGGCGCCGACGATCGCGACCCGCTGCGAACGGAGCAGGTCGAATTCGGCCTGCCGCCCCGGCGTGTGCGTGAGCGCGCAGACTGCTTGTGCCGGGTTCGATCGGTGAGGAAGCCGCTGCTGACGTCATCGCATCGATCGCGAACCCGCTGGCCCCGACGAACAGGACGCGCTCCGGGATGCTCACACCCCCTCGTCCCAGATCACCGCGGCGAGCTCATCGCGCCGCCGGGGATCGAGGACGAGCACGACCAGTGTGTGTGACCGCTTGGGCCGGAAGCGCCGCCGTGTCCGCGGCGCTCAGGCCGCCGGCCGGGGCGACTGGTTGCACGATCCAGTCGTCCAGCGGCGGGCGCGAATCTCCCCGCGGCATGTCGCGATGATGCCGCCACGTGCCGGCGAGAAGTTCCCGTGCGACGGACGCCCTGCTGGCGGGCGCACGCCGGCGACCGCGAACGTGCCGGGGTTGAGGAGCAGCGTCCGCAGGATCGCCTCGAAGTCCGCACGGAGCAGGACGAGCGTCGTGGCGGCGCGTTCCGAGGTCGGGCGCATGAGCGTACTGGCGGACATGGCGGCGGTGCGACCTGTCGCAAGACAATGGAACAAGACGCCGCCGCTCGCGCGGCCCGCAGGCAGTTGTCGGCAAGCGGCGCGCACGCTGAGTGTCAATCGGCCGTGGCGAGCCGGTCAGCGCGGGCCAGCGCTTCCTCGGGCGTCACGGTCCGCCTGCGCGGCGCTCTGCACGTCGTGCAGCTCGCCGAGCTGCGGCGAGCGTGAGCGTCGGCGTGGCGACGCTGGGTCCGACTGACCGGCGTCTGCGTTAAGACTCTGGTGAGGTTCGGCTCTCGGCAGAGCCGGCCATGGCGGGAGCGGAACAGCGAGTGGTGTCATGGCAGCAACTTCCGTAGCAGGAGGGACTTGGGAAAGGCCGCGCACAGCGCAGTCTGCTGGTAGAGAAGCCACCGTGAGCGGCGGTTTGGGGTGGTTTTGATCTATGGCTTGATGCGGAGTGCAGAACTGGGCTTCCGACCGCGACACGAGGAGGGCGGCAGAGCCGCTCAAGTCCGCCCACAGTTGCTCAGGCGCAGTTCCTGCCGCCTGAACGACGAGGAGGATTGGCCCGACTCAACACGACCGCACGACGCGCAATCCAATGTTGTCATGACGGAAGTCGTCGAGGCCGACGCGGTCCGCCGTACGACAGAGTCGCGTGGTCGTTCCACGGCGAGCCGCCGCAACACACAACTAGACGATCCGACTCGTATCGATTTGAGCACCACTCCCACACATTTCCGTGGAGGACCAACAAATCCGGAATTGTTAACTCCCTGAATGCCATGGCTTGGATGCCACTCCACTGCCTTCTCGAACCTTTCGATCGCTTCTCCGCGCGTATTCGTTCGATGCAGGCGACATTCTTCGTAGTTGACCAGCCCTGTCCGCTCGTCGTCTCCCCACCAATACTCGGTGTACCTTTCCCACCGGCAGAACGCCTCCCACTCCCATTCTGACGGAAGGCGGTACGTCCGCTGCTCCGAATCGTTCGCCGTCAGCCACGCGCAAAACGCCTGTGCCATCCACCAATTGACGTACAGCACCGGCTGGTCGTCCTGGTTGCTGTATTCACTCCGCCACCGATGGTGCCCCGGCTCGAATAGTTCCCACACCTCGTTCGTCACGGGAAAATCGGCGATTTCCATTGGGGATATTTCAATCCTCGTTGGATTGTCGATACCCCACGCGGCCCAGTGTACCGGCGAGATATTCCGGTGGAACTGTCGTGCGTTGAATACCTGCCCGTCGAAACGGACAAACCCCTCGGTGAGGAACCGGTCCAGCAGAACCTGTTCGTTCACAGCAAGTTTCGACAGCTCCCCGCGAAAGCGGTAGACGAGGTCGGGGAACTCGATTCGGCCCACTGCACCGGCAATCGCATCCGCATTCCTGCGTTGACGGTTCGGATGCGCAGACGGAATTTGTGAGCGGCGCCAATCACCGGTAATCTCGTCCACAATCCGGCCTTGATGGAGTTCTGCGCCTGTGACGACGCAACCGCTGTTCCGCACGTTGCGTTTCCAGCGAAGTTTCGACGCACAGAGCAGGTCGGCGGACAAAGCTGGAACAGAAGCACCGACGGTAACCGCCTGGCGGTAACGGGCGGTAGCGACCAGTCCTGATGGACGAGCCAGTTTACACAATGTTCAATCTTCTCATCGTATTTCAGCATGTCCGCTTCAATCGATTCACACGACTCCACGGGTTACCGTCGATCAGCTTCCGCGCGAGTTCATTGTGATAGGTATTCCACGGTTATAGCAAGTGCGAACCGCAGCGTCCACTGCCACGGATCGCGACGTTCCGGGTGCTCGCCGTCAGCGGCCTCGTCCAGCGTTGAGAGCACTTTGTTGCCTCGCCGGGTCGCTGAACAATTGGGCCAGCGCGCAGCCGGCGAAGAACTGAAGAACGACTGCGACGCCAGGTCAGGCTGTCGATCGTCGTGTCTTCAACATGCCGAGCGCGGTAATGACGTCCAACTGCTTTGATCGCGGACTTCACCGACTTCGGATCGATGGACTGATGGAAGATGCTCAAAAACTTAAGCAAGTCTTGAAAGAGCCGCCCGGCAATCTGCAAAGACCGAAGTAATGCCGGCAGACAATCCACCAGCCAATCGGCCAGAGCTCGAAAGCGTCGTCATGGCTGTGAAACCGCTTCGATGTCCTTTTCGGCGGATTCAAGCTGATTTATATCCCTTGTCGATCAGCCCGCCGGCTCTGTGATCACGTAGTGAAACACGGAATACCGGTTGCCAAACGCCGTCAGGCCGGCCGCGGAACCCGGCAGGCCGAGCCGGTTCACTTCCGCGTATTGTCGGAGAAGATGCAGCAAGAGCGGGATGGTGAGGATGCTTCCGTCGGCGTCACGGGCATCGTTTTCGAGGAGGCGAAAGAAGAGATCCGCATATTTGCCTGTATCGGCGCGTCTTCCGAGGGTGAACGGCTCTCAGGTCAATCGTGTCCCAATCGAGCGTCTGCACGGGGTAGATTCGGCCATACGATGCGAGTCAGGCCGCAACGTCAAGAGCACAGCGCACTCCGAAGCGATCGACAGCGTGTCGACGTTTTCCTGATGGGCCGACATCTGGTCGAGCCGCATCAAGGAAGACGACTTCGCCGCGATCGACTCCGGAGCCACCAATGCGGTCACCCCGCGCGCAGACGGCCTCCGGGATGCAAGCGCTCGCAGATGCGTTCGAGGAATGCATCTTGCGGAACTTCCACAATGACGTCAGTCCCTGCAGGAGGATGGGAATCCGTTCGTCGCGATCTCTGGAGATGTTCCACGCCATCCAATGCAGCAACGTCGTCTTTCCAAGGCCGCTGTCCGCAACGATCCGCACGGGTCGCACTGGCATCCGCTCTTGCGTGCAGACTACGGGATCAGCGCGCAGTCGGCCGAGGACGAGGTTGTCACGCTCCCTGTCCGTCAGCGGCACCGGCTCGGGTGGCGCCCGCTGCGGTCCGTCAACGGTGCAACATCGCCATACGCCGTGACGGACGGGACAGCGGATTGAGAATGTAGCTGTCGACTCCGAAGCATTTCGCGAAACCACTCTTCCGTCTGGGCGAAGACGTGCTTTTTGAGTCGTTCCGTGATGAGGGAATACTTCGACAACGCCTTGAACTCGTCAGCGAAGTCAGGCGTCGGGACTAGCGCGAGGCCTGCTGTTCGTCGTGGCCGTTGCCCGGCTGTCGGCGACGACGAACTCTGCGATGCGGTTGTGCCGACGACGCGATCCTGGGCGCAGGGCGCCTGACGGTCCCGAGGAGCGGGTTCGGTCCCGTGGGACGCGTGCCGCTGAACTGGGCCGTCGCCGCACGGCTGAGGTCCAGCGGCGTGCGTGACCGCTGCCGGGCCGCTCGGTGGGGCCAACTCGCCGCTGCCTCCCGTAAGCGGGGTCCACAGCAGCAACCGGCGGTACTGCATGAACAAGTACGCACTTCTCCCTTTTCATCCGGCTGTTCATCTCTTCGTCCGCTTTCGTGGATCGGCTTCGCAGGAGTCATCGACCATCGACAGGGTCCGTGCGACGTCCTCATGCGCAGATCCGACAGATCCTTCACAATCGAGGACGACATTCCATGCGCTGCGGAGCGCGGCCTCGAACTTGTCATCAGGGACGATGCGCGCGGCATGGAGCGGATGCGGAAACCACGCACCGCAGCTGCCGGGAGCATGCTGATCGCCCGAAAGGTGATCGACGCGGGAGCCGCCAACAGGATGCCGTCGGGATCGGGGATCGTACAGTCCGCGTCATCCTTCGCGAGGAGGACCCAGGTCTGCGTCGTAAAGGCGGCTGCAGGAAACGACCCATCTAGTGCGTGGCGAGCGTCGTCACAAAGTTAAGAGCCGGATCGAGCCAGCCGCACGGGACACGGTCCTGACGATTGGCAAGCACCTGCACCACTGGGGCAGCGCCGAGCACAAAACGCTGCCGGCCGACGACTCGTCCGGGCGGCCGCGAGATCGTCCCAGACTTCGAGTCTCCACAACTGGCGGTAGCCGGTGACGATCGCCATGAGCTGATCCAACAATTCTTGTTGCGTGCCGGTTCGACGTGCCACATCCGCACTGTTTCGGCACGGAGGCGGATGCTCTGGTGCGTAACGCGACGGTGTCTTCGGGGGTTGCCGGGGATTTCCGCTCTTCGATGCGCAGCCTTAACTGTGACAAATCGAGGCAACGAAGAGTTGCTCGATCAACTCGTCAAGGACTGATCGACCTCTTGCGCGGGCGTAACAGCAAGCAGCCATCAACTGCAACGCCTCGGCCAGAAGCGGACCGAGCCCGTCTTGCAACAGCAGGTCAACCGAGGCTAATTCGCGCACGTCGTCCAGCAGTATCCGCCAAGCTCCTCCAGCAACTCTTTGAGCGCAGAGGTCCATCGGCCTGCTTTCTTCAGCGTCGCCGAACCTGCTCAACGAACATACCGGCCCTCTCAGTTGAGTTTCTCCCCGGCGGACGATCAATGGTTTCGCGTCATCCGTCGTATCGCCGACGATCCTGGCGGCACTGCTTTGCCGTTTCCGCAGAGATACCCGCTGGCATCCAGAACCGGCCTGTGCGGCGCGTCGCCGGGGAGGGGGAACAGGCGCAGCTGCTCGCGGGTGGCGATCGGCGGACCGCACGCAGGCCCCGGCCGTCGCGCGGTTGCAGAACGACTTCAACCTCGGCGATGATCGAACTACCCGGCAACGTCAGTTCGGCGAGGCAGCTTCCGTCGGCACACGTCAGCAGCAGGTCGCCGTCGTCCCTGTGGAAGGGCTGGCGAAGGATCGAGCTGGCGGTTTTCATGATTGGCCTCCCTTGTTCTTGTGCTTCAACGTTCTGGCGGACAGTAACTGGTGAATCGCTCGCTTCGGGTGAATTTCATCCCAAATCGGTGTGGCAGTGGCCTGATGAAGCGGACGCGCGCCAGGGATCATGACCTCGTTCGGCAGGGCCGCCGCGGACGAATGCTGAAAGGCACTCACATGAATCCGTCTGATCCACGACTTTGGGACTCCATTCGAGAGTTTCTCGACACGACGGAGCGGCGACAGCCGCCGAGGACGACGTGGAAGATCCAGTGCCGAGCTTCCAACGGAGACCCGGAAATCGATCGCTGCTCGACGACATCCACAAGTCGCGGCTGTTTGTGATCCCGACGCAGCATCAGCAGGCGTTTCTGGATGCACCCTGCGACGGGGCGCTCGGCGAATCTGAAGCGGTTCGCATCGTCGACGGCGACCCGAAGCTGTTTGACCTGACGACTGAGCCAGATGCAGCCCGGCCCGGCCGGATGAAGCTGCTGAGCAACGCGTGGCCTGCGAACTGCTGTGCGTCCGCAACCTGATGGCCGGGCGGTTCCGGTTCGCGGAGTTCGATACGCTGGAGGGGCCGATCGACCTGCGGGTCGACGACCGGTCCGCCCGTCGGAAGGATCGGGAGAACGAATCGACCAGGCGCAGGCCGACGCAAGTCAGATTGGCGGCCGATAGCGCCGACCTGGGCGATGACGACGACGTTCTGGAACTCGCCGCTGAATCAGAACTCCAGCCGCCATCGGCAGACGTTGCAGACTCGTTGGCAGCCAGTCGCGACGACCTCGACAGCGACGACGAAAGCCTGCATCTCGCTGCTGAAACTCTCGAACCATCGCTGGGAGCCGACACTGCGGCCGCATCTGCCTGAGCACAACTTCGCCGCTGGCATTGAGGAGTCCACTGGTCGGCGAACGGCACAGTGACCGTGAAGACCGAGCTCCCGGAGGAGTGCGACGGGGCGTTCGCGGTGGTTGAGCTGTGGGACGTTTCCGAAGTCGCAGCGTCTTCGTCCAAGTCGCGGTCGACTGACGCACGCCTGGTCATCGACTGCAAGCGCTGGTGGATTTCACCCGAGACGGTTCCGACTTCCGGCCGGGACGCTTGAACTGCGTCGCCGTGCACCCCAACCGGCAGGGGCCGGATGGCCGTTGGATCGGGGATGCTGTCCCGACGCCGCCGAAGCTTGTCGCCTTGCCGCTTATCCCCTCTGGCTCAGGGTCCGTCCGCTGGAGCGGACGACCTACCTGCTGGAGCAGATCGGGGCGTCGAAGAAGCGATCAGCCCGGTGATGAGGTTCCTGGCGGAACAGGTGTACGAGTTGTCCTGCTCACGCCGATCGACGGCGGTTTCGCGTTCGACCGCCCGTCGGAGAAATCCCCTCGAAAGCGCAGCGGCTGACGTGGTGCCTCCAGCCGCGCCGGTGCGGAAAGGGGTGGGTGATGTTGAACGAGTCGATCACGTTGACCCCCGCAATGAGTACATTGCGAACAACTCCGCAGCGACTGGCATTCGGTTGCAAGAACGCCTGGGATGGACTGGTGGAGCAGCTCTATCCCTCGCCTAGCGCCTACGCGGAGTCTCTGGTGCAGGAGATCGGACTGCCTGAGGGCGCGTGATCGTGCAGTGGATGCGGCGAACGACACCGGATGCGTGCCGCAAGGCCCTTTGTCGAGCCAACGCCCGGCCGTCTCAGTCGCGAGCGCCATTGAGGATCCCACGACCACGACTTGACGCTGGAAGTGGTATGGAACCGCGAGAGCTGGAAGGAGGAAGTTACACGCTTCCAAGACCGTCGTGGTCAGCATTACTGTGATCGATTGACACAGCAAACGACCTGCCTGTCACGCTGTCCCGGACCGATCTTCGGTTCACAACGAATGCCGCAGTGCATCGCCCGAGATCGGTCAGGCGACCGCTCATGATCGGGTGCAGGTCGACCTGCGCGTGGTCGTCGAGCCGCACCGTGGCATTTCATGGCGTCCTCCTTCAGCGTAGCCGTGGGTTTGCCCCGCGGCAATCAGCCGCCGGACGACAAACAGCAACCGCCGGACACCCGTGAACCGGCCCCGGATGTCAACTTCCACAACAATTTTGCTTCGACCGCGAAGCCGGCGTATGCGGCACAATCCTCGCATGGAGCACGACTATTTCATCATGTCGCGAAGGCTTGGGTTCAGTGACTCGGAGATTGCTCGCCGGCTGGGGATCACAAACTACCAGGTGCATACGCTGGCCTTGAAAGTGGAACGGAAGCTGGCCGTTCTGGAGGCGCTTCGGCTTCTGCACCGGGCGGGCCGCCTGACAAGCGACGATGAGCAGGCCGTGTACCTCGAACAGGTGAAACGATACAAGCTCGACGACATCGCCGATGAGATCGGTTGCAAGCGCGAGAAAGTGCGGCGGATTCTGGAGAGCGGATTGGACAAGGTCGATGCGATGATCGCCATGATCTCGCTCGCGCGCGATCAGCGACTCGACGGAAACGACTCCGACTTTCTGGAGCGCTGGCTGTTCGATCGCATGACCGGCAGGCAACTGACGGACTGGCTGAAGGTGAGTCCCGATCGATTCCTCGCGATCCGCCGCACGCTCGGCTGCCGACTGCATGCGCGGATCCTCACGGATCGGGACCGGCACAAGAAGGGGCTGCTGCGGGGCAAAGGGGCGGAAACGGATCAGGAGGGAGACTCCGGCGCGAAAGAAACGGGAACGGGAAAGAAAAAGGAAAGGCGGCGGGCGTACCTGGAGCTGCGTTTTGTTCAGAACAGGACTCGCGCCGAGATCGCCGCGGTAGATCTGTTGGGCGACGCCGGATCGACCGCGCTCGAAGAGCAGTTAAACGAACCGTGGCGCAAGGAACGGACTCTGGTGAGCGAGGCCAAGTCCTGGAGTGATGGCTGGACCGTGCCATCGCTGGTTGTGTGGCCGTAGCAGCCCGGCCGGCGGAAGATTTCAACGCGACTGGGGGCTATCGCCCCCCAGACCCGCCACAGAGTTCAGACGGCAGAGTGCCAGAGTTCAGAACAAGGGAGGACGACTGGGGCCGGCTCACGAACACCGCACAACCCGCAAGCCGAAGTGGTTGCTGCGGTAGACGGGATCGAAGACGAAGCGGTACGCTGAACGGCAGGAGAGCGCGCTGCGGTACCACGACCCGCCGCGCAGCACCCGACCAGACGATCCGGAGGATGAGCGACGGTTCGTGCACCACTCGTACACGTTCCCGTGCAGGTCCAGCAGGCCGACTCCCTCTTTCCCTTTGCTCGTCGCGAACAACGCCGCGTTGTGGCTCGGATGCCACTTCCCTGCCCGGTCGAACCGTTCGATCGCTTCCTGCCGCGTATTCGTCCGATGCAAGGGTAACGGTTCGAAGATTCTCCCTCTATGGTTCATTAGGTCAGTCCGCTCGTCGTTTCCCCACCAGTATTTTCTCGCGTCCCCAGCGGCAGAATGCTTCCCACTCCCACTCCGTCGGCAGGCGGTACGTCCGCGGTTCCGGGTCGTTCGCCGTCAGCCACGCGCAGAACGCCTGCGCCATATACCAGTTCACTTGCAGCACCGGCTGGTCGTCCTGGTCGCTGTACTTATCCCGCCAGCGGCGATGTCCCGGCTCGAACAGGTCCCACACGGCATTCGTCACCGGAAAGTCGGCGACCTCCATGGTAGGTATCGTGATCCGCCTCGGTTCAGCGATCCCCCAGGAGTCCCAGTCCTCAGGCGAGATGTCGCCATGGAACTGTGCCGCGTTGAACGTCTGTTTTTTGAACGGGACGAACTGTTTGAGGAAGCCGTCGAGAGCCGATCGGCCGTGTTCGGTCACTTGTCCATACTCTCCGGCGAACAGCCCCGCCCAACTGGCGAACTGCCGCGCGCCCTGCACCACCGGCACGTCCTCGAACTTCGTCCCCTCCAGCAGTTCTGAGGCGGTCACTAGGCACGCGCCGTCGCGGCGCGGGCGGGCGAGCGATTCCTGCAGCACCTTCAGCAGCGGGTCATTCGGATCATTTGAGTCTCTTGGGAGCGGCGCCTCCTCCTCGCAGGCGCCGCTGAAGTCGCGTTGAGTGCTCCAGTCCCGGTGGACAAGCCAGCGGACGGCCTGCTCGATCTCTTTCTCGTACGTCAACTTGTCACGGTCGATTGATTCGTAGACGACCCATGGATTGCCGCGGGCGATCAACTCCAGTGCCAGTTGGTTGTGTCCGGAAGGCTTCAGTTGTGCCCCATGTGCGAGGGCGAACCGCAGCGTCCATTGCCAGTCGGCGCGCAGATCGCGGAACCGGCGCGCTTCTTCGCCGCTGCTGTCGGTCTCGGCAAGACGGCGCAGGTTGCCGTTATCATCGAGAACCTGGTGAACGTCGTCCAGGACCTGTCGGCGTTCATCTTCAGGAATTTGGGGAAGGCGCTGGCGCGCCAGGTCGGTCCGGCATTCCACCATCCAAGTTCCCGCCATGAATTCCAGGAATGACCGGTGGCGGAATTCCAGGCCGGTCGGTTCCTCGCGGTCCAGCAGGCCCTGGGCCGTCGTCAGGTTGACCTGGTGCACCGCGTCGATCAGGCCCTCGAACTCTGCAATGACCGTCTTGTAGTCCTCGCCGGTCACTGCGCCGCTGAAATTGTGACCTTTGACGGCAAACCAGGCGACTCGGCCGAGGACTTCGTGAACTCGGTAGGGCGACACCCTCAGCGATGTGTCGCGCAGAGTCTCTTCTCCCTTCTTCACGAGATGCTTGATCGATCGGCAGTAGAGTTCGTAGCGGTTGCGGATCTGGTCAATCTCCAGTGTTCCACGTCCCGCGGACTTCGAGCACAGCGACTTGAGGAGGTTCAGCAGCAGCGGGACTTCCAGCAAGTCCTTCCAGGTGTGCCGACGGACCTCAGCCGCATCCGTCCACGCGAAAATCGTGTCTTCGTGTGGAATCAGGAGACCGGCCAGCCGCTCGCCGAGATAGCGCCGCTGTTCGCGGCGCGTCCACGGGAGCAGTTGCAGGTTGACGCACTTGTTGGAATCGAATGCTTCCGTGCGCCGCCGCGCCTCATTGCGGCCGGTCAGCAGGATGGGGCACGCCAGCACGTCATACGAAGACAGGAACGAGCCGAGTCCGTCGAGCTGCTTCGCCTGATCGACGGCATCGAGCAGCAGCACGACATGCCCGTGCCGGACCGCGCGATCAAACCAGGATTCGATCTGTTTATCCGAGGCTTGCGCCTCCGTCATGCCGTCCCGGATCAAACCGGTCAGATAGCTGCTGAGCAGCTTGCGCAGCACAGACTTAGGTTCAGCAGTCCACGTAATGCTTGAGAGCGAACTCCCTTCCGTCCCGCCGAGCGACTTTCCGATGCGCACGGGGATGAGCTGGTCGTGCGGCGCCCCGCTGATCTTTTGTTCGCACACGAGAAGGAGGATAGTTTTTCCGATTCCGCTGTCGGCGAAGATCCGGATTCGCGGCGCCTTGTACGGGGTCCGACTGACCGGGCGTGTTTTCGGATGACGCCAGCGGCCATGGACAAGCTGCCTGATCTCGGCGCTGGACAGGGACCGTGTCGGCACCTCCGCTGGGGCACCCTCCGTCGTTGTTTCCCGGAGCACGGCCTCATGCTGCAATTCCTCGGCCATCGGCGACGGGACATACTCGCGCCCACGCCCCTCCGCGTCCGGTTCCGCCGGATTCAGCCGGCACAGCTTGTGGCGCAGTTCCGTCGCGCGGGCGTGGATTTTCTCACGAACGTGCCGCGTGATCCGCGGCCAGAGGGCGAGCGCCTCGTATGCCTCTGTAAGATTCCGCACGCGCGAAAACTGGACCTCCCCTGCCGCGGCGGCCGTGTCTTTCTTTGCCTGAACGTCGGCGACAACGACGTGCGTGATCCGTTCTTGCTTCAGCCGGCCAGCCAGCGTCTTGCGGCTGATCCCCTCCACACGCTCGAGTTCCAGTCTGTCGAAAGGCGAGGCGAATTGGGCGGTGATGCACGAATGGCGGTCGAGCGGTTCGTTCCGGTCCGGGTGCAGGGCCAGCAGCCCGCAGGCGAACGCCGCTTCGGCCGAGTGGCCGGTAAGCGGGAGATCGACCGGCCAACCGGCGAGATGCTCCGTCGCCGGCATGAGGTCGATTCGCCAGCGGGCGTCATACAATTGGCCTTGCCGGGCGACCCACAGAGGCTGCAGTTGCCGCCGCAAACCAGGCAGCCTGCAGGCCATCCGAGAACGTTCGATCCATCCGCACGTAACCGCAGGCGCGCGCATCCGGATCAGGACGCCGCAGCCGCCGGGGAGCCGTTCCAGTGTCAACTTGGCCAGACGCCGTCGGGCCGTTGTGCGTCGTTCCAAGCGAACATGACCCAAGTCTCGACCTCTGCTTGCGGCACCGGACGTTGCTTGCCGGCCGCCGGGTCTCCCCCGCGAGGAGTAGACCGGGATGCATCCAGCCAACGTCCGCTGCGACTGTGCGAAAGGCCGTTTTGAACAGCTCTCCCGGCAGGTCCGTCATGAACGACGGTTCGCGTCGGGATGCCGTGTCGGGCGCCAGGACGGGTATTTCGGCCTGTACGACCGCCCGCACGCGGAGGTCGGTGTTGTGATTCCACTCCGTCCCCACCAGAGTGACGAACTTGCGAAGCACCCGCTCCACTGTGGCAGCTTCTGAGGAGTCGAGCAGGGACAGCAGCCCGAGTCTGCCCTTCAGCAATCTCCAACCGCCCCCCGCCGTTGTCTTAACGCCGGACGAGTTCAACAGCTCGCGGGACAGGGCGACCCGCTCGGCTGCGGTCACTTTGTGCAGCCCTTCGAGCACGAGACAGTTCTCGCCGCTGACGTACTGCGCCCAGTTCCGTCGAGCCTGTTCGAGATCCTCGATCGTTCCTGCTCCGGTAAGTCGATCGAGTCGTCGGATGAGCAGACGCACGGCGTCGCTGAATCGGCCGGAGTCTCTGAGGTCCTGAATCTTGTTCCGCGGCACGTCTGAGGGCCCTTCACGGAGGCATCGACTGTTGCGGATCGGTGGTCACGGTGAAGCCTCGCCCGCCGCTCGTCTTCGTCTCATCACGTCGGCTGCCTGTTGGCGGAGGCCGATTGACGGAATCCGTGCATCGTTTGTCCCAGCCATCATACCGCGGTCCGGCTTGTCCGCACGCGCCTCGATAATGCGGCCAAAGGACCCCTGATTCGCGCCGTTTGACGGTCCTCCGCTTTCTGGTAGTGATCTCGGCGGCGACCGGCGATGGCACCGGGTTGCGAATTCCTCTCGAATCGATGCCTCTTGAATCCCAAATCACCAGCTCTCTGGGCTTCTCTCCAGTAGTCCGGCACGAGGCACTCGTAATGCCACGCTGTCGATCCGCGGTCGTCTCCGCCAGCGTGTTCGTGTGGCTGAGCCCAGGAATCGGCAGCGGCTCGGCGTGCTGAGTGGCGAAGCTGGAATCTCGCTCCATGCCGCCACGCCCGCAGTCAACACCCGGCGCGTCTGGGACTGCGACAGGACGCGAGATGCCCATGTGCACTCCGAATTCAACAACATGACCGTCTGACGGAGCCAAATCATGGTGGCGCGATTCGAAGTTGGGGAGACCGTGTTTCTGGGACCGACGACGATCGATCTGCCGGTGACCCCCGTTCCGGGGAGCGTGGCCACGTCCGGCAAACAATTGGCCGAGATCGGCCTCGTTGCAGGAGGAGGAACTGCCAACGGAGCGGCAGCAGCACTCACTGCCGGCATGTCGGGCATTGTCGTCCTGCCAATCACGGGTGCGGATCACGCTGGCAATCTGCTCAGCCAACTCCTTGATGCCAGTTTTTCCGACGTGCGGCGTGTGGCTTCCGCCAGCCGAACGCGGGTTTCGGTGATCGTTCCCAGTTGCAGCGACGGTCCAGCGACAATCACGTTCACGACGCGGCCTGTCCTCGACGAAGCACTCACAATTGCGGCGGCCGAATCGTTCCTGTTGCCGGGCACGCGCCTGGTGCTCGCGTCGTTCACCAACCGCGACGCGGGACTCGTGCGGCGTCTGATCGAGTCACATCCGGGACCGGTCTGCCTGCTCCCGACTGCTGACCAGTGCGCGAACCGGGCGACGACGATCCCGCTGCTGGCGAAGTGCGACCTCGTCTGGCTGAACGCCGACGAGATCAGGCTGCTCACCGGGCGGGGCTTATCGGCCGGGATCAAGTTCCTGCGAACTCAGGGAGTCCGGTCGATTGTCGTGACCGACGGCCCCTGCGGGGTCTTGGCCTGTATTGATGGCCGCTGGTGGCGGGTGCCAGCGTTCGACGTCCAGCACGTGAATGGTACCAGCCGCTGCGGCGATTACGCGTTTGGAACGTATCTGGCCGGCATGCAGCGTGGTGAACCGATTAATGTCGCTCTGCGGGCGGCGATGGCGGCGGCGGCGATGCACCTCGCAGACATGCCGAAAAACGGCTGGGCATCGATCGCGGAGTTCGCAGGCAAGGCCGCTCCACTGCGGCCCGCTCCCACCCGATACCACACGATCAAGAAGCAGAGTGCACCGATCGAGAAACCGTCGCTGCACCGGTGGCGGCACTCAATGATGTACATGGCGAGTGGGGTTGGACTGGCATTGGTTGTGCTCGGACTGATCGGTTAAGTGAATCGCCTGAGCTGACGAGTACCGTCTCCTCGTGGGCGATGCTGCCCAGAGTTGAAATCAGCAATTGCGACGGGTGCTCGGCAAGCATGGTAAATGCGGTGCAACATTTTTTGCTGCCGTCACAAATCGAAAGGTGTTCACCAAACGTCGCCGTTGTGGTATCTGCTTAAGCACGCGGACATGTGACCAGGATCCACAAAGGGAAATCTCGTCGCGACACATCGCAGCGGCGGAGGCGATTGCAGGCATGGACACCTCGAACGAGAACCTGCGGCTCTGCCACTGCTGCTACCAGGTGCAGCCGATCGACGCTTTCCGCCGCAGGTCGAAAGTCGGGGCGGCGCGGATGTACCAGTGCAGGGACTGTCACAATGAGGCTGAGCGGACGCGTACCATCGAGAAGCGCGCGAAGCACCGGCAATCAGAGATGTTCAAGTTCATTACCCAGGTGAAGAACGCCCGTTCCCGTCGTCAGGTGGAGACCGTCGTTGCGGCCATGATTGCTGCCTGCCCGAGCATCGAGGAACTCGCTCTTCACCCAGCGCAACATATCGAGCCATTCGTGAAAGCCGACGTCGAAGCGCGCTCGACTGCTTTCAGGCTCTTATCCGACTCATGGAATACCCTCGATGCGTGCAGCGGCCCAAGGGCGAGCGAACTGACGGACGAAGAGCTGGCGAACTGCGTCGCGCGAGACAGAAGAACTCATCCGGCGGCGGCCTGAGCAACGACGCTACGCAGAGGTTGGGGTGGGCAGTCTTCATACTATGTCCCCCTCTGGCCGCGTCAGGATAACTCTACGAATCTGGCACCGGTTGACGATGCCCGTGAAGCCGAGGTAATCATCCTCCGTGTCGCGGTGGACCGCATCCATTTCCCCCTTCGAACGTGGCTCGACCTCGGCTCTCACTACTTTGCATTAAGCTGAGTTTCGAGGTTCGACGACCATTCCTTGCGCAGTTTCTCGAACAACTGCCGGTGGTCGCCAGAATGGTCCTGCACGCTCATCTGGCTCTGCGTGCGACCGAGCGATAACAGCAGTAATTGCAGCGATACCACCACTTCGGCACAGTTGCGGGCCACGTCAGCCTCGATGAGCACACCGTCGGCATCACTGTCGGTTTCATTGGCGGCATCGACGGCCTTGGCCACGGCGCTGAGCGGCTCCCACACCTTATGGAAAAACGGATGGGCAGTGTTGATTGTCAGGATCACCTTGCCGAATTTGAACTCGCAGTGGTAGAAGGGCCAATACTCATCGTGCTTGAAGACCGTGATATAGGTCGACTGGTTGATGCGATCGTAGGCTTCCTCATCGGTCTCGCCTTCGCGCTTCAGGCCAATGGCGAGGGCACGCAGGTTTTGCTCCAGAGCGGCCCTCTCCTCATCTGTCTCCGGCGCCGGGATCGGCAACGCCTTGCCCTGGAGGACATCAGTGTCGGTGGCGCGGCGTTCGGCCTCGCTGACCTTGGAGCCGGTTCGACCTGCCGATTGCTCGGCCTTCATTTTCTTGATCGAGTGGCGCAGCGCGGCCAACTCCTCGCCAATTACGGCGCGGATCGCTTTGAACACGTAATCCTTCGGGCGCACACCCTGCTTGTTGGCGGCGACGCCGAAGGCCTCATCAAGCTCGCCGTTGAAGTCAATCTGCAGGCGCAGCCAGTTGTTGTCGCTGTGCCGGCTGATGTTGAGTCCGCGATATGACGAGCCGATCTCCAGTTCGCGATCGTTGCGCATGAACGATACGATCGAGCCGTCGAACAGGTGCAGGTCGTTCTTGAGCACCTTGCGCGGCAGGTTGCACCAATCGTCGAAGGGAAGGACGTACAACCGCACGGTACACTGCGCCGTGCGTTGCAGCTCCTCCGACACCGGAATGTCGATCAGCCAGCTCTTGATAAGCTTGCTCTGCTTGACGGTGGGTCCTTCAACCCGCGTATGCCGGGCCGAGGTCATCCAGTACGTCGGGTCGAACGCTTCGACGAGTCGGTTATTGACGTATAGCCGCAGCCCCTTCTCGATCTGGCGGCGGTAAATGCGGCTCATTTCCTTTGTCGCATGGTCGACGAGGGTCCGGGTCGTGCGATAGGTCAGCCGGTCGCAGTTCGGCATGTAAATGATCGTTCCCGAAGTGCCAAGCCGCTCCTGCAACTCGGTCGCGTCCTCAGTGAAGATCTCCTGCGTGTCTTGCGGGTTCTTCGGGTAGGCCATCGGGCAGGTCAGGATTCCGGCGATTTCAGACGGCAACTCGCTGGTCAGCTCAGGGTCGGTGATTTCTATGAGGTTGCTGCGATTGCCGCCGATGTCTTCCACATCGATCGTCGAGCCGTAGAACGCACCCGACTCCTGCCAGGAATAGACGGCAGCATACCGGCTCGCGCGGCGCGGCTGCTTTCATGCCCATGCCGTAACGGCCCATGCCGTCGCGGCTCTCGTAGACCATCGACTCGCCGAAGGCGGTGGCGATCTCCTTGAGCACGTGCGCGCCATTCCTTGGCCGTTGTCGAACACCATTACGTCGATACGGTAGCTGGTGCCCTTGCCCGCCTCGTTGAAATACACCCGCACTTCCGTCGCGCCCCACTGGATGGCGTTGTCGCCACATACGGCAGACGTGGTGCTGTTGTAGCCCAAGTCACGAAGGACTTGACCAGCGTCTGACCGAGAAACAACGGGACCTTGCCGTCCTTCAGGATCTTGTTCAGCACTTGCACGTCGCCTTTAAAGGTGTCCTCGCTCCATTGCGGCGAGGCGGACGGACGTGCCGGTCCCCGTAATGTCGTCCACGCGGCAGACTGCCGTTTAGCTGGTCGTCGTTCGCAATCATCGGCTCTATCCTTTTGTTGTGGCCCGCGCTGTTGCGGGACTGAATTGTTCAAAGGCCCGGGCCGTGGCCGCTGGGTCCGTTATGGCACGGCCCAATTGCTGTTCATCCCCTCGGTGAGCAGAGCCGCAGCCGCGGCCGGTGGCTGCGGCAGACGATCGACCGAGAAGCGCCGGGCGTCAGCCCGAGCTCGACTGCAATAGTCGAAAACGACTCGTCGTGCAGCCGCGTCGGCAAAAGGCAGTGCCACTCGCGACGGGTGGTTTGCCGGCGGACGACCGTACTTTCGTCATCCCGGATCAACTCATCGATCGCGGGGATGTCATCGAAAAGCATGCGCTGGCGAGAATAGTCGCCGAGCAACAGCGCCTGCGCGCCTATGGCAAAGCGCCCGATTCTGCAAAAGCGCAGAGCTGCTCGTCCGCAGCGGGGTGCCGCATCGAGACCCGCGAGCATTTCGTTGAGTTGATCGTCGATCGCGAATGCTCTCGGATCGATGCGGGCAGCGTCGGCGTGCTGGTGGGCGCCGCGCGAAGGCGCGCCATTTCCCGGAGGTGGCTGCAGCAAGATCGTAAGGCTTCATGTCGGTAAGCCCTTGGTTTTGCAGGCCCGTTGTGGGCATGCAGGGTGAACCGCCGTTCGGCATCGCCACCGTAGTGCGTCTCGCGCGGCACGGAGTCGCTTTGCTCCGTGTCCGGCGTGGTGCAGACGCTCACTGGTACGTGCGCCATCCGGCTGAGGAAGTTACGCGGCCGTCTGGGGCCGCTATGAGTACAGTCGCCGACACCTCCCAATTGTTGCAAAGAGTTTTTGTCGAACTAGAACGTCGCCGCAAATCGCAGCGTTATTGTGACAACATGGAGAACAATGGGCCAGTGGCAATTGTCCATTGCGAAGGACGGATGGGTTGCGGCCGGGGCTTCATGTAGATTCTGACAGATATTGGCGATGCCCATGTTGGCCGGATTTACGATCAGCGATTCGTCCAGGACGTGTTCCCCGACCACTCTTGTGAGCCGTCGCGGCGGCGGCACGTGTCCCTCAAGCACAAGCTGACCCAATACGGCGCCTCCGACCATGGCGTCGGCCGCAGGTGGGTTTGACGGAACTGCCGTAGTTTCAATGGGCAGGGGACTGATTTACGGCGCGCGAGTGCGATTGTCAGGCGCCGCGAGTTCCTCGAGGAACCTGAATGCAAACCGCCGGCCCATGTTGAATGCGATGGGAGTCAGCTCATTGTCGCCTTCTGCGCTGCCACCGGGCTGCAGGCTGTCGTCCCGAACCTCGATGCCGACGTAGAGGATCCCCCGCGTGTCTTCGTTCGTCTGGAACAGGAAGGTGGCGCGCGCCAGCGGGCCGATGTCGCCGGTCTGCGGATCGCAGTGGAGCAGCCAGTGATCCTGAACGGGCCGGCCCTGTTGCTTCAGGTCGCCGATCGTGACGGAGTTGAACCCTTTCTTCCAGGCGTCGTCTCCCAGCTCCCAGAACTGTCCGCTCAAGCGGCGGATGGCATACACGCGGCGGCCGGTTTCGGCGACGACGTACTCGTGTCCGAGCAGGTCGAAACCCTGTTCGGCCGCCCACGCGACGAAGTGGCCGTAGCCCTCGCCGCCGATTGTCTTCCGCCACTGCGGCGGAACCGCGGCGCCGCGGCCGGTGTCGAGATCGAACACCCGTGCCGACCTGGCGTGCGAACTGAGGGCGGACTCCAAGAGGTAGTTCGAGAAGCTTTCGCCGGATTTGTAACGCGGCACGTTGGCGTGCAGGATGTTGGCGGCGGCGGCGGGCGCTTCGGGCAGTTTTACACGGGCATACTCGGCATTATCGACAAGCCCTGACCAGTGCTCCTCCCAAAAGTTGGACCAGCTGACGCGCACTGGTCGTACAATTGCCGTTGCAGCGACTTTTGCCTTTGCGTCCCGTGCAGGTGTACCGCGTATAGTGCCTTCGTTGAACTTCTGGCCGGTGAGCTGCTCCAGGGCCGCGGACACTTCGCGGACCGGGCGGCCGAAGTCGTATGCGTTGCCCGTATTATTGGCTTCCAGATCATGCTGCTGGGCGAAGGCGGCCAGCTCGGAGTCATTGGCCAGCTGCCCCATATCGGAGCAAGAGGGAACAGCGTTTTCGGAATTGCGCGGATCAAAGCCGAACGGCGCGCTTGCCGATGGGCGCGGAGCATGAAGCCGAGACAGCGGAGCACCGCGCTGTCGGTCGTGGCGTCCAGCTCGTTGATCAATTCGGGGGACTGCAGCCGGTCCTGCGTCGACGATCTGGCGGAGAGTCTTCAGCCATGGATCACGGAAGCTTTCATCTCTCGCGTTCTGCTGTTCCAGTTCATTCAGGAGCCGACCGACGGTGTCGCTCGCCGCGCGCCACGGTGCAATGTGGGCGTGTTGCCGGTGAGTCGATTGGCGAGGCGTCTTCGTCGCGGGCCTCTTGGCGGATGCGGTTGCCGACCTCGATATCGGGATCGGGACTCGCAAACGTGTTCTCAGAATGCTCGCCGATCCGGAAATCGTGGTGGACGTCGGCGCCGTCCTTGATCTCCAGCTCGACGCCTCCTCCGGGGCCGCTCTGCAGATAGATGAAGTTTCGTCCGGGCGCCACGCGCAGTCGGTATGAGCCGTCGGGCTGGACCACGGTATTCGAGACTGCGGCGCCGCTGCGCGGTCGGGCGGGACCGTAGTGCGCGACGGTCATGTGCTCATCTGGTTCAATGGGCTTGTTTGTGGCGGGATCAATCAGTGCGCCGAACACAAACACGCCGCGCACCAACCTGATGTCGGCGTCTGGCGTCGTTTTCCCCTCTTTCGCCTCGATCGCCTTGGCGGCGATGGCGATGCGGTCGGGCATGTCGGCCCAGATGTTATAGTGATCTTTCGTGAGCAGCAGCCGGTATCGACCGTCGCTGCCGGTGCGGACCTGAGACCATCCGTGCCGGGCAATGCCTTGCGCGCTGACGAAGACGCCGGCTGCCGGCTGATTCGTGACGGCGTCGAGGACCTGGCCGGTGACGATCGCGGGCGGATGGAGCGTGACGTCGACGTTCTGCGGGACGGCAGTGTACTGTCCCAGTGTGGCCGCAAAGTCCTCGTGGCGCACATATAAGAAACAGGCCGTCACGACGATCCGAGTGTTCGATTTCGGGTCGTTTGTTTCGGACTCGCTGGCGCGCCACTGCCGAAGGTCCGTGATGGCATAGCGGCCTTGTTCGTCGGTGATGGTCGACAGGATTCCTGGCAGCGGATGTGAAAAAACGCTCGGGAACTGCACCGTTGCGCCGGCGATGGGCTGGCCCTGCTCGTCGCGTACGACGCCGGAGACCGTGCCGGCCTCCGAATGGAGCGTGAGCGTCAGATTCGTGAGCTGCTGTTCGTCGTTGACGTACTTCACTGCGGACGCGCAGTTGTCGGCCGTGGCGGCGACGACCAGGTCTGCGATGCCGCGCGACTCCAGTTGTGCGGGATCGGTCTCGACATTCTCGACGACGAATTTGCCCTGCGGATCGGTGGTTGTTACCGCGACCTGCAGCGGCGGATCGATGGGAGAGGGATAGCGGAACACGCGGACATGGATGCCGGCCAGCGGGCGCTGGTCTTCGTCTTCGCACGTGCCGCGGAGCGTGACCTTGGTGAGTGCCGGCGGAGCCTCGGCGGTTGCGGCAGGTTGATCGGCGAAAGCGATGAGTTCGGCGGGCGGGGCGCCCGCTGGCGGAGTGGCCGGCGGCGGCGGCGCGGCTCTTAATCCTCGCCGCGCATCTCCGCCGCCGACGGCGAGGCACAGCGTCATCAGCAGTCCTGCGGCAAGTGCGATGGACAGCCGTCCGGCGCGAGTGGTTCGATTCCTGCGCGGGTCCAGCAGTCCGGCGATGCGATGCTCCAGCCGCCAGCGCGGCGAGAGCAGGCCCAGCAGTGACAGGACCAGTCCGCGGCCGCTGAACGTTTCTGCCAAATCGAGGAGCAACTGCGCATAGTCGGCCGGGTCGCTGCGGCGCAGCACGTGATTGTCGCAGAGTTCTTCGCGTGCGCGGCTCACGCTGCGATTGAGCAGCCAGACTCCGGGATGCCACCAGAATAGCGCCGACGCCGCCTGCTGCGCGACGAGGACGAGCGGATCGCGCCGCGCGACGTGGGCCGCTTCGTGCAGGATGACGTCGCGCAGTCGGGCAGGATTGGCCGTCTCGGCGAGGTCTCGGGGCAGGACGATCATCGGCTGCAGGACGCCGAGGACCAACGGCGTGGGGGCGAGCGGGGAGACGCAGATCGGCGGCAATTGTGGGAGTCCGAGGTCGTGACAGATCGCGTCGGCATGCGGGATCGGCCGATCGACCGGCCACGCGGTGAGCGACTGGCGCAGTGCTCCCAGCGCGACGATACGATTGTCGCCAGCGAGCCGCCGACCAGAAAAGTGCCCGCGAACTACACGACGCCTGCGGCGAATCCGATCTGCGGCAGGTGGTTGCGGATGGCGGTGAAAATCGCCGGGCCGCGATTGGAGAGGCGCGGCGCGTCGGCGGCCGGCGGCGGTGCTTCCGATCGGGTGACGACGGGATTTTCGGTCGCGTCGATTTCGTGGCCGAGCGTGACGATCGCCATCTCCGGCGTGGCAGTCCGGTGCGAAGCCACGAGTTCAGGGACGGAATCCAAGGTCGCGGGAAGTGACGTAATGTGCACTTGAGCAGCAGCGATGACCGGCTCAGATTTCCATAACCACGGCGGCGGCAGCACCAGCGCCAGCAGCGGACTTGCCAGCAGCAGGCCAAGGCCGAGGACGCCGACGGCATGCTGCAGCGCGGGCCGCGACCTCAAGCAGGCGGTCAGAAGCAGAGCTCCGGTCGTGATGACGACCGCGTGGAACACAACCAGCAGCGCCCATGTCGGAATCACGGTCATGATGGCTTCCTCTTCGCGGTTTCAATCTGCTTACGAATCCGCTCCAGCTCCGGTCTTGAAACGGCCCCGCTGGCCAGCAGCGTGAGCACCAGCTCCTCGGCGGAACCGGCGAAGACCGTATCAATCAGCCGCTGGACGGTCTGGCGCTGCGCATCCTCCTGCGAGACGGTGGCGGCATACAGGAACCCGGCGTCCTCGCGGTGCGTGAGCCAGCCTTTTTCCTCCAGGCGGACAATCAGCGTGTGGATCGTGTTGCGGGCGACCGGCCGGCGCTCGGCGAGCGCTTTCCAGACGTCGGAGACGCTGGCTTCGCCGCGCTGCCAGATCAAATTCATGATCTCGAGCTGGGTATCGGAGAGCGGGGGGAGATCTCGGGACATGACGGGCGCTTGGGGTGTGATACCTACATAAGTAGGCATGTTACCGACAGCCGTAGGCGCCTGTCAAGAGAGCGCGTTCCGATGTTGAACTCCAGCGTAAACCATCATCTGCCCGCGAGTGAGTCGCAGTCCTACCAATCGTGCGAGGTGTTCGGAGCTGCCGATGAGACTGGTGAACGCAAAGGGTCCGACACACCGACGCCTTTGTGGGGCCTCCTCGCCGAGGCGGCGAAGTCGACCGGCGAAGCTCCGGGGATGCCGTAATCCCCGTGGAGCATCACGCCAATGCCACTGGCCTATCGCTGAGAGTGGCTGCTTGATGCCTGCACGCTTGATCTGCGGGGATGCGGAAGTGCATCGACATCTGAGGCAGAGCGGGTGGAAACCTCGATTCGACAGGGGTGATCCTCTCTGATGCAACCGCAGAGGTGTTCGCGTGTTGCACGTCACTTTGAGGTGCATGCACCAAGATTCCGGTACCATTTGTGGGTGCACACGCCGTTCGACTTTTGCCAGTGAGTGTCATGTCCCGTCGCAAGAACATCGAACTCGCAGCGCGGAGGGGAAGCACCCTGATCCGAATTCTCGACCAGCTCGCTGTGTGGTCGCACTCCAATGCTCCAATAAGCACCGAATTTCATCGCCTGCAGGATGAACTCTCTGTTGCG
>JAXMBS010000074.1:0-26686 GCA_046349775.1 Planctomycetaceae bacterium | reverse complement strand
ATCTTTTCAGGGGGCCAGGCGGAGTGCCTGCCGGATGGCGGGCCTGGCAACGACACAATTGCCTGCGCAAAAGCCAATGTCGCAGGATTTGCCAGCTGCATCAGTGACGGCGGCGCCGGTAACGACGTCCTCTCGTGCGTGCTCGAAGTCATGACTGAGACTGGCTCCGCCCTGTGCGATCAAAGCGGTGGACCAGGAATCGACACACTGGCCTGCGAGACCAGCGACATCGACGGGCAGCACATTTGCTTCGGAGACGGCGGGGCGGGCAACGATACGGTCAACTCGATTGTGAAGGGTGACAACCGTCCGGATTCCGAGTGCACGCTCCTGGGCGGACCGGGAGATGACGTGCTGAACATCGAACTGGGAACCGCGGCCACCCCAATTACGGTCAGGACAGGGCCTGTGCTGTTTTATGCAGACGCAGGAGTCGGCAACGATCACTTCATTACGACAGCGAATCTGACAGACGACAGTGACGTCACGATTTCCAACGTCACCGTGCTGCTGGGACGCGGAGACGATACCGCGACGCTCGAATTTCTGTCGCTGGGAGGCGGAGAAATCGAAGAGGCTGTCTACGATGGCGGCAATGGCGTGGATACCTACGAGGGAACACTGCCCGCGGATTTCTTGCCGCTGGTCGATTTCGAAATTGGTGTGTGAAACTCTCCGGCGCAAGCGCTATATGCGAATCGACGTCATTCGAAATCCCTGACACCCCCTCAATCGATGCGCACAAGGCGCTCGCTGCGGAAATCGACTGACGACGCCTTGTAAAATCGAAAGACGGCATCTGTCTGAAACACCTCTGTACATTTCGCCACGTCAATATCTACAGAGGTTGCATCGACCGAACGCACGAAGGGATTCGGCTACGGCGCAGAGGTGGATTACACCTCCTGCAGCTCCGATCAGCAAAATGTGTCGCCCAACTGATGGCGCATGGCCGGTCTGGGGGGCGTTTCGTCGGTGACCATTGACGAACGGTCAGCGGTTACACCCGGCAGCATGCTGGGGTGCCTCGGACACATCGTCCTTTTGAATCGAGGCGCGGATTGACACCGTGGTCCGTCGTTCATCCACGTCGGGGTCGATTCGCGACCGTCAATCGCATTGGCTCTCAAACGTACATCATTCACGATCAGAGAGCATTACCCATTGCTCGTAGCTGTGTGCCAGTTCCGCACCAAGTTCCTCCAGCCGACGACTCGCCTCAGAAATCTCGGCGGGCGACTGCTTGTAGAACCCGGCATCGGCCATCTGGCGATGCAGTTCGGCCTGCTCAGCCTCCAGCACGCTGATTCTGTCGGGGATTTCGTCCAGCTCCCGTTGCTCCCTGAAGCTGAGCTTCGGCTTCGTGGCCGCTGCAGAAATGTTTACGGCCGCTCGTGACACGGGGCGGGACGGCGTGTCCTCGGTCGAAGTCTGCGCAATTCGCTGCCGCACGAAATCGTCGTAGCCGCCGTCGTATTCGCGAACCTCGCCAGCACCACCGACGTAAATCGTGCTCGTGACCACGTTGTTCAGGAACGTCCGATCGTGGCTGACCAGCAGCACGGTCCCCGTGTAGTCGTTCAGCAACTCTTCGAGGAGTTCCAGCGTTTCGGCATCAAGGTCATTCGTCGGCTCGTCCAGGACCAGCAGGTTGGAAGGATGCTTGAAGAGCCTGGCCAGCAGCAATCGATTTCGTTCCCCGCCGGACAGCGACTTTGCACGCTGGCGGGCGCGGTCGGGCGTGAACAGAAAATCCTGCAGGTAGCCGTAGATATGCTTCCGCGCACCGTTGATCGACAGGATTTCCTGGCCTTCGCCCACGTTCTCGATGACCGAGGCGTCCTCGTCGATCTGTTCGCGGAGCTGGTCGAAATAGATGACCTGAACATTGCTCCCGCGGCGAACGTCGCCGCCGCTCGGCGTCAACTCTCCGAGGATCAGCTTGAGGAGCGTGCTTTTGCCGGCGCCGTTGGCGCCGATGATGCCGATCCTGTCCCCGCGGCTGATCAGCGTCGAGAAGCCGCGGACGATGACACGGTCGTCGTACTGAAACGAGACGTCGTTCAATTTGACAACGAGCTGCCCGGACGGGTCGGCGCGGCCGGCCTGCATCTGCACGTTGCCGGATCGCTCGCGCCGCCGCGCGCGCTCAAGGCGCATGGCCTTGAGCGCGCGGACGCGGCCTTCGTTTCGGGTGCGGCGGGCTTTGATTCCCTGCCGGATCCAGACCTCTTCCGCTGCCAGTTTCTTGTCGAATAATTCGTTCTGTCGTTCTTCCGCATCCAGTTGCAGTTGCTTTCGAGACAGGAATGTCTGGTAGTCGCAGGTCCAGTCGAACAGCCGGCCACGATCGACCTCCACGATGCGTTGCGCCACCGACTGCAGGAAGGCACGGTCGTGCGTGACAAACAGCAGCGCCGAGTCACTTTTCTTGAGCGATCCTTCCAGCCAGGTGATCGACTCAATATCCAGATGGTTGGTCGGTTCGTCGAGCAGGAGCAGATCAGGCTCGTGAACCAGGGCGCGGGCCAGCAACACGCGCCGCTTCATTCCGGACGAGAGCGTGGCGACGCGTTGCGTTCCATCGAGCCCCATTCGCGAGAGGACGCGGTCGACTGCCTGCTCCGCTTCCCAGCGATGCGCGGGATCCGGATCGTTTCCGTATCCTTGCGCGACAAGCGCCGCCACAGTTTCCGCGCCGAGGCCGCCTGGCACTTCCTGAGGTAGCCAGGCGATGCGCCGCTGCGGAGCAACGACCAGTTGTCCGTCGTCCGGCGGGATCTCCCCGGAAATGATCTTCAGCAGCGTCGACTTGCCGGCCCCGTTCCTTCCCAGCAGGCCGATGCGCTCACCGGGATTGATTTCCAGGCCGACGCGATCGAGCAGCGGAACTCCGCCCCAACTGAAAGAGAGTTCCCGCACACTCAACAATGCCATGGAATCGTCTGGACGATCAGTTGCTGAACTCGGAATCGATCGGGCGTACGCCACAGATCGGCGCTGGCATTCCTTGTAGCAACCGAGGGGCGTGCCAGCGAGTCATGACAGGTAATGTTCCGGGGACGTCTGCCAAGTTACGACGCGTCCGCGAACTTCCGCCGACAGCAAGGATATTCTCCGTCGATGCCCCTCACCAACCCGGTGAACGCGGTCGGTTGCGGAATCGTCATGATGGCTTTGAACGCCAGAGGGGCGCGGTGTGCATACGCAACGGCACATTCCCAAGTCCTTGCTGCGGACGCTCGGTGTGGTAGTGATCGACGTACTCCTTCACCAGATAGTCGAAGTGCCGCTTGCCGCAGACGATGAAGTGGTCGGTGCACTCCTGCTGGATCGACTGGATGAACGACTCGGCATAATCTTGCAGGATCGACGGACGGCACGAAGCGGTGGGAGTCGAGCGACACGAACCGTCAACCTGCCGTAGAATGCTGAACGATTGAATGGCGCTCATCGGCGACCGGCGTTCGGCCGTCATTGAGGTCGTGCAATGAAAGGCTCTTTCAGCGATGATCGGCGAAAAACTCGGCCAATATCGCGTGACCGCCAAGATCGGCGAGGGAGGAATGGGCGTCGTCTATCGCGCCCGCGACGAGGAATTGAACCGCGATGTGGCCGTCAAGGTACTGGCTGCCAGCATGCTGGAACAAGTTGGCAAGGATCACCTCTTGAGGGAGGCCCAGACCGCCTCCGCACTGAATCATCCAAGCATCTGCACTGTCTATCAGATTGGTCGCGTCGACGGCGGCTTTTACCTGGTGATGGAGTTGGTGGAAGGCCGGCCTTTGAACGATCTGGCGCGCGGTACCAGGTTGACAACCGAAACCGTGACGCGGTACGGAGTCCAAATCGCGGACGCCCTGGCACATGCACATGATCGTCAGATTGTTCACCGAGACCTGAAGGGCGCCAATGTCGTGGTGACGCACGACGGGCGCGTGAAGGTCCTGGATTTTGGGCTGGCTCGACGCCTGGACAAGGCGACCGTCGATGCCGTCACTCAATCAATGGGGTCGTTTGAGCGCGACCGATCGATTGTCGGGACACTGCCGTACATGGCGCCGGAGGTCCTGACCGGGGAAACGGGCAGCTACCAAAGCGACATCTGGGCATTGGGGGTGCTGCTCTATGAGGCGGTCACGGGACAATTGCCGTTTGACGGCAGCACACCCTATGGGCTCAGCGCTGCCATTCTGCATGAATTTCCAAGGCCGCTGCCCTCGAACGTGCCGCCAGGACTCAATGCCGTCATCATGCGCTGCCTGGCAAAGGACCTCAAAGATCGCTTCCAGCGGGCCAGCGAAGTTCGAACGACGCTAGAGACTCTTCAATCGGTCGCCATTGTGAGCGAACCGCGGCGGGAAGAGCCGACCAGACCGCGCACTCTGGTGCTGCGTGGAATTAAACACCTTGAGGTTCGAAACGGGAACGTGCTTCTGTTGCTGGGCACGACGAAGGGCGCGTTTCTGGCGCGATCCAGGTCCGATCGGAAGCACTGGGACGTCGCCGGCCCTTACTTCCATGGGCAGGCGGTTTATTCCCTGGCGTACGACAATCGCAATGGCCGTCATCGACTATGGGCGTCGACCGGCAGCCCGCTCTGGGGGACGTACCTGCGCTCCAGTGACGATTTCGGGAAGACTTGGACGAATCCGCTGGAAGCCGCGATCGAATTTCCTCCCGAATCAGGACTCTCCCTCAAAAACATCTGGAAGATCGCTCTGGGGCCGGCGGACGCATGGAGGCCGGCTCTGCCCTGCGTGGAGCCGGCGCGGCCTTCGAGTCGCAGGATGCCAGCGAGACGTGGTCTTTGGTGCGCGGGCTTTTCGACCATCCCCATCGCTTCGCGGTGGATGCCAGGCCAGGGCGGATTGTGTTTGCGCACGATTTTGCAGCATCCAACAGATCCCGAGCAGCTGCATGTCGGGATTTCCGCGGCGGGTATTAAGCTGCCGGACAAATGACGGCGGCCGCAACTGGCAGGCCCGCAACCGGGGTATTCGCGTCACCTTTATGCCGGAGCGGTTTCCGGAGTTCGGACAATGCGTGCATAAGATCGTGCGGCACCCGGCACGTCCGGAGCGCCTGTTCCTGCAGAACCACTGGGGTTTGTACCGGTCGGATGACAATGCCGACACTTGGATCGACATTGCCCACGGCGTGCCGTCGGATTTCGGCTTTGCGATGGCGACTCATCCGCACGATCCCGACAGCATTTACGTCGTGCCGATGGAATCCGATGAATTCCGCTGCACTCCCGAGGGGCGTCTGCGGGTTTATCGCACCCGAAATGCCGGAGGCTCGTGGGAGGCTTTGAAACGTGGCCTGCCCCAGGCAGGTGCCTACGAAACGGTATTACGGGACGGGATGGCGACGGACTCGCTCGATCCGGTGGGCATTTACTTCGGCACCCGCAGCGGCAAGCTGTACGCTTCTTCGGACGCAGGTACGACCTGGAAGGAATTGCTGACTGGTCTGCCGCAGATCGTCGCGTAATACGGCGATCGTTGCTTAGAAGTTACCTGGCCCTGCTGAGGCTGGACCACGCAGAACGCAAAAACGATCAACTCGAAAAGCGGTCACAAAGATTGAAACGCAAGGGCATCGTGCAGTACAGCGGATCCGGAGCCGCCGATGGTTTTGGATCCGGGTGCTCTCACGTCCCTCACCGGTGGCCCAAAGCCATGTAACCGTTCAGACTGCGGGGAGCACTCTGGGGAAGCGGCTGAACGCGCTTGTTCGCGGCGTATCCGGGTATGCGCGATCGCGTTTTTACGGAGCAAGGGGACGGTCCGGGAACACGTGAATGTGTTTGTTGGATCGAAAAGAGGCCCGTCTGGCGGATGGTCCCGCGACACCAGTAGTGGACGGCACTCAGATTTCGATCATTCCCGCCTATCGCCTTGGGTGATCTTCAAGATTACCGGGCCTAACCCTCGTCGAACCAGAAAGTCCGCGAGTGGCGCCGCTATAAATCAGTCTGTTAACGTGCCGCTGGAATTCACGAAAGCAGTTCAGAGCCTCGGCGCCACCGTTCGAGACTCGGAATTCGTAAGTGCTTTCCAGCGCTTGATTACAAACGAGGGGGTGTGTGCGAGTCGTCACGAAGAGGGTTTGGCAAGGGGAGCCTCTTTTCTGGCAGCGGAATTGGCGCTGCCCAGTGGTTAACGCGAAACGCCGAGAGCGAGAGGTCCCGGCGTTTTTTGTTGCGCAGACGCAAATCCTTAGTGGGTCAAAGGATTTGCGGTGTGAGGCCTGCTCGGAGACCTCTCATGCCGCGCTCTCTGGATTGCAGTACTCAGCGGTTCGCAGGCCGCTCGCGCTGTGGTCCGCACGGTGGGCGTCGCATGGACGCGCTCCTCGCCTTCGGCGACCATGTGGCGCACATCTTCCCCTCGACCCAGAAACTACGCAGGTGCTCCGTGCCCGATCACTCTCAGATCCTGCAGACGTCATTCGGCTTCTGGTCCTCGAAAGTGTTGCTGACTGCCATTGAGCTGAATGTGTTTACTCAGCTAGGCGATCGGCGGCTCACCGGAGATCAGCTGGGACGAGAACTCGGCCTTCACCCGCGAGGAATTCGGGACTTCTTCGATGCCTTGGTCGCCATGCGTGTTTTGGAACGCGACGGCAACGGCCCGGATGCGTGCTACCGCAATACCGCGTCCTCTGCGACGTTTCTTGACGAACGCAGCGACCGGTACATCGGCGGCATCTTGAAGATGCTCAACGCGCGACTCTATCGCTTCTGGGATGACCTCCCCGAAGCCCTCAGGACCGGTAAGCCGCAGAACGAGGTCAAGCACAGCGGGAAGCCTGTGTTCGAAGAGCTCTACAGCGACCTCCCGCGCCTCGAGCAGTTCCTCGGTGCGATGACGGGACTCTCGCGCATCAACTTTGAGGCTTTCGCCGAAAAGTTCGATTTCTCACCGTTCCGAACATTATGCGACGTCGGCGGTGCGACTGGGCTGCTGTCACAACTCGTGGCCGCACGGCACCCACACCTGCAATGCATTACGTTCGATTTGCCGGCGGTCGCGCCTGTCGCCAGAAAGTCGGTGGCGGCAAAGGGACTGTCGAGCCGAATTCAAGTCGCGTCCGGCGACTTCTTCGCCGACCCGCTGCCGCGCGCGGATGTGATCACGATGGGGATGATCCTCCACGACTGGAATCTCGACAAGAAACGACTCCTGATACGAGCGGTCTATGACGCCTTGCCTCAGGGAGGGGCGTTCGTCGCGATTGAAAACCTGATCGACGACGACCGCCGCGACAACTTGTTCGGGTTGCTGATGTCGCTGAACATGTTGATTGAATTCGGCGATGCCTTCGATTTTACCGGTGCGGAGTTCCGCGAATGGTGCGGGGACGCTGGTTTTCGCCGCTTTGAAATCCTGCATCTGTCGGGCCCGTGCAGTGCCGCGATTGCATGGAAGTAGCATCCTTCAGGCGGTTGGAATCGCTCCGATTCTCACCCCAGGGCCCACATGACGCCGGAGCAGAAGGCACGGCAGGAGATCGACAGGCAACTGGATGCCTGCAGCTGGATCGTTCAGGACTACCGGTCCATGAACATCGCTGCGGGTTTGGGCGTCGCCGTGCGCGAGTTTCCGCTGCAGTCCGGTCCGGCTGACTATCTCCTCTATGTCGATCGCAAGGCCGCCGGTGTCATCGTAGCCAAGCTTACAAGACACCCGCGCGGGACGGCGATCCGCTCAACATGGAAGCCGTCCACCGGTTCCTCGACGCCGATGGCATCGAAGTGGTGATCGTCGATCCGGTGTACCTGTGCCTGCCGTGCGACATCAACCCGGCCAACATTGACCTTCACCCTGTTGCCTGATCCGCCGCGGATGTTGGATTGTTCCAGATCTGGCATCGAAGCAGGAGCAGGATTGCATGGGAAAGAAGCACTTCACTGAAGAGCAGAACGCCTACGCCCTGCGGCAGCGCCTCCAGATCGACTGCCACGCGGACCGCGGCGCTGCGCGCGGCCGAATGCGCTACTCGTTCCACGCAGGTCGTTAGCGCGCCGCGAAGAAGTGGGGTGGCGCTTGTGCCGGCTTGGGCGTGTATTGACGCCCTCTCCGTATTTTACATTCACAGTCCGACTCTGGACGTACACCTATTGTCGTATGCTCCGCGACATGAATTCCGGCAATAGAAGTCAGCACTGATGGCGAAGCGAAAACCAGCGACACAGGCGGTCTGTTCAGCGGATCGACGATGCACTGCGGCAGGCCGTCAAGGAGAGCAGCCTGACGGTCTACGCGATCTGCAGGGATGCACACATCACTACCGACTCGCTGTATCGGTTCCTGTCGAAGGAACGGGACCTGCGGTTCGAGACGGCGGCCAGTATCGCGGGGGTTCTGGGGTTGCAACTCGTCTCGGTAGACGACCGACGGCCGAAGATGTCAAGGCGCGCTCGCCTCCGGGCATAAGCAGCCATTCCGCTTGCAACCCGTCAAAGATCGTGCGACTCACTCGTGCAATCGAGATCCACTTAGCGCAGAAGACTTTGGGTGATGTGACCGAAGCGTGTCGATTTACGTTCATAATAGGCGCAAAATGCCGCGTGGCAGGTAGGTCTGAAAACTCTTCGGCCTTGGCGACAATCAGCGAACTCAAACACCGAATATCGTTTTGTGTCTAAATACGTTTGACATTTAGACGTGTGTAGATATTCTGGCCGTCGTTCGATTGCATTGAGCCAGGATTCCATGTCGATTTCTGCTGACGCACTTCCGGACGCCGAACTGGACGTGATGAGCTGCCTCTGGCAGGCCGGCTCGGCGACAGCGTCCGAGATTCGTGAAGCGCTGTCGCAGCGCAGGCCGATGGCGCATGCGACGGTCTGTACGCTGCTTAAACGGCTGGAAGACAAGGGCTGCGTGACGCGCGAGAAGGGACCCAGCGGCAAGGCGTTTGTGTACCAAGCCGCCGTGTCTCGTAGCGGTCCGGCGCGTTCGCTGTTGCGCGGCTTGTGCGATCGGGTGTTTGGCGGCGACGCAGTCGCGCTCGTCGCTTCGCTCATGGATTCGCGACCGCCGACGGCGGCGCAGTTGCGCGACCTGGAACAGCTCGTCAAGGACCTGAGGCAGGACGAAGCGAGGCGGCGCCAGCGGGGGCGACGCGCTTCACGAGACCATTGATCGATCGGTGTTCATTCAGGAGCCGTGATATGTCCGGACTCTTCGATGGTCTGATGCGAGCCGGAGAGACGTGGCGGTTGTGGGTCGTTCCCGCCGCCAGTCAAGCTGCAATTGTGGGACTGCTGGTACTGGCCGTCACGCGACTGGCACGGAGGCGACCGGCGCCGTTCCGTTACTGGCTGTTGCTCCTGGCGCTGACCAAGTTTGTCATGCCGCCGACTGCGGCGCTACCCACGGGCATTTTCAGCCACAGTGGGTCCCAATGGCCGGTTGCGTGGTCATCCACGGATCCAGTGCCAGCCAATCAACCAGTCGAACGTCTCGCGAATCACACAATTGCGAGTGAATCGCCTCGGGGCGAAGAGCTGGAAAAGTCCTGGGGCGAAGGAGCTTCCGACGAGATGCGGACGTCGTCGTCGACTGAATCGCATGGCGATTCTTCGGACTTCGCTCCCGTCGCGCGCCTGCAGGACAGCAAAGAACCGAGCTTAACGGCTGCGGGCACGCGCCTCGGCACGGTGCAACAGCCTGCCGTTCTCCCTGTGAGCTGGCCGGTGACGGGAATGTTACTGCACGCCCTGGGAAGCGGCCTGGTCATTGCGTGGACTGCGTTTCACTTTCGACGGCTGCGGCGATTGCTCGCAGCTGCATCGCCCGCAGTTCCGGACGCACAGAGCGAGCTCGATCATCTGTCCCGCGAAATGGGACTGAGGCGGACTGTGCGGCTGTTGGAATCAACGAGCGCGGCGGTTCCGTTCTCGACCGGAGTTCGTTCACCGGCGATCGTGCTCCCCGCCGGGCTGCGCCAGCAGTTGGCGCCGGAGTGCTACTGCGCAGTTCTGCAACACGAGCTGGCCCACCATCGGCGCGGCGACCTGCTCGTTAACTGGCTGCAGCTGGCGATCGGCAGCCTGTGGTGGTTCCATCCGATCCTGTGGCTGGTCAACCGTGAGCTGCGGTCGGTGCGCGAGGAATGCTGCGACGATCTGCTGCTGTTACAGCGTGTCACCAGCGAGAATTACTGCCGCACGCTGCTGGAGGTGGCGCGCGCGGCGAGCGTGAAGCGCACCGGTCAGTCGCTCGTCACGGTGGGCATGGCACAGCCGCAACACGCCCTGGCGGGACGCCTGTCTCGGATCATGGACGGCGGGCTCGCCCGCTCGGACCGCGTGCGCGGCTTCGGCGTCACTACCATTGCCATTCTGGCGGCGCTGTTGCTGCCCGGCATGAGATCCGAGAGGAGTGGACCGCAGGTTGCGGCAGGAGCGGAACCTGAGGCAAACGTTGCGACTGTCTCGGTATCAACTGCCGCAGAGCCGAGCAAGCCGGCTCCGAGCTGCGACAGATGATACGCCGCGATCCATAGTCGAACTTGGCGATACGACGCTCCGTTCCGGCGGTGAGGTGAACGATGTCGCCATCTCGCCGGACGGCTCGCTGGTGGCCTCGGCCAGCCGATACGCGGGAGTATGCGTGTGGCACTCGGACACCGGCCGGCTGGCGTACCGGCTGACGGGTCACGCCGATGGAAAAGGCGCGGCCCGCGTCACCTTCTCTCCTGATGGCCGTATGCTTGCCACCGGCGGGGATGACTGGACCGTCCGACTGTGGGACGCCGCGACCGGACGACAATTGCGCATTCTGCGCGCCTACCGGTACGGCATGCTCGGGTTCGTGAACGATCTGCAGGTCGCCTTCACGCCGGACGGAACGAAGTTGGTGACCGGCGCCCACGACGGAATCGTGCAGGTCTGGGACGTGGCGACGGGGAAGCGGATGTCGCAGATCCCCGGGCCGGCGGTCGCTCCGGAATTCGCGAAGTATGCGATCACCGTGATGGCGCTGGCCGTCGCGCCGGACGGTCACACCATTGCGGTCGCGGACTTCCCCAACAAGACGATCCGCCTGCTCGACATCGCGCCGGCTCAACGCTGCAGGTCATTCCCGGCGAATTGCAGCGTCTGAGTGATGTGAAATTCTCTCCGGACGGCGGGCGGGTCGTGTGGTGCGGCTGGCCCGGCGAACAGGGAGGGCCGGGGATCATTGTCTGGAATCGCGATCGCAACGAGGTCGAGCGCCGGCTGCCGGGGCATGAGCAGGGATACACCTACGGCGTTGCGTTCGCGCCGGATGGTTCAAGGCTGGTTTCCTGCGGCAAGGGGAAGACGATCAAGGTATGGGACATGGCGACGGGGGGAGAGGTGTGGTCCGGCAACGGACATACGGCCCTGCCGTGGAAGGTGGACTGGTCGCTGGACGGTGCGCTGATCGCGTCTTGCGGCAGCGACGGCCGCGTGCGGCTGTGGAACACCGAGAACGGCGAGGAACTCGCGATTTCGCGCAGGTCGAGCTTTGACAAGGTGATTGGCGTCGGCTTCAGTGCGGACGGTCAGCAGATCCTCGCAGGTCACGACGACGGGATGCTGACCCAATGGACGCAGGATGGTGCGCTCGTTCGCTCGTTTCGGTTCCGCAGCGGCGACTGGCCGGTGTTTCGCCATGCGTTCGCGTTGTCTGATTCCGGCCGACTCGCGGCCGTGGGATCCGGCGCGGTGGTCGAAGTCTGGGACGTGGCGACGGAGTCGCAGCGCTGGAAAGCAGAGTCGCTGACGCCGCCGACCGCGTTTGCGTTCAAGGAGCCGGCGACGGACGACATCACGTTTTCACCAGACGAGCGGTACGTCGTCACCCGATCGGTCGACGATGATGATTCGAGTTCGCAGCATGCCGTGCTCCGAACCTGGGACGTCGCCGCCGGCGCATTGCTGGCGCAGGTCGACGTGCCCCGGCATGTCTCGCATCGACCATCGTTCAGCCCGGACGGCGAATCGTTTGCGATCCAAACTCGAGCCTCGTCTCCGGGCGGGGACCGTCAGTTTCCGGGCGAAGTCGGAATTGAGGTGTACGAGACCAGGACTGGCCGCGCATTGCGCCACTTTCAGTCGCAGCAGATGCACGGCAGCGCGTTTGAGTGGCAGCCGACGGCAAGGGATTTGTCACCGGCTCGTCGCAGTCGCGGTGAGCTTCTGGAATGCCGACACGGGCGAGCTGGACTTCACCCTGCAGAGGCCGAGCCGCGAAACAAACTTCGCGTCGCTGGCGATCACATCGGACGGCCGGCGCTCGCGGCATCGAGCATATGTGGAGCCCGTGACCCATGTGGGACGTCGCCACCGGACGGATCGCACACATTCCTGGCAGGCGGATTGCAGACTCGATTCTCACCGTCTGGTGAAATGCTGCTGATCGGCCAGGACGCGGGGACCGTGCTCGTCTGCAAACTGGCCGAGACCACGCACGTCGCGACCCCGGAACTGTCGCCGAGGAGATCGAGCGCGCTGGGTTGATCTCGCCGGCCAGCGCGATACGAGTCGCGGCAATCTGGGTATCTTTACGAAGGCAGGCCCTCATCGACGGCGGCAATGCCACGGTCGCCTTCCTCAAGCAGAAATGCTGCGGCCGATGCCGACGGATACGACCGCCGGCAGGCCAATGACGAACTCACCAGCGGCTGGCCGACTCCGATCCCGCCGTGCGGCTGCGCGGCGAGAGTCACTGCAACGTTTCGGCGACGACGTGGTGGTCGCCCTGGGCGAAGTGAACTGGACGCTAAGCCGGCCTCACTCGTCAAGCGACGGCTGATCTCCGCCAAGATTGCCGAGGGGATGCAGTATCGGCGCGATTATGCGGCGTTTGAAGTCCTGCAGCAGATCGCGACGCCGGCGACGCGTCGCTCTTGCGCGCATCGCCGAGGAGCTGCGGACCCCCGAACTCAAGAACCGCAGGCTGATGGCGAAATTCGCCGACGAGGCGATCGAAAAGGCAAAACTGCGACGACCAGAATAGGATGGTCGCCGCCGAGACGGATTACATCAAATTGCAGGAGCACGATCATGCTGCCATCGTTGATCAGGCCGTCTTTGTTGTGGCTGCTCATGATGCTTGCAGTGCGTCCGTCGTTGCTTGCAGAGGACGCCGGCGCGCCGTCGTCCGCGATTCCCGAGTATCGGCTGAGGGTCGGGCAACAGCTGGACTTCGAGTCGTACAGCGAATCGCAGCACGGCGATCGGTCGATTGTTGTCGGCGACAACTGGACGTTCTGGGTCGTCGATGAGAACCCCGACGGGACCTGGAAGGTTCTCGTGCGCCGCGCGCGGGACATCAACGAGTCGGACGCACGCCAGGAAGTCGGCGAGTTCAAGATGGACGCCCACGGATACATCGTCTGGAACAAGTCGCTCGGGTTTCAGATCGACCCCTCGGTCATCCTGGTGCGGCTGCCTGAGTCGGAGGCCGAACTCAAAGATCGCTGGACAATGACAACTCCCGAAACAGATGCGACCGTGACGTGCACTCTCAAGGCGGCCGAGATGGAGGAGTTTGTCTGGGATTATGAGCGAACGACGTCGCTCGATCCGATCTACGAGAGCACGCATGGCGGGACGGTGACCTTCGATCGCCGGCAGGGCCTGCCGCGGCTGATCGAATCGCATCACACGCAGGGTTACGGCTTCACCGGGAAAGGCACCGGTTTGACCGAGCTCGTTTCGGTCACGGAATTCGGCGACAAGCTGCGAGCGCAACTGCTGGCGGATGCCGAAGTCTACTTCGCCGACTCCGAAGCCTATGCCGCCACGACCAAGGCCGCTCTGGACCACCCGGAGCGTGTCACCGAGCTGCTGAACAAGGCGAGCGAGGAGCGCGCTGCCGCCGTGGCGCTGCTGAAGTCCGATGTGTTCCGCGAGCTGGCCGAACAGCAGAACGCCCGGTCCGCGCATTTGATCGAGTACTACACCGACGAAGCTGAGTCGCGGGCGAAGATCCTCGGCGAGCCGACTCCCGAATGGGAGGCCGTCGACTTCGCTGGCCAGTCGCATTCGCCGGCGATCCACAAGGGCAAAGTTGTGCTGCTCGACTTCTGGTACCGCGGCTGCGGGTGGTGCGTCCGAGCAATGCCGCAGATCAATCGCCTGGCCAAACGCTTCGCCGGCGAACCGGTCGTCATCCTCGGCATGAACACCGATCAAGACGAGGCCGATGCGCAGCTTGTGATCGAGAAGATGCGATTGCGATATCCGAACGTCAAAGCCGAAGGGATCCCGGAGAAGTATGGCATTCGCGGGTTCCCCACGCTGGTCATTCTGGACTAGGACGGGCGCGTGCACGGACTGCATACCGGGTATTCGCCGACGCTGTTTGAAGATGTTGAACGCGTAGTCGCAGTTCTGCTCGGGCCACCACGAATGTGAAGGCCCTGCTTTTGAGTCACGCTTTAGTCGGAGGTGCAGTCGCTGGCTCAAGCATGCTGCGCTCGACATCTTAACGAAGCTCAGGTCGATGCGACCGAACCGATGTAACACGAGTAGTCCGTATCGACGTGCAAACAGAGCAACGTTGAGGACCTCGTTCGCCCTACTCGGAGAAAAGCGGCGCATTCGGAGCAGTCCCGCCGCCTGTGACTTCGCCAGGCTGGGATCGGCAGAGCTCCTCCGTCTTGATGTGAAACACCGGCAGCTCGATGGTCGCTCCCGGCTGGAGGCTGACTTTCAGCTCGCGGGGGAACGCGTCGGTCTTCAAGAACCCGGCCCGCTCGTGCCACACGCGAAACGAGTGTTCGCCGGCCGGCAGGTCCCTGATCGTGAACTTGCCGGCGGCATCGGTCACAGCCACGTAGGGATGATCGGTCACCACCCAGTAGGCCGACATCCACGGCTGGATGTCCGAAGCGATTTTCGCGGGAACGGTCTCGGGTCTGGGCGTCCCCACCGCTACACCTTTGCGTTCCTTCGGCCGGATGACCATGTTGATCGATGAGTTCTTCAGCAATGCGGCATGCGTGTTGGTGAGCAGGGAATCATTATTCATGAGCAGCACCTGCTGGTCCGTGCGCACGAGGAGGATGTGCGGCACGAATCGCCCTTGATTGACGTCAAATGTGACCGTTGGGCGGCTGCTCTTTTGCAGCGCAGGAGGAATTACCGCCGGCGCGCTCTCCAGATACAGGCAAATGTTGGCGATCCCATTGCTATCGGGATCAACGATCAGCGATTCGTCCGGGACGTCTACACCGCCGACGGTCGTGAGCCGGCGCGGATCCGGAACGTCGCCTTCGAGGACAAATTGGCCCGCGATAGCGCCCAGGTTGGTGCTGTCGGCAGCGGCGCTGAGTGGGTTCGCGGTCGCTGCCACGGTCTGTGGCTGTTCCCCGGCGCGCGAAATGCGCTTGTCGGGCGCCCCGAGTTCCTCGAGGAATGTGAACGCAAACCGCCGGCCCTTGTTGAATGCGATCGGAGTTAGTTCATTGTCGCCTTCTGCGCTACCACCGGGCTGCTGCGCGTCGTCCTGGACCTCGACGCCGACGTAGACGATCCCGCGCGTGTCATCGTTCGTCTGGAACAGGAACGTGGCGCGCGCCAGCGGGTCGATATCGCCCGTCTGAGAATCGCGGTGCAGCAGCCAGTGATCCGCAACCGGGCGACCGCTCCGCTGCAATTCGCCGAAAGTGGTGTCGTCGTAGGTCCGTTTCCACGCGTCTTCGGGAAGTTCCCAGAACTGTCCGCTCAAACGGCGAATGGCATAGACGTGGCGGCCGGTGCCAGGAACGACGTATTCATGTCCGAGCAGGTCGAAGCCCTGTTCGGAGGCCCACGCGACGAATTGGCCGTAGCCTTCGCCGCCGATCGTCCTCCGCCACTGCCCCGGAACGGCAGCGCCACGGCCGGTGTCGAGATCGAACAGTTCGTGCCGACCGGCGTTTTGACTGAGGGCGGACTCCAGAAGATAGTTCGAGAAGCTTTCGCCGGATTTGTAATGCGGCACGTTGGCGTGCAGGATGTTGACGGCAGCGGCAGGCGCTTCGGGCAGCTTGACACGTGCATACTCCGCATTGTCGACGTGTTCAGACCAGTGCTCCTCCCACCAGTCGGACCAGCGGCGGGCGCACCGGTCGTACAATTGCCGTTGCAGCGACTTTTGCCTTTGCGTTCCCAGCAGGTGCACCGAATACAGTTCTTCTTCGTTGAATTTCTGGCCGGTGAGCTGCTCCAGGGACCCAAACACTTCGCGGACCGGCCGACCGAAGACGTACTCATTGCCCGTCTTGCTGTTGTCGAGATCATGCTGCTGGGCGAACAAGGCCAGCTGCGCATCATTGGACAGCACTCCCATATCGGAGCCGGGCGGCAGCAGAGTTTTCGGGATCGCACGGATGAGTGCGGGAACAGCGCGCTTGTCGCCAATGGCGCGGAGCGCAAAGCCCAGGCAGCGGAGCATCATGTCATTAGCCGTGGCATCCAGTTCGGTGATCAGTTCGGGGACTGCTGCCGGTCCCAGATCGACGATCTGGCGGAGCGTCTTCAGCCACGATTCAGCAAAGAGTTCGTCGCCGGCGTTCTGCTGTTCCAGTTCGTTCAGTAGCCGGCCGACGGGAGTGTCGCCGCGCTCGCGCGTCACGGGGGCGGCGGGGGTGTTGCCGGTGAGCCGATCCGCAACGGCGTCTTCGTCGCGGGCCTGTTGGCGGATGCGGTCGCCGATCTTGATTTCGGGATCGGGACTTGCAAATGTGTTCTCCGAATGCTCGCCGATCTGGAAATCGTGGTGGACGTCTGCGCCGTCCTGGATCTCCAGCTCGACGCCTCCACCGGGCCCGCTTTGCAAATAGATGAAGTTGCGTCCCGGCGCGACGCGCAGACGGTATGAGCCATCGGGCTGGACGACGGTGTTCGAGACCGCTGCGCCGCTGCGCGGTCGTGCGGGACCGTAGTGGGCGACATATGTCCGTTCATCCGGCTGGATCGGCTTGTTCGTACCGGGGTCGATCAACTGGCCGTACACAAAGACGCCGCGCACGAGCCGGATGTCGGCGTCTGGTGTCGTTTCCCCCGGTTTTGCGTCGATCGCCTTCGCCGCGACCGCGATGCGTTCGGGCATCTCGGCCCAGATGTTGTAGTGGTCTTTCGTGAGCAGCAGCCTGTATCGGCCGTCGCTATCTGTGCGGACCTGGGCCCAGCCGTGGCGGGCAATGCCCTGCGCGCTGACGAAGACGCCGGCCGCGGGCTGATTCGTGACGACGTCGAGGACCCGACCGGTGACGATCGCCGGCGGATGCAGCGTGACGTCGACGCTCTGCGGGACAGCGGTGTATTTTCCCAGGGTGACTGCAAAGTCTTCGTGGTGCACAAACAAGAAACAGGCCGTCATGACGATCCGACCGCTCGAATTCGCGGTTTTCGTTTCAAATTCGCCGGGACGCCACTGCGGGACATTAGTGATCGCATAGCGGCCCTGTTCGTCGGTGATGGTCGACATGATGCCTGGCAGCGGATGTGAAAAACCGCTCGGGAGCTGCACGGTCGCGCCGGCGACGGGTTGGCCCTGCTCATCGCGCACGACGCCGGAGAGCGTGCCGGTCTCGGAATGGAGTGTGAGCGTCAGATTCGTGAGCTGCTGTTCGTCGTTGACGTACTTCACTGCGGACGCGCGGTCGTCGGCCGTGGCGGCGAGGACGAGGTCTGCGATGCCGCGCGACTCCAGTTGACCGGGATCGGTCTCGACATCCTCGACGACGAACCGGCCCTGCGGATCGGTGGTTGTTTCCGCGACCTGCAGCGGCGGATCGATGGGAGAGGGATAGCGGAACACGCGGACATTGATGCCGGCCAGCGGCCGCTGGTCTTCGTCTTCGCACGTCCCGCTGGGCGTGACTTTGGAGAGTGACGGCGGAGCCTCGGTGGCTGCGGCAGGTTGATCGGCGAAAGCGATGAGTTCGCCGGACTTTTGGCTCACCGGGGGAGTGGCCGGCGGTGCGGCTCTCAGGCCGCGCAGCGCATCGCTGCCGCCGACGGCGAGGCATAGCGTCGTCAGCAGTCCGGCGGCGAGGGCGATGGACAGCCGTCCGGCGCGCGTAGTTCGATTCCTGCGCGGGTCCAGCAGTCCGGCGATCCGATGCTCCAGTCGCCAGCGCGGCGAAAGCAGACCGAGCAGTGACAGGGCCAGTCCGCGGCCGCTGAAGGCTTCTGCCAGATCGAGCAGCAATTGCGCGTAATCGGCCGGGTCGCTGCGGTGCAGCACGTGGTTGTCGCAGAGTTCTTCGCGGGCGCGGCTCACGCTGCGATTGAGCAGCCAGACTCCCGGATGCCACCAGAACAGTGCGGACGCCGCCTGCTGCGCGACGAGGACCAGCGGATCGCGCCGTGCGACGTGGGCGGCTTCGTGCAGGATGACGTCGCGCAGTCGAGCAGATTCGGCCGCCCCCCGCCACCACTTTGAACCGCCGTCAACAGATGTGCGGGCCTGTTCTGCAACGCCCTACCTGGACGCGACAGCCTGGCTTCCCGGCATCATCAAAACCGGCGAACAAGCCCTGGGACTGGATCCGCTCTCTTCGACCGGCATGGAAAAGTCGATGCGGCTCGCCCTTCAAGCGGCCGTGGCCGCTAATACGGTGCTCGGAAACTCAGGCTCCGTGCATTTTGTCCAAGACTTTTACGAGTCCGCACTGCGAGCCTCGGTGGCTGACCACCGTTCCTGGACCACAGGCGTCTATCGAATGGCCTGGCCGTCCGAGGACCATAGGTATTGGAGAGATCGCCGACAAGAAAGTGAAATTGTGAGCGGAGCTCATGCTGAGGTGGCCGAACGTCTCCGCTTTGCATGTGAGGAAGCAAACGTCAACCGGGCGCGTCGTTCAGCCAGCGAAAGCCAGTTCCGCTCCACGCAACGGCTGTCGGCGATCCTGGATGTTCCAATCGGCTGGGCCGCCGATGTGCGTATCCGTGAGGTAGGTTGCGTGATCGACAGCCTGGTTGAGCGGCGCCGTGCGATTCATCACCCTGCTTTGGACCGCCCGGTGGCGTTCGTCGGTGGGGTCGAACTTGTGCGGCTTTTCGAAGGCTCAACGCACCTGGGGACGATTCGAGGGATGATGGAGCATTGGTCTGAGTGCATTGCGAGTGACACCGCAGAACGCATCGCCATGTGGCTTGTGCAACGCGGATTGCTCGAACCGCAAGAACGATCGCGTGCACCGCGAGATCCCAGTACTTCGTGTTAGGTGTGCGACCCTGTCCTCTGAGTTGGGGGACCACCCTGTCATCGACGTAGCGGCCTCTGACCTGCCCCGGGGACGTTACCAGCTTCGGAAGGACATGAACGTGCTGTCCGTTCTCGCGATTCCGGAGAAGAATAGACCGACATCGAAAAACAACGACTTGACGACCAAGTCCGTTGAGGCGCTCTGAGAGAAGCACCGGCCCGCTGCTGTAGAAAGCGAGAATGTAACCCATCACGGACACGAATCCTGCTGCTCTCACGAAAATGACCTTGGCCTTCTCGCCGTGAGATGAGACGTTTCGGCCGTGTTCGTTTTGTGCGACGATCTTTGGACAGTTTGTTGAACCAACCACTTACCGTGGGATCGTGCAGCCGGCTGGCCTGAGGAAGTTCACCGGAATCAGAGTGTACTGAAGCACGTCGAGTTGACCTGCCGGGCGACAATTCACAACTCCTGATTTACCTGCGCGGAAGTCGCCGACGTACTGCAGTTTCTTCAATCTACCGGTGCGCCGAGGAGTCACTTCACCTGAACAGGTGATGGCGAGGTTGAAAACTCAAAAAAGATCTGGTCGCTGGGCCCATACACGGAACGGTGTTTCTACCTGCGACTCAATTCGACCTGAGCGTCAGCGCGGTGCACTCACATGTGAGCGCATTGTGCTCCAGGTTCGGCGTGCAGATTCGGGCTGAGTGACTGGCGCAACGTCATCGGGCAAGCGAAGCCGGTGACCGCGATGCTGCGGGCACGGCAGCCGAATACCCGTAGGAATCTAAATCCCGTCTGCGGTCGAGAATGCGACTGCGGACGGGATTTGAACGTTGAGCGCCGCACGAGCCTGCAAATTGAAACTGCCGATTTGACGGAAGTGTCCGAGATTGCCCGCGACGGTAGAAGTGACGGCGGCTCAGCCGGCCCTCGCAGGTTGACGGGCAGTCGCCGCGACTGCGCCCGCATCCGGTTCAGCAGCTGCCGCTTGATTCGTCCGACGACTTCAATTTTGACCGGCACGCCCGCGACCTCCGTAGGAAGTGTGACTTCGGCCGGTGGCTCCGTACCCAGGCTGACCTTCAGCGCATACCTGTCGTCGATCTTCGTGATTCCGATCCCGACGACGGTTGCCACTTGTCCGAACACTGCGGCCGCCTTGGCTTTAGCGGCACGCACATCTTTCAACGAATGACCAGCCATAACAGCGGATTATAGCAGGTCGACCTTCAGTCGGTCTAAAACTTCCTGCAACGGATTGGCGTAAGTCAATCCATGCCCGTTGCTTCCACCCTGGTCCGAACCGGCGAATAGCAGCGCGACACCTTCGAGATCCTCGTTCACAATCAATGAGCCGCTGTCCCCACCGTCGCTGAAGAGCTGATCGTTCACTCCTTCGATTTCGATCTGCCCGTCAAACGTCACATTTCCCAGGTCATAGTTCACCACCACCTGGTCGACTTCGATGGCGGTGACTTTTCCGTGTGTGATGCTGGTGGTGCGGCCTAGCTTAGAGACCTTGTCGCCGACGTCGGCCGCATTGCCAAGTCCGGTGATTGTTCCCAGCCCTCGCAGTTTGTTACCGCCGTATTTGATCGTGTGGCCAATTTCGGCGATCGCGCAATCAACCAAGGTGGGACGGCTCGCGCTCAGACGGATGAACCGACTCAACTTTGCCACGACATCCGCCGGCTTACGGCCTCCGTCGAGGTAGCCGGGCTGTAGAATCGCGTCCCCCTTGCTCGCTTCGTTCTCATTCGCCAGCACGTGATTGTTGGAGAGCATATAGACCCGGTCATCCGATCGATCCTTCACGAAACATCCCAGCGTTCCGGCCGTGATGCGGTAGTGTCCCACCGAGATTCCCGGCACCAGCGGCCGGATGCGTTTCTGGCCCCACGGCGGCCCGGACTTCTTGAAGACGCGGCCGACGTAGCGAACGTCGATTTCACCCTTGGCCTTCTTCCTTACTGAATCCAGCAGGGCGCTGCTCTCGATCTCACGCCGTTGAATGCGCACGGCCAGCGCGAAACCTCGCTTCGATTTGGCGACTCCCAGGGCCATTGAGCGGTGCGGCCCCGCGGTCCCCGCCACCGAACTGGCCGCGAAGGCCATGAGTCGTGGGCCACCTCCTGCGCGTTCGAGCCCCTGCGCGGCCGCGATCGGCGCGAGCATCGACTGCAACACTCTGGCCTTCAGTTCGCGAACGGAATCAAGCTGCATGATGATACTCCTTTGGATGGTCGCGTACGTGTCTTGCGAGAATGGCTTGTCCCTGTGCTTAGACGTGTCGTCAAACCGCGTGCAGCAACGGGTCACGTCCAGAGCCTGATTCCGCAGATCCGGCAATGGGATGGCCGGTCCATCATCGGCCGGCTGCAGCCCCGACCTCCAGCACCGCACGCCCGCCAGCCAACGTGTCAAACGAGGCCGACATGACTCCGGGCCGAATTCGGCGTGCTCCTTGTCTCACGATCGATCCCTGTCTTCACACTCTCAGCTCAACTCAGGTTCGCAATACGTTGCCAATCCTGTCTTGATCAGCAGCAACGCGATGTAAACGGCCAGCGGATACCAGAAGACCGCAGCCCCAAAACCGGTGGCCAAGATGGTCGCCGTCAGCGCGGCCGGCAGTCCCGATTGACCAAGCAATCCGTCTTTGAACTTCTCGTACGGGCCGTCCTTGCCACAAATTGTGATCTTCCATTGAGCTTGAAACTTCGCGAACAGCTCTTTGCCTGGAAAGAGTATGTATTCGTGGACCATCGAGGAATCAATGAGCGGCAGCTGCGCCGACGCCGCCGTGAGACTGTGCGCTGATGCGACCAGCGACTGGGCATAGAGCGCCGCCGTCCGTTGACCCCTCTCTCCGAGATATTCCTCGAGGTAATATCGCGGATATGTGCTCGGCCACTCGGGCTCGAGCCGGTTAAAGATCGACAGGAACGCAGCGGCATCGGATCGATTTGACTCTTGGAGCAAGTCTTGGTATTCGCGCGCGACAACGGCGAGTCCCGCATACAGGCGATCCTCTTCCAGGTCGTCGACAGAGCTCGGGTTCATCGGCTCCTCCATTGCGAAGTCAGAGTGTGACGAGTTTTACAAGATCGAATCGCAAGTTCAGTCACGTCTGCCGGTGCGTGCCGTGACGAGCCGCGTTCCGCCGGAAACCGTCGCTGCGGCGCGCCGGCAAAATCCGGCATGCTGAGCGCGAAACGAGATTCTCCGGCCAGCGCACGATTGTGAGTCCGTTTCGCGCGCTGGTCGTTCATGATCCTCCTACAGATTCTATTGCGATCTGACTCAGTTAATTCCCGGCGGTGGCTGCGGGGGCTTCCGCTCAACCCTATTGTTGTCCAGCTCTCGCATCCGGCGTTCGACGTACTGATTCGGGCTTTCGCCCGGCAATATTTCCGGATGCTCTGGCACAGCATCGGACTGCCGGCCCTTGGCAATTTCCTGACGCAGCTCCTCCGTACGGGCACGACGGGCTTGCTCTTCCTGTTCTTCGTGTGACACGGGGTTCTCCAATTGGGACTGACTTGACCCGCCAGTCCATAATACCGTGCCCTCGCCGGAGCCACGTCACTTTCGACTTTTGCGGGAGACGCGGGATTTGCCTGGCTTGCTGCCGATGATCTCGACCATCTGCGCCCGAAGCGCCTTCGCCCGCGCCGCGCCAGCACTCGCCACGACATCCGTACCCACATGCGCCGCTGTGAGGACCACTCCTGTCAATCCGGACTTGTACGGTGGGGGCGCAGTCACGCGATCCACAGCAGCGCGCAGGCTCATGCCGCCGCGCAGCTTTTCGAACGACGTCTGCGTGCTGAGGTTGAGAAGATGTGGAACATCACTCGAAAACTGGTCGGCGAACATCCGCAATTGCATCCATTCCTGGCTCTCTAGTTGCTGCCAACTGATGTACCCCCCCGAGAGGACTTTGAGCGGACCGTCGATATTCGACTTGAAGCTGTAGCGCACAGCCGGGGCGCGGACCGGATCGAAAAAGTTCGGTGTGTAAAAGTCGGAGACGGTCACGCCGTTCACCTGATACGAGAACTGTCCCGCTTCGCTGGGGTCGCACACTTCCACCAGGTAATTCACGCGCGCAGGAGGCGCCCCCAGTTGCACGGCCTGATCGAGAAGGTTTCCGGCCCGCAGCCGTCTGCCGACTGGGTCGGCCAGCATCTCGAGGCACTCGTGACTGGCGGTCAGCGACCACTGATCAGCGAAATCCACCAGCGCGAACGGCTGGCCGTTCTTGTCTTCGTGATAACCCCTCCGTCGGGGACACGAGTCACAATGATGGGCCAGTAGTCGCTTGGCACGTCCTCCAAGCGATCGAATGCATCGACGGTGGCCTCGACATTCCAGATCGGAGCGAAGTCACGTTCGACCTGCTTGGAGAGGGCGGCTGCCACACGCGTCAACTGCGAAGCGGGGATGTCAACGCCGTCGGGAACTAATGCCAACTGATGCGTCAGAGCCATCTGTTTGTCTCCTGAAACTAAGGGAACTTCGATCAGTTCAAGATGCGGGAACGAACTGGAAGCTGGGCCCAAAGTTCCCGGCGCCGCCGGGAATCGGGGATTGCATTAATGTGCGTGCGGGATCCGCGAGGTCATACATCGAGTTGATCGCGTCTTGCAGCTTCTGATTTCCCGTCGCAGCATCGGCGGCGCTCCATGCCGCCTGCAGAGCGCGCAGTAAATCGGAATACTGGCCGTCAAATTTCCGGGACTTGGCGTATCCACCATCAGGCACCGGCGCCATGGGAAACAGATCCGACGGCATCGGGAATGGCTGCGCGGGGTCATAAATCCAATGTCCGCCCTTGGCGGCGACACGCTTTTCGTGCCACAATTGAGCAAATTCATAGTAGTGGGCTGGTTCCTGTCCCGCCTTGATCGGCGTTTGCGCCGTCCCTTCGCCCTGCAGGCGGATTTGATCGATGGCCCGCCGGGCGTCGGCCGCGGACTTGATCGGAAAAAGTCGCGAGTCCCTCTTCAATTGAAGTCGCTGGTTGAAGTCCGCAGCACTGAGCTTGTCAAACGCGTCTTGAACGGCCTGATAGAATGCGCCAATGGTCTTGTAGTAGACGCCCGCCGCCAGCGCCGTGACCACCGGCTTCCAGTCCGGCTCTTCGATCTTCATGAAGACATTGAGCAGCAGGTCCTTCGACAGGGCTTGCGGCGTCAGGTTCACCAGTTCGGGATGTACGTTGCCCGGCAACGGGCCAGGGTACCGGGGGGCCGCGGTCGGCGTGGCGATCTCCGGGGTGCCGCCGAGAGTGCTCAACATGTTGCACGCCAGCGCCATGTGGAACATCTCCTCGACGGCGACCTCGCGAATCAGATCGGCCGCATCATGCTCTTGATCCTCGATCGACCAGGCTGCCGTCAGGTAGAGCGGAATGGTGAACAACTCCAGTTCGATCGCCCGTTGAAGGGCGACCATCAGCCACTGTTTATCATGCTGGTCCGGCGGTACGGCGAGCAGCGCTGGATGCCGGCGCGTTGAACGAGCTGGGTTTCGCCGTCGATCGCAGCTTGGATGCTCTCGGGGAAACCCGAGGCTCCTTGCGTTGCGCCTGGGGCGGGAGGCTGAGTTGGCGGCTGAGGGCGATGTCGTGCTGTCGTTGTGCCAGAACTTCCTTAGTAAACTTCTTCGCGATCTTCACCTTTTGCGTCGGCAGGATCCCTGCGGCGCGCAGCGCGACAGAGTCAAAACCATGCTGGCTCCATTCTGCCTGAATCCGCTTGTACTCGTCGAAGACTCTGTCGACATTCCAATGCACGCCGAAGTAAAAAATCGGGTCGGCAATAGCCGTCCAAGTCGACTGCATTGCGCCGCCGATGCGCCCATGCCAGGTATTGTGCGGGAACACCATACAGCAACCAAGCTGATTGACGTTCTTAAAATCCGCCAGCTTGCGAGCGCCCGTGTAGGGCTCACCTGATTCACCGAAGCTCACACCATCGCGGGTGAAGTATTTCGGCAGTTGAAATTGCGGGTTCTGGCTCGTGCGTGTGAGCCAAGCCTGCAATGTCGTCCCGTCCTGGTGCGCGGCCTCAGCAATGGTGTCGCGGATTTCTTGCGGGTAAACGTCGGGATCCGGGGCATAGGCTAGGCCCGCTGGGATCGGTGTCAGTGGGTTCCACTCCGGCGGAAGATCGTAGCCCTTCTGCATGTACCAGCTCACTAGACTGGAGTGCATCATGAAGAACTTCGCCTCTCCGTCCGTCGCCTTCACCATTTCGTGGTGCATCTGCAGAAAGTTGCGTCCGAACATCAGATCGACGCCCCAATCAGGATTCGGCGCAGTCGGGGGCGTCGGATCGCGATTCGTTTGATGCCAGTCTCGATGAAACAGATACATGTTGTGCCCGTGCTGCCCGCGGGCAGCGTCGGCATGGAAACTCGCCACTGCCGTTTGTGCGTTGATTGCGCTCATTGTTCTTCTGAGGCGTCTTAATGACGACGGTGTTGTCCGCAGCGATTACGCGTTACGAAGGACTCTTACGACAGAAGCGTTGTCGGGCTGCTGCGGCATCGCAGCACCCGCGCACCGCTCATTCTGCGCAACTGCATTGATTGTTGAACCAACCACCAAAGTGGCCAGATGGCTTGAACTGCGAGTCGATTGAAGTGTCGTGAAGCCCGCCGAGTCGGCCCGTTGCTCGCCAATCCGGAAATTCCCGAATTAGGCGCGCGGCGGTCGCCGACCTGCTGAAGATCTCAGAATCTACCCCCGTGTGAAGGAACCGCCTCACCTAAACAGGTGATAGTGAAGACGATAAACTGGAAGAATTCCTGTCGGAGGGCCAATGCACAGAATGGTTCTTCTGCCGGCGGATAACGAGGTCGCGGCCGTGGCTGTCAGTCTTCGGGACGGATGCTACACGGTTGGACGCGGAGTTTCGTGTGACATTGTGGTCAACGACAACTCAGTCTCTCGGCTGCATGCGCGTCTGGTACTGAACGGCTCTGTGCTGTCGATCACCGACCTGCGCAGCCAGAATGGGACGTTCGTCGATGAAGAACGAGTCCATTCGTCCCAGGTTCGGATTGGGCAGGTGATCCGCTTTGGCGCCGCGCCGTTCAGACTCGCATTGGAGAGCAGCGACTCTCTCGCATCGAGATGCGATGATGATGACGAAACGGCAAAACGCTCGAAACGGGAAACCGCCTGCGACTGTCGCCAACTGACCGTATCGCAGAAGCGAGTTTATGATCTGCTGCTCGATGGCATTTCCGAAGCGGAGATCGCCGCTCGGCTGGATTTGAGCATCAACACGGTGTATGCGCATGTGGGCGCGATTTACTCCAGATTCGGCGTGCACAGCCGGTCCGAGTTATTGGCGAGATGCCTTCGGGCAAAGGGCAGCCCGTGACAACAGCGAACCCGACTTCCCCCAAGGTTGACTGCGGTATAAAAATCACCCGCGCGGTCGGCGTCAGTTCACGTTAGAGCGAGCCCGGCACAACC
>JAXMBS010000073.1:0-27762 GCA_046349775.1 Planctomycetaceae bacterium | reverse complement strand
TGCTGATCCGTGAATCGGGAATTGCCTCGATCGTCGGCGCGCTGGAAATCGACCCGAACAGCGATCGCGTCAAGCAGGAAAACCGGTACACGATCCACAAGATCGGCCTGCGGAACCTGTTGACGATCCTGATGGACCGCTGGCTGACCGAGACGAAAGTGACGGGCGTGGACGTGAAGTTCTTCCCGGAAGCCAAGATCGGCACCCAAAGCGTCAAGGTGGCGCAGATCAGCTATGCCGAAGAGCGGGCGAACGTGAAGATCCAGCAGACGCGGCTGTACATCGACAACTCGTCGGAACTGCCCGTGCGGCTGCAGAACTGGGAATTTGCGAAGCCGGAACCGATCCTCGTCGAGGACTACTATTACTCGAACCTCAAGCCGAACGCCGGCTTGAAGGACATCGATTTCGACCCGGCGAACCCGAAGTACGGGTTCTAGTGGTCGATCTATCTGTCTTTATCATGCGACTTGGAATTTCACCACGGAGAACACTGAGGACACGGAGAGTTTGCGTTGATCATGAGTTTCTCAGTGATCTCGGTGCCCTCCGCGGTGAATCTCTCGCCGGATACACACCCTCGCTGGCGCTTCGGGCTAGTGCACCTGCCTGACAAATAGAGACAGTCGGACCACTAGTCCGGTCAGCGTGAGAAGCGAATCGCACCCCGGCTGCTGCAGAGCAGCCGGGGTGCTTGCCTTTGGCGGTGGCTATTTCGACCACCACGACGGCTCTACAAAGAGGTCGGCGGTCCGAACCGACAGGCCGGGAAGTAACGGGCCGGCCGTCAGGCGTTCGTCGCCGGCGAAGCGCTGACCATCCGGTTGCTCGCCTGACGTGACCTGCACGTCACCGGCGGCAGTGTCGATTGTCCAGACGAGCTGGACGCCGCGACTGAGAAACTCCCGTTCGCGGCTGCGCATCAGGCGTCGCCGATCGCTCGAGGAGGCCAGTTCAATCACGAAGGCGGGCCGCGCTTCAGTGAACGTCTTGTCGCTTTCTGCGAAGCGCGGGCCGTCGAGGAAGTAACTCACCGCCGGATAGCGCAACGTGTCGGGATCGCGCGCCAGCAGCAGTCCCAGGTCAAAGCACGCATAGCCCAGGCCGGACTGCTGAATAAAGTCCGCGAGAACCTTCGAGACGTTCAGGATCACGTTGCCGTGGACCAGGTCCGGCGGTTCGAAGCAGATGGGGATCCCTTCGACCAATTCCGACCAGCGGCCGCTGAACGGGAGTTCCTCGCGTTCCTCGAGAAACTGATCGACAGACAACTGGCGGAGCATCGGGCCTCCGCGGTGAGCGTGTGACGCGGACGGGGAATTGTTCGAGGATTATACGCCCGCAACAATCGGAGTGGCAAAGGGGCCTAAACGCCAGAGGTCATGCTCGTGCATCCCCATGCCCCCCGATTTCGGTGATGCCTTCGGTTCGCGCAATTCAGACCTACTCCGCACGTGATCCATCAGCCTGAGCGGTGGTCTTTGCCGGAACTAGCTTCTCGCGAATCCGCTCGAGCGGTTCCTTCCGCTCCTTTGCAGTCATATAGAAGCGATAACCGAAGTCCGACAATTTCACGCCGGTCATGCTCTCCAGGCCGATGCGGGAGAACTGGCGATTCGTGCGGAACGGGTCGTCGAGCATGTTCACCAGTTCGGGCAAAGCCCAGACCGAATTCGTGCGGGTCAGAGCATCGGCCCCAACCTGGCGAACAAACTCCTTGTCGCTCTTGAGCCAATTGATTGCCGCCGGACTGCCGCGCTGCGGATAGTTCTTCGCCACTGTGAACTGGTTGAACGAGGCGCCGTACCACTTCTTCAGATGGTCGATCGTCCAGTCGATCGGCTGATCGGTGTGGCACTGGTTGCAGGCGTTCGGCTGGTTGGTTTCGATCATGTTCCGCTTCGTCGGCGAGAAGATCGCGTGGGTGCGGACGACGTCCTGCAGGCCCTCGTTGAGCCGCGGCATGTGACAGTTCATGCAGCGGCTCCCTTCGCTGTCGGCCGCGTGATGCGTGTGCGCGAGTCGCGCGTCGGCCGGCTGGAACTTGTCATGGCACTTAAGGCAGGACGCATCGTCCTCGGCGGCGGTGCGGGTCCACTTGGGGCCGATCCCCCGGTGCGGATTGTGACAGTCCACACAAGTCAGCTTCGAGTAGCAGCTCCCCTGCATGGCATCGGAGTATTCCGTGGAGTTCCACGTGGACATTCCGGCGGCAAACAGCGGACGGTCGCCGGCATGGCAGCGTCCGCAGGCCCAGTTCACGTTGTCATGGGTGCGGCCGAAGTCCAGTTGTCGATCAGGCGTCTGGACGGCCAGAGCGGGGCTGCGGGGGAAGAAGCTCGGTTTCTGGGACTTGTCTTCAGCGTGCGCTTTGGCGCCGAGGTGACAGGCCTCGCAACTGACGCCGAGCGTGACGGCCTTTTCCCGGGCTTCGAACACGCGATAGGTCCTCAAGATGGCGGCAAAGTCTTCATCCGGCACATTGCGCGGGTTGCGTTGCGGATTCCAGAGTTCGGGGGTGGCCTGCGACACGTAGTCCGGCAACGACAGATGCAAATCCACGGGCACAAACCGGCCCATCTGTTGCAGATCGCGGACCAGCATGTCTCCCAGGGGAAACGTGGTGTGACAGAAGTTGCACTGGGCGCGATACAGATCCAATGCGTTATCGCAATATTCGCCCCAGTTCTTCCAGGGCGGGCCGAGGTGCGCGACGAACGGATCGTAGTCCTGGCTGAAGCCGTCCCGTTCGTGGACGTGCACGATGGGTACCCATTCGTGCCGGTCGAGCCAGTACCCGAACGGCAGGACATGCGCTTCGGTGTAGCGCGGATGGTCGGAAGGCTCCGGGCCTTCCAGCAGGCGGCCGACGTAATACTGGTAGAAACGGGAGCCGATGGTCTGCGTGATCTCGTAGAGGCGGCGGACGTTCCCGCGCGCAAGTTCCATGCGATAGCGGTCCCCGTCGCGGTCGCAGTGCACCTTGCCGCCGAGGTATTCGATGTCGGCATTGCCGGAGAAGTCCCCTTTTACGGTCGCTTCGCCGGCCAGCGCATTCATCCAGCGATGCGGATGTTTGGACCACGCGTCGTAATTTGCCGTGTGGCACTTCTGACAGGCCTCGGGTCCGCTGTAGTCGGCACGCGTGATGTTGGACTCCGCACCGGTCTCGACGCGGTTCTCCTGGATGGCGTCCGGAATGCCGTCCCACCACAGCGAGTAACGGCCGAACTGCTGCACGCGTTCGGCGCCGGCGCCGGGACTGAAAGCGGGGCGAGATGATCTGGGGCCCGGCGCGCCGGCGGACTGCCGCGGCGCCACCGGCTGCGAGGTGCTGTACACCGCAAATCCGACCAGACCGATGAATGCCAGCAGTGCTCCAAACTTGAAGATGGAGGAACTGAACAGCCGGTTCATCGAAGAATCCTCAAAGTCCGCGTGCGGCGGTCACCAGAATCATCGTAACAGCGGCGGCGACGCGATTCCACGTGTTCGTCGCGAGAGATCAAGGCTATCCTGCACGTCCCTGTGCGCTGACGAACGCCTTCAAGAAATCAGACACTGCCAGATGACTGATCTCCCGGTGATCGAATCCTGCACGGGATGCGGCGCCTGCTGTCTGGAGCAGGGCGCACCGCCGGACTACGTCGCGTTGAGCCTCAATCCGCAGTTCGCCGGCGATGCGTCATTCGCCGCCGACGCCGTGCGGATGGCCGACCTGCCGGAGACGGCGCGCGGGCTGCTGAGCGAATACTTGCGCGCTACCGCTGCGGGAACGACCGTCAGGAACGGACCGTGCGTGTGGTTCGACCCGGCGACAACCAGCTGCCGGTTTTATGACTGGCGGCCGTCGACGTGCCGGGTGTTTGAGATTAACAGTCCCGGCTGCCGGATCTACCGCCGACGCCACGGCGTTGATCCCACGTGAACTCAACGCAACACGCCCGCCGGCAGGGCGAGGCTCCTGCCGAGCCGCTCGTGCGCGATCGCTTCCCGCTGCGATCCCTGCCAACGAACGGCGGACCGCGCGCTGCTTCAACGCTATTCACGCCGCCAGCGCTGTTTCCTCGACCCCTTCGCAGCAATGCGGGCACGCCCAGTAGCGCGTCGCCGCGATCCGCTGCGCCCACAACGCCAGCAGGATCACACCAGTAGCGGGGGTCAGATAGCTGGTGCCGATCATCGCCACTGTGAACGCGGAATACATGGTGTGTTTCGGCTCGACCCAACCGAACAGGCTGTGGCACCGGCAATGTCGACAATATTGCACGCGACGACTGACAGTCATGGCACACTCCTCGACGGGATTCTGAGATGGGCTGGCGTAGACCGGCGTGGCTGCTCGAACGAGCGTGCTCAATTCACCGGGTGTCTGGATCGCCAGTGCAAGGGTAGCTCAGGATTCGGGCTCGCGGCACGGAAAAGGCTGCCGGGGGATGTGCCGACGATGCGGATGTTGCGAAAACGCAACATGATGCTTGTTGGTTCTGCATTCGGTGACCGGTGAGGGGCGAGTGGAGGGGCGACGGAAATTGCACCAGACGACCGAACCACCCAGCGCCAATTGACCAGACACAGCGCAACAAAAAACGAGCCGCCCCCGTTCAAGGGTGCGGCTCGCGATGACTCGTGGTTGCCGGCGAACTTACTTCGCCTTGCCAAATCGCGTGGCCACCTCGCTCCAGTTCACTACGTTCCAGAACGCGGTAATGTAATCCGGCCGGCGGTTCTGGTAGTTGAGGTAATAGGCGTGCTCCCACACGTCGAGCCCGAGGATCGGCGAGCGCCCTTCCGAGATCGGCGTATCCTGATTCGCCGTGCTCTCGACCAGCAGCTTCCCCTTGTCGACGCTCAGCCACGCCCAGCCGCTGCCGAACCGCTTGGTCGCCGCGTCGGCGAATTGCGTCTTGAAATTGTCGAAGCTGCCGAACGTGCTGTTGATCGCCGCCGCCAGCTCCCCGGTCGGCTGCCCACCGGCGTTGGGCGCCATGATCTTCCAGAACATCGAGTGGTTCCAGTGGCCGCCGCCGTTGTTCCGCACCGCCGTGCGAATGCTTTCCGGGACGCTCGACAGCCCCTTCATCAGGTCGCAGATCGACTTGGCCGCCAGATCCGGATGCCCCTCCAGCGCCTTGTTGACGTTCGTGATGTACGCCTGGTGGTGCTTCGTGTGATGGATTTCCATCGTCCGCTTGTCGACGTGCGGCTCGAGGGCGTCGTACGCGTAAGGCAATTCAGGGAGGGTGAAGGCCATTTTCGGCTGCTCCTGTGTGTCTGTGTTCAAGAACTCGCGGACAGCCCGCGACGGGTGTGCTGTGTTGCACCGACATTCTAGGCCGTCGCGCCGCAGTCACAACCGTTGGCATGCGGGAATGCCGGGGAACCGCGGATTCCCCCGATTTGACCTCATGGTCGGCCGCCGTAGAATGGAGGTCCACCTTGTTCCGGGCCGGGAGGAACAGGTCAACAATCAGTTGGCAAAGGAGCGGCGATGGCGGCAAGATTTCTGACAGCACTGCCGGTGTATAACGAAGCCGCGCACGTGGCTCCGGTGATCCGGGAGGTGCAGCGCCACAGCCCCGACGTCCTGGTCGTTGACGACGGCTCCAGCGATTCCACGCCGCAGATTCTGGCGGAAATTCCGGGAATTCGCGTCGTCCGCCATGCTCAGAACGCCGGCTATGGCGCGGCGCTGCGGACCGCCTTCGAATACACGCTCGAACACGGCTACGACGCGCTCGTCACAATCGACTGCGACGGCCAACACGAGCCGCACCGCATCCCGGAACTCGTCGCCGCCCTGCAACTCGACGGCAGCGATCCGTACGACATCGTCTCCGGCAGCCGCTACCTGCAGCAGTTCGACGGCGACAGCCTGCCGCCGGAAGACCGCCGCCGGATCAACATGCAGATCACACAGCAGATGAACCGCTGCTTCAATCTGCAGCTCACCGACACATTCTGCGGCTTCAAAGCGTACCGCGCCGAGGCCCTTGCCAAACTCGACATCACCGAACTCGGTTACGCCATGCCGCTGCAGCTCTGGGTGCAGGCGGTGCGGCATAATTTCAAGATCGTCGAGTACCCTGTGCCACTGATCTATCTCGACGAGAACCGTTCGTTCGGCGGGTCGCTGGACGATGCGCGCCGACGGCTCGACTACTACCAGCAGGTCATCCGCCGCGAGATGGAAGCGCAATCGGTCATGTGCGGCGCCATTACGGCCGCAGGTGCACTGTGAGTGCGTTGCCGCCCGTCAGCCTCCCGGATTTGGCGCCCCGCGCGGCCGCCGCTCGCGCCTGGGCTCCACACCGGTTCCGCGCGCCGCAGGAAGACAGCGCGCTGGCGCTGGAGTGGATCGGCGGCGATCTCGCACAGTCGCAGGACTCCGCGGCCGCGCTCGCCGCCTCTGATCTCAACCTGCAGGGTCGCACGCTCGGCCGGCTGCGAACCTGGGCACGCGAAGACTGTCTCCGCGCCGCCGCGGACTACACGTCGTGCCTGGTCGATGGCCCCGTCTTTGCGCCGGCTGCCGACCTGCCGCTGTTCGTTGCCGGACACCAACCGCAGCTGTTTCATCCTGGGGTCTGGGCAAAGAACTTCGTCCTGGGGGGACTGGCGAAACAGACCGGCGGAGCGGGACTCAATCTGATCGTCGACAACGATACGCTGACGCGAACCGGGATCCTGGTCCCGGCCGGCAGTGCAGACAACCCGCGATTTGAGCCCGTCAATTACGACGAACCGCGCCTGCCGCAGCCCTGGGAAGACGCCCGAATCATCGACCGGGAGCAGTTCGACACGTTCGCCGATCGGATCAACACGGCGATGACCGTCTGGGGCGTCACGCCAGTGCTCGGACAGATGTGGCCGGACGCGCGACGCATCGCTGATCGTGGCGGCCGTCTCGTGGATGCTCTCGTTGCGGCTCGACGCTGCCAGGAAGGGCGCTGGGGACTGTCGAATCTGGAACTCCCCGTCAGTCGCCTTTGTGAGCAGCGCTCGTTTCTGTGGTTTGCGAGTCACCTCCTGGCGCAGTTGCCGTCGTTTCGCGAAATCCATAACGCCGTGCTCTGGGACTACCGTCAGGTCAACAAGATCCGCAGCCGCTCGCATCCGGTCCCGGAGCTGGGCGAGCAGGACGGCTGGCTGGAAGCTCCCTTCTGGGTGTGGCGGGCCGGAGACCATCGGCGTCGACACGTTTTCGCAAGGCAGGTCGGCCCAGAGATGGCGCTCTCCGACGGCACGACGGAATTCGCGCGCATTCCGCTTGGTCCCGAGCGCGAGGCCTGTTGTGCGGTCGAAGCATTGGAGCAACTCCCCGCCCGGGGAATCCGGTTCCGCACCCGCGCATTGACCACGACGCTGTTTGCACGCGTGATTCTCGGAGACCTGTTCGTTCACGGCATCGGCGGCGCAAAGTACGATGAAATGACCGACCGGATCATCGCCCGCTTCTACGGGCTGACGCCGCCGCCGTTCCTGATGGCCACCGCCACGCTGCGTCTCCCGTTGCCGATGCCTTCGGCAAGTGTCGCCACCGACGTCGGCCGGCTGCGTCACGCACTACGGGACGCCCAGTTCAATCCCGAGCGCCGCGGTGCGCCGGCCTCACCGCAGTGGACTGACCGCAAACGCACCCTGATCGATGCCCAGCACGCGGCCGTCACGACAGGTCACGCCGCGCTGACGCCGCGTACCGGACCGGGAATCGCGAGCGGCTCCGCTCGCTTTTCGCGACCTCCGCAACGAACTTGCAGCCACCACGCAGTCCCTGCAGGAATCGCCTCGACACAACTGCAATCCGCCGAGCAACAGACCGCCGCCCGCGCTGTCCTCGCTAGCCGCGAGTACTCCGCATGCCTGTTTCCGAGTCATGCTGACGGGCTTTCGACCACGCTCGCTCGGCCGTGTAACCGCCCTGCTTCCCCCGCGAGAGCGGGCACTCAGGGCGAGGCCACTGCGAGCCGTGCAGGTGAGCTCAAGACACGGCCACACCTGCGCGTGCAGCTCCTGTGACTCGCGCCCAACTCCGTCCGCCGGCAACAGCCGCTCGGCGACTCGCAGCGGCAACGGCGACGCTCCATCGCAGCGCTCGACGAACTCGACCCGCGCTTGCAGGCCATCGACCAGTCCCGCGGTCAAGCAGTCTCCACAGCCGATCGGATTCACGACCTGCACCTGCGGCGGCTGCAGGCGATGCGTTGCCTTGCGGCGACGTGGCCCACAAGGAGCGGCCCCGTCACTGATGACGACCCATTGCGCGCCCTCGCCCGTTCCAGCTCCCGCATCGCGGCTACCAGTTCCCCATCGTCGGTGAGGTCGCCCCGGTGTCGCCGAGCTCGTGTCGGTTCCGGTTTGACCACCAGTGGCTGCGACGGCAACACGTCGAGCAATTCCCGCCCGCGAATGTCGAGCAGCGTCGGCACCTGTGCCGACGACATCAGCCGGTGCACAAACGCCGCCGGCGCGCATTCGGCGGCAGCGAGCCGGTGACGACAGCGAAATCGGCTTGAGCAGCCACCGCGGTATAGGCCTGCATAGAACTCGTCAAACACCGTGACGTCGCACGCTGCCGCGTTCTCGACAAGCTCGGTCGTCTCGCCGGTTGCTCGATCCAGAATCGTCCGTGCAGATCCGTGTCGGCGTGCCGGCATCGATCCACTGCCATCGATTCGAAATCTCGTGCGAACTCCGATCGGATCGCTTCACCGGACCTGCCGCCGGCGTGCACAGCGTCTGTGCCGGCAGCAAGCTGATGCAATGCTCGCGCCACGTTGAGCACTTTGCCCGAAGCGCACCACGTCGCGGTGAGCGCTGATTCCACTGCCGACGTGCACGCTCTCGAATTCCAGTATCTGCTGCCACGCAGGACTGAGACCGGCGGCGAGGATCATGATTGCCCTGTTCCGTTATCCGCGAGAACACGACCGGGTTGGAAAAGTGTGAAAAGTCCGAAAAGTGCAAACGGTAATTGGTGGCGACCGACTGACTCTTCACACCTTTCGTACTCTTGGCACTGTTCATGCACACGTTTCACGCGAGTGCAGATTCCAATAGCTCCGCGAGTTCCCCGTCGCTCACGTCCCGCGGATTGCCGCTGCGGCTGTTGCCGTGCGAGGACTTCACCAGCGCCGGAACGTCTGCGGCTGTCACCCCCAGCGAGGCCAGCGACGTGGGAATCCCAACCTCTGCAGCCATTTCGCAGACACCGTCGATGAAGGCCTCCGCGGCTGCGGGCTCGATCGCGGCGCGTCGGGACATGACAGCTCGGGCCAGTTCAGCGAATTCCGCTTCGCAAACCGATCGATTCGCCTCCAGCGTGATCGGCAGCATCACCGCGCAGCAGGCCCATGCGGCACGTTGTGGTGCACTCCGAGCGCGCCGCGACCCATGTGCCAGTCCCAGCCCGGAATTCGCCAGCGCTTTGCCGACCAGGAACGCGGCGTGCGCCATCACTTCACAGGCCATGCGGTCGCCATCGTGGCAGGCCGTCGCAGTGCGCGGCCACGCGCGCTGAAGTCCTTCCGCACACAGCGCTTGCGTCACCGGTTGCGAGCGGCGAGACGTAGCTTTCGATGAGCTGCGTGATCGCGTCCATCCCGGAATGCCTTGCGTGACATGCGGCGGATTGCCGACCGTCAGTTCCGGGTCGATCAGCACCGCCTGCGGCAGCATCTGTTCCGACCGCAGGCTCTTTTTGAATGGCGGATCGAATGACGAAATCACCGCGTTCCTCGTGGCCTCGCTCCCGGTTCCGCCGTCGTCGGCACGGCCAGCATCGGTAATGGCGGGTTTACGATCTTGGCGCCCGTACCGACCCCCTCAGAAAATCGGTCACTCCGCCGCCGCCGTTCGTTACCAGTGCCGCCACGGCCTTCGCCAGTCAAGGGCCGATCCGCCCCCGATTCCGACGACCAGGTCGCCGGCGGTCGGTTGCCATTGCCGCATGCCTGCAACCGCCGCATCGACGTCTGTTACCTCGGTTCGCGGCTGATTCGCGCGATGTCGACCAGTTCCACGCCGGCGGCCTGCAGGTCCACGCACCGCCGCAATCACACCGCGCTTGCTCAAGCGTGCGCGACCCAGTCACGAGCGCCCGATGCCCGAGCGTCGCCGCCAACGTCCCGAGTTCCTCGCGACGCCCCCACCCAAACACCACGCGCACCCGGCAAAGTCGAGTCGTAGCGCATGGAGGTTGTTGGTGATCGGTCGTCGGTTTCGCCGGTCGGGTTAATTCGCAGAACTATTCCCTATTCCCTCGTCGCCATTCCCACCTTGGTCCCATCCAGCAAGCCCCCGAATATACCCGTATGCAAACAGCGCCCCCTGCATCGTGTAACCCGGTTCGCCGTCGCTTTAGCCCCCACGCCGACCATCTGCACGGCACGTGGTCTGGGCGGATCGGCGCGTCGACTCCCATCTCGCGATACGCCCGGATCCCAGCACTGCCGCGCGTCGGTGGCCGATGTCGTGGGGCGTCTCCACGAAATCCTCCGGCGTGCCGCTGACGTCCCGGAAGTGCACGTACTTGATGTGCGAGCCGAGCCGCCGGATCGTGGCCGGGATGTCTCGACCCCCGTCGTGGCGAACAGCGTCCCCAGCGAAGCAGATCGCGTGCGTTCGCTCGGCACGAGCTGCATCAGCCGCTCGAAGCCGGCAACGAATTCATGATCCGCGCTGCCGTCGGGGAACTCCGGCAGCGGCGGATCGTCCGGGTGCATGCAAGGCGTGACGCCCGCCTCCTCCGCGACCAGGATCAGTGCGGTCAGCATCCGCTCCCAAGTTGGTCCACAACGTCGCGGCATCGATCGATTCGCGTCCGATCGCGCGCACGACGGGCGTCCAGCGACACGGCATGATCGACTTCCTCCAGCGAGAACCCGGTCACCCACGCCCCGCCGCGAGCCGGAGCCGTGGTCTTCGTCCGCACCCAGTCGGTGCCGGCCATGAAGTTGTAGCACACGAAGGCGGAATGCCGAGTTCTCCGCCCGTCGAAGGAGATTCTGGAAACTCCTTCAGTTCGCAACCGTCATCGCCTTCGACCTTCTGGTTTTCCAACGGCGAATTCCCCTCGATGACCGTCCAGTTCATCCCGAACTCGCCGATCTGCGCGCAGGGGCTTCCAGTCGGCCAGGTTCGGTCCGGGATAGCAGGCAACCACCTCCTCCACGCCGCACTGCGCAACCGGCTGGAGATTCCGGGTGTTGATCGGTGTCAAGAACGGTCGCGGGGGCGCATCATGGGTAAGACAGCCGCCAGTGACTGAGCCACGGGGTTCAGCTCCGTGGCATGGAGCACAATGAAACTCACTGATCGTCGACAACTCAATGCGCCGGTGGATCTCGTGTCCACGCCGCAACTCCCCAAGCTTTTGTGCCGCCGCCCGGTGTCAATCGTCCGTGCCGCCAACGCCTCCCTCGCACAACACGTTCAGCCGCTCCCGCTGCCAGCAGCGCCGCCATACGTGCGACAATATTCCGCTGCCGGCGCTGGCGCTGCCTTCGCAAACACCGCCGTAATCATTCCGGCACTCTCTGCCGGCGACCCACCGCGCAGTTCGTCCACTCCGCACTCTGCCAGGCCCAGCGAAGCGGCCGTCCACTCTTCCGTGCGGACCTCACCCCTCTGCACATCAAACACCGTCGTCGTCCCCAGCGACACTTCGTCCAGTTCGTCGTTGCCGCAAACCACAAGCGTCCGCTCTGTCCCCAGCCGCGCGATCGCCTCCGCAATTCGCTGCGCGCTGGCGGCAGTTCGGCTCGTGCCGATGATCTGGTACGACGCCGCGGCGGGTTCGTCAGCGGACCCAGCAGGTTGAAGATCGTGCGAAACCCCAGCTCCTGCCGGACCGGTGCAACATGGCCATGGCCGAGTGGACGACGCGCGCCAAGCAGAACCCGATTCCGATCGCGTCGATACAGCGGCCGACCTGTTCCGGCGTCAGATCGACGCGGACGCCGAGCGCTTCCAGCACATCGCACGATCCGCTGGAGCTCGACACGCTGCGGTTGCCGTGCTTGGCGACCGGCACGCCGGCCGCTGCCGCCACCAGCGCCGCCGCCGTGCTGATATTGAACGTGTGCAGCTTGTCCCCCCCGGTGCCGCAGGTGTCGAGCAACCCCGCACGGCGCGTCGGAATGCGGGCTGCACGGTCGCGCATGGCCCGGGCGGCCCCGGCCAGCATATCCGGCGTTTCCCCTTGCACAGCCAGCGCCGTCAGCAGTGCTGCCGTCTCTGCCGGTTGGCATCGGCCGTCCATCACGGTCAGCATCGCCGCGTGCATGGCGTCCGCCGTCACGGCGCGCGAGGCGAGGACCTCTTCTAGGACTTTGGCAAGCTCTGGCTGCATAGTGATTCTGTTTTCGTCAGTGCCGCCGCCCAAACCGGCAAAAGCCGCCGCAGACCCGGATTTGGCCCAATCGAAACGACTATCATACGGCCCCCTGGAGGCGGAACTCCAATGAGTATCGCTGCCGCGCGATCCAGGACACAATCGTGCTTGATTCGTGCCTGAGCCTGCTATAATTCTGACGGATGCCAACGCACACCACCCCTTGAAATTGCCCTCCGTACCTGGAGCCTGTTCCCCATGATTACTGTGACTGAAAAAGCGGCCGGCGAAGTCAAGCGCGCCATGTCCGAAGCCAACCTCCCTGCCGACACCGTACTCCGAATCGGCGTGGCGGGCGGCGGCTGCAGCGGCTTCTCCTACAAGCTCGGTTTCGACAACAACACCAACGTGACCAGCGACAAGGACCATATCTCGGAGCAGCATGGTCTGAAAGTGGCGGTCGACAAGAAGAGCGATCTGTACCTCGACGGCACGACGATCGACTATTACGACGGCCTCGACAAGCGCGGCTTCACGTTCAACAACCCGAACGTTACGAAGTCCTGCGGATGCGGCAGCAGCTTCTCGGTGTAAGACTGCTCAACGCGATTCTGATCAGCCCACGGACGGCCGTCTGTGGGCTTTTTTGTTGCGCGCCGGAAGAAGCATGACAAGCAGCCCAGCTGCCGGGCTTGGCTGACGGTGGTCAATGCTGAGCGGCCAAGAACGCGACCACCAGCGCGACGGCCACCACGCACAGCACGGCAAACAGGATCTTGACCCAGCTGTAGGGACGCTCGCCCTGCACTTCGCCGGTTCCCGCATTCACGAACACACGGTACGGCTGGTCGTGGAACCGGTAGGCCAGCAGCCACACCGGCAGCAACAGGTGCTTGAATGTCAGCGCATCGGTCCGCGTGTTGATCGAATGCACCCGCTGGTGGTCGCCGCCGATCCGCTGCCGCACGTCGATCTCGATCGCATTCTTGATCCGCTCGCGCGCGTCGCGGAATCCGTCGTCCAATGGAACGTCGTACGTCCGCGCCAGATACCCGGCGAGGAACTGCTGCGTGAACGGCAGACACTTCGCCAGCGGCCACGGCTCGAGTTCCAGAATGTACTCCCGAGGGAGGCCGCGGCTGGCGATGACGAGCACGTCGTCGAAGAACCGCTGGAAATCGCCGCCGGCCGGGTACCAGTTCGTGCGGGTCTCCGTGCGCTGATTGTTGCCGGTGCCGACGGTGACGGTGTAGTCTTCCCCCCGCTCGCCGCGATAAACGTTGTATGTCATCGCATCGAACGTCCAATACGGCAGATAGACGCCGTTGAAGCGTCCTTCGGCGCCGCGCTTGAGGAACTCGTTCGGCGCAAACCAGCGTGAACTGATCCATTCGGCGAACTTCCGGCGCGCGACCGGTTCATCGATCAGGAACGGCAGCACACCGTCCACCGGAATCCGCTCGGTGGCCGCGTGGACGTGCTCGCGCTGAATCGGCGAGCCGCAGTACGGGCACTCGCTGCTGGTGAGCGTGCCGGTGAACACGACCGTCCCGCCGCAGGACTCACAGCGGATTTCGCTGTCGCCCGGCTGGTCATCGGCATGCCCGGCGGCATGGCGATTTCGCTCGCGGTCGAGCATCGCCAGGAGATCCTGCTCCTGAATCGTGGCGTCGGCACGGAGTTCAATCCGTTTCTCGAACCCGCAGAAGGGGCACTTGAGCTGCTGTTGGCCGATGTCGAAATGCAGGTCGGCGCCGCAACCCTCGCAGGGAAAAATGCGGCCTTTCCCCGCGTCGGTCGTCTGACCGGCAACGTCGGACTGGCCGAGGATTTCGACCTCGTCGGAGGAGGGAACTACCGCTCCGTCTGCAGGTGAGCCCACGCCGCTATCTCCTCCGGGCGATTCCAGTCATTGCTGAGCGCGAGCTCGGAAAGCAATGCCACGTCGAATTCTGTTGTGAACAGATCGCACAATGGCGTGCCGACATTCTTCGGTTCTGGAGCGTCAAGCAACGGAATCACCCAGCCGGCGGCGGTGGGGGCGGCGGAGACGCAGCCGCGAAGTATCCCGCGAGCTGCGGTACCTGGCCCGCCTGCGTCCAGTTGCCAAGGGCCGCCGTCCACACGTGCGTTGTCTTCGTGACTTCGCCGCTACGGATTCCGGCCATCAGCTGCTGGTCGTCAAACGGTCCGCGCGTCTGGCCGTTCACGGCGACGTGCCAGGCGTTCATCGGCGGGGGAGGAGGAACGGCCGTGCCGGCCGCGCCGCCGGCGCCCGTCGCCATCCGGTTTGCCATCGCGAACCCCATGCCGAGCCCCATGCCTTCCGCAGCGCCGCCGCCGGAGGGATTCTTCGCCGCTTCGACCATCGCGGTTCCCATCTGGTACTGCTGGTACTTGTTCATGTCGCCGATCACCCCCATGCTGCTGCGGGTGTCGAGTGCCTTCTCGACTTCTTCGGGCAGCGAGATGTTGACGATGTTAAGTTGCGGGATGTCGAGGCCGTACTCGTCATCCACCCGCTCGATCGCCGCCTTGCGGAGCTGTTCCGAGAAGTCGCGGTAGTTGGCGGCCAGATCGAGGGCGGCGATCTTCGACTTGCCGAGCAGATCAGCAAACGCCGTCACGATGATCGATCGCAGCAGTTCGGTAATCTCATCCGCCTCAAAGCTCGAATCGGTGCCGATCAGTTCTTTCAGCAGTGCCTTCGGATCGGTGGCCTTGATGGCATAGATGCCGAACGCCCGCAGCCGGACCGGGCCGAAATCGGCGTCGCGGAGCATGATCGGGTTGGGTGTGCCCCACTTCAGGTCGGCGATCTGGCGCGTCGAAACGAAGTACACCTCGGAGCGGAACGGGCTGTTGAACCCGTGCTTCCAGCCCTGGAGCGTGCTGAGGATCGGCAGGTTGTCGGTGGTCAGCGTGTAGTTGCCGGGCTCGAACGCGTCGGCCAGCTGGCCGCGATGAACAAACACCGCCACCTGCCCCGGCCGGACGATCAGCTGGGCGCCGTTCTTGATCTCGTTCTGGTAGCGGGGGAACCGCCATGCCAGCGTATGCCGGGAATCATCGATCCATTCGATGATGTCGACCAGTTCGTTTCGCAGCTTGTCGAGCAAACCCATGTGAGTGTCCTTGGAAGAGACGACGGCCGCCCGCCGGGAACGTGAACAGTGGCGCCGACGGGGATTCTACGAGCGCGGATTCGGTCGATTCAACTGCCGCGAAGACGGGGCCATTGCACCGGGGTTCACCCGTCGCCACGATATTCGCCACCGGACACGCAATATTTGGCAACGTATAAGGGAGTGGAAGTCGTCGCTGACTGCCGAATTGCAGATTGCGTATTACACATTCGGATTTCGACATTCGGATTTCGGATTTCTCGTCCCATCGACCATCCGCTATCGTCCATCGACCCTCTATGCCTCTCGATCCTCAGGCCCGCGATTTTCTCGACAAACTGGAGCGATCCCGTGCGCCGCAGATGCACGAACTGTCGCCCGAGGACGCACGCGCGCTGGTCGTTCCGCTGCGTGTGCCGCGCGATCCATCAGTTAAGATCGAGAACCGGACGATCCCGGGACCGGCGGGCGAACTGCCGGCGCGTATCTATCGGCCGACCGAACAACGGGCGGCGCTCCCGATCGTTTTGTATTTCCACGGTGGTGGCTGGGTCGTCGGGTCGATCACCAGCCATGATGCTCTCTGCCGGCGGATGTGTGGCCAGTCCGGTTGCATCGTGCTGAGCGTCGATTACCGCCTCGCGCCGGAGCACAAATACCCGGCCGCTGTGGACGACGCATTTGCTGCGACACGGTGGGCAGCGGCTCATGCGCAGGAACTTGGCGGCGATCCCGGTCGCATCGCCGTGGCAGGCGACAGCGCCGGGGGAAACCTGGCTGCCGCCGTCTGCCTGCTCGCGCGCGAACGTGGCGGGCCACCCCTCGCAGCGCAATTGCTGATCTATCCCATCACCGACTACATGCCGGACTTCGAGTCCTATCGCCGGAATGGGCGCGGTTACTTCCTCGAGGCCGAAGCGATTGCCTGGTTCTGGCAGCATTACCTGGCGAATGCAACGCAGGCGGTAGAGATCACCGCGTCGCCGCTGCGGGCCACGGACCTCTCCGGACTACCAACGGCGCTGATACTCGTCGCCGAATACGACCCGCTGCTGGATGAGGGGGTCGCTTATGCAGACCGCCTGGAGCAGGCCGGCGTGCGAGTCGAGCGGTTCATGGCCCACGGCCAGATCCACGGGTTCATGCGCCGGCTTGACGTGTTCGACCAGGCTGTGGCGATGTGCGACGAACTCGCCGTCGCTCTCCGGCGCGTGCTCGCGTAAGGTGGGCTGTGCCCACCAGTTTCGTAGGGTGGGCTGTGCCCACCAGAGGCGATCTTTACCCGGCTGAGCGACTCTGACTGGTGGGCGAAGCCCACCCTACAAATTACGAACTCAGTGCGCCCGCGACGTCGGTCCGATACGCGGTCAGCCCCGGCAGGAACCCCACCAGACCGGCAAGCGCAATCGTCACCGGGATGACGACCAGCTCCCAGGGATCGAACGCAAAGGGGTTGATCAGCAGCCCGCTGCGAGCTTCAACAATCGGCGCCGCGATCAAGACGATGCCGTGCCCGAGCAGGAGGCCGAAGAGCGCCCCTCCCACGCACAAGAGCAGCGACTCCGCCAGGATGATCAGAAACACGGTCTGCCGCCGCGCACCGAGCGCCCGCATCACGGCGATCTCCCGTTTGCGGTCGGACATTGAGTTGTAAATGCTCACGAGGATGCTGATCCCGGCGACGAGCACAATCAGGCCCGTCAGGTACAACAGCACGAGCCGGACGTTGCCGACGACGTTGTCCAACAACTGCCGCATCGGCTCGACCGGACTGACGGCCTGCGCCCGACCCTTATCCTTGAGTTCCGACTGGAAACTGATCGAGCGCGTCGCCCGCTGCAGTTGCGCCGGCAGCGCGCTCTTGGGGTCGGTCTTCATCGTGACGAGGATCGCCGAGACTTCCTTCTGCAACTTCGTCACTACGTGTCCGTGGCCGTGGTCATGCCCGTGGTCGTGGCCGCCGTGGTCATGGGCCGCCTCTTCAGCCATGACGGCGAGGTCGTCCTTATACCGTTCTCGAACCTGCTCCTCGGTTTCGTTCCAGAAACTCGCTCGCGCGGGGATCGCGGTCTCCAGGTCCAGTTCGTGGCCGTCAATCTGGAAGAAGCCTTCGAGGTTCACGAAGACGGTCCGGTCGTTCGGCGTGCCGGTCGGCGCCAGCACCCCTTTGACGGTGAACTGCTCGTCGTGGACGTGAAATTCTTTCGCATCCCGCCCGCCGTGGATCATCTTGAACTGCGTCCCATTGTCCCAGCCGTTCTGGCGGGCGACTTCGGAGCCGATCACGGCATCCCACATGCCCGGTAGAAATTCGCCATCCTTATTGATCTGGAACGGCGTGCCGGCGACGACATCCAATTTGAAATACTGAGGGGTCGTGCCGATGATCGGGAACCCGCCGACCTCCGTAAAATCGCCGAAGCCGATCGGCACCGCCGCGTCGATCCGCAGATCGTCGTGAATCTGCTCGTAAAAGTCCCATGGCAGGTTGTCGATCGGCCGGTCGATCCGGTACACGGCGCTCAGCACCAGTTGGACGGCGCTCCCATTCGGACCGACAAGCAGGTCGTAGCCGGTTCCGGACTGGCTGAACATCTTCGTGATGATACTGTTGATCACGAGGACCGCGACCATCAGTGATACACCCAGCGCGACGCTGAATCCCGTCAACGTCGACGCCAGCAACCGCTGCCGCAGGCTTTTCCAGGCGATCGTGAGCAGATTCATTGAAGAGGATTCAGGAGTCGGGATTCAGGATTCAGGGCAGGGTCAGAGGTGCAAAGGATCAAAGGAGCGGAGGGATGCTCGATGAAAGTCCCCTTGCACCTCCGCTACTATGCACCCTTGCCCCTTCCCTCATCGATAAACCATCAACCATAAACCATCAACCGGTCGGTCGATTAAAATCCGCCAGCTTTTCCAGCCGCGAAAACTGGTTCGCCACCTCCGGTGCGTGTGTGACCAGCAGCAGCGAAATCCTGTGCTCGGTGCAGGTGTCGCGGATCAGGCTCAGCACCAGGTCCTGGTTCTTTACGTCCACGTTGGCAGTCGGCTCGTCGGCCAGCATCAGCTTGGGACGGTTGGCCAGCGCGCGGGCCACCGCTACGCGCTGCTGCTCTCCTACCGAGAGCTGGGCCGGACGGTGCGTCAGCCGCTTTCCCAGGCCCACGCGCTCCAGCAGTTGCCTCGCGAATGCCCGGTCCGCGCGGCCGGAGAACGCCATCCCCAGCAATACGTTTTCATACGCGGTGAATGCGGGGAGCAAATTGAATGTCTGGAATACAATGCCGATCCGCTCTGCACGGAACCGGTCGCGGGCCGCCTCCGGCAATCGGCTGACATCGACTCCATCGACCAGCACCTTGCCCGAATCCGCGGATGTAATGCCCGAGATCACATTGAGCAGCGTGGTCTTGCCGCCGCCACTTTGGCCAACGAGCGCCACTTGCTCCCCGGCGGCGATCCTGAACGACTCGACGTTCAGGACCGGCAGCGGCTGACCGTCCGGCTCACGATAGCTTTTACGTACCTGTTCCAGAACGAGCGACATCGCGACGACTCACAGATCGAAAGGGAAAACAGCGACGTTAGCGGGTGGTGCGGCTGTTGAGAAGGATTCAGGATTCGGGATTCAGGATTCCGGGTCTTGAACCGCGTCACACGGAACAGTGGAGAGCGTTCAAGAGCTCTCCGGCGACGTCGATCCCGGTCGTTCGCTGGAACGCCTTCCAGCCCGGGACGGCGTTGACTTCAATGACATGGCACCCACCGCGGCGATCATACAGCAGATCGACACCGGCGAACCGGGCGCCGACGCAGCGCGTCGCGCGAAGCGCCAGGTCCGCTTCGCGGTCGGTGACCGGATGCGTCTCGGTACGGGCCTTGCGCGAGACATTCGTCCGAAAATCCGCCGAATTTGACCGCTTCATTCCTCCCAGCACGCAGCCGTCGAGGACCAGCACCCGGACGTCAAAGCCTTCGTGCTCGACAAACCGCTGCACATAGATCACCGCATCGATCCGCTCCAGCGTGCGAAAGGCGCGGAGCGCGAGGTCCGGATCCGTGAGCCGCAGGATCCCCCGCCCCTCGGAACCGAAGATCGGCTTGACCACGACGTCGCCGCCCAGCTCGGCAAACGCGGCCAGCGCAGCGTCGCTGTCCTCGCAGACAATCGTCTCCGGTGTGGGCAGTCCGGCCGCGGCTAATCGCGACGTACACAAGTATTTGTCGACCGCACACTCGACCGCCCTGGGGGGATTGACGACCACAACGCCGCGCGATTCGAGCGTCAGCAGGGCGTCCATTCGAAACACGACCTGCTCCAGCGAACCGGGCGGCATCGTGCGAACGAGAACGGCGTCGCAGTCGTCAAGGGCGCCCTGGGGCGAGACGAGCGATATTGGATTTTGATTTTTGGACTTTGGATTCTGCGTTGAATCGGCAGATTGTCCGAGCACGCGTGCCGTGAGTTGCCGGTAATCCATCCGCGTGCAGCGATCGCCGCGCACGGTCGCGGCGCGCTCCAGATCAGCGACGTACCAGCTGCCGGCGTTTCCCAGAACGGCGATGTGCATGTTGTGAAAGCAGCCCGGCTGCTCGCTGTGCAATGCAACCGGGCTGATGATTCGCGGACCAGTGCATCACAATGACGCGACTTGCGAGAAGCAGCCAGGCTGCTGATCTTACAGCCCGAACGACTTCTTCAACACATCCGGTTCGATCCGGCCGTAATGATGTACGCGGCCGGTCTCCAGGTTCTGGAATACGATCTGCGCCGGGCTGAACAGATGCGGGTCGATCTTGTAGAAGTCGCGGCCGGCCGCCTCGAAGATCTCCAGGAACGGCTTGCCGTGCGCCGCCGATCCGCTGGACGGCACTTGCGGGCCGACCGCCTCGATCGACTCATCGTCGCCGGACACCAGCAGCGTCACACGTCCGCCGTACAGGATCGCATCATTCGTGCGTCCGATTCCGGCGAGATCGTTAGCAGCCACGGGCGACAGCGGCGCCCACCCCACGGCCGACTCGATCCGGGTAACGTCGTAGTCCAACTCATAAAGCTTGTGGAGGGCGGTCTCGACCGACCGGGCGACGACCTGCGCATTGCCGGCGATGCTGGCGGTCGGCGCGACCAGCAGCGCGAGGTGCTTTGTCTCCACGCCGCACTTCTCGGCAATCTCCCGGACGGCGGCGACCGTCGGCAACTGTCCCGATTCGAGGACGCCAACAACGTGCGTCGCGTCTTCTTTGTAGTCGAATGCCTCAAACAGTTCCTCGCGACCGGCGGCCGCGCGCATCGGACCGGACCCCATGCCGAAAAACTCGCCGACGCTGATCTGCCAGCCCGCGTACTGGCTCAGCAGGCAAGCATCCACGGGGGAGTCGGTCGTGACCAGCAGATGCGGCCAGCCGATGCCGGTGACTTCGCCCGGAGTCACGGAGATCTCCGCAAGACCTGCCGTGCAGATTTCCGCCAGTGCCAGTCCGGCGCCGAGGCTGCCGATCGCGTCGACTCCGAAGTCGAGCACCGTAGCGCCGTCGATTTCGTCGACCAGCGTGATCCGCAGTTCGTCAGCGGCGAACAGCGCCTGCTGGACCAGGTCCCAGGCCAGTTCGTTCAGTGTCGGTTCGGCTTCTTCGTTCACGGCAAACAGCAGCTAGGTCGGGCGAGCACAGCGTCAGAGTACCACTTTCGCGCCGCGAAGTTTATCGAGGCGGCGTTACAAGAAGGAACTCAGATGCGGCAGGTTTACGCAGATTGAGGAGGAAGTACAACCGGCTATGTACCAATCAACTCTTTGCCGTCATCTCTGGAATCTGCGCAATCTGCGTCGCTGCGACGATCAGGTCGCACGAGGGGCGGTACGGCGGACAAGGTCGAGAACCGCTGACTGCAAGTTCGCATTCACCGAGATGCCGTCGCCGCCACGAATCGTTTCCTGCCCCGTCCAGTCGAGATAGGCGCCCCCCGCCTCACGCAGAATCGGGACCAGCGGCGCGCAGTCCCAGATATTCATGATCGGGTCGACCATGACATCGGCCCGGCCGGTGGCGACGAGGATGTGCCCGTAGCAATCCCCCCAGGCCCGCGTGGCGCTGCACGTCTTGGCGAACGCCTCAAACGTCGCCCGGCGATGCGTCTTGTCGAACAATTCGACCGCCGTATACGAAAACAGTGCCTGCGACAGGTCGGTCGTGCGAGTGACCTGAGCGCGGCCCGGGGCCGCGTCGCCGCGCTGCCACCAGGCGCCGCCGCCGTCTGCCGCATACACGACTTCGTTGAGCGCCGGCAGCCGGCACACGCCCAGCACCGGCCGGTCATTGTGCTCCAGGCCGATGAGCGTGCCGAACAGCGGAACGCCGTGCACGAACGACTTTGTGCCGTCCACCGGATCGAGGATCCAGCGGTACCCGCTGTTCCCGGCCCGTTCGCCGAACTCTTCGCCGAGAACTGCGTCGTTCTCGAAATCGCGCTCGATGAGTGTGCGGAGCAGTTCTTCCGCCCCGCGGTCGGCGGCCGTGACGGGAGACTGGTCCCCTTTCAGGTCGACGGCCAGATCGGCGTCCTGGTAATAGCGCAGGATCAACGAGGACGCCTCGCGCGCAGCCCGCAGGGCGAAGTCGAGGCGGTCGGCGAGGGATGCTGGGAGTGAGGACATCGCACGGACGTTATTGTTCAAATCGGATCGCTTTCCAGCCGGTACAACTGCTCTCCCGCTTTGCGGACAAGCAATACGCCTTCCTCTTCGCGGTCGGCAAACGATTCGACATCGATCGTCGCGGGATCGCGGTAACCGAGGTTAATTGCCGAGCAGACCTCCGGCGGAATCTGCGACGCCAGCGTCACCCGCACGCGGCACTGCTCGACACCGTGGGCAAACGAACCGACGCCGCGCACATGCGTGGAATGGGCAATGACTCCGCGCGGATATTCGCCGAACCGGTCCCACTGGCGGAGGAAGTAGTCGCGGCAGTGATAGCCGATCTCGCGGATCAGCTTCCCGTGCGTGAGCGAGATTTCACTCATGTGCGGCGCGTAGATGATGAGCTCGCCTCCGTCCGCCACGACCGGCTCCAGCTTGTACATGCACTTGCCGGCGACCCACAGCTCGTCGTACATCGGCGGCGCGCAGGACAGCACCGTATGAAACGGCCGGGGGACACGCTGAATGTGCACGCGGCCGGACAGGTCCGCCGCGTCGGACCACGCCGGCTCCGGTTCGCCATAGAAGATGCCGTGCAGCCGCGCCGTCCCGTCCGGTGTGACCACGAACGTCAACGCGCGGCGCGTCTGCGAAATCATTCGCGCGGCAAGATCCACCACTCGCCGAACGGGCGTCTGCTTCACGCCGATAATCCCGGCATTGGTGATCAGCGCGCCGAGCCAGTGGAAAAAATTCAGCAGTTCGGGCCCGGAGATGCCGGGAAAGAAGTACTTGTTGCCGCCGGAAAAACCGACGACCTCGTGGGGAAACACCGGCCCCACCACCAGCAGCACGTCGTAATTCTGAACGTGCGCATTGATTTTGACCGGCACGTCCTCTGACAGGAGCCCGCCGGAAATCTCCGCCGTCTCGGCCGCCGTCAGGCTGCCGATCGTCAGCAGGGCTTCCGGATTGTCCCATTCATGATTGATGAGCTGCGTCTGATAAAACAGCCGCGACCGCTCCTTCTCCTGAATGCCGAGCAGCCGGCACATGTGGGCTTCGGACAGCGGCGGATGCGTGCCGAGGGCGAACATCACGTCCAGCGCATCGACGACCGGCCGGAGGTGGCGAAACAGCGCATCGAACAACAGCGGCAGCGGCGCCGTGCGGGTGTGATCGGGGACGACCAGCAGCACCCGTTTGCGCTCGAACTCGGCGCGCGGAATGTGCGATTGAATCCAGGCGCGGACTTCATCGTCGGTCAGGATCGGAGCTGCGGGAGACATGCGGTGCATTGTAGGCGTCGTGGGGCCGGCGTCGAAGGAACGAGCCTGGCACCCCGGTGGCTTGCGAACCGACAGCGGATTCGTGTTTGATACGTGCGCACCGACTACGACGTTCGTCCCAACCTGCCGGAGAAGACGTATGACCCCTGCCCCCCGCCTCTGCCTGGCACTCGCCGCTGGACTGCTCATGACATCGATCGTCACTTCGACGCGTGCGGCCGACGCCCCGCGCGAATTTCTGGCGTTCGTCGGCACCTATACCGGCGGCGGCAAGAGCGAGGGGATCTATTCGTTCCGGTTCGATCCCAAGACGGGCAAGTGCCGCGACGTGAAGCTGGCGGCGGCCGTCACGAATCCGTCGTTCCTGGCAATCCACCCGGACGGCAAGCACCTGTACTCGGTCAGCGAAACCGACGGCGCCGGCGGGGTCAGCGCCTTTGAGATCAACACGGCCGAGGGCACGCTCAAGGAACTGAACTCGACGTCCACGCAGGGGGGGAGCCCCTGTCATCTGGTCGTCGACAAGACCGGCAAATTCGTGCTCGCGGCGAACTACGGCGGTGGCAGCGTGTGCTCAGTGCCGATTCATCCCGACGGCACCCTCGGCGACGTCGCCTGTTTCGTCCAGCACACCGGTCACAGCATCACGCCGCAGCGCCAGGCCGGCCCCCACGCACACTCCGTCAATCTCGATGCGGCCAACAAGTACGCGTTCGTCGCGGACCTGGGGCTCGACCAGGTGCTGATCTACAAGTTCGATGAGCAGAACGGTTCGCTGACGCCGAACGATCCGCCCTACATCGCCATCGCCCCTGGTTCAGGCCCGCGGCACTTCGCGTTTCACCCGTCCGGCAAGTACGCCTACGTCATCAACGAAATCCTGCTCACCGTGACGGCGATGTCTTACGACGCCGCACATGGCAAACTCACCGAGATCCAGACGATCCCCACGATTCCCGTCGCCGTGCGGCCGGAGTTCAGCACGGCCGAGGTCGTCGCTCACCCGACGGGCAAGTTCCTGTACGGCTCCAACCGCACCCACGACACGATCGCCGTGTTCAAGATCGACCAGGCGACCGGCAAACTGGCCCGCATCCAGAACGAGCCGACGCGCGGCAAAACGCCGCGCAACTTCGCCGTCGATCCGACCGGCAGCTATCTGTTTGCCGAGAACCAGGACTCCGGCACGGTGGTCGAGTTCAAGATCAACCCGGACGACGGCACCCTGCACGCCACCGGCGAAGTGCTCGAAGTCGGCTCGCCCGTGTGCATCAAGATGCTGGGCGTGAAATAGCGGGTGACTCTGACTAGCCGCGACTGTGAGGGAGCGAACCTGCCGCCCAGCGCTCCCTGACGATCGCGGCTAGTTATCGATCCGTCACACGATCGTCAGCTTCCGGCTGGCGTCCGGTGTGACGATCTCCACGCCGCGCTCGCGCACTTTGCTACTGGTCCGCCACCAGGGCCAGCCGAGGACCTTCGCGCGTGCCAGGACGCCGATGCGGCGGTAGCCAAGCCGGGCGCAGCTCTTCATCGATGCGTCGTTTGTCCATTCGACGGTCGAGATCAGCGCCCGGACCCCCTCCGCCTCAAACGCCCGCAGCGCCAGCCCCATCACAGCGCCGTGCAGGCGCTGGCCCCGGTAGTCCGGGTGCGTAAAGCCTTTATACATGTACGCCACGCTGGGCGGCATTTTCAGGCCAAAGCCGTCGCAGTGCTCCGGCTCGATCCAGTGGCGCGCATACCAGCCATAAGCCGCCAACCGGTCACCGTCGAGCGCCGCGAAGCAGGAGTTGCGGCCGTCGGCGGCACGCTGCGCCATGGTGCCGTCCAGGTCGTGGGCCGGATCGGCGGCAAACTGGAAGACCTCTTCCGGAGTCAGAAATCGAAACGTGTACTTCGGCAGCGACGCGGCAGTGACGACGACCTCGTCGACATCGAGCCACACGACGTGCGAGACGCTCAGGCCGCACAGCCGCCCGCCGACGCGGTCGGCAATCAGCCGCGCCAGCGACCGCCAGCCGAAGCGGGTCTGCTCGGTCCGCAGCGTGGACATCTTCTTGCGGACAACCGACCACGCCCGAGTCCCAATGGGCTGAGCCGAACGTTCAACTTGTTCCAAACATGTCGCCATGGACTGTCCTCTGAAGTTGGAATCCCGAGTCTGTTCCAAGTCGCTATTCCCTACGCACGACTCCCTGTCTCACAGTCGCAATATCTGCCCGCCCCAGCAGAGCCCGGCGCCGAACCCGATTAGCAGCACGTGATCGCCGCGACGTGCCCTGCCGGACTGCAGGGCTTCATCCAGTGCAACCGGCACGCTGGCCGCTACCGTATTGCCGTAGCGTTCGATGTTCACTGCCCAGCGGTCGAACGGCATCTCGAGCGCCGCGGCCGCGGTGCGGAGAATATTTACATTGGCCTGATGCGGGACGATGAGCTTGAGTTCGTCCGGCGTGACGCCGGCGGACCGGCAGAGCGAAATGATCGTCTCGGGAATCACACGGGTCGCGAAGTTCCAGATCGCCTTGCCGTCCATGTGCATGGCGCCGTGCGCAGGCACGTTCAGCGGAACGGCTGTCCCCTGTGCAGCGAGCACGCTGGCTGCGACTTCACCGGGACCGTCCGCGTCCAGGAGCACCGCACCGGCCGCGTCGCCGAAGAATACGCTGGTGGTGCGGTCGAGCCGGTTCACGAGCGACGAGCCACGATCCGCGCCGATGACGAGAGCCTGACCGCCAAGCGACTGCAGCATGCGGACGGCGACGTCGAACGCATACACGAAGCCGGCGCAGGCGGCGTTGAGGTCGAACGCGGCGGCGCGCCGGGCGCCGAGCTGGGCCTGCACGAGCGCCGCTGTCGAGGGCATGCGATAATCGGCCGACGACGTGGCCACGACGATCAGCCTGACGTCATCCGCATCGGCGCCGGCACACTGCAGTGCCTGCCGGCCGGCATCGGCTGCCAGCAGATGCAGCGGCAACTCGGGGTCGGCAAAGCGGCGCTCCTTGATCCCGGTCTTCGATTCGATCCACTCGGCCGACGTGTCGAGTCCCAGCTCGTTCACGAAGTAGTCGTTGGCCACGACCCGCGTCGGCACGGCGGCCCCGGTGCCGGCAATTGTGCCGCACAGCGTCCCGGTGGTTCGCGCGGACGACACTGCGGCCGGGGCGGAGACGAACGGGGCAGGCATGCGGCGGCTCGCGGGAGGGAGGCGTTGGCGAGCCGGACATGTGCAATTCTGATGCGCAGCGTTTCAGTTTCTTGACAGGCGATCTGTGTAAGGCTCGAACCGTATGAGCGGCCGGCAGTTGCGGCCACCCACATCATGGCAGTTTTGACCTGGCGGGTACTGCGGCAGTGATGCCGATTCGCCAACGGGACATGGGGCGCGTGGCGGCGCAGCAACACGCCGGATCGGTGGGCACCACCAGAAAATTCGGCGCCGCGGGCGGCAGCGACATTCGACGCAACGGTAACGCGTCGCCAAGGCGCTGCCCCGGACGCTTTCGTTCCGGCTCGTCTGACCTCTGACGTCACGCCATGATTTGCGGCACCAGTTCGCCGTGGACGTCCGTCAGGCGGAAGTCGCGCCCCTGGAACTTGAACGTCAGCCGCTCGTGATCGATCCCCAGGAGGTGCAAGAGCGTGGCGTGCAGGTCGTGGACGTGGACCGGGTTCTCGACAATGTTGTAGCCGAAGTCGTCGGTCGTCCCGTGCGTGACGCCCGGCCGGATGCCGCCCCCCGCCAGCCACGCCGTGAAGCAGCGCGGATGGTGGTCGCGACCGTAGTCGTCGCGCGTGAGCGCCCCCTGGCAATACACTGTGCGGCCGAACTCGCCGCCCCAGACGACCAGCGTATCCTCCAGCAGTCCGCGCTGCTTGAGATCCGTGACCAGCGCCGCCGACGCCTGATCGGTGACTTTGGCCTGCTCGACGATCTGCTTCGGCAGGTGGCGGTGCTGGTCCCAGCCCCGATGGAACAGTTGCACGAAGCGGACGCCGCGCTCGATCATCCGCCGTGCCAGGAGACACTGATACGCAAACGTGCCGGGTTTGCGGGCGTCCTCCCCGTAAAGTTCAAAGGTGCTCTCCGGCTCCTGCGAGATATCCACCAGTTCCGGGACCGACGTTTGCATCCGAAACGCCATTTCGTACTGGACGACGCGCGTGGCGATTTCCGGATCGCCGGCCTCTTCCAGCCGCAGCCGGTTCAGTTCCGCGAGGCCGTCGAGCATCTGGCGCCGCGATTCGACATCGACCCCGGCGGGATTCGACAGAAACGGCACCGGATCGCCGGTCGAGCGCAGCTTAACCCCCTGATACCTCGATGGCAGGAATCCGCTGCCCCACAGTCTGTCATAGAGCGG
>JAXMBS010000072.1:0-28274 GCA_046349775.1 Planctomycetaceae bacterium | reverse complement strand
ATGAGCGACGCCTTGCGCCGCCGCGTGGAAGCCTCGGACATCCTGCAGGAACTGACGACGAGCGCCTGGCAGTCGCTGTCGGGAGTGGAGCTGGGGGACCGCGAGCCGGTCAGTTGGCTGTGCCAGCAGGCGGAGCGCCGGATCATCGACGCGCATCGCCGGCATTTCGGCGCGCAGAAACGCTCGGCCGGCCGCGAGGTGAATCTCAGCTCCGGCGGCGGTGATGAGGGGGGCGGCATGGCGGACCTGCTCGCCGCCAGCATGACGTCCCCCAGCGGCGTGCTCTCCAAAAGGCAGAAAGAATTCCACATGCTGCAGGCGCTGGAGTCGCTGCCGGAGGACGCCCGCGAAGCGCTGCGGATGCGGTATGTGGACGGCCTGCCGAGCAAAGAGATCGCGGAAAAGCTCGGACGCAGCGATGGCGCCGTCCGCGTGCTGCTGACCCGCTCACTGCAGAAACTGCAGGAGATTCTCAGTCACAACAACGACTTCCAGACGCTGGTAGCGCGGCAGCAGGAGGGCGCGGAACGCGAGAAGCAGGAGTAGGTCAGCGAGCGGCGGGGTTCAGCCCCGTCGCACTTCCTTACCGCCGGGATAAACCCGGCGGCTTGCCGATGCATTACATCCCCAGCAGATGCGCCTGCTGATCGCCGGTGACGACTCGACCGATCTCGACCGGCTGTTCGCCGGCGTCGCGGAGTCGCGCCAGTAACCCGTCGCGGGCCGCCGGCCGGCAGATCAGGACCAGGCCGATCCCCATGTTGAACACGCGGAACATCTCCGCCCGTTCAACGGCGCCCAGCGACGCCAGCCAGCCGAACACCGGCGGCTCCGTCCAGGAGCCAACATCAATTTCGACGCCGGTTCCCGCCGGCAGCAGCCGAGCGATGTTGTCCGCCAGTCCCCCTCCGGTGATGTGTGCAATCCCGGTCAGCGCGTCGCGCTCCGCACTCAGGCTGGCCGCCACCACGCTGCTGTAAATTCGCGTCGGCGTCAGCAACACGTCGCACACCGCAGCATCCAATTCCGGTACGAAGGAGTTAATGCGCAGGCCGGCATGCTCGAATATGACCTTCCGGACCAGTGAATAGCCGTTGGAGTGCAGTCCGCTGGATGGTATTCCGATCAGCGCGTCCCCCGGCCGGATCGCACTGCCGTCAATGACGTGCTTCCGTTCGACGACCCCCACGCAGAAACCGGCCAGATCGAAATCGCCCGGTGCGTACAGTCCCGGCATGATGGCCGTCTCACCGCCGATCAGCGCCAATCCCGCCCGTGAGCACCCTTCGCTGACGCCCGCGACGATCGGCGTGTGCCGGTCGGGATCGTCCCGGTCCATCGCCAGGTAGTCGAGGAAGAACAGCGGCTCGGCGCCGACGCACAGGCAATCGTTCACGCACATCGCCACCAGGTCGATGCCGATCGTGTCGTACTTGCTGGCGAGTTGAGCGACGCGGATTTTTGTCCCGACACCATCGGTGCCGGAAACGAGGACGGGATCCTCGTAGCGGTGTGAGCCGTCGAATAGCCGGAACAGGCCGGCGAAGCCGTCCTTGAGCGGCATCACGCGCGGCGAGTGCGTGCGCTGCATCAAGGCCGGCAACTTGTCAATTGCCTGGTCGTACAGATCCAGGTCGAGTCCGGCGTCTTTGTACGTGAGGGGCATTGGAAGGACGGCGTGGGTCGTTGGTAGTGAGTAGCGACCAGGGACCAAGTAACTCTTGCAAGTCAGTCAGGTGATGGTCGTGCGTTTACACACTGCTCACAGCGTCCATGCTCATCGAATACGGCCAAAGGAAAAAAACGCCGAAGATTTCTGGCGGCAACACCCTTGCCGATCTGCAGCGGAAGCGCTGGCGTGTAGCCGCGAAAGCCACAAAGCCGGCACGTGTGAATCCATTTGCCCAATCTTGGGTGCAGCTTCAGATATCCCTCTCCATCCGTAAGCTTGTGCCGGGGATCTTTCATTCCCGTGCCTCACTCCCCCTTTGCCGAATGCTGCACCGCCACTGCCGTTGCCGTGGCATACGCCCGGCAATGGGAAATGGAGATCAGGACATCGTCGATGCCCATTCGCTTCGCAAGCTCCTGGGCGCTGCCGCGGAGCTTGATCGACGGCTGTCCGCTGCGGCGGTTGACGATTTCGATGTCCTGGAAGCCGACCCCCTTGGTGAAGCCGGTCCCCAGCGTCTTCATGACCGCTTCCTTCGCGGCCCAACGCCCGGCGTAGTGCTGGATCGCCTCCTTGCGGCGCTGACAATATCGGATTTCCTGCTCGGTGAACACACGCTGCAGGAACAGTTCGCCATGTCGCTCGATCATCTGGCCGATGCGCACGGTTTCAACGATGTCTGTGCCGAGTCCGACGATCACGGGTTGAGGGTCTAAGGCCTAGGGTCAAGGGCCGAGGGATGTGCCGAAGCAGTTGTGGGAGCCAAATCGACCGTTTCGGATTTCGGATTTCGAATTTCGGATTTGCCCCGTTTCCAAAACATCCACCCTGCGGCGATGCCGCCGAAGAACAGTTCGGCACTCCAGGCCACAGCCGGCCAGGGGGCGGGGAATGTTCCGTAACGCTGCAGGCGGACCGCCAGGTAGTCGCCGAACTGCGGCTGCAACCGTGCCCGCTCTTCGTGAAATCGCTGCTGCAGGACCGGATCGGCGTCCATCGTGCCTTCGAGGACGCGGAGCGCGAGCATTTGCTGCGGGTCCGCCTCTCGGATCTTCTTTGCCGCGGCGACCGTCTGACGATACCCGGTCGCAGCAATGTTGACGAGGCCCGAGGCGGCCGTCAGCACTGACAGCAAGGCGAGCGCGAACGGCGGATGCCGAACTCGCCGGCCAGACTTGCGGCCGCCCATCCGGCCAGCAGGCCGAATCCGATTGAGAACAGCAGCAGCCGCACGCGCGGCGGGAGCTGCCGGCCAGCGCCGACGCCCCGCCGATGGCCAGTCCCGTCGCGGCCAGCCATTTGAGGAACGGGGCCATCAGGCGGTTCCTTGCGGGCGGCGGGCAAGGCCGGCAGGTCACGCGCCCGGTCGAGAACTTCGCCGGCTGGCGTCAGCGCGCGGGCGTTCCGTCGCGGAGGATGTCTTCCAGTGTGCGAATCGGCTGCCAGCTTCTCCCGCCGCTCGCGGGTGCCGGCGAAGTAGCCATCGCCGCGTCGTAGAGCTGCTGCTTGGCTTCGCCATAGCCCATGCCGCCGGCGCGGTAGCGTGCGGCGAGCGCTTGCTGTTGGGCTTCATCCGCGAACAGGGTGTACAGGGCGAAGACCGCGTCGGTGTCCGGGTTTTTCGGAGCTTCGACCGGCGTCGAGTCAGTCTTGATCGACATCACCTGTTTGCGGAGCTTCTTCGGCGCTTCGAACAGCTCGATGGTGTTGCCGTAGCTCTTCGACATCTTCTCGCCGTCCGTCCCCGGCACTTTCGCAGTGGCTTCCAGCACGTAGGGCTGCGGCAGGACGAACACCTCCCGCTCGTACATGCTGTTGAACCGCTGCGCGACGTCGCGCGTGACTTCGATATGCTGCACCTGATCCTGCCCGACCGGGACGAGGTCGCTGTCATAGATCACGATGTCGGCCGCCATCAGCACCGGGTACGTGAACAGTCCGGCGTCCGCCGCCAATCCTTTGGCCTTTTTGTCCTTGTAGGCGTGGCACTTCTCCAGCAGGTGCATCTGCGTGACGGTCATCAGCAGCCAGGTCAGCTCCGAGACTTCCGGCACGTCCGACTGCCGGAACAGCGTGGCTTTGGCCGGATCCAGGCCGAGGGCGAGCAAGTCCAGCGCGGCTGCGTGCGTGTATTCACGCAGCAGCGCCGGGTCGCGGACAGTCGTGAGCGCGTGCAGGTCAGCGATGAAGTAGAACGCCTGCTCGTGCGTCTGCAGGGCAATGTACTGCCGGATCGCGCCGAAGTAGTTGCCCCAATGGAACCGGCCGGTGGGCTGGATGCCGGAGAGAACGCGCGTCATTCAACTGCTTTTCTTGCCATGGAGTCGACACGGTTGTCGGTCGTCCGCCTCAACAGTGACTCGGCCTGAGATGAAGGAAGATCGCAAATTGCAGATTGATGATCGCAAATTTCAGATTTGCAATTGGAGAATTGCAATGCTTCTTCTTCCCGATCCGTCGCCTGAATCTCACTGGTTAATGAGCCGGCGGTGCACACGCTGCTGCGGAGTTGGGACGCAACGTACCGACGATGTCGCTGACGCGCTCGATCTTCTCCGCCGACAGCGTCGCGGTCAGTTCGTCGACCAGCCGGCTGCTCAAGCCAGGATTATAGAAGTTGGCCGTGCCGATTTGCACCGCGCTCGCGCCGGCCACCAGGAACTCCAGAACGTCGTCGACCGACTGGATTCCTCCAATCCCGATCAGCGGAATCGGCACCTTCTGTGACACCTGCCACACGCACCGCAGCGCCAGCGGCTTGATGGCCGGACCGCTGAGACCGCCGATATTGTTGCCGAGGACCGGTCGCCGCTTGCGCCAGTCGACGGCCATTCCCTGGAAGGTGTTGACCAGCGACAGGGCGTCGGCGCCGCCGTCGGCCGCGGCGGCAGCGATCGCCGTGATCTCGGTCACGTTAGGAGTCAACTTGGCGATGACCGGCAGTTGGCACGCGCCGCGCACGGCCGACACGACCTTACGCGCAAGGCTCGGATCGGTGCCGAAGTCGACTCCGCCGGTCACATTCGGGCAGGAGATGTTCAGTTCGATCGCGGCCAGTGTGGGAAACGCATCGAGCCGCGAGGCCATGTGTACGAAGTCGTCGACGGTCCGGCCGGCGATGTTGGCGATAATCGCCGTTGGCAGACCCAGCAGGTAGGGGAGGTGCTTCTCGAGAAACGTGTCGAGGCCGTCGTTGTCGAGCCCGATCGAGTTCAGCATCCCGGCGGCGGTCTCGACGGTGCGCGGCGGCGGGTTGCCGGCGCGCGGGGCCGGAGTGATCGTCTTGGGGATGACCCCTCCCAGCCGGGAGAAGTCCACGTACGGCGCCATCTCGCGGGCGTACCCGAACGTGCCGGAAGCGACCAGTATCGGATTGGCCAGTTGCAGGCGATTCAGACTGACGCGCAGATCCACCATGCCGGCCGTTCGCCTCCGCCGGGCGAAACGCAACCGCGAAGTCTGAATTGCGGCACGATCAAGAGCAGCATCGCGCGCCGCGAGCGTCGCCCGCTGGCATCGTAGCCATGCGGGGCGAACCGGGCAATTGGCGCACAATCGCGTCCCGAACAATTGGACGAGACCGTCCATCTTCGGAGACGAAATCTGGACACCGCCCGGGACACAGTTCGGCCCGGCCAGCGGGAACTGTTCGTCCCCGGGTCAGGCCGGGAGCACTGCGTCCCGGCCTGTCCGCCCGGCGTCAGATGACGCCGCCGTGCGTGCGGTACGGAGTCGCAAAGTCCGGAGCATCCAGGAACCAGATGCGTTCCCAGATTTCGGGAATCTGGCGATGCGTTTCCGACTGGTAGATCAGCTCTCGGGCGCGAACATCCGGATTGGCACTCCAGATGGGGACGACGCAACCGCTGCTGGCCGCCAGTTGCAGAGCCAGGATTCCGATGGTCAGGAACTTACGCATAGAAACCTCCGGAAGACAGTTGATACCCGACGGCGCCCGGTGCGCCGGCCGACAACTGTCGGATGTTCGATTGTGTCGGTTGTTACTGGCTGAAACGGCCATCTGCCGCGCGGACGGTGAGCGGGTCACGGTCAGACCGTGAATTTCCCGAGACGTGTGAATCGGTATGTAGGTCGGAAGGACCGGCTGAGGATGGCGCCGGCTGAGGAGGGGAAGTCGCTGTCTTCTCGCCGCCGGCAAGGTTCGCCGGCGGATGCTTCACATGTTCGATCGGAGGTTACGGCGATGTGCTCGCCGTCGTGTATTACATAACCCCTGTCGGGGCATTGTCTTCTGGAACCGACTCGTCGTCCGATTCGGTCTGTGTCACCGGGGGCAGCCGGTTTTGCCGGGCTGCCTCCTGCAGTTGCAGGACCCGTTCTTCCATCTCTTTGCCCGGCTTGAACGTCACCACGTACTTCTCGGAGACGTCCACGCGTTCACCGGTTCGAGGATTGCGCGCCTTTCGTGCCGCCCGCTTTTTGACCTCGAAGACGCCGAAGTTTCGCAGTTCGATTCGATGATCGGAGTCCTCAACGAGGGTGTCGATGATCGCCTCGAACGTCTTCTGCACAATCTCCTTGGTCTTCAGTTGGGTGAGCCCGCATTCCTCTGAAATGGTTTTGACGATTTCCTTTTTGGTCACGCGCAGACCCTCCCACCAGGAATAACGCCCGTCAGCGGCAATCGCTCGCGGGTGAAATCAAGCGACTCAAGTGTAAATGCGACAGTAACTTACTGTCAAGTCGCCAGAAAACGTTGCCCAGTGGCCGAGTCTCGGCCTGGAAGTCACCTTCCCGTCTAACGCGTGTTGTGGCCTGATGTTGCGCGGCCGGCTGGACTCGCGACGATGATTCTTCGTTCGCCAGAACCAGTTCGGACCGCAAAGTGCGCCCCGCTCGAAGGTTAGAACAGACCAACCTGCAACCGCCGGGAGACGCTTGTGACAGTTATCGGCTCCGCAGCCGCTGGATCGCCATCAAATTCGTCACAATCGGCACAATTTAGCTCGCGGACGCGGCGGGTTTACGGCGAGATCACAGTTCAATCCGGGAAGCGAGTTCCTGGACGCGCTCGAGTGGAATGAAGTCGCCGTGGCCGGCTCCGGGACATGTTGCCTGCGTTTGAGACCAGGCTGCGGCAGAGGCAATGTTGGATCGCCAGAACGGCCAGGTGCGACACTGCACCGGCCTGACTTCGTAAATCCGGCAATGCCGCGTCCGCGGATCGAAGAACGTGCAATCGCCGTTGGCATAGTCGACGAGTGAAGTCAATCCCCGCGCCGGACGCGTGTGCAGCAGCCGGATTTCGCCGATCGGTTTGTCGAGATGCCGGGCGATCGCCTCGATCTCATCGGGGGTAACCCAGACGTATCCCGGTGAGCCGGTGCAGCAGTTTCCACACTGCGTACAGGTGAACGACAGTCCCGGTGCGAACCAGGGGAGGTTGTTGCCGTCAGGCGCTGAAACGGATCCGGACATCGCGTTGGTTGAGCGGGAATGTCACGGCCAGGCGCCTGCGCGCTCCCAGAGACCGAGCGGAGGGGTTCCCCGCGCCGGCCCTACAATCCCACAATCCCCTCCGCAGAGCAATCTCCGTCCGCGTGAGCGGATTCCGCATAACCGGATTCCTCCGGCAGTTGCGCGGGATTTCCCTTGAGGAAGCGGATACCAAGAGTCCACGATGGCGTAGGGTTAGCGGTGCTGCCGACCTAAAGTGAAACGATGACAGGCAGTTTCTGCGACTGCGACGGAGGACGGGACCATGCTGGTGCTGAGCCGCAAGCAGGATGAGAAGATCATCATTGGAGACTCCATCACACTGATGGTGATTTCCATTCAGGGAGACAAGGTCCGTCTGGGGATCGAAGCTCCCAAGCATGTCTCCATCCACCGGGAAGAGGTCTATCAGGCCATCCAGCGGGAACGTGGCGCGGGCGATCAGTTGCCCCGCAGTGAAACGGAACAACCCCGCACCGCGTAGCTGCCCGTCTGCCGGGCCTGGCGAAGATTCCCCCACTCAGCGACGCTTGCGGTTTCGCAGCGTGACGCTGCAGTCCGCATCGGATTTCGAGATTCGCGTACGGATTACCGCGCCCATAGTTCACGGCTTGCGGTAAACGATCCCCGTATCAACTCGCTCAAAGCCAGCCGCCTTGATGACGCGCGCGGCGAGGGGATTCGCGTCCGGCGCGTGCAACTCGGCCATGTCGATCAGCTCCTGCCGCAGCCGTCGCAGGACCTCCACCAGCAGCGTCTGGCCGTAACCCTGTCCCCGCAGCGGCTCGATCACAAACAGGTCGACCAGTCCGATGGCGCGCCGCTGCCAGACGGGGATGTACTGATCGAGGCCGATGACGGTGACGCCGGCCAGTGCTTCGCCGTCGGCCTTCCGAACCAGGCGGAACCGGAGCAGATCGATCCCGGCGGAGTCCCACCGGCCAAAGTGCGTGAACCACCACCAGGTGGGATGATACGGCTTGTCGACGATTGTCAGTTCGGTTTGTCGGCGGATGGCGGCGATCCGCAAATTGATCGGATCGCGGGTGCCCCCCAGATTCCGCTGGTAGACACCGTGCTTTTCGTGAATGGCGTACCCGAGGCCGGTGAAGAACTGGCTGGCCATCGGATCCGATTCCAGGAATCCGCTGGGGCGTGTTCCGCCGTACAGGCCGAAGTAGAAGGGATCGCGATGCGGTGACGGTCCAGCGAAGATCTCCTTCGCCCCTCGCGAAGCGAGATACTCCTCGGCGCGACGGACCAGCTCGCGGCCGATGCCGCGGCGATGATAGGCCGGATGCACGAGCGTCAGGCAGATGACGCCGCGCGAATGATCCAGCCGCGATTCGTCGTCCGCGCAGCAGAAGCCCGCGTGGATCAACCCGACAACCTGCGGTCCGTCGCAGGCGAGGATCAGGCCGGCCGGATCGAAGAACAATTGGGCGTAGTTAAAGACCTCGAAGACGTCCGTCGAGTGCGGCCGCGCGCCGCTGCGACCCAGCGGGCATTGCAACCACAGCTCCAGGATGCGGGGAGGATCCGGATTCCGGAAGTTCCGATACTGGATCACGAGAGATAATGACGCTGAGACGAGGTCGGGCCCGGCAACAACTCTACTTGCCCTTGCGCTTGCTGCGCGTTTGGCGGCCGCCACGACTTTTTCGGCCGTCAGACCGTACTTGACGAGCAACCCATCGGGGTCGCCGCTTTCGGCATAGGTGTCGCCGACATTGACGAACTCGATCGGCGCCGGCTGGCCCGCGGCCAGAACCTGCGCCACGATTGAGCCCAGCCCGCCGTGATGCAGATGTTCCTCGGCGACGACGATAGCGCCGGTCTCACGGGCAGCGGCGGCGATGGCGCCGGCATCGATCGGCTTGGCGGTATGCATATCGAGCACGCGGGCTTTCACGCCGTCTTTGGCCAGCAGCGTGGCGGCGTCGATGGCGGCGGCCACCATCAGCCCGTTGGCGATGATCGTCACGTCGGAGCCGTCGCGAACCTGGATCGCTTTGCCGATCTGGAACTTCACACCCGCCGGATGGATTTCCGCCACCTTGCCGCGACCGCAGCGCAGGTACGTCGGTCCGACGTGGTCGATCATGGCCGCAGTGGCCGCCCGGGTCGTCGCGGCGTCCGCAGGGACGATCACAACGACGCCAGGGAGCGAACATGCCAAGGCGACATCTTCGATGCCCATCTGTGACGGGCCGTCCTCGCCGATGGAAATTCCGGTGTGCGAACCGACCATCTTCACGTTCATCTGCGGAAACGCGACCGACATCCGAATCTGGTCGAACGCGTTGTCCATCAGGAAGCAGGCAAAACTGGCGACGATGGGAATCTTGCCGCAGGCCGCCAGGCCGCCGGCGATGCTGACCATGTTGCTTTCAGCAATCCCGACGTTGAACGCCCGGTCCGGAAAGGCATGCGCAAACGGCTCGGTTCGCGTCGAGTTGCCGACGTCCCCGTCCACGGTCACCAGCCGCGCGTTCGTTTTGCCCAACTCTTTGAAGGCTTCGCCGAACGCGTCGCGCGGCGCCGGTCCGAGCTTCAGTCCGCTGATTTCGCCAAAGTACATGTGTTTTTCTTTCAGGTGCAAAGGAGCAGAGGATCAAAGGTGCAAAGGGCTCACGAAAGATGTTCCCCTTTACTCCTCTGCTCCTTGAATCCTCTGCTCCTCACGATTTCGCCTGTTGCTGCAGCAGCGCCAGCGCCTTTTCGGCCAACTCCTTGCTGAGCGGCTTGCCGTGGTAATTCAGATCGCCGGTCGTGGCGAGCACCGGCAGGATGCCGAAGCCTTTCTTTGTATTCGCGACAATCGCCGTCGGCTGGTTGGTGACCGCCCGCGCGGCCTTCAGCGCCGCAACGACTTCCGACATCTCGTTGCCGTTGATCGTCTGCACGTGCCAGCCGAAAGAGCTGATCTTCGCGGCCATGTCCCCCATGTCGAGGACGTCCTTCGTCGCGCCGGTCTGCTGATAGCCGTTGCGGTCGACGATCGCCGTCAGATTGCCCAACTGGTACTTGTGTGCGGCGGCGAACGCTTCCCACACCTGGCCTTCGCCGGTCTCTCCATCGCCCATCATCACGTAAACGTGATACGGCCGCTTGTCCAGCTTGCCGGCAAGAGCGTGTCCAATGCCAATGGAGAGCCCCTGGCCGAGTGAGCCGGTCGAGGCTTCGATCCCCGGCAACCGCCGCATATTGGGGTGCCCCTCCCATGGGCTGCCGAGCTTGCGCAGCGTCATGATCTGATCGACCGTGTAATAACCCGCCTCGGCCATCGCCGAGTACAGCACCGGGCAGGCGTGTCCCTTGCTGAGGATGAACCGGTCGCGATCGGGATCGTGAGGCTGCTGCGGGTCGTACTTCATGAACCCGCCGAAATAGAGCGCCGTGACGACGTCGGTTGCCGAAAGACTGCTGGATGGGTGGCCGCTGCCGGCGGCGGTGGTAATCCGCACAATCAGCTGCCGGATCTGATTGGCCTTCGACTTAAGTTCTTCTACACTCAGTGCTTTCGCCACGGCAACATCCCTTCAGGCGGAGCGAGTCCCCGCGAGTGATTTGGCGGCTGTATGCTAGCGACGGCCGCGCAGGGTCGCAACGAATCAGGGGCACGCTCGCGTAGGCTGGGTCGTGACCCAGCTTTGCAGAGTGCCGATTCAGCACAAGCACACTGTTGTTCTAGCAACGCTCTTTCGAGCTGGGTCCAGACCCAGCCTACGTCCTGCGCCTTCCGTGAAACTCAAACGCCTCCCCGAAGACTTCCGCGTCACCGAGCTGACCGACGTGACGCCGGTCGCGAGCGGCAGCTTCGCACTCTATCGGCTCACGAAGCGCGGGATCGGGACACCTGAAGCGATCGATGCACTCCTGCGACGCCTGAAGCTGCCGCGGGCGCGCGTGTCGTACGGCGGGCTGAAAGACCGGCATGCGGTGACGGTCCAACATCTGACAATCCAGCGTGGTCCGCCGCGCGGACTGGAGCAGAGCAATATCACGTTGGAGTACCTCGGCCGCTGCGAGCGGGCCTTCACTCCGGCCGACATCCGCGCCAACGCGTTCGAGATCGTCCTGCGCTCGCTCGACTCGGACGCACTCGCCGCCGCCATGGGCGCGGTTGACTCTGTCCGTCGCGATGGAGTACCGAATTACTTCGATGATCAACGGTTCGGGTCGATCGGACCGTCGGGGGAGTTCATCGGCGCGGCGTGGATCAAAGGCAGCTACGAACGCTGCCTGTGGCTGGCGCTGGCCGAGGAACATCCGTTCGACCGTTCGGATGAGAAGACCGAGAAGCGAATTCTGCGAGACCACTGGGGCGACTTCATCGAATGCAAGCGACTGCTCGCACGTTCGCATCGCCGCAGTATCGTGACGTTCCTGGCCGATCGGCCGGGGGACTTTCGCGGCGCCTGGGCGCGCGTGAACGTCGACCTGCGGCGACTGTGGCTGTCCGCCTTTCAGAGCGAACTGTGGAATCGGCTGCTGGCGACGCAGTTGCGGCGCGTCTGCTCTCCGACACAACTCTTCGACGTGCGGCTCAAGACGCAGAGCGTGCCGTTCTTTAGTGACCTGGACGATCCCACGCGCGTCGCGCTGCATCCGCTCCAGCTTCCACTGCCCTCGGCCAGACTGAAACTCGACGAAGGCCCGCTGCGTGACCTGGCGGAGGAAGTCGTCCGCGACGCCGGACTCGAATGGCGCGAGTTGCGGGTGAAATACCCGCGCGACAGTTTCTTCTCGAAGGGCTGGCGCAGCGCCGTCTTCGTGCCGCAGGATGTCTCGGCCGAATCAGCGGATGATGAGCTGCACGCCGGTCGAGAGAAGCTATCGCTTAATTTCGTGTTGCCGCGCGGATCGTATGCGACGATCGTGGTGAAGCGGTTGACGGAAGTGACAAAGTCGCAAAGCGGCAATGTGACGGAGTGATTCGTGGCGGCCGGCTGACCGGCACGATTCTCTGCAACTCTGCCACTCTGTCGTTTCCATCCCGGTTCCATCCATCAACGTTTCCTGATACGCTAATTCGGCTGAGCCGCTGAACTACAGATCCGGGGGCCGACGCCCTCCGGCTCGCCGTTCCTCCACTGTTTTGCGCCGGAGCCTCCCATGCGTTCGAATCGCCGCGATTTCCTGAAGTCCGCCGCCGCTGCCGGGTTCGCCACGTTCGCCGTCGGATCGGCGGCACGTCCCATCCTGGGAGCCAATGACCGCATCCGCGTCGCCGTCTGCGGCATCAACGGCCGCGGGCAGTCGCACATCAGGGGATTCAGCGACGTCGAGGGAGTGGAGGTCGCGCTGCTCGTCGATCCCGACAGCCGGCTCTTTGGTCTGCAGGAAAAAGGACACGGGCTGAAGGCCGTCCAGGATGCGCGGTACGCCTTCGACGATCCCAACATCGATGTCGTCTCCGTCGCGACTCCCAACCACTGGCATTCGTTGTTGACGATCCGCGCCTGCCAGGCCGGCAAGGACGTGTACGTTGAGAAGCCGCTGAGCCACAACATTTTTGAAGGCCGCAAGTGCGTCGAGGCGGCGCGGCACTACGGCCGGATGGTCCAGCACGGCACGCAAAGCCGCAGCGATACGGGTTGGGCCAAGACGGTCGCCGCCGTGCACTCCGAGAAATACGGCAAGCTGCTCGTCTCGAAAGGCTACTGTTGCAAGCCGCGGTGGAGCATCGACTTCAAGCCGACGATGCCGGCGCCGCACGAGCTCGATTTCAACATCTGGACCGGACCGGCGCCGGAGCAGCCGTTCCACGAGAACCTCGTGCACTACAACTGGCACTGGTTTTGGGATTTCGGCAACGGAGACACCGGCAACCAGGGTGTGCATCAGATGGACATTGCCATGTGGGGCATCAAGGGCGCCACGCTGCCGGAAAGGGTCTGGAGCCTGGGTGGACGGTTCGGCTACAAGGATCAGGGACAGACGCCGAACACGCAGCTCACCGTGTTCCACTACGGCGACATCATCCTGCTGTTCGAGACCCGCGGCCTCGTCAAGAAGGAAGGCTCCGCGTTCCCGCCGAAGGTCACCAATGAGTTCTACACGACCGACGGCATGATCACCGAAGGCAAGTTCTATCCCCACGGCAAGAGCGAAGCGCAGCCGTTGGAAGTCGCCGAGGAGGTGGATGTGACCCCGGGAGGACCGTTCGGTAGCTTCATTGCCGCGGTCCGCAGCCGGAAAGTGGACGACCTCAACGCCGACGTCGAAATCGGGCACAACGCCAGCGCGCTGTGCCACTTGTCGAACATCTCGTACCGGCTCGGCAGCGATGTGCCGTTCAGCGCCAGTTCCCAGTCGCTCGGCGACAATACTCAAGTTGTCGAGTCGTTCGAAACGATCCGCGCGAACCTGCAGGACGTCGGCATGAAGCTGGAGGAATCGACGTACCGGCTCGGGCGCGAGTTGGCGTTCGACGCCAAGACCGAGAAATTCCTCGGCGATCCCGAGGCAGACAAGCTGCTGACACGCGAATACCGCAAAGGGTTCGAGGTGCCGGAGACGATCGGCTGAGGGCCAAGGGGTTGGGGTCAAGGGGCAGATACGTTTGACCCCATCCGAAATCAGCGCAAGCCGGTGGGTTAAGCCCACCGGCTTTTCTGTTCCGGAGTGCGCAGCAAAAAACCTCCGCCTGTGCCGTTCGGACCGTTTTGTTCAGACCCGCATACTCAGGTGGCAGCCACGGGTCCGGGTTGTGTGATCCCGATCGAAACCGGGACATACACGCGGCCGGAATTTCCCGCCGGCTCCCTGCGAGACTGTTGTAGGGTCAACAAAAATGTCGATCCGTCCTCGGACACCGCAGAGGTAGCGTCGCGCCCGATGGACGCGACAACAACATCCTAAGCCGCACATTTCAGGGCGACAAGAGATTTCCAACGCGTGTGACGAAAATCGAACGGGGTTTATGGTTGATCCCGGCGCGCCGGGGTGGTCGATCGACAGGAGTCTGCATCTTCCCGTCACCCAACGACCAGTCGCCGCCAATCCGAAAGCCGATCGTCGAATTTCGAACTCTGACTGCTGATCGCTGACGCCTGACCGCTCTTCACAAAACAACATCCAGCAGGTCTTCCGCCAGGTCCGTGTTTGGAAAGATCTTGCGTGCTGCGGCCAGGTCGATCGGGTCGTCGCCGACGAGCAGCGGATCGACATGCAGCAGCAGCAGGCGGCCGACCTGCGCCTCGACCGCCAGCCGCGCGACCTGGGTGGTGTGACTGTGCCCTGTCCGTTCGCACCATTCGGCAAGCGCGTCGGAAAAATTGCACTCGTGGATAAGCAGGTCGACTCCCCGCACGAACTCGGTGTAACTGCCGTCCGCGACTGTGTCCGTCACATACGCCATCGAGCGCGCCGGACGACCGGCCTGCTCCGCCAACTCCAATCGGAAAGCCTGCGACTGGCCCGGATGTGACGGCAGTCGCTGGTGCTTGAGCACCAGTTCGGCGCTCTCCACGACTTTTCCTTCGGGCAACTCCACATAACGCAGCGGCGGATGGACCGGGAACAGCCGTTCCGCAAACAGGTGTTCGCGGACAGTTGCCAGGGTTTCCGTCGTTCCGTAGACGTTGACCTCCGACAGCCGTCCCTGCATGAGTGGGACGAGCACGTAGGTCAGCCCGATCACGTGATCGAGATGCGCATGCGATAGGAAGATGTGCAGCGTTTCCGTTCGCAATCGGGGCGCTACGCGGAAGAAGCCGGTCCCGGCGTCAAACACCAGTCCCAGCTCGGGCAGGAACAGACACGCTGTGTGTCGGCGCTCGTTGGGATGGTAGCCGCCGCTGCCCAAGACCTGGATGTGCATCGGATTGTCTTCCGGCACAACGGGTTATGGCCGTCTAAAAGACATGCACGCAACATGGCGCCGCCCGTCGACCGTCGCTGATCTTCGGTGACCATCGCGGGTGATGCAAGTCCGAAACGTCATCGCGCGATCACACGAATCGGCGCGATTCATTTGCGCGCAGCCTGGGGAATTCCTTTTGCCGAGAGATTCCGCAACTATTGCTGCAAATCACTTTGCGCCGCCCTGTTGCTTATGTACCTTCCGGCCATCACACGGGGTGGCGGCCAGGGGGCCGCAGTGCTTTCGAAAGACCATTTTCCTGCCGCTTGTGGAGTATCGATGCAATTCGTCAGACGCTGTGCCACAACTCTTGCGTTATTGCTGTTCTCCTCCAGTCCGCTGCTCGCCAGCGAGGCCGACCTCGCGATTCCTGACCTGCACGCGGGGAAATTCACGATTGCGGGCCAGGAGATCTCCGCCTGGAACCTGCTGTTCTACGGCGCGTTTGTGATCGTCGGGACGCTCGGCATCAGCCTGTTTCTGCGCAAGCAGATTCACGCTCTCCCGGCCCACAGCTCAATGCTCAACGTCGCGGAAATCATCTTCCAGACCTGCAAAACCTATCTCATCCAGCAGGGCAAGTTTCTGCTGATGCTGTTCGCGCTGATTGCCGTCGCGATCGCGTATTACCTGCTGGGCTTCAGCCATGAGGCGGACCCGGCGGAAGCCGCCGCCGCCGGCGCCGCAGCGGCCGAGAAGATCAGCCCGATGATCACCGTCATCCTCGTGCTGCTGTTCTCGCTGGTCGGGATGGGCGGTTCCTACTGGGTGGCCTATTACGGCATCCGCGTCAACACCTACGCCAATGCCCGCACCGCGTTCGCCGCGCTGAAGGGGGAGCCGTGGGACGTCGTCAATATTCCGCTGCGGGCCGGCATGTCGATCGGCCTGTTCCTGATTTCGCTCGAACTGGTGATGATGGTCATCATCCTGCTGTTCGTGCCCCGCCAGATTGTCGGCTTCTGTTTTCTCGGATTCGCCATCGGTGAATCGCTCGGCGCTTCGGTGCTCCGCATCGCGGGCGGCATCTTCACGAAGATCGCCGACATCGGCTCCGACCTGATGAAGATCGTCTTCAACGTGAAGGAAGACGACCCCCGCAACCCCGGCGTGATCGCCGACTGCACCGGCGACAATGCGGGCGACTCTGTCGGCCCGACGGCCGACGGCTTCGAAACCTACGGCGTCACCGGCGTCGCCCTGATCTCGTTCATCACCCTCGCCGTGCCGAACGTCGATATCCAGGCCAAGTTGATCGTCTGGATCTTCGCGATGCGGTTCCTGATGGATTTCATGTCGGGCTGCTCGTACTTCATCAATCAGGCCATCTCGGAAGCGAAGTACAAGGGCCTCAAGGAATTCGACTTTGAGCAGCCGCTGACCCGGCTGATCTGGATCGCGTCGATCCTGTGCATTGTGACGTCGTTCGGCATGAGCTGGCTGCTGATCAGCGACATCGCCGTGGAAGGCAAGGCGCTGCCCAGCCTGTGGTGGCAGCTCGCCGCGATCATCAGTTGCGGGACGCTGGCGGCCGTGCTGATTCCCGAGTTCACAAAGGTGTTCACCAGCTCGCACTCCAAACACGTGCACGAGATCGTGACCGCCTCCCGCGAAGGGGGCGCCTCGCTGACAATTCTTTCCGGCATCGTCGCCGGGAACTTCAGCGCGTTCTGGAAGGGCATGCTGATCGCCGGCCTGATGGCCGTCGCCTATTTCATCAGTTTGCAGGGACTCGGCGACGTCATGGGCAAGCACGGCGCCGTGTTCGCCTTCGGCCTCGTCGCCTTCGGCTTTTTGTGCATGGGTCCGGTGAATATCGCAGTCGACAGCTACGGGCCGGTGACCGACAACGCCCAGTCGGTGTTCGAACTGGCGCAGACCGAAAAGATTCCCGGCATCAAGGAACAGATTCAGAAGGAGTTCGGCTTCGTGCCCGACTTCGAGCGCGGCAAGCACTACCTGGAAGCCAACGACTCGGCCGGCAACACGTTCAAGGCGACCGCCAAGCCGGTGCTGATCGGCACGGCCGTCGTCGGCGCGACGACGATGATCTTCTCAATCATCCTGATGCTGGAGAAGGCGGGCCTGCTGGCCCTGAGCCTGACCGACGCGCCGGTGCTGCTGGGCTTCATCTGCGGCGGCGCCGTGGTGTTCTGGTTCGCGGGCGCCTCGATGCAGGCCGTGACAACCGGCGCTTACCGGGCGGTCGAGTACATCAAGAAAAACATGAAGCTCGACCGGGCCGAGGCGGACATCGAAGATTCCAAAACCGTCGTCCGCATCTGCACCGAATACGCCCAGAGCGGCATGTGGAACATCTTCATCGCCCTGATGTCCTTCACGCTGGCGTTCGCATTCTTTGATCCGAACTTCTTCGTCGCCTACCTGGTGTCGATCGCCGTGTTCGGCCTGTACCAGGCGATCTACATGGCGAACGCCGGCGGATCGTGGGACAACGCCAAGAAGCTGGTCGAAGTCGACCTGCGTGAGAAAGGGACCGACCTGCACGCGGCAACGGTCATCGGTGACACCGTCGGCGATCCGTTCAAGGACACGACCTCGGTCGCGCTCAACCCGATCATCAAGTTCTCGACGCTGTTCGGCCTGCTGGCGGTGGAGATCGCCGTCTCGATCAAGGAAGCGGCCAAGACCGGCCACGGCAGCGACTACACGACGATCGTCGGCGTGGTGATGCTGCTCGTCGCGCTGATCTTCGTGTGGCGGTCGTTCTACGCAATGCGGATTCCGGATAAGGCGTGAGCTTCAGGAATCAAGTCTGAAACGCGCGAGGCCCGGAAGCGATTCCGGGCCTTTTTTCGTAGAGCCAACGCCTTCGCTTGCACGTCCCATGTGCGAAACTCGGGATCGCACCGACACCTGCGCCCAGTCGAGGACCTGAGCCAGCTTGAGCAGGGTCATGCCGGCGTGAGTGACCGCATTGCGATCGGCGCCCTCCTTGAGCTCTTGCGACAATTCCGCCGCAGCCGGCCAGTGCGAATTGATGCAGGAAGGTGAGACCGTTGTCGTCGGCTACTTGCTTCGATCAATGAGGATCCTTCGCGAGTTGTTCCGCAAACGACGGCAACATATTGATCGCCATGGGATGTTCTCTTGCAGCAACCACTTCCGGATCCTGTGGCACGTCGCCTTTGCCTCTGATCCGCTGCCAGAGCCCGATCGGTTTAGCCTCTTCTCCCAGGTAGTTCCGCAGGACCAGGCGCGTCACACCCGGGTCGCCGAAATCGAGCCCCAGGCTTTGTCATGGCTGCGTCGTTGTGCGTGTGACATCCGCGATCGCAGCAGATTGACCGTATAGGCCCCATAGGCCTGGTCGTTGATGGCATACATCCAATCGTTGATCCGCTCCGGCCGTACGCTGACTTCGTCCCCCTGTTTGATCGATTTCAGCCAGTTTGGAGAGTTGAGCAGCGTCCCGTGGACGAGATCACCGTCAAAGTTGACGTCGTTGATCCACATCTGCTCCGCGGCTCCACGTCGTCGGCGACCGGTCCCGATGAATACTGCGAAAGCAACCTTGATCGCTGCGGTCTGCAATCCCGGAATAATCCTCCTCCGTTCCCACGACATTTCACGCCAGAATATGCGAAACGTCTGGCGGCTTTGCTCATTGGCGCCTTCATTTCGGGATCGCTTTGCTCGGCGAGGAAGACGGGAGACTGCTGAGTCATGGGGAGCAAATCCGTCCAAAGGAACATCGGAACGCGTTTACTTCACCAGCTTCGCCTTCAAAAACTTGACCGCCGCCGCGTACGCTTCCTCCGTCTTCTGCTTGTCCGCGCGCCGAAACCGTGCTCGCCGTTCTCCAGGCTGATGAACTCGTGCTCCACGCCCGCCCGCTTGAGCTCTGCGTCCATCAGGACGGACTGCTCGTAGGGCACGTCGGTATCGGCCGTGCCGTGGATCAAGACCGTCGGCGGGTATTGGGCTGTCACGTTCTTCAGCGGCATGAAGGGGTAGAACTTCTCTGGCTCCGTGTGCGGATCCCAGCCGGAGACCCCCTTCGGCCACGCTCCATGCTGCCGGCACCACTCGTAAAACAAGGAACCCTTGCCCTTTCCGGTCCCGGTCATCGGAAATCGGCGGGCCGGAAACCTGCTCGCGGGCCTCTGCTTCCGTCGGTTTGTGTTTGTTGTGCCGCGGGTATGTACTCGGCGTGCTGTACCAGTCGCCGATCAGGTCTCCATAGCCGAACAGCGAAACGAGCGCCTGCGGCCGCGGCTCAACGCGAAATCCCGACGTCAGCGTGAGATATCCACCCGCCGAACCGCCGGCGACGCCGATCCGTTGCGGATCGGCATGGCGAACAACTGCGGTCCCTGCTCGCGGACCCAGCGAAACGCGTCCTCGACGTCGGCGATAATTTCGGGCAGCATCGTTTCGGGCACGGTCGATAGTCGATCGAGACGACGACGCAGCGGCCTCGAGCATCGGATTGCAGATCCGGCGATCGGCGCCCGTTCCGGTTCCCGCCGATCAGCGCCCCGCCGTGAATCCACACCAGTACCGGCTTCGATGCTCCGGCCGCCCCCGTACGTCCGCCTTGATCTCCAGGTCCCCCACTTTCTTGTACGTATACGTGGTGGGGAATCGGCGGCAGCAGTGTCTGGGACGGACATCACCAGTCAGAATGGTACGACAGCAGCAAGGACACACACACGACGGGCCAAGACGGAGTCGATCATCGGCGGCGCTCCTGGTGGATTGTTGCCGGTCATCATACCAGCGTCGTTCGTCGCTCAGCACCGTTGTGCGGTCTGCCGGGCCGAATTAGGCTCGATCGGCCGCTCCGGTTGCGACGAGTCGCCGACTTTGGCTGATCCATGACCCCCATCGACCCGCTGCCCTCGTCCGCTCGACCGCGGCGTCCATTTCCGCCGTACACGCACATTCCGGGCGCGACTCCGCATCCCGTCGGCGACGCTTCCGGCCACTCGTTCGGCCGCCACGAATCCGTATGCGCCCCGCCCGATCCGGCGAACTGGCGCGCCTGCGAGCACGACGTGGGGTATCGACCTGTTCAATGCCGGCTATTACTGGGAAGCGCTCGAGGCGTGGGAAGTGGTCTGGATTGCCGCCGGACGACGCGGGCCGACGGCCGATTTCCAAAGGGTTGATTAAGCTGGCGGCGGCGGGGGTCAAGCTGCGCCGAGAACGAAGTCCGGCCGGAGCGCGGCGGCATCTACGGCGGGCCGGAGAGCTGTTCTCTGGCGTCGAGTCCCAATGCGGAACCAAATCGATACGGATGTTTGGGCTCGTGATCGAAGAGCTGCGGACTGCGACGGACCGGTGGCTGCACGGCACGTTCTCGGCCGACTGGCCACGAGATGGTCGCCCGGTGTGCGTATTCGATCTGGTGCTGCAACCGATCTGATCGCACGTCACGGTGCCGCGTGGACGTCCGCTTCCGGCCCCTTGCTGCGCGTAGCCCTTCGACGAAGCGCCCGTTCGACAAAGTGATAGAACACAGCGTCACGATTGCGGCGATCAGCGCCCAGCGGCACCGTACAGCAGAGCGTAAATAACGGCGAGCGAATCTGCAACGCCCTGTTCGATCGCTGCAATGCCCATGACCGGCGGAAAGTGAATCAGGTAAATGCTGTACGTTCGCTGTCCCAGCCAGTGAAGCGGAGCGGCCCCGCGCAGAGTCGTGAGGCGGCGATCGTGTTGTTGTACTCCGCAGAGCAGCAGCGCGGCGGAAAATGTCAGCACGCGAGTTTGGAAACGATTCGTGTACCAGTCCCCCTGCCGCAGTTCCCAGAGCGTCAGCAGAGCGAGTAGCACCGGAATGCACCACCGCAGCCGGCGCCGCCAGCCGGCTGCGGTCGCCTGAGTCACAAACACGTACACTCCGATCCCGGACGCGAACAGCAGCCAGCGCGAGTCGCAGACCAGGCCGGACAGGTCCGTGTGATATCGATTCAGATCGCCGAATTGGCGCAAAGGTCCGATGTTCAGGTTGTACGTGTTCAACACCACAAATGCCGTCAGTGCGGCCAGGCACTGAAAGAGCCAGCGCGGGCACAGCCACAGCAGCACGCCGACGAGGAAATAGAACTGCTCCTCGTAGCACAGTGTCCAGGCGACGGGGAGGAAGTATCTCTTTTCGGGGGGTGGCATGAGCCAGGGCCGCCACTCCTCGATCAGGATCAGGTTTCCAATCCATTGTGTGGGAGTCAGCCCACGCTGCACGGCGTCACAGAGTCCGACGATCGCCAGCAGTCCGAGGAACGCCAGCGCGATCCAGTAGCTCGGATAAATCCGATAAAAGCGTCGCCACGCGTACCGTGCCAGAGAATGCTGCACCGCACGGTGTTTGTCGGCGGCCGCACTGATGCAATAGCCGCTGATCATGAAGAAGATCGGCACGCCCAGATGGCCGCAGTGGCAGATGTAGAGCAGCCATTCCTGGGCGGACGCGGCAGCTTCCGCGTCCGGTAATCGGTCGACGTGCGGCCCCCACGGCATCACGGCGTGATACACGACGACGGACAGAGCCGAGAGGCCGCGCAGCCAGTCGAGGACCTCGAACCGGCTGCTGATGGATGTCTGGGGACGGGAATTCACGATTCGGCGCGCGAAGGTGGGGCGACGGCGTGCGTGCGCTCCTGCGGAGCGCGACGATCGTGGCTCCCGCATGGCCATCTGTAGTCGACAACGCGCGCGTCGGCAACCCGTCGTGTGAATTCCGGCACTCGCGAGTGGCGGCCGCCAGGTTTACGATGTATCCGCGAGGACCACGTCGCCGCACCGGCAGTCTTCCAGGTGCAGCAATCACGTTCAAAGGTCACCACCATGATCGGCTGGCACGGCGAGCGGCACCGCAGCGAACGGATCGGCTGGCTCCGAGCCGCTGTGCTCGGCGCGAATGATGGCATCGTCTCCACCGCCAGTCTGATTGCCGGGATTGCGGCCGCGAAATCGGACAAGAGTGAGATTCTCGTTGCGGGAGTGGCGGGACTGGTGGCCGGTGCGATGTCGATGGCGGCCGGCGAATATGTCTCGGTCAGTTCACAGTCCGATACCGAGCAGGCCGACCTCGCCCGCGAGAGACAGGAACTTGCGACGATGGATCAGGCGGAGCGCGAGGAGCTGGCGGCCATCTACGAACGACGCGGAGTGGAAACAGCGCTGGCGCGGCGGGTGGCCGATCAACTGATGGCGCACGATGCCTTGGCAGCACATGCACGAGATGAACTCGGCATCTCCGAACTCACGACCGCCCGGCCGGTGCAGGCGGCGTTCGCTTCGGCCGGCTCGTTTGCGGTCGGCGCTCTGCTGCCGCTGGGAGCGGCGCTGTTGGCGCCGCGCAGCGCGCTCATTCCCGCGGTTGTGCTGCTTTCGCTGTTGTTCCTGGCGGCATTGGGCATCCTCGGGGCTTACGCCGGAGGTGCCCCTCTCTTCAAGGCGGCGTTGCGGGTCGCCTTCTGGGGCGATGGCGCTGACCGCCGGAGTCGGCGCGTTGTTTGGGGCTTCGGTCTGACAGGCAACCAGTAAAACGCGAATCACTCCCGGCCGTCGTGCGAGCGCGAACAGCTCGAGGGTGTCCTGGTTTGATCCGGCGGCTGACGCCGGCCGACTCGCCAAAGTCCTACGACAGACTCACCGTCACCGTCTTGAGCTCGGTGTAGTTGTTCAGTGCTGCGGCACCCAGTTCGCGGCCGATGCCGCTCATCTTGAATCCGCCGAACGGCGCCCCGGCGTCGAAGACGTCGTAGCAGTTCACCCAGACGGTGCCTGCCTTCACGCTCCGGGCAAACTTGTGGGCCTTCGCCACGTCGCGCGTCCACACCGCGGCCGCCAGACCGAAGCACGTATTATTCGCACGTTCGACGATCTCATCGACCTCCCGGAACGGCAGGATGTTCATCACCGGGCCAAAGATTTCATCCCGGGCGATTTCCATATCGTCCGTCACATTGTCGAACACCGTCGGCTCGACATAAAAGCCCCGCTCCCCGAACCGCTTGCCGCCGGTCAGGCACTTGGCGCCGGCTTCGTTGCCCTTGCCGATGTAGTGCAGGATCTTGTCGAACTGCGCCTGATCGACCTGCGGCCCCTGCGTCGTTTCCGGATCAAACGGATCACCCAGCTTGCGCTCCGAGACGCGGTCCATCACTTTCTGGACGAACTTCTGGTGCACCGACTCCTGCACGAACAGCCGGCTGCCCGCACAGCAGCATTGTCCCTGGTTAAAGAACAGGCCGAATTCCGCGCCGGCGGCGGCGGCGTCGAGGTCCGCGTCGGCGAACACGACGTTCGGGCTCTTGCCACCGAGCTCGAACGTCAGCCGTTTCAGCGTCTGCGACGCCTCCTTCATGATGATCTGCGCCGTCCGGTGCTCGCCGGTGAACGCGATCTTGTCGACGTCCGGATGCCGGACCAGCGCGGCGCCGGTGTTCGGGCCGTCGCCGGTGACGATGTTGATCACGCCGGGCGGGATGCCGGCTTCCATCGCCAGCTCGCCCAGCCGCAGGCAGCTCAGCGGCGTCTGTTCCGCGGGCTTCATGACGATCGTGCAGCCGGCGGCAAGCGCCGGTCCCCACTTCCAGGCGACCATCAGCATCGGGAAGTTCCACGGGATGATCTGCCCGCAGACACCGACCGGCTCGCGCCGCGTGTAAGTGAAGTACTCGCCGCGGACCGGGATCGTGTCGCCGTGGATTTTGTCCGCCCAGCCGGCGTAATAGCGGAGGCAGTCGATCACCAGCGGGACGTCGGCCGCGCGGCTGTCGCGGATCGGCTTGCCGTTGTCGAGGGTTTCGAGGGCGGCCAGTTCCTCGGCGTTCTGTTCGATGAGATCGGCGAGCCGGTTGATGAGCCGGCCGCGGTCACGCGCGTCCATCTTCGACCAGGGTCCGGTTTCAAAGGCCCGGCGGGCGGCGCGGACGGCAAGATCGATGTCCTCGGCGGTCCCTTCAGCGACGTCGGCGATCTTCTGCTCGGTCGCCGGATTGATCGTGGCGAACGTCTTGCCGCTGACGGAATCGCGCCATTCTCCGTCGATCAGGAGCTGGGTCTTGCGGATTTTGGGAGCCGCGGCTTTTGCCGGTTTGCTGGCCGCTGGTCGTGATTTGGTAGCCGTCGACATGATCGATCACCTCTCCGGGAGTCGGTGTAATTGAGGAGCGGGACGAGAGAGATTTCCCGGGTGGAATTTTACCCGCCAGCGACGGTGAAAGCGACTGCTCGCAGGCAGGAACGATGCAAAGACGCGGAGACGCGCCGAGAAGTTCTTGAGGACTGAATTAGACCTGTGCGACAATGGCAGGCGGAACGCCGTTTCTCTCTGCGCGTCTTTGTGGCTCCGTGACTTTGTGTCAAGTTTTTTGAAGTTGCGATGCGGATGATGTGGATGAGTCGAGGTAAGTGCGGCACCACTGCTCCAGGACCAGCAGCGTCCAGAGCCGGTAGCCGTAGTCGTACTGTCCGCTTTCGTGTTCGCCGATGATGGCTTCCACGGCCTGCGGGTCGAACCAGCCCCTGGCGCGGGCCGACTGGCTCAGCAACGTGTCCCGCACGAGCGACCGCAGCTCGTTGCGGAACCAGTGGGCGATCGGAATGCCAAACCCCATTTTCGAGCGCGTCTGGATCGAAGCCGGCAGCAGATCTTTGAACGTCTCGACCAGGATGACCTTGCCGCGCGGCCCGCGCTGCTTGAGACGAATCGGCATTCGCGCCGCCAGCTCTGCCACGTGATGGTCGAGGAACGGGCTCCGCGCTTCGAGACTGTACGCCATGCTGGCAATGTCGACTTTCGTCAGGATGTCGCACGGCAGATACGTCTGGACGTCGACGCACGTCGTGCGCGTCACGATGTCGCGCCCCGGACACCGGTTGTAAGCGTCGATGATCAGATGCGTCGGATCGAACCCGTTGAGCCGCTGGACCATGTCGCGAGAATAAATTCGCATCCGCGCCGGCGTATCGAAGATGCCGACCCACCGCATGTAGCGCTGTTCCGGAGATTGGGCCAGCGCCCCCAGGAACCTCCGCGCACGGAATGGCAGCGAGCGCTGCTCATTTCCCGGCAGCAGGTGCTGCCAACCGCTCCAGCCGCACAGTTGGCGGAACACCGGCACGCGATCGATCCGCGACGCCAGCCGCACCGCCTGGTAGCGGTTGTAGCCGCAGAACATTTCGTCGCCGCCGTCGCCCGAAAGTGCAACTGTCACATGCCGCCGCGTCACCTCGGACAGATACATCATCGGGATCGCCGAGCTGTCCGCGAACGGCTCGTCGTAGTGCCAGACCAGCTTCGGCAGGATGTCGACCGCGTGCGGCTCGACGATGTATTCGTGATGGTCCGTTCCAAGTAGCTCGGCTGCTTCCTTCGCGTAATGCCGCTCGTCAAATTCCGCGACCGGGAAGCCGATCGAGAAGGTTTTCACCGGCCGCTCCGACTGCGACTGCATCAGCCCGGTGATGATCGTCGAGTCGATCCCGCCCGAGAGAAACGCCCCCAGCGGCACGTCGGATCGCATCCGCAGCCGGACCGCTTCTGTCAGGGTGGCTCGCAACCGGCGGCGCCATTCGTCGTCCGACCAGCGGTCGGAGTCGGCCAGGTCCGATTCGGCCAGCGCGTTGCGGTCATAATCCGTCTCGAACGGCGCATGCCAGTACTGCTGGACCGATAGTCGGCCGTTCTCGTAAACCGCGATGTGACCCGGCGGCAGCTTGTTGTAGCCCTTGAGAATCGACCGCGGATGCGGCACGTACTGATACGTGAGGAACAGGTCGAGAGATTCCAGGTCCAGCTCTCGCGGTGCGCCGGGGACCTCGAGCAGCGACTTAAGTTCACTGGCGAACAGCAGTCGTCCCGGTTCGTGACGATAGAACAGCGGCTTTTGACCGAGCCGGTCCCGCGCGAGGATCAGCCTTTTGCGGCGATCGTCCCACAGGCCGATCGCAAAGAACCCGCGCAGGTGATCGACGAATCTGTCGCCGTATTCTTCGTACAGATGGACGATCGTTTCCGTATCAGAATGCGTGTGAAAGACATGGCCGCGTGCTTCCAGCGGGGGCCGCAGCTCGCGGTAGTTGTAGATTTCGCCGTTGAAGACGATCCAGACTCGTCCGTCTTCGTTGGAGAGGGGTTGATGTCCGCCGGCCAGGTCGATGATCGACAGCCGCCGGAAGCCCAGCGCCGCCTGCGGTCCCGACGTCTCGGAGGGTGAGTAGTACGTGCCGTCATCATCCGGCCCGCGATGCCGGATCACGTCCGTCATCCGCTTCAGCGTTTCCGCTGACAATGCGAGCTTTGCTTCGCTCCAGACTCCTCCGACGATCCCGCACATCAGGTGGATTTTCGATCTTCAACTTGGTGGAAGCGATCAGCCGTCAGCATCCAGGTGTCAGGACGGGGGTCAGGTCAGTGTCGATCAACGATAACCCATCAACCATCAACTCTACGACTTTCGGATGGCTCCCCCACCCCTGCCACCAACTCTCGATACAGCCTCACGTGCCGCTCGATCATTCGCTCAATGCTGTACTCCCGCCGCATTTTCTCCTGCGCCGCCTCTCCCATACGCCGCGCCCGCTCCGGTTCGGCAAACAATTTCACCGCATACTGCGCAAATGCTGCGCCGTCGCCGACGTTAACCAGGTACCCATCCACGCCGTGCCGGATCAACTCCCGGTTCGGCGGAATGTCCGTCGCCACCACCGGCCGGCCGCTCGACATCGCCTCCAGCAGACTGTTCGACATCCCCTCGAAGCTGCTCCCCAGCCAGAACACGTCGCACAGACTCAGAATCGACGCTGCATCCTCGCGATGTCCCAGCCAGCGAACGTGCGCCGCTACTTCCACGTCGCGCGCGTGCTGCTCCAGCCGTACCCGCTCCGGTCCGTCTCCGACGATCAGAAAGTACGCCCGCGGCTCCGCCTGGCGCAACACCTGCGCCGCCCAGAGCAGGTCGTCAATGCGCTTCTGTTTCGCCAGCCGGCCCACGTAACACACCAGCAGGGCGTCGTCCGCCAGACTTAATTCGCCGAGGAGCTTCTGCCGCGTGAACGTTGGCGCCACGGGTGGCTCGATGCCGTTGGGAATGACCACGATCGGCGCCGTCACCCCGCGACCCCGATAGAACTCCGCCACACTTTCCGAATTGGCGACCAGCCGGTCCGTCCGCGACGCCAACAGCCAGTCGATTGCGAACTGCCAACCCGCCTTCCACGAATCGACGCACCGTTCTGACACCACCACTCTTGTCCGCGCATGATCAACTGCCATTCGCCCGTAGGCGTTCGCGGCGAACAGCCACGTATGCAGAATGTCCGGCGGCCGTTGTCGCAGGTGCGACTTCAGCCGTCGCCACGCCGACGGATCGCACCGCCCGCGCTTGCCGATGACCGTGACCGGCACGCCACGTTGCTGGAGGACGTCCACGTAAGGCCCGCCGCGATCGAGCGCCACCACCTCCGGGTCGAACTCCACGCGCGGCAGCCCGGCGGCGAGCAACGTCAGTTGCTTCTCGGCCCCGGACCGGTCGAGTGTCGGAATCAGAAAGGTGACTCTGGTCACGTCAGCGGGGTCGCGTTCGACAGCAACTGAGGGTATCCCATTGCGGCCGTCTCCCCGCGATCAATCTTTCAAGTTTCATCCTGGCGCCGGCCGGGGAGAAGGTGGCGAGAGGCCAGACGAGGGGGAGGGCCCTCGTTTTCGATCACCCGGTGGTCGCAATGGGCGGAGGACAGTCTGTCCCACCACGAATCTTCGTGCCAGCCCAAGTATACTGACTGACCAGACGACACGGGACGCCGCCCCTGCGGAGTTTTCAGTACGCCAGGCAGTCAACGCAGTACCGCATGCAACTTCAGATCGGCAGTTGCCTGATCGAACTTGTCCAGGGGGACATCACCCGCCAATCGGTGGATGCCCTCGTTAACGCCGCCAACCAGCAGCTCGAAATCGGCGGTGGCGTGGACGGAGCGATCCATCGCGCCGGTGGGCGGGCAATTTACGAGGACGCCAAGCGCCTTTACCCGCAGGGTTGCCCGACAGGCAAGGCCGTTGCGACGACGGCCGGCGAGCTCCCCGCCCGATTTGTTTTCCATGCCGTCGGTCCCGTGTGGCGCGGTGGCCAGAAAGGGGAACGTGCCCTGTTGGCGTCCGTCCATACGGAGTGTCTGACTCTCGCCTGCCAGCACGACTGCCGCTCCATCGCCTTCCCGGCGATCAGCACCGGCATCTACGGTTATCCCATCGACCTGGCCGCCGAAACGTCCCTCGACACAGTCCGCCAGTTCCTCACG
>JAXMBS010000071.1:0-28482 GCA_046349775.1 Planctomycetaceae bacterium | reverse complement strand
AGCATCATCGGCGGTGGCGACAGCGCAGCGGCAATCGAACAGCTGGGATTTGCCGACCGGGTGACGCACGTCAGCACCGGCGGCGGCGCGAGCCTCGAAATGCTCGAGGGCAGGAAGTTCGCCGCTGTTGAAATCCTGGACAACGCTTGAACGGACGGATTTGACACAGAGGCACGAAGTCACAAAGACGCGCAAAGAATTGGAATTCAACATCCTGGCATCGGCATGCCACTCGCTCTCTGTGCGTCTTCGTGACTCTGTGACTTTGTGTCGAACTTCCTGCGCATTGACGCTCGCGCGCTGCAGGCCGCATAATGCGCTGCGGGCATTTTTCTCGAACTTCGCGTGTCATGAGCACTTTGACTGCCACTAAACAGGTTCCCGACGCCGACGGTCGGTTCGGCGAGTTCGGCCGCCGGTTTGTTCCCGAGACGCTGATGCGGGCGCTCGAGGAACTGACCGACGAGTATGCCCGCGCTCGTGCCGATGCGGCGTTTCAAACGCAGCTCAAGTACCTGTTGCACACGTTCGTCGGCCGACCCAGCCCGCTGTACTTCGCCGAACGGCTCACGGAATATGCCGGCGGCGCGAAGATCTACCTCAAACGCGAAGACCTGAATCACACCGGCGCCCACAAGATCAATAACACGATCGGCCAGGCGCTGCTCACGCTGCGGATGGGGAAGAAGCGCGTCATCGCCGAGACCGGCGCGGGCCAGCACGGCGTCGCCACGGCAACGGCCTGTGCGCGGTTCGGCCTGGACTGCGTCGTTTACATGGGAGAAGAAGACATCCGCCGGCAGCGGCTGAACGTGTTCAATATGCGGACGATGGGGGCGGAAGTGCGTTCGGTGACGTCCGGCTCGCGCACGCTGCGGGACGCGATCAATGAAGCAATGCGGGACTGGATGGCGAGCGTGGAGACGACGCACTACATCCTCGGTTCGGTCGTCGGTCCGCATCCGTTTCCAATGATTGTGCGCGATTTCCAGGCGGTCATCGGCCGCGAGGCCCGCGAACAGTGTCTGGAATCGCTGGGACGGCTGCCGGATGAAGTCATCGCCTGCGTCGGCGGCGGCTCGAACTCGGCCGGGATGTTTTACCCGTTTGTCGAAGACGCCTCGGTCGCGCTGACCGGTGTTGAAGCGGGAGGGCGGGGACCGAACCCGGGAGATCACGCGAGCACGCTGAGCTACGGCGTCAAAGGGGTTCTGCACGGCACATACAGCTATGTGCTGCAAGACCCCGATGGCCAGACACTGGACGTCCACTCGGTGTCGGCGGGGCTCGACTACCCGGGAGTCGGCCCGGAACATGCCTACTGGAAGGATTCCGGCCGCGTGCAGTACACGAACATCCGCGACGACGAAGCGCTGGCGACGTTTCAGCTTGTCGCCAAGCGGGAGGGGATTCTCCCGGCGATCGAAAGCTCGCATGCGATTGCCCACGCCCTCAAAGCGGCGGCGCTACGCGGCCAGGACGAGATCGTCGTGGTCTGCCTGTCCGGCCGCGGCGACAAGGACGTGAACGAAGTCGCGCGGCTGACGGGGCAGGTGATTTAGGCATCGCGCCTGCTGATGCTGCTGACTTTGAACGAATCAATTCCTGCGTTGTCCTCCAATGCCCACGCCGATTTCCGACACGTTCGCCCGACTCAAGACCGCCGGCCGGCTGGCCTTCATGCCGTTTGTCACAGCCGGCGATCCCGATATGACGACGACGCAAAAGTTGCTGGGCGACCTCAGCGCGCGAAAGGTCGATCTGATCGAAGTCGGCTTCCCTTACAGCGATCCGATTGCGGACGGGCCGGTCATCCAGGCGTCGTACACGCGAGCGCTTGGGAAGAAGGTCACGACACGGGCGATCTTCGATGGCGTTGCCGCTCTGAAGGGGAACACGACCCCTCTGGTGGCGATGGTCTCGTATGCGATCGTCTTTCGGAGCGGGCCAGGGCAGTTTCTGAAGCAGGCGCGTGCGGCCGGGTTCGCCGGGCTGATCGTGCCGGACTTGCCGGGGGACGAAGCGGGCGAGCTGTTCACGCTGACGCGCGAAGCGGGACTGGACCTGATTCAGCTCGTTGCCCCGACGACACCGCCGGAGCGCGTCCGTGAAATCCTCAAGCATTGCTCCGGGTTCGTGTACTGCATCGCCGTCTCGGGGACAACCGGAGCAAGGGATTCGATCGCACCGGAGCTGCTGAAGCAGCTTAAGTGGCTGCGCAGCGAAACGACCCTGCCGCTGTGCGTCGGCTTCGGCATCTCTCAACCGAAGCACCTGTCGCCGCTGAAGGGGCTGGCGGACGGGGCAATCGTCGGTTCGGCGATCGTCCGCAAGCTGCAGGACGTCGCCGACGGCAAGCTCTCGGCTGATGAGGCCGTGCGCGAAGTCGGCGAGTTTTCGACCCAGATGCTGTCCGCGGCAAAGAATTGACACAAAGCCACAGAGGCTCAAAGACACACAAAGAAAAACAGATTTGCCGTTTCCTCTGTGGGACTCGGTGCCTTAGGGACTTTGTGTCGAGTTCTAAAGCCGGATGTAGAGTTTGTTCTTCTCGAGGAACCGGATCATCATCCAGGTGATGAAGAAGAATGCGGCGAGGGCCCCGAGACCGCGCCGATGGCGCGTCTCGGGACGAACTGGTGGACCGCGCCTCGATGGCGTGGTGAATGGCATAGGCCGCGAGCGCATTGGTGCCGAGCGTACGGAACAGCGGGATCGCCAGCCCGCCGGCATCACGCCACGATGAACAGTGCGTAGAGCGCCGAGGCCGAATCCGGTTGCGAACAGCGTGAACGGCAGCGACGTCATCCGCTTGTCGATCATCCAGTAGTTGATGCGTCGCTCCGCGGTGGCGGATCCGCAGGAACGGCGGGTCGCCCAGGAGTTCGCTGAACGGGCGCCCTTTAGCATTCTCAAACGGCGGGATCACGGGGGATGCGGCGAATTCCGCATCATTCGGTTTCGGTTCCGGGCTTTGATAGGCCGCGACCGTGGCTCCTTCGCGGACGTCATACAGCCGCGACAGGCAGCTCAGGCCGTAGCCGACGCCCATCAGCAGGATGCCATAGGCGAACAGCGGCGCGATGCTGCGCGCCGGCCCCCGGGATGCCAGCACATCGTAGACCAGAGTTCCCGCGAGCATCGGCACGCTCCAGGAGATCAAACCGAAGCAGCCGCCGTCCCATGCCCGCTTGCCTTCGAGCCCAAAGACCATCGTGTCCATCCAGTTCGGCTTGCCGTACACGAACCAGTAGTTGAACCACCAGCTGATTGCTACGTGCAGCACGCAAAAGCCGATCAGCGCGGCCACACGAGTGCGAAAGCTCTTGCCGACGAAGGGGATCAGCACGATCTGCGACATCCCGATGATCGCCAGCGTTTCCCACAGATCGGCCTTCACCGCCTGGGCGATGACGTGCCTGATCGACGGCAGATTGAAGTCGCTCCACGACTTGATGGCGTCCCCGAAGTCTTCCTGTCCGTACATGGCGAGCGAGACGAGGACCAGGCCGAGGCTGCGTTTGACGATGCCGAAATAGGTGGCAGCGGTCCCTTTCTGGGCCAGCCGGCGGACGACCGACAGCCGGAAGGAGACGCCGCAGATGAACATGAAACTGGGCATGATCGAATCCGCCCAGGTGAAGAACCGGTCGTTGTGCTTGAACCCGTAGTGGACGGCGCTGTACATGCCGAGAAAGTTCACGACGAACATTCCGGCGACGGTATAGCCGCGGAACTGATCGAGCGAGACGATCCGCGGCGCCGGCGCGCCCGGCTCAGACGCGGTACGCGGCGACGGGACTGCGGGACGAGGCGCGGCAACCGTACTGGGCTTCGCGACGGGTCGGGACTCAGTGGTCATGAGCAGAAACCACGCTTGGGAACAGGCGCGATCGACCGGTCAGAGGTGCCAAACGCGCATCGTACGGGGAAGGAAGATTGCAAAATGCCTGCGGCCGTCCTGGCCGCTATCGCGGCCGGTGCAAAATGCCAATTTCAAATTGACGAGTTCCCGCCAGTCAGACTCGCAGAAACACCTTCTGCTTCTCGAACTGACGCAGGATGAGCCAGTTAATCCAGAAGAACAATGCCACGCTGCCCCAGACCCACCACGAGGGGGAATCTCCGGGCACGAAAGGCTTGATCGCCCCGCCAACCATCCCGTGCAGGACGTACGCCAGCAGGGCGTTGGTGCCGAATGTTTCAAAGAACGCGAGGCTCCAGCCCCACATGTCGCAGACAATGTAAAACACCACGTACACCAGCAGCGAGAACCCGGCTGCGAACAGCGGGTACGACAGGTTGCCGCACCGCTGGCTCATCATCCAGTAATTCCATTTGCGGAAGTACGGGCCGTTGCCGCGGTCAGTCGTCTTCAGGCGCTCCAGCCGCTTCAGTTCGTTCTCCCGGTGCTGTTTCGCGGCGGCGACGTCCTTGTCGGCCTGTTCGGGCGTGGCGGCCGCGGAGCGGATGGCCGCTTCATCGATCTCAGGCGCGACGACCGCAGGATCGGGAGCAGGTTCCGCCGGCCCCCACGGAGGAGGCATAAACGGCGGTTCGGCGAGCAGCTGGTCCAGCGGCTTCTTGAAATGCTCGCGGAGCATTTCCATCGTCGGGAACACCGGATTGTCAGCGATTTTCTGGCCGGCGAGCGCTTCGCGCTGCGATTCCGGGACGTCGTAAATCCGCGTGCCGCAGGACATCACCCAGGCGACCGCCATGATGAGAAACGCAGAGGCGGTCATCTTTGCCAGCGGCGGCCGCGCACGTTTTGCCAGGGCCTCTGCGACGGCGTCACAAGCGAATGTGCCAATGATTGCCGGAACGCTCCAAGTCAGGAACCCGAGGGGACCACCGTCGATCCCGTTGGGGTCCGAGTTGACCCACACGAGATTGAACCAGTGCGACAGCCCGATGTGCAGGAGCGCCGACGCGACCATCCAGGCGAATCGCACGCCGGCGCTCGATCGGATGACGGGCACGAGCCACAGCGTCGTGGCGGCGATGTGCATCAGGGTTTGGAACCACTCGCGCTTGAGGACCGGCTCCAGCACCCCCTTGAAGCCCAGTTCGAGGAATTTTTCCCACGTCGGGGCGATGGACCCCGGTGCGTACACGATGGCGGCGACCAGCGCCAGGCCGAACACCCGCTTGACGACCCGCCAGTAGGCAGATGCCAGCCCCTGTTCATGCTCCCGCCGGCCAAACGTGAGCCGAAATGCGAATCCCACCGCAAACAGGAATTGCGGCATGATCGTGTCCGCGTAACTGTTGTAGTCATGCGTGTGCTTGAAAATCCTGTGCACGCAGTCGAACCCGCCGATGTAGTTGACCAGCAACATCCCGACGACGGTGTAGCCGCGGAACTGGTCCAGCGACAGGATCCGCTTCGACGATGACGGACTGACCGGCAGTGACGCGGGAAGCGGAGATCGAGCCGGTGCGGTCGCGGTGCTTTTGCCTTCAGTCGCAGTGCTCATGTCAGGGTGAAAGTCTGGCGGTTCGCGGGGTGCTGCCGTTGGCGGCCGGGGTGGTCATTGCTGATCTCAAGGGGCACGAGTGTACCAGATCGACGCCGCGCGGTGGACTCATTGAAATCGAGGTTCGCCAACAGGGGTGTCGGCGCTCGTTCGTGATCTCGCAGAACTGCAGCAAGCCGGCAACCTGGCTTGAACTCCGGGACTAATACAGATCGCTGAACATCGGCACCACCGCGAATTGGCGACCGCATCCCAACGCGACAGTGCGCGCGAATACGTGATGATCATCCTCACTCGGACGGGCCGCGACGAGGCAGCAGTCTGGCGCGGTCAGCAGGCGGTCGCATTACGGCCGTAATTGTTTGAGCCCCGGTATCACGCGGGGCTTTGATCACGCTCCAGCGGCATTATGCCGCAGGCTGGCCGAACTCCGCGAGGCACAGTCACTGCGTCCGGACGACCCGCGTCCGGCGCCGGCAATCCAGCGTGCCGAGGTGCGCGTGAATCGGCCCGGTCGCTCGTGCGACGTTTTTTTGAAAAACTCGATTGCTTCTGGCTACAAAACGGTTATCTTCAATGCGATCCGCTCCTATCACGTCCTGGCTGCATCCTTTGCAGTTCGGCGATTGTTTCAAGTAATTGCCGCATTCGGATCCGTCGGGCCTTGTGAATTCGTTCTACTTTTCACGTTCACGTTCTCTCTTGTGCGAAAGGACCGCTTATGTTGACAACGAAGTTGCGGAGACGTCCGGAACGCCGGTGGGCGTTCACGTTGATCGAGCTGCTGGTGGTCATTGCGATCATCGCCGTACTGATCGCTCTGCTGCTCCCCGCGGTGCAGCAGGCTCGCGAAGCGGCCCGGCGGACACAGTGCAAGAACAACCTGAAGCAGATCGGGTTGGCGTTCCATAATTACGAGTCGTCGTTCAAAACGTTTCCGGGGACGTTGTATCTCATCCTGTCAAGCGGCAGTCCGGCGAACGGCATCGGCCAGGGTCTGTACAACCAACCTGCAGGGCTTGAAAGCCTCAACGTCCATAACTGGGCGGAAATGATTCTGCCGTTCATTGATCAGCAGAACGTGTACAATGCAATTAATTTTTCCGTGCCGATGGCCTGGGGCAATGCCAGCGGGGCGCCCTATGGGACGTATCCGGTCGCGCAGCCGGCGGCGGTGATGAGCGCCGTGGTGCCGTCGTTCATCTGCCCGACGACGCCGCGGTCCTCCAATTCAAACGCTCCCTACCAGACCGCTACGGCGCTGGGCGATACAGGCGGGGCAATCTCCTGGTGGTACGGCGGAGGCGCGTTGGACTACGTCGGCCTCGCGATGTTCAGCGACGCGAAGAACGCGGGCGGAGTAGCTCCGGGTCCACAGTGGGCCGGGACAACAGGAAACTCCGGCCGGACGATGATGGACGGGGATTCGTTCAATGGCACCAATTCGGGCGGGATCAAGATCGCAAAGGTTCCGGACGGCCTTTCGAACACGCTCTTGCTCTGTGAAGTCGCAAACCTGGCGAACGAGTGGGCGATGGGCGTCTTGCGCGGCGTCAATAACACCACGGGGCAGCCGAACACACATGACGGCGATTCCTGGACGGACTACAAGATGGGAATTCTGGGACTGAGGCCGCTTCGGCCGGGTAGCTTTACCACGAATAACGGCGGACCTGGCCGGTCTCGCGGCCCGTGCATGATCAACTGCAACAACCGGTGGAACGTTTACAGCTTCCACGTGGGCGGTGCTCAAGCCGTTCTGGGAGACGGTTCCGTCCGTATGCTGAGCCAGAACATGAGCCTGACGACGTTGTCGAACTTGTTCTGCATTGACGACGGCGCGCCGCTCGGCGAGTTCTAGTCGCTAAGTGGTCCTTTAGTAAGAATAGCGCACCGGCTGGCCCTCGGCTGGCCGGTGCGTGTTTATTCACCCGAACTCAAAGTGTCTTTCAATCGACGATGGAGGCAAAAGTGTTTGTTTGCCGGGATTTCCACGCCTGTGCCCTGGCGCTGCTGCTGTTCGCCGGCTGCGGAAACAGCAATGGCGACGCATCAGCCGATCGCATCAAATCGATGGCGGGGGGCGATTTGAAGACTGTCGTTCCCGTCAGTGGAAAGGTGCTGGTTGATGGGGAGCCCAAAGCTGGGGTCAAGGTCATGTTGTACGTCGATGGCCCCATTCCGCAGCTTCACGGGGAGTGCGGAACGAAGCCTGACGGAACGTATTGCTGGACGACCTACGGCGATTGCGATGGGATTGTGCCGGGGGAATACAAGGTCACCTTTCGACAATGGCGTTTCGAGAAGGAGAATGAACGCTACGAGGCGAGCGACGATCTGCTCCACGGGAAGTACAGCGATCCGCGGAAATCGCAATTCAAGCTCAGCGTCAAAGCGGGCGCTCCGCAGACCAATGCCGATTACGAGTTGACGACCGCGAAGAAGTAGCCGTGACGGGCCGCGTCGGCATCTTCGTTGCGGCGGCAGTCCCACCGAGCCGCCAATCGCAGGGCTTAGCGGGCGCCGGCCGAGCAACGATTCCCGCGTAAGGGCACCTGTTGTGTTCATCAGGCGACGGGATAGAATTCCCCTCGGCCGGGCGGTTCTTGCTTGCGGAACAGGCCATCTGAGATCCGCGGGGGAGCGTGGGGATGAGGTTGTGTCATGTCGGTATCCACAGTTCCGATGTCGCCTCCGGACTTGGGGACGCGCCCGACTGTCGCCCGCACCCTGTGGATCGTGAGTTCCTGTTGGGACCAGGCGCTGGTCATCGCCTTTTCGCTGCTGATCGTGCCGGTGGTCTGGCTGCTGGCGTCTCCCTCGGTCGGCGTGCAGGCTGAAACCATCGCGATTGTCGTCACGGCGTTCTTCGCTTTGGGATATCCTCTGCCCGGCATGGTCCGCGCCTTCGGCGACCGCGAGCTGTTTCACCGATTTCGTTCCTGCTCGCGCTGCCTGGCGTCGTTCGCGGCGCTCTGCGCTGTATTGGCCTGGTGTCCGCTCGCCTTCTGCCAGCCGGAGCAGCCCGCACCGGCGCGCAATCCCGAGGCCGAGGCGGATCCCCACATCCAGTACACGCCATACTTCACGTCCGATTCAGGAGTGCCCGGCTACGTCCCGGAGAAATGGGCGACGTTGCGGTTCACCGTCGTGAACAAAGGGGCGACGCCCCGCGACGTGTTGTGTTCGACATATTTCTACGACGATACCAACCTGCAATACGGTCGCCGCCTCTGGTTGCCGGCGCATTCGCAGTTGCGTTCCGGCCACCCGATTCTGCTCCCGAAGTTTGACCGCAGCCAGGGGCAGTACCTCCCCGTGCATGCGCTGGTGCTGGATGCCTCTACACCGCGGGAGACGTTGATCAAGGGAGAAGGGGGCCGACTGCGGCATGACGGCTCCTTGATCGTCCCGCAGGATACACGAAACACGGCGATCATCGGCCCGGCCGTGCACTCGCTGCTCCGGCCGGACGTGGAACCCACGCTCCGCGCGCTGGCGGACGTTTACGCTGACCCCGCCGATCCGATCAGCGAACAGGTCAATCTCATCGCCGCCTGCCGCGTCGGCTTGGGTTTCAGCAACTCCGTCGTCCGCTTGCAGGAGGATTTTCTGCCGGCCGACGAGACCGCGCTGGACGCCCTGGACTACATCATCCTCGCCGACAGCCGGCTGATGGAAGACGAAGCGGCTGCGTCCGCGCTCAGGCGGTGGCTGCATGCCGGCGGGCGCCTGTGGGTCATGCTCGACCGGGTCGATCCATTGGTGTTGGAGGTGTTGCTCGGCGACAGTTTCACCCCCAAGGTCGTCGGCCGAGTCGGACTGACATCAATACGAATCGATGAGGCCCCGAGCTTGAACAGCGTCACGGGGACGCCCAGCGAAACTATCGAGCACGAGAACCCCGTGGAACTGGTGCGCGTAGCGGGCGGCCACCTCAATGTCGAGTATCTGGTAAACGGGTGGCCGGCGGCCATGACGATGCCGTGCGGCGACGGCCAATTGCTGATCACCACCCTCGGCGCGCGCGGCTGGATGAGAGCACGGCCCCCGGGCGCAGCACGGACGAAAGATCCGCTGATGCAGTCGAATTTCGAGCCGCTCCCGTCGATGACCAACATCGCAGACGCATTCCTGCGGTTGCGCGAGCCGGAACTGCTGCCCGCGACCGCCGTGGAACCGCAAGTTCAGGAGTACATCGGATACAGCATCCTCTCCTGGTGGCTGATCGTGGGGACGCTGCTCGGGTTTTCGGCAGCGATTGTGATCATCGGCGTCTGGCTCATGAGCCGCGGCCAGTTGGAGCGTCTCGGATGGGTCGGAGCAATCCTGGCGATCGGCGTAAGCCTGTTTTTGATTCAGTCGGGCCGAACGAATCGTCGATCGGTCCCCGCGACGATGGCGAGCGTGGAACTCGTGCAGGCGATTCGCGGCACGGACGATGCGCGCTCGAACGGCCTCATTTCGGTCTACCAGCCGGAAGGGAGTGAATTCGCGATCAGTTCGACGCGCGGCGGACTGATGCGGCCCGATATGACCGGCCTGGAGCAGACGACCCGACGCCTGGTGATGGCGGACCTGGGGGTTAATCGCTGGGAGAACCTGCGGCAGCCGGCAGGCGTCCGTTCCACCTCGATCAAGCACTCGGAAAGCGATCCGAATCGCCTGACGGCGTACGTGACGTTTGATTCCCAGGGGGTCTCCGGGCAGTGCCTGGGGGGGCCACCGGGCAGCGATGCAGCCCTGGTCACCCGCGACGGCCGGTTGGGGCTGACGCTCAACAGCGACGGCACGTTCACTGGTCGGGGCGAAGACGTCTTCGAGAAGGACCAGTATCTCGGGGCGCGCCTGCTGACCGACGAACAGGATCGGCGGCGGCGGACGATGCAGGCGCTGCTCGACAATCCCCAGCGACGCGATTATCCCGCGGTGCCCCCGCTCATGTACTGGTCCGGGCCGCGGGACGACGGATTCCGCTTCAGCGAGGGGTTGCGATCCCAGGGGGCGTCGCTGGTCGCCGTGCCGCTCGTCATCGAGCGTCCAGCCAACGGCACGCAGATCTTGATTCCCGCTCCGTTTCTGAGCTACTTGAACCGTCAGAGCCCGGACGGCGCGCCGTCGTCGGCGATGTGGGACCACCTGCGTCATGAATGGCAGGAGCGGACGGCGCCGGCGCTGGTCTGGTTGAGCTTTCAGGTGCCGCGCGAGTTGCTCCCGCTGGCCATCGAACGGGCCCGTATCGACCTGAAAGTCACCGGACCTGTCGGGCGGCTGGAACTTTTCGGCCTCAAGGACGGGAAAGTGGTCGGACTGCAACGAGTCGTGAATCCGGTCGGGTCACTGTCGCTGGACGTGACCGATTCCGCGTGCTTGACGATTGATGGCGAAGGCCGCCTGTCGCTGGGTTTGGACGCCGGCGACCGCGATCGTCCGCAGTCGGCGGGGGACGCGGGCCAGAACTCGAAGGCGAATTACTGGCGAATTGAGTCGTTGGCGCTGCAGCTGTGGGCGCAGACGACAGAACCAACGACCAAGGACTGATCGGACATGGGACAGAAACAGTCTTCCAGCGGGTCGGGCGGTCGGCCCGCACTCGTCATTGAACACCTCACGAAAAAGTACGGATCGTTCACGGCGTTGAACGATCTGACCTTGACGCTGGGCTCCGGCGAGATCCTGGGACTCATCGGTCCCAATGGCGCGGGCAAGACCACCACGATCAAGATCCTTGTCGGTCTGATCCGGCCAACGTCGGGCGTGGCATTGATCGACGGCGTCGACTGCGTCAAGGACTCGCAGAAGATCAAGCGGCTCGTCGGCTATATGCCGGACGTATTCGGTTCGTACGACAACATGCGGGTCCGCGAATACCTGGATTTCTTCGGCGCCGCCTTTGGCATCCCGCCTGCCGACCGGGCGAAGCGCATTACGGAGGTCATGGAGATCACGAATACGACCTACATGAAGGACCGCTTCGTCGAAAGTCTCAGTCACGGCATGCAGCAGCGCATCGGCCTGGCGCGCACATTGATCCACGACCCCAAAATCCTGATCCTGGATGAGCCGGTCAATGGCCTGGATCCGCAGGCCCGGATCGAAATGCGCGATCTGCTGATTCAGTTGTCGCATCATGGCAAGACCCTGCTTGTCACCAGCCACATCCTGCCGGAACTGGCGCGAATCTGTTCGCGTGTGGCCATTGTCACCAACGGCACGCTGCGCGCGTTCGGCACCGTGGAGGAAATCGGCCGGCAGGTCAGCCAGCGGCGGACGATGGAAGTGACCCTGATTTCGGCCGCCGAAGTGTCGTCGGCGGCCGGTGTCATCCGGCAGGGAATCGAACCCAATGCGGAGGTCACGGAGGTGCCGGCCGAAGCGACGGTGCGATTCAGCACCGCGCGTTCCGAAAGCGATTTGAGCAAGCTCCTGACCCGCCTGACCCAGAGCGGAGTGCAGGTCGCCCAGTTCCGCGAAGTGCAGACGGACCTGGAAGAGGCCTTTATGTCGTTTGCCCGGCCGGACGGTGCCGCGAATGCCAAGCCCGCACCGGCACGAGGGGTGGCGCATGTTTAACGCTGTCATTCAGCGTGAACTCACCTCGCTGCTGCGCCGGCGGCGAATGTTGGCCTTCCAGTGCGGCCTGGTCGTCCTGTTCGGCCTGCTGGTCGCCTTGCGCTGGCCGACGGACGCGCGGATCGCGCTGACGGGCACCCGTTCGCAGCAGGTGTTTCTGCTGTTCAGCGACGGATTGCTGGCCGCCATGATGTTCCTGATGCCCGTGTTCCCGTCCACGAGCCTCGTCAAGGAAAAGACACAGGGCACGCTGGCACTGTTGCTGAACACGCCACTGGGTCCATTTCGTATCTACTTCGGCAAGCTGTTCTCTGCGCTGGCCATTGGCGGCATCATTCTCGCCCTGAGCCTCCCGGCGGCGAGCGCCTGCTACGCCATGGGCGGCCTGTCGCTGTACGGCGACCTGTTCCGGGTGTACCTGTTCCTGGGACTTGTCGCCCTCGAGTTTTCGGCGTTGGCGCTGCTCATCAGCAGCCTGTCGAACTCGGTTGACGCCGCAGTGCGCACGACGTACGGCGTGCTGCTGGGCCTGAGCGTGCTGACGCTTGGTCCGCATTACTTCTTTCAAGGGACCGAGGGGCTGACCGCCGATATCGGCGAATGGCTCCGCAACCTGTCGCCGATCGCGGCGCTGATGTCGCTGACCGGGACCGGCGACGCGGGCGGCCAGGGGTTGACGACCAAGGATGATCTCCTCGGTCGATTCGTGATGTGGTCGCTGGGCATCACGATGACCGCTGCGATCTGGACGATCTCCCGCTTGAATCACACGATCTTCGATCGTAACCGCTCCGCCGGGACGATCAGCGACGACCAGACCACGACCGTGCAGGTCGCCCGCCGCGTGTTCTTTCTGGTGGATCCGCAGCGGCGGTCCGCCAGCATCTCACGTTGGTCGAATCCGCTGATGGTCAAGGAATTCCGCTGTCGGCGGTTCGGCCGACTTTACTGGCTGCTGCGTCTGGTTGCGGTGTGCGCCATGTTGTCGCTGGGGCTGACGTACGCCGCGACGGCCGGGACAATGGACTGGGGCGTCGAGACCATCGGCGGCATCATGGTCGTCATGCAAGTGGCGCTCGTAATCCTGATCACTCCCAGCCTCGCCGCCGGCCTTATCAGCAGCGAGCGGGAAAGTCGCGGCTGGCAGTTGCTGCGGACGACGCCGCTCTCAATTGTCAGCATCGTCTGGGGCAAGCTGCTGAGCGTGATCCTGCCGCTGATGCTGATCCTCTGCGCTACGCTGCCCGGCTACGTAGTGATGGTGTTCATCGAGCCCGGGATGTCGCTGCAGGTGCAGCGCGTCGTGATTTGCCTCGTGGCCACAGCCGTATTTGCCATGCTGCTCAGCGCCGCCATCGGCAGCCTGTTCCAACGCACGGCCGCCGCCACTGCAGCCGCTTACACCGTCCTGCTGTCCATTTGCGCGTTGCCGCTGTTGATCTGGATGGGTCGCGATGCACCATTCGGACACAGCACCGTGGAAGGGGCCCTGACGGTCAATCCGGTGGCTGCGGCGCTGTCGGTCATTCGCGCGCCGGGATTCCAGAACTACTCGCTGATTCCTGCCAACTGGTGGTTCCTGGGCGTGTTATCCGTCCTGTCCGTGATGATCCTGATCGGCCAGACCTACCGCATCTCGCGGCCGCAATAGGCCGCGACACCCGTACTCACCTGGCCCTGTTTTGCATCCGATGTCCCGTTTCGCATCCGTCTGTTGCCTGTTGCTGCTGTGCGTCTGGGCGCCTCCGGCAGTCGGCGAACTCACGCCCGACTTCCAGATGGAAACGGACCCGGAATTCCACGCGCTCCCCCTCAAAAAGGATTTCCAGCGGGACTTCAAGGGACTCTGGCGGCAGGCGCTCCAGCGTCCGGAAGCCGACTACCAGCGTCTGGCTGCGGAGACGGTCGCCCGCGCGCATCGGCACGGCATCCCCGGCCTGCAGGAATTGACGCCCGAACTCGAAACGATCCTCACGGCGCCGGCGTCCCACCCTGCGGCCCGGTTCGCAGCGGCGCGAGCCTTAATCGCCCTGGAGTCCCGTAGTTCGGCCGACAAATTGCTGGAGTCCGGCCTGAAATACGGCGCCGTTTTCCGGCAGCTCGTCGAGCCGGCTCTGGCCGACTGGGATTTCGCTCCCGCGCGTGACGTGTGGCGCAAACGCCTCGAAACCCCGAGGACGTTTCCGGCCGACCTGACCCTCGCGCTGCGCGGGCTGGGACATGTGCAGGACGCCGACTCTCTGACGAAGATCTCCGCCATGGCGCTCGATCTGCTTCGGCCGTCGCAGATTCGTCTCGAGGCGGCGCAAGCCGCCGGCGACATCAGCGATCAGGGGCTCGAAACAGCCGCCGAACAGTTAGCCCACGATCGACGGACGGACCCGCAACTCAACCGCTGGTGCGCTCTGCGGCTCCTGACGCGACATTCATCGAGTCCTCCCGCCGACTGCTCCTCGAACTGGCGAATGACTCGGAACCCACCAATCGCCGCAGCTCTGGACCGGCTGAACCAGATCGATCCGCAGCTGGTTGTCCCCTTGGCGGAGCAGGCCTTTGCCAGCGTCGATCCGCTCGTGCGCGCCGCCGGCGTCCACGCGTATCTGGAAGTTCCGACGCCGGAGCGGATCAAGCCTCTTGCGCGACTGCTGGACGACGACCATCCTGCGGTGCGCAAGCTCGTCGCCGAAGGCCTCTCCCGTCTCGCGGCCAAACCGGAACTTGGCGAACCGATCCGCGCGGAATCCATGACGGTGCTCGCCGGAGACCGGTGGCAGGGACAGCAGCAGGCGGCGTTACTGTTGGGCAGCCTCGAACACCGGCCCGCGGCAAAGCGGATGTCCGAACTGCTCGAATCCCCCCGCCCTGAAGTGATGGTCGCTGCCGCCTGGGGACTGCGCAAAGTGGCCGATCCGGAGACCGTGCCGGCCATTATCGACAAGATTCGCCGGCAGACGGTTGAGCGCAAGCGCCAATCGGTCAACCGCGCTCTGGATGAACAAGTGGCGCACCTCTTTGAAGCCTGCGGCCGGATGCAGGCCCAGGACGCGGAGCCGCTGATGAGAGAGTACATCCCGCGCGATGACACCCGGACGATGGACCTCTCACGCAGCGCCGCGATCTGGGCACTGGGACGCCTGCATGAGGGAACTCTCGACGCTGCACTGGCGGGTGATCTCATCAGCCGCGTGATGGACACCGGCGACAGGCCTCCGGAATGTCCCGTCGTCAAACGCATGGCCGTAGTGGCCCTGGTGCGGATGAAGGCCGTCGATCAGGCAATGAACCTGAAGAGCTCCCTCGCCATTCACCAGTTGGCGTCGGCACTCGATGTCGCCACGCGCTGGGCCGTCCGCGAACTGTCCGGCGAGGAATTGCCCCCGCCGACGCCGCTGCCCTATCCCGACGGCACCTGGTTCCTCGAACCACTCCGACCGCCACTCGCGGGTCAGCCTTGAATGTCCACCGGTCCTGACTGCCATTTCAAAATGCCGTTGACATTGGCACGGGCATTCACCGTGCACTTCTGATTGTTGACGAGGTTTTCGACAGGCACTGGCAAAGCCGATACCACACAGGGAATCCCAGCATGACCAGCCGCGCTGCGACCGAGTACCGCTACGAGAAGCTGACCTGGCCTGAAATCAATGACGCGGTCGAGATGGGCAAGGTCTGCATCGTTCCCTGCGGCGCGGTCGAACAGCATGGTCACCACCTGCCGCTGGACGTTGACCTGGTCTGCCCGTGCGGCATCGCGAGCGGCGCGGGAAAACTTGCGCCGGAGTCGATCCTCGTGCTGCCGGTCATTGCCTATGGCTACACCGGCCACGTCATGGACTTCCCAGGGACGATCAACTGTCATTTCGAGCATTTCATGCGGATGGTGCTCGACGTGACGAAATCACTGGCGTATCACGGCTTCAAGAAGATTCTGCTGCTGAACGGGCACGGTTCGAATATGCCGAACCTCGACCTCGTCGCCCGTCGCACGAATCTCGAGACCGACGCGGAGTGCGTGCTCAGCGCATGGTGGCAACTGTTGACCGTCGATCCGAAGTTCCTGCCGAGCTGGCGCGAGAGCAAGTTCCCCGGCGGGTGCGCCCACGCCTGCGAACTGGAGACGTCGCTGTACCTGTACCTCGACGAGCAGAACGTGCGCAAGGACAAGATCAAGAGCGGAACCATCAGTTTCAACGACGAACACAGCCCGTTCGCCTATGTGGACCTGTTCGCACAGGGACCGGCGACGGTCGTGTCGTGGACGAGCAGCTACAGCGAAACCGGCGTGCTGGGAGACGCGGAACTCGCGACTGTCGACAAGGGCCAGCGGGCCTACGACGAGGCGGTCAAGCAGCTGGTGGCGTTCGTAAGGTGGTTCAAGGATCGTCCGAAGGATCAGCGGCGAGATTTGCACCGCACGCCGCCGACGATGCCGATCCCGTGGAGTCAGCTCGATCGGGGATAGGGACAATCGGCAGCACCGCGGGCGTTCGCAAAAGACAATTGCAAATTGACAATTGCAAAATGCAAATTTGAGATTTGCAATCATCGCTTTGCAACTTGCAATCGTGTTTCCGTCGGCATCGGCCGGCTGACCAGGAACGGTCCCATCAACATGGCCACCGTCTTCATCCCGAGTGCATTAAGGCGCTGGACCGGCGGCGCGGATCGCGTCGAGGCCTGCGGAGCGACGGTGCGGGATATTATCGCCGAACTGGAGGCGCGCTATCCCGGCCTCCAGCCGCGGCTTTGCGAAGACGATCGCCTCAGGCCGGGACTGGCGGTCGTCGTGGGCACGTCGATCGCTGCGGGCGGACTGCTGGCCGAGGTGCCCAAGGGCGCCGAGGTGCACTTCGTGCAGGCGGTCGGCGGCGGCTGAGGAGGAAGCCGCGATTTCACCCTGCCGCGCGGACCCGTTCGCTCTCTTCAAACTCCCGGAACTCGCGGTCGAGGTCGGCAAGCGCGGTGCGGGCCCGGTCCAGGTGACCGTCGCGGGCCAGGTATTCGATGCAGCGGGCCTGGTCGGCAGCGCGGTTTATGCCCAGCGTCTGGAGTTGTCCCTTAATGCGGTGGGCCACGTCGCGAGCGCCGCGGGAATCGTCGGCATCCAATCGCTCCAGGAGTTGCTGTCGATCGCTGGGGAACGACGATCGCAGCATCTGGATCAGGTCCTCAACCACGTCGAGTCGGCCGGCGACCCGCTCGCAGAGCGCCTGGTAGTCGAAGATTGGACTGGACATGCGGTTCCCTGCCGGCCGGGCGAACAACGTCGAGCGCGGCCCCGGGCGCGTCAGTCCCTGTGGCACTGTTGCCGAATGGCGAGAGCGCTTACCAACGATGCGGAATCGTACATTTCCCCCGGCCGGGGGCAGCGGTGAGTGACGACTCCGGCCCGCAGATCATTTGCATGACTGTCCGATTGTGACGACGTTGCCGGCTGCGACGACGGTTATTCGTCCGTGACGCAACCTTCGCTGGCGCTCTTGACCGTCTTGATGTACTTGTACAGCGTGCCGCGCAGTGCCTTGAACGCCGGTGCTTTCCAGGCCGCCCGGCGCTTTGCCAGCTCGGCATCGCTGAGAGCCACGTCGATCCGGTTCTGCTCGGCGTCGATCGTGATCGGGTCGCCATTCTGGAGCAGGGCGATCGTGCCGCCGGCCTGCGCTTCCGGCGTCACGTGGCCGATGATGAACCCGTGACTACCGCCGCTGAAACGGCCGTCGGTCATCAGCGCCACCTTGTCGCCGAGTCCCGCCCCCATCAGCGCCGACGTGGGCGTGAGCATCTCCGGCATGCCGGGTCCCCCTTGCGGACCTTCATAGCGGATGACGATCACCTCGCCTCCCTTGATGCGCCCCTGCTCCAGCCGGCCAGCATGTCTTCGCTGTCGAAGCACAGGGCAGGCCCTTAAACACCAGCCCTTCCTTGCCGGTGATTTTCGCGACCGCGCCCCTCCGGCGACGTTGCCACGCAGAATAGGATGTGGCCCGACGGCTTGATTGGCCGCTCCAGCGGGCGCAGGATCTGTTGCCCGTCGGCGAGTCCGGGAAGGTCTTGGAGATTCTCGGACATGGTCTTGCCGGTCACCGTCAGGCAGGCGCCGTCGATCAGCCCCTTCGAAAGCAGATACTTGAGCACGGCCGGCGTGCCGCCGACGGTGTGCAGGTCTTCCATCACCGTACTTGCCGGACGGCTTCAGATCGGCCAGATACGGAATCCGGTCGCTGACCTTCTGGAAGTCGTCGATCGTGAGTTCCACGCCGACGCTGCGGGCCATCGCAATCAGATGCAGCACGGCGTTGGTCGATCCGCCCAGGACCATGACGATCACCATTGCGTTCTCGAACGCCCGGCGCGTCATGATGTCACGGGGCTTGAGGTCCAGTTCCAGCAGCCGGTACGCTGCGGCAACCGACTTCTTCGCACTCGCGGAGCTTGGCGGCATCCTCGGCCGGAATGGACGAGGAATACGGCAGCGTCATGCCGAGGCCTCGATCGCACTGGCCATCGTGTTCGCGGTGTACATGCCCCCGCAGGGCATGGCGCCGGGGATCGAGCAACGCCCACAATCTCGCGCGCGGTCCTCAGTGATCGCGCTCGGTGATCGCCGGCCGTAGGACTGAAACGCAGAAACGATGTCGAGTTTGTCGCCCGCGACTCCTTTCACGCCGGCCAGCCGAGCGGAGCAGCCAGCGCCGGATCGTGCCGCCGTACACCATCGCGCCGGCCGATTGAGGCGCCCCATCGCCATCAGGCAGCCCGGCATGTTTTTGTCGCAGCCGGGGATCGTGATCAGCCCGTCGTACCACTGCGCACCCATCACCGTCTCGATCGAGTCGGCAATCAGATCGCGCGACTGCAGCGAATAGCTCAGCCCTCTGTCCCCATCGAGATGCCGTCGGACACGCCAATCGTGTTAAACCGCATCCCGATGGCGCCGGCCGCCTGCACGCCCGCTTTGACGCGTTCGGCCAGGCCGAGCAGATGCATGTTGCAGGTGTTCCCCTCGTACCACACGCTGGCGATGCCGATTTGCGGCTTGTCCATGTCGGTCGGCGTCATACCGGTGCCGTAGAGCATGGCCTGGGACGCCCCCTGGGAGGCGGGTTGCGTGATACGCGAGGAAAGCTTGTTGAGCTTGGTCATGGGAGTCTGTCGGGAATCATGGCCGTGTGAGTTCCCCATGATAGACGACGGCACAACGGAGGTCAGCCGTGGGGGAGAATGCCGAGAACCAAGAGCCGGGGGGGATTTTCGGTTTTGGATTGGGTGGACGGCTGGATGAGTTTGGCTTGCGAGTACCTGGTGGCGGCGTTTGTGGCGTTGCTGGCATGCTGAGATTTCCAATTTGAGATTCGAGATCCACGCTGGCGATTTGACAGACGTTGGACGCGGTCGCGACGATGCGGGTTCGTGCTGAATCCGGCAATGGAAGATGGTGGTTGCGAATGGCGGATGTGCTGCAGTGGATCTCGACCGCACTCGAACGACTCGCCGGCGAGCAACTCGTCCGACGGCGACGCGTGGTCCATCCCTTGCCGGACGGTTGGTGCGTCGTCGACGGCCGCCGGCTCCGAAACTTCGCCTCGAACGACTATCTGGGACTCGCCGGAGACGAACGCCTGCTGGCCGCAGCGCGAAGCGCGATGGAATCCGCCGGCGCGGGTGCGCGGTCCAGTCCCCTCGTTTGCGGCCGATCCGAATGGCACGAGCGGCTGGAAACTCGGCTGGCGGAATTCGAGGGCGCCGAAGCCGCGATCCTCTTTCCGACCGGCTACGCGGCCAATGCAGGGACGATCGCCGCACTCGTCGGCCGTGGCGACGTCGTCATCGGCGATCGACTCAATCACGCCAGCCTGATCGACGGCTGCCGGATGTCGCGGGCCGACGTGCGCATCTATCCCCATCGCGACGTCGCCGCCCTGGAGAGTGAGCTGGACCAGCACGCAGGCGCCCGCCGCAAGCTGATCGTCACGGACGGCGTCTTCAGCATGGACGGCGACCTCGCTCCGCTACGCGACCTGGTCGAGGTGCCGAGCGACATACTGCGATGCTGCTGGTCGACGAAGCCCACGGCACCGGCGTCTGGGGGCCGGGCGGACGCGGCGTGTGAGGAACTGCACGTCGAAAATCGCGTACATCCGGATCGGCACGCTCAACAAGGCGGTGGGCACAAGGGCTTCGCGGTGGGATCGCGGTCACTGGTTGACTGGCTGTGGCACAGCGCGCGGCCGCAGGTGTTCTCGACGGCGGCGCAGCGGCCTGCTGTGCGGCGGCACTGGCGGCGATCGAGATCATCGAACGGGAGCCGGACCGGCGGACCAGACTGATGCGGCGCGGCGATCAGTTGCGCACCGCACTCGGCCGGCGGCGTGGAACCGCTGCCCGGTTCCGCGGCCCGATCGTTCCGGTCGTGATCGGCGACGCGGGGCGCGATGCGCGGTAGTCGGCAGCTGGAGGAATGCGGATTCACGGTGGGGACGATTCGTCCGCCGACCGTACCGCCGGGATCAGCCCGGCAGTTTGTAGGGTGGGCTGTGCCCACCAGATCGCGAACCATAGTGGTGGGCACAGCCCACCCTACACTTTCTCTGCAAAGCGGCCTCGCCCTCCGGCGAGTTCTCTGTCGAGGGAAACTCAGTGTGTATTGAGGGCTCGGACGTCGCGAACCTGCGCGCCGTTCAGCGCGGGCATGCGGAATCCCTGGGCCGGACCACCCGGATTTGCCGCCAGGATGTCCGGCAACGCATGCGACGTCGCCGGCACGAGCTTGCATGTCCAGTTCTGGTTGAACGTGCTCCACTCGAACGGCCACGGATCCAGGTTGTCCACATAGCGGACCTGCGGATTGCCGCTGGAGTCCGTGGTGCGCACCGGGAATGCCCAGGGACAGCAGTGGAACCGGGCGCGTGGAATAAACACCGTGACAGCCGCATAGGTCTGCGCATCGGCCGACTGACTGAGCGGGTTCCGATACATGCGCGGAGCCATGACATCGACATGCCGCCGATAGGCGACGCCGACGTACGTGTAATCGACGTCGATCCTCTGGCTGGTCAGATCGGTTTGAAAGTTCCTCAGGACGAACGGGACATTCGAGTTCTGATACTCGTTGTTCAGCAGCAGCAGGAGTTGTCCGCAGGCAGCGCTGTAAAACAGCCGTGCAAACTGCGACATCGCCGCCTCCTGATCGGCCATCCCCAGTCCCCTGGAAATATCCATGTCGGCCACCCATTGCCGCAGGTATTCGCGGGCATACAGCTCCCGACGGTATCGCGCTGCCTGAAGGTAATCCGCGCCGTTCGGCATGGCGCCGTAATCGCTCTGGTAGGGCTCCGGATCGACGACCGGCAACGTGCGAGTCTGCGGATCGGTCTCACCGGAATAGCTCACCGGCATCACGGACGTTCGCCACAAGATCCCCACCTGCGGCCCGCGGACGCCGGCGCCGAAGTTTGATTGCCGGAACATATTCGTGTTCAGGCGGTCCAGATCCTGTTGCCGCAGTCCATGACGGAGCGCGATTTCCAGCGTCATGTCCTGTGCCAGCGACGGGACGAGCGTCACGACCGACCGCTGGAACTCCGGGATCAGATGATCGCGCGCGCCGGGACTCTGAGAATCGGGAGTCCCGAGAATGTGCTGAAACACCGGCAGCATCGCCTGGGCCGCGGCGGACGCCATTTGGCTCCAGGCGGTCACGAACTGCTGTTCCAGCGGGACGGTCGCGGTGATGGCCTGATCGAGTCCCTGGAACTTCGGGAACTGGGCGCCGCTGAACTTGCCTCCGGCCGTGACCCACGCCGACAGCACCTCCGGGACGTAGCCCGCCGCATTCCGGTCCCGCGCTTCCCGCAGGAACGCGGTCACGGCAAACACGTCCGCCTCCAGGTGATTGCTGAATGCCAGCGCATTCATGCCGCGGGCGAGGATCACCCCGCCGGAGTACGCCGCGGCATCGGCGGCGTTCTGCATGCGGACCTTGTCGTCGTGCTGCTTGGCGACGTTGAAGACCATCATCAGCAGCATCGTGAACATCAGCAGCGTAAACACCGAGAGGATGCTGATTGTCCCGCGCTCGTTCGAGTGCAGGGCCCCCAATCGGCGACCTCTCTGTGCTAAGCAGCCAGGTTTCCTACCAATCGATGGCATGGCGGGTGGGCTGGTCGTCTGGTGGGCTGGTTAATGGCGCCAAATACGCACCATTTGATTGTTCGCTTTGCCACTCTGCCGCTTTGCGACTGTGCCACTTCTGCTCACGGTTGCTGTTCATACGGCCGAAGCGATTTGATTCCCTCGACGGTCAACGTCGCGGAGCCTCTGAGCCAGGTCTTATAGACGCCGGACTCCTCCTGGATTCTGGGCGCGACTTCGTCCGTGCGGCCGTCGTACCGAATCAGCATTCGCGCCAGGAACCGACCGGCGCCGGGCAATAGTCGAAAGTGATGCTGGACTTCGACGGTGACGGGATCCTGCCAGCCTACCTCGCTGGGGATGTATGGAACGCGATCCGGGTCGGGGTGGTCGACGGGGTTGTACGTCGGGCCGCGGACCGAACTCGGTCCGGCGCCGGAGTTCTTGTCGACGAAGCTGACAATCACGCGCGTGTTCTGCAGGCTGTAAGCCAGCTTGTTTCGCAGTCGCTGCGGCATGACCGGATTCGATGCCGACGACGGCACCAGCGTCGAATACAGATTGACGAGGGCTTCGTCCAGGTTGGTTCCGGCGAGGACCGACTGCCCACCGGCGCCGCTGTCGGCGCGGGACGGAGCAATCGGCACGCAGGCCAGCGCGGCCGCGTTGAAGATCTTCGAGTACTTCACGCTCGTCTGTGCCACGCCAAAATCGATCGGCATCTGCGATCCCGGTGCGATGCCCGGCAGGAGATTCTCCGGTTCATTCACGCTGACATACGCGGGAATCCACACCGACGCCGACCGCGCCGCGGCGAACGCGGCGGTGTTTACGGTCATCAACCCCACCATCACCAGCGCGACCTGGACGATGAACATGACGACCGCCAGAAACAGCGGCAACGTGAGCACGAACGCCAGGCTCTGCACGCCGCCCGCTTCACAGCGATGCACGTCGCGCAGCCGGGCGAGGCAAAGCCGTCCGCCGCTGGCGCGGAGCAGGACATGCGCTGCGACAAACAAGATCGCCATCGCGATCAGGCTGGGGAGGCAGGCATGAATGACGGCGCGATGCACGGGCAGCGATTGCAGACTGGATGACCGTCAGTGTCCCTCGTCGCGCTGCCGGTTGGCAAGAGGAAAGTGTTCGTCAACGGTCAATTGTTAATGGTCAATGGTGAAAAACGAGTGATCTCAAATCGTGCCATTAACAATTACCAATTGACCATCAACGATTGACGATCGCCAACGCACGCTCAATGGCGGAAATGGCGCCGGCCCGTGAAGATCATCGCAATCCCGTGTTCATCGCATGCGGCGATGACCTCGTCGTCGCCGCGCGAACCGCCGGGCTGAATGATGGCCCGCACGCCCGCCTTCGCGAGCACGTCAACGCCGTCCCGGAACGGAAAGAACGCGTCCGAGGCCGCGACGCTCCCGGTGACGCGGTCCGCCGCCTTCGAGACCGCAATCTGGGCCGAGTCCAGCCGACTCATCTGCCCGGCGCCGACGCCGATCACCATGCCGCCGGCGGCCAACGTGATGGCGTTCGACTTCACGTGCTTGCAGACTTTCCAGGCAAACTCCAGGTCGCGGCGCTCCACATCGGTTGGCGTCCGGTTTGTGACGACGCTCCATTCGACCTGCGGGTCAGCAACATCGTCGCGCCGCTGGACGAGTATTCCGCCGCTGATGCCGCGATATTCGAGCGCGCCGGACTGCGCCGCGGCAAATTCCATTGTCAACAGCCGGACGTTCGCCTTCCACTTCGGCTTCGTCGTCAGCAGCGCGAACGCATCATCGTTGAACGACGGCGCGATAATCGCCTCGACAAACCGATTCGGTTCGCAGAGCCGCTCGGCTGTGGCAGCATCGAGTGGGCGATTGACGCCGATAATCGAGCCGAACGCGCTGACGGGATCGCCGTCGTAGGCGCGGTCAAACGCCTGGGCCAGCGTCGCGGCAGTTCCGCAGCCGCACGGATTGTTGTGCTTGATGATGACGGCCGCCGGCTCGGTGAACTCGCGGATAATGGACTGCGCCGCGTCCAAATCCAGGAGATTGTTGTACGACAGTTCTTTGCCATGCAGTTTCTTCGCGGTCGCGAGCGTGCCAGGCTGCGCGGGCGTCAGGACGTAGATCGCGGCGGGCTGATGCGGATTCTCCCCATAGCGGAGCTCCTCGTGCAGCGCCAGCTGCAGCGAGATTGATGGCGGAAACTTCGATGACGGCTGCACATCGGTAGAGGGGTCGGCCTGGGTCGCGAACCATCCGGCAATGGCGCGGTCGTAACGGGCCGTCATCTCGAAGGCCGCACATGCCAGTGCCTTTCGCAATTCGAGGGGCAGGGGGCCCGCGCGCAGGGCTTCCAGGACGCGCGGGTACTGCGCGGGATCGGTGACGATCCCCACGTACGCGTGGTTCTTGGCAGCGGAGCGGACCATGCTCGGGCCGCCGATGTCGATCTGTTCAACCGCCTCTTCGTACAGGACGCCGGCGCGAGCGACTGTCTTCTCGAACGGGTACAGATTGCACACCACCAGTTCAAACGGCTGGATGCCGTGCGTGCGAATGGCGGCGGCATCCTCCGGCAGGTCGGGCCGGCCCAGAATGGCGCCGTGGACCTTGGGGTGCAGCGTCTTGACGCGGCCATCCATGATCTCGGGAAAGCCGGTGTAACTGGAGACGTCAATGACGCTCAGTCCGGCCTCCTTGAGAAACTTCGACGTTCCGCCGGTGGACACCAGTTCGAAGCCGAGACCAGCAAGAGCGCCGGCGAACTCGGCGAGACCGGTCTTGTCACTGACACTCACGAGAGCGCGGCGGGGCGTGGATTTCGACATAGCTGACTCCTGGCACGACAACATCCGGGGGACGCGACGATAGTCCCGGCACACGCGGGTGTCGAGTCAGGGGCGGGAGGTTGGTGTTTGGTGTTTGGTTCGCACGAGCCCACCAAACGACAAGACCACCAAAGCACCATCTAAACAGCCCTTCCCGCCAAAAAACCGACAGGGTCGACACAATCGGCAAAGTGCCGCGACTCCGTTTCCTGACGCCGTCCAACTCGGTCTGGTCGGCGCCGGCCAGAAACGCCGATGGATAACCGGAGCGGAGGCTCCCTCGCCCCCCTGGACAATAGTCGCACGCGGAGTAACGGTATGCTGCACACGCAACGACGCTCCCTGGAACTGGTCCGGGTGCCCACACACGCACGGCGTACCGAGGTCGTGCGGCTGCCGGAACGTTCGCTGGCGACGCTATGGTGGGCGGCCCTGGTCGCGATCGCCTGGCTGCTGGTTGTCAGCGGCGTCGTCCGCGGCGGCGTCATTTATGTTGACAGCAGCAAGGGCAATGACGCGTTCGACGGGCGGTCGGTAGAACCGCTGAGCGATCGCACTGGACCGGTGCGGTCCCTCCGCGCGGCCGCGGCACGGGCGCGCTCGGGCGACTCAATCGCCCTGGCCAATAATGGCCAGACGTACTATGGCACGCTGACGCTGTTCGGCGCCGAGCACAGCGGCGTTGCCGGACAGCCCCTGACGATCGACGGCAACGGCGCGACGGTCAGCGGTGCGAAGCCGATCGCATACGGCTGCTGGCGGCCGGTTGGCGACGACGTGTGGCGCGTCACACCGATGCGGAAGTCGTATTATCAGCTCGTGCTCGACGGAAAAGCGGTTCCCGAAACCGCCATCGACCGCGCAGCAAAGTCGCGGCCGGAACTTCCGGCGGGCGAGTGGTGTGCGTGGCAGGGTGCTGTGTACTACCGCACGGAACCGGGCGTGGATCCCAACACACTGGCATTGTCTCTGGCGGACGAAGAAGCCGGAATCCTGCTGCTCGACGTGCAGAATGTCGTGATCCGGAACCTGACGCTGCAGCACTTCCGGCTGGACGGCATCAACGCGCATGATCGCTGCCGGGACGTCGAACTGGTCAACGTCACGCTGCAGGCCAATGGCCGGGCTGGCCTGGCTGTCGGAGGAACTTCCAAGGTTGTCCTTCGCGACTCGCACGTGCAGGAAAACCGCGCGGCGTCGGTCCTGGTCACCGAACTGGGCGAAGCCCGGCTCGAGGGGAGCCAGTACGACGCGAAACCAACCGCTCCGCAGTGACACAGGGAGTTCGTCACGCATGCCGGCATCCTCCCGGCCAAGGCGGTCCGCGCAGCGGTCACTTTCTGAATCGGAGCGTGGCGAGGACCCACAGGGCCGTGAAACCGTCCCGGAGGCTGATCTTGGATTCGCCCCGCTCGCGGTCCTTGAAGACGAACGGGACTTCTTCAAACGTGCAGCCGGCCTGGCGGCAGCGGAACAGCAGTTCCTCCTGAATCGCGTAGCCCCGGGCGCGGACCCGATCGAGCGCGATGCGGCGCAGCGCCTCCGCGCGGTAACAGCGGAAGCTGCCACTGTTGTCGCGCGTCGAGAGACCGAGCACGAGCCGGGCGTAGCCGTTGATCGCACGGCTCATGAAATGCCGCTGCGGCCCCCAGCCGACGACGCCGCCGCCGGGGACATACCGCGACGCCACGGCCACATCGACACGGCCGGCCGCCTCGATCAGCGCGGGGATCGTCGCCGGCGGATGCGAGAAGTCGGCGTCCATGTTCAGGACGAGGTCATATCCGTGCTGCAGCGCGTCGCGAAAGCCGGCGACGGTCGCGACGCCGAGGCCCTCTTTGGCAGGGCGGTGCAGCACGCGAATCCGGGGATCGGCGGCGGCGAGCTCATCGGCAAGGACGCCGGTGCCGTCCGGGGAGTTGTCGTCGACGACCAGCACGTGTGCCTGGGGAGCGTGCGAGTGGATGGCCGGGATCAGATCCGGCAGGTTGGCCCGCTCGTTGTAGGTGCACAACGTGACGAGCACTCGCAATCCATGCGGCATGTGAGGGGCACTACAGCCGGCGCTGACCGGTTCGTGAAGGTCAGGCCCAAAAGTTTGGGTCTGTTGCCGCTGGCTTCGCCAGAGCAATTGTCATCAGTTACCGAACTTATCTCGCACTGGCAGAGCCAGTGGCACCCCAATGACCGACCGGCTAGTTCTTCTTGGCAGGCGTTTCTTCGTCGCGATCGTAGCGGCTCTTGCGCGTCTGCCACGGAACGTCGACCTGCTTGAGGTGTTTGTCGAGGAAGTCGAGGATCGGGGACTCGATCTTCGCGGCCGGGTTCCCCAGCAGATCGGTGCCGCGGGCGTTGGTGTTGGGCCGCACGTAGGCCACGCGATCGGCGTTCTGTTTTCCGGCCATGAAAATCTGATGGAACTTCTGCGAGCCTCCCTTGTCCTCGGCATCCCGGGTTCCGGCGATGACGACGAACCCGATTCCGAAGGCGGGGGTCTTCAGAAAGTTGGCGGCTTGCAGCGCGTTGAGCCGCCCGGCGGTCAGCGCCGGAGACAACAGGACGATTGACCGCACGTCCTGGCCGCGGGGGGTGCCCGGTTCGCCGCCGGGACCGTCGAGGAACGGCTCCTGCTCCCAGTCCATCGCCGCATACTGCAAAGCGACCGGCGCCGTTGCGTCGCTGGCGATGATCCCAATCTTGCCGATGTTGAGTTTCTTCGCTTCGTGCTTGGCGAGCAGAAACCGCCGGATCGCCGGCAGGTCGTTGTACGCCATCAGGGTGAAGTCGTTGTTGTCCAGAACAGTCGACTGCCCCTCCGGCACGCTTTCGCCATGCTTGCGGAGATCGACCGAAACCACTGCGTATCCGAGCGCGTTCAGCTTTTCTGCGAAGGGTGGCTGCCCCTGGAAGGCCGAACTCTTGTCCCAGATCAGCCGGCTCCCTCCTTCGCCATGCAGCAGCAAGACGACGGCGGCATTTTCGACGCCCGTCGGGTTCGCGTCCGGACTGGCCTCGTAATACGTCAAGTGCAGCGGATAGCCATCGTTTTCGGCCCGCAGCACTTCGGTGGTCGGCCCCTTGGTGGCCTTCCCGGTCGGCGCCTTGGCGGGAGCAGCTGCTCCTTTCTGGGCGAAAGCGACGGGGGTCAGCAGGCCGAGCAGGCCCACAGTCAGCAGTCCGGTCCGGATCGAACGACACGGTGGCAACGTGAAGGAGATCGGCATCAGAATCCCTTGCGGAAGGTGCTCGGCCCCAAGCCAGACGGGCACTCAACAGCCAGTCTACGGGCCGTTTCGCAAAGGGTCAATTGCGGTCCAAAGGAGTACGAACAGTACGAGCAGTAAAAAAGTACGAAAAGAAAGCCAATTTCTGCACGCCTGGCACACCGCGCGACTCGTCATACTTTTCGCACTCTTCGTACCGTTCATACCGTTCGTACTTGCGGCTCGTCGACAA
>JAXMBS010000070.1:0-28696 GCA_046349775.1 Planctomycetaceae bacterium | reverse complement strand
GAACCGTTCGATCTTCGCGAGATCCTTCACTCCCGGCGCAGTCTCCACCCCGCTGGCGACATCCACTCCCCACGGCCGGACGCGTGCGACCGCCTCGCCAACGTTGTCCGGCGTCAGGCCGCCGGCCAAGAGCAGCGGCGGCCAGTCGAGCCGGTTCCACTCGGTCGCAATGACATCCCAGGGCGCCGTCTTTCCGCTGCCGCCGTAATGCCCGGCGACCGCCGGCTCGACCAGGCAGGCGCGTGGTTCGAGGCGGAACTGGCGACAGGTCCGCAGATCAGCCGCAACCGGCGCGAGCCGATCTGCGCCGAGCCGAAACACGCGAATCACCTGGAAGTCCTTCAGCGCCGCGGCAAACTCGGGCGTCTCATCTCCGTGCAGTTGGACCGTCGTGATCCTGGTGGCAGCGCAGATGCTGCGGATTTCATCGTGTGAATGATTCACAAACACGCCGACCGGCACGATTCCGTCCGGCAGCAGGCGCGCGGCCTCGGCGGCCCGTTCGACGGTGATGCACCGCTTCGACCCGCGATAGAAGTTGAAGCCGACGGCATCGGGGCGCAGCGCCGCCAGCGGGGCGATTGTCGCAGCGTCGGTGATGCCGCAGATCTTGATCCACATGCCGGAGAGCGGCGGACAGAGGTCAGAGGTCGGAAGCGGTGAACAGATTGTACGCCGCGACATCGCGACGGCCCAACGTGCAGGCCATGACGGACGTCCAGACACCGATGGCCGCAGCACAATGCAATACGTACAGCGCCGGGAACACGAACCGGCCGGCCACCGACCATGTGAGCCCCACGCTGAAGGCAATCGCCAGCAGGATCGTGCCCCCTGCGCGGCCCTCCGGCGTGCCGCGCACGACGGCCAATCCCAGCAGCGCGAACGCCAGCACATACAAATCGGCACTCATGTGCGGGCGGAATTCCTGGAACACTTTCATGAACGGCAGCAGCGCTGTCTGAACCGGGTGGGCTCGGCACCATGCGGTGGCCAGGCGCGAACTGTAATCGGCACGGGCGACTTCACGCTGGAGTTGAGTGTTCGTCTCGATGTCCACTGACCTGAAACAGCCGGATTCATCGAGATTGTGCCACATCCCCCCACGGGCAAACGCCTCGTCACTGTAGCCCGACGGCAGTTCGATCGTCCCTTGTGTTCCCAGCGGCATGAACCGGCCGAGGACACGGCAGTTACGGACGCCCCACGGAGCAAACACAACCATCGCAGCCATCAGAAATGCAGCGACCAGCGTGACACCGCCGGCGGTCGGCGAGTTCGCCCGCAACTCCGCATCGGGCGGGCGCGGCTCCTGCCGAGCCGCTCCACCGCTGGCAGCCCGTCGCACGTACCGCGGCGTCATCCAGAGCATGACCAACAACACGGGCAGCCACAGCACGAACATCGTTCGCAGCAACACCGCCAGTCCGACGACTGCTCCCGCAATGAGCGCCGTCGTCAAGCGAGGCCGAACGAAAAGCTGCCTGAGAGTCAGCGTCAACACTGCGACCAGCAGACAGGCGAGTGCTTCCGTCAAGATTTCGCGCGAGGCGACGCGCACGCGCGGATCGACAACGAGAAATTGAAAAACTCCCAGCAGGGCGGGCAGCGGACCGGCCAGACGGCAAACCGTCCACGCGACGAGCGCTGCAACGGTCGCCATGGCTGCGACATTGACTAACCGGACGGCCCGGAACTGGCGACCGAACATCCGGTTGAGACCGGCCATGACGAGCGGCAACAGCGGCGGGCGGCTGGCAATTGGACCGCGGCCGGGTGCTGTCGCGAGTTGTCCGGCAGCGGCCGGTTCGAGGTCCGCGTAGGGCTTGAGGAACTCAGGATCGGCCAGGTTCAGCGCGAATCCACGGCCGGCCGCGAGTTCCCAGCCCAGGGCATCGTAACTGGCTTCATCGCCGAACACCGGGGGAGGTGAATTCAGGCCGACAGCGCGGTCGGCGGCCCACATCAGTGCAGCAATCGATCCGATCCAGACGCCCAGCGTGATGAGCCAGCGCACGCGCGGCGTGGCGTACTGCTCGTTCAAGCAGAGCAGTCGGACCATGCATTCGCCAAGCCGTGACGTCTGGGGCATGGGGATAAAGTGTCCCGGGCCGTTGTCAACAAGTTGTTCTGAATCCGCGCCGTTCGCTCAACTGTCCGGGACACTGTTTTCTCGAATCGAATCGCCGAGCAGAAACCGGGGCGCTTGCATGCTCTCAGCCGGTCCGACAGCATGCAAGTCGCCTGTGGCATCGACTCGCAGCTCTATCCTGCTGAAACCCTATCATGTTCGCCATGAGACGTTCCGGCATCCGCATGCTTGTTGCCGCGCTCGTCTTCGCCGGCGTGGCAGCTGCGATCGCCGGCTGCGTGTCATACGAGCGCTTGCAATCGGCTGGAGCACTCGTCCGCCGTGCGGCGGATTTCACGCCGGAGCGGTTTGCGCGCTTTCGGCAGGTCTGCTGGTTCTTCGCCGTTGCGCTGCCGGGGCTCGCCGTCTGGATCTGGCGCCGCCGCGACGTCGAAACCAGTCGCAGTTCGCCGACGCAGCTGGGGGCTTCGCAAATCCTCGATAGCGACACGTCCTGGCACGTCTGGATCATTGTCGCCGTGGGCTTTGCGCTGCGGCTGCAGCGCTGGTTCGATCCGGTTGCCTACGACGAAGCCTACACCTATCTCAACTTCGCGAGCCGGCCGTGGTACGAGGCGATCGGCGACTACAATTCGACCAACAATCACCTGCTCAACACGTTGTTGATGCACATTTCCACGCGGATGTTCGGTCCGCAGGAATGGGCCATGCGCTGGCACGTGCTGCTGGCCGGGAGCCTGTTGCCGTGGGCGGTGTTCCACTGGGCGAGGGACTGGTTCGGCCGACCTGCCGGTCTGATCGCGGCTGCAGCCGTCGCGGTCGCGCCTGAGCTAATCACCTACTCAACCGATGCGCGGGGTTACATTCTCGTGGCGCTGGCGGCGATCGTGTTCGACGCGTGCTGGCGCGGCTGCGCAGCGACGAGCCGCCGCGCCTGGTGGTTCGCGTGGGTCGCGCTTGTGGCCGGACTGGCGGCGATGCCGATCATGGTCTATGCGGCCGTCGGGTCCGCGCGCCTGGTTCGTGATCACACCGCTCATCGAGCGACGCGGCGTGCGCGCAGCGCGGAATCGCATTCTCACATTGCTGGAACTTGGCCTGTTGGCGCTGCCGGCCGTGGGAGCCTTCTACGCGCCAGCCTACATTTTCCGCGGCCTGATGTTCCTGAACGATCCCATCATGCGCTCCGTCGCACCGTCGAGCGTATTCGCAACATTGGCAGCCGGCTGGTACGACGCCTTTGAGTGGTGGGCCGACGGCGTCATTCCGGCCTGGCTGTGGGCTGTGCTGGCGGCAATCGGCTTCGTCGCCATGCCGTCTCGTTCAGCGCGCGTCCGCTGGGTCTTCCCGTTCGCCACGGTCCTCACACTCAACATCGTTCAGAAGGTCACACCGCCGCCGCGAATCTACATGCACCTGGCGCCCTGGCTGTTTGCCGCGGGAGCCGTCGGACTGCTGACATTGCATTCACGCCTGCGCAAGGGGATGCAACCGCTCGGCGTCGCGGCGTCGCTGGTGGTGCTTGTCGCCGGAGCCGTCTATGCCGCATCACGGCCAGTGCTGTTTCACGCTCAGGAGCGGGCTGACTTCCTCTCGGTCCCTGAAGCGATCAACGCAGTCCAAGAATCGCTTTCAGAGCGTCGGGAGGAACGCGCGGTTCTGCTCGCGCCGCTCCCGTGCGACTTGCCGTCAATCTTCTACCTGCGCCGCGCCGGGATCGAGTTGCCAGTCAATGCCCGTCCGCAACCGGGAGACCGCGTGTACCTCATCGCCCGTCCGCACGAGACGCCGGAACAGGTCTTGGCCACGCCGCTGCTCGACATGACGGACATCGCATTGCAGTTCAGCGAGTGGCACAGGATCGCCACTTTTAAAACGCTGATGCTCAGCACAGCAACGATGTCGAGCAACATTCAAAGGGAAGGAACCGCTAATCAGCGCTAATCCACGCTAATAGATCAGCAGTTCCTCGTATTAGCGCTTGTTTGCGTTCATTAGCGGTTCGCTTTCTGTCTTGAACAAGCGATCCAATGTTGCAAAACCGCCACATCCCGGACAATCCTCGGAATTGTGACGGATTTGATTTGCACGCCCGGGAATCGGGGCTAGGTTTTCGTACCTGCCGGTGGCCTTGACCACCGCCAACCCCGCCTGACGGGTTCCGTTCAATCGCGAACGGGCGACTCGAAAGGCACCCAACCCGCCTGAGGTCCCGCCATGTTTCAGTCCGCCCGCGTTGTTGCGCTGCCTGTTCCCCGCGTTTCGTTGAGCGCCGTGGTCGCCGCCTGGCTCCTCAATGCGACGATGTTCGTCAATATCTTCGTGCTGCATGCCTGACGGAGCCGGTGTTCGGCTCCGATTGTGTCGCCGCGTTGCGAGTGGGATGTGTGTCCGGTCGGCCGGGATGTGTCTGGCGCCGACCGGTGACGCTGCTCCACGGTTCCGCATCCGACTCGCGCCGGCTCATCGCGCCCCGACCAGTTCGACGGCTGGTCGGGGCGTTTTTTTTGAGCGGTCAGCCGTCAGCGTTCGGAGGTCGGAGGTCGGAACACAGGGATTAAGTGTCAATCGTTGTCCCTGAATCCTGAATCCCGAATCCTCTCAGTCCTCGTCCTGCTCGGCCGCCGCCCAGAGATCGGCGTGGCCGTCCTCGTCGATGGTCACGTGCAGAACATGCGGCCGGCAGCAGACGGGGCAGTCTTCCACATACGATTGCTCCGCGCCGGCCGTCAGATCGATCGGCACGACGACCTCTTCACCGCACGCCTGGCAGGTGTAGCTGAGTTCGTCGTTCATGGTGGTTGCCGGTTATCGGTCGTCGATTCTCGATGGCGATGCACTGTCGATCAACCATACACGATCAACCATCTACCCTTTCGAAATTCGGATTTCGGATTTATCCCCGCGGGTGGCACTTCGCGTGAATCGCCTTCAGGCGGCTGTGTTCCACTTGTGTGTAAATTTGCGTCGTCCGGATGCTCGCATGACCGAGCAGCTCCTGCAGGGCGCGGATTTCAGCGCCTCCGGCCAACATGTGCGTGGCGAAACTGTGCCGCATCGTGTGCGGGCTGACTTTTCTGGAAATGCCGACGCGCGCTGCGTACTTCTTCACCAGGTGCCACACGACTATCCGTGAGAACACACGCCCGCTGCGCGTGACGAACAGTGCATCAGAATCGCGGCTGCCGACGAGCTTCGGCCGCTCGTGCTGCAGGTAGGCTTCCAGCGCCGCGACGGCAACAGGGTTCAGCCCCACGATCCGTTCCTTGTTCCCTTTTCCCAGGCACCGGCAGTAGCGTTCCTTGAGCCGTACATCGGCAACGCACAGGCCCGCCACTTCCGAGGCCCGGCAGCCGGTCGCGTACATTACCGCCAGGACTGCCCGGTCACGGAGAGGATAGCTGTCTTCACCGCCGGGCGCCGCCAGCAAGCGGTCGACCGTCTCCGGGCTGAGTACTGTGGGCAGGTGTTGCCAGAGCTTGGGAGAGCTAAGCAGGTCGACGGCGCTCTTCGGCAATTGCCCGTCGAGCACGAGGAACCGAAAGAACATCTTAAGCGAGACGAGTCGCCGTGCGATCGTCGTGACGGCGAGGTTTCGGCCGCGGAGATGCTCCAGCCAGGCCGACAACACCTTCAGGTCGACAGCCTGAGCGCTGCGAACGCCGCGTCCCTCCAGCCACTCGAAGAACTGCCGAAGATCGGTGCCGTAGGCGGCGAGCGTATTGGGCGACATGCCGCACTCCGCGCGCAAGTACGCCAAAAACGGCTCAAGCTGCGAGGCGGCCGTCGTCGTCGGAAAAACGAGCGGATCAGCAGCGACGGTGGGGCGACGGCGCGGCGGCATGTCGTGCGCCATCGGCCGGCCGAGACGCGAACATGAGAGAATTCACGGGGGAGCGCCGCCATTCTGCAGAGCGGCAGCAAGGCAACGGAATTATCGCCGTCCCACGACCTCGACGGTCCGGTTCCACAGCGCAAATAACTCCTGCGCCGAGCGTTCGATCGGGAATCGATCCGCGACGTGTCGAGAGGCGGCCCGCCCGAGCTGACTGGCCAACTCGCGATCGCCGACCAGTCGCCGGACCGCTTCCGCGATTGCTGCAGGATCGTCTGGCGGCACCAGGAGTGCGTGCTCGCCGTTCGTCAGCATTTCGGCGGTCCCACCGACGTCGGTGGCGATGATCGGCACGCCGCACGCCGACGCCTCCAGCAGCACGCGGCCGAACGGTTCCTGTCGTGCGGCATGCACCAAAATGTCGATCTCCGGCAGCAGGCGCGCAACGTCCGTGCGTTCCCCCAGCGGATGAAATCGCTGTGCGAGTCCAGCCTGCATGAATCGCGATCCGAGGTTGTGCTCATATTCGATGCTCTCGCGCTTGGCGGAGTGCCGTGAGCCGATGAGCAGAAAGTGTGCCGCGGGCAGCGAGGACGCCTCCCGCACCGCAGCTTCGGCAAACACATCTTGCCCTTTCCGCAGACAAATCTGGCCGATGGCTGCGACCAGCAACGACTCGTCCGGCAATCCCAGTTCACGTCGCAGACTGCCCGTTCGATCGGTTGATCGAAACGCTACAGTGTCCACGCCGTGTAGATCACACATGCTCGTTCGGGCGACAACCTGCGGCATCGTGAAAGTCACGAACCGTCTGCGAGACCGCGATGAGTCGCACATTGCCGTTCAGGTCGGCGACGGCTGGGCTGAGTTTAACGATATCGCGGTGCAAGCCGTGCACGGAATCGCCAGCTCGCGGCCCGCGGCACCCGTAAGCTGACCCATCGCCGGCTGTTCGCATGGAGCAATCGAAAACGACTCCGACAGACCGAAACGATTTGCGAGATCCGTGCTGCTCGCGATCGCCCGTGCTGCTCGCCATGCAGATCGAACGGGACATGCGGCACTTCGCAGCGTTGGAGTTCATTCGCCAGAGTTCCCGGATGGCGCGCAAGGCACGTCACGTGCACGTCGTCGCGGGAATACCGATCGAGGCAGGCCAGCAGCGACCGCTCGCCGCCGTTTAGTGTCGCGTACTCGCAAAGGATGCCGACCCGCAGTGACATGGTATGAATTCAGCCCGGTTTCTGAAGAACAGCCGGGCGGCTGTTAATGCGGCAGGCCGGACGCGATCCGGCCGTCCCGAATCTCGAATACCAGATCCTGCGGCTGAATGTAGCTGCGATCGTGCGTGACGGCGACGACTGTCGAGTTCTGTTCCGACTGCAGCCGCCGCAGGTAACGGTAGATTTCGGCGCCGTTTTCGCTGTCCAGCTCGCCGGTCGGTTCGTCCGCCAACACCAGTGACGGCCGCTTCAGCAGCGCGCGGGCGATCGCGACGCGTTGCTGTTCGCCCCCGGAAAGCTGCGCCGGGCGATGCTCCAGCCGCTGGGCCAATCCGACCTGTTCGAGCAGCTCGACTGCCTGAGGGCGCTTGGACGCGGCTTCGCTCGTCGGCAGGTACGGCACGAGGACATTGTCGACGGCGCTGAGATTGCCGAGCAGGTTGAAGCTCTGAAAGACGAAACCGACGTCACGGCGACGGAATTCGTCACGCGCGGCCGCATCCAGGTCGGCCAGTCGGCGACCCGCGATGCGGACCTCGCCGCTCGTTGGCTCGTCGAGCGCGCCCAGCAGGTACAACAGCGTGCTCTTCCCGCTGCCGGAAGGACCGACAATGAACGCAAAGGCGCCGACCGGAATCTGGCACGAGAGTCCGCGCAGCACGGGGACGTCGGTGGCGCCGCGCCGAAACGATTTGGTGACGTCGATGACCTCAATCATGTGTCCAGTCTATCGATCGCTGCGCCCCCGCGACACAACAACCGCGTATCAAGCACTTCGGAGGTGTCCGGCTCGCGGCAATCGCGCCCTGTGTCGGAAGGCGACACTGCCGGGTTCTTCGGGATCGCGCGACCTGCACTGCGAGATCGACGAGAGATGATCCCGGACTCGTCGGGTTTCCTCGCGGCTCGGCGCGTCGATCGCCGATGAAGTTCCGCCCCCTTTTGTGATCGCCACATGCTGCCGCCCTTCGGCCGGACCGGACCGGACCGCCCGGGACTGAGTTGACGGCTCCCCATCGACGGCGGCACACTGATACTTGGCGCATTCGCGCCCATCCGACTCTCTCTCTCAATTCGACGACAAAGGATCTGGCATGCGATGGGGACTTGTGGCGGCCCTGCTGGCCGGTGCCGGGGGAACATTCGCGGCCGGCGGTGACTGGACGGGGTTTCGCGGACCGACCGGTTCGTGCGTGTCGGAGGAAGTGAACCTGCCGACCGTCTGGAACGACTCGACCAATATTCTGTGGAGCACCCCGCTCCCCGGCGTCGGCAACTCCTCCCCCGCCGTCACGAAGACCCGCGTGTATGTCACGTCCTGCGACGAAGCCACGCAGACGGTTGTGCTGATCGCGCTCGACCGTGCGACGGGCGCCGTCGTTTGGCAGCATGCCTTCGCACACGGCAAGCTGATCGCGTACGGCCCGCCAAGTCTCTACGAGTACCGGCACAATCCGGCGACCCCCTCCCCCTGCGCGGACGCCGACGAGCACGTGTTTGCCTTCGCCGGCACCGGCGAATTGGTTTGCATGGATCGCGACGGCGCGGTCGTCTGGCAGCGGAACATGGTCGACGACTACGGGCCTTATGACCTGAAGTTCGGCATGGGTTCGTCACCGCGGCTGTGGGGCAACAAGCTGATCATTGCCGCCGTGCATAAGGGACCTTCGTACGTCGTCGCGCTGAACAAGGACACCGGCAAGGAACTCTGGCTGGCCGACAGGAACTATCCGGCGCTCGGGGACGCGACCGATGCGTACACGTCACCCATGGTGCTCGAACAGCCGGGGCTGCCGCCGCAGGTCATCGTCAGCGGGTGCGACCATGTGGACGCGTACGACCTCGAAACCGGCCGCCGGCTCTGGACCAGCAAAGGACTGGAACTGAAAGATGAGGAGTATTCGCGGATCATCGCCTCCCCCGCCGTAGGAGACGGCATGGTCGTCGCAGCTTCCGCCAAGGCGCAGCACGCCGTGGCGATGCGGACGGACGGCACGGGGGACGTGACCGAGTCGCACCTGGCATGGAAGCAGAAGGACATCGCGGACTGCCCGGCGCCGACGATTCCTGAGGTCTGGTGTATTCGGTCCGGGATGACGGGGTCGGCACTTGTGACCTCGCAGCCGGCCGACGCGTGTGGCGGGCCCGCATCGGCGGCCTGCGATACCAGGCGTCGCCGGTCGTTGCGGACGGCCACGTGTACTACCTCAGCCTCGAAGGCCGGTGCACGGTCATCAATGAGGGGCGAAAATTCGCAGTCGTATCAGCCAACGACATCCCGGGCGACTTCTACGCCACGCCGGCCATCAGCGACGGCGTCATCTTCCTGCGTGATCGTTCCAAGATTTTCGCGATCGCGGCATTGTCGACGGCGGCAGCAGCAGCGAAGCCGGTCGCCGCTGATATTCGCTTCGTGCCGGCGGCGCCGGGCGCAGACGTCCCTGCCAGTCTCGTACTGGGGGCAGTGTCCGGCGTCGCGTGCGACAGCAAGGACAATTTGTACGTCTTACAGCGCGCTGAGCCTCCCGTACTCAGTTTCGACGCGTCCGGGAAGTTCCTCCGCTCGATGGGCAGCGGCATCGTCGGCGTCGGACATGGAATCAGTGTCGACGCCGATGACAAAATCTGGGTGACGGACACCGAGCATCACACAATTTACAAATTCGACGCCGAGGGCAAACTGCTGACGACACTCGGCCAGAAGGACAAGCCGGGACTGGGTGACAACCAGTTCAACAAGCCGACGTACATCGTCTTCGGACTGGACGGCCACATGTTCATCATGGATGGCTACGGCAACTCGCGAATCGTGCGATACTCGTCCGACGGCAAGTTCGAAAAGACGTGGGGGGACGCCGGCGACGGTCCGGGCCAGTTCAAGTCGCCACATGCGGCTGTCGTGGATCGCAACGGTCGGTTGGTGGTTTGCGATCGCGACAACAACCGGATTCAGATTTTCGACCGTGAGGGGACTCTGCTCGAAACCTGGACCGGTTATACGCCGTTCGGGATCGCGCAGGATCAGGAAGGGAGAATCTTCATCTCGGATGCCAAGCGGCAGCAGGTGATGCAGCTCGACGACTCGGGGAAAGTGGTCGATGCCTGGGGCGCCGAAGGAACCGCACCGGGCGAATTCAAAACTCCGCACCTGATCTGCGCGGACTCAAAGGGGAATATCTATATCGCGGAGGTGGCTGGCCGGCGGTTCCAGAAACTCAAGCGGGAATAGTCCGCACTCGACGGCGTCGTCGTTCGGCTCGACGTTGCACAGTGCATCACCCCGAACGAGCAAGACGGCCCCCGCGTGCTTGACACTCCCCAAGTGATTGGGTGTAATAGGTTTCCAGCTTCGGAGGATTCTGTCCGGAGCTCGTCATATCAGTCAGCTCTTACGGATTCATCGTTTGCGTCCGCGACGTTTATTGTCGGCGGATCAATCATCTTCACGGCGCTGTTCGCGAAAGGAGGTTCCCCAATCCGCTTATGGTTGAGTCAGTTGTGACGAAGTTTGCTCCCTGGCCACGGGAGCAGCAACTGTCGCCTGGGCCTTTTCCCGTTTCCCATTTCGTCTGTCCTTAATTCAGAAAGGGATGGCATGATTCGCGCTCCCAAGCGTCGCGGATTTACGCTCATTGAATTGCTCGTCGTCATCGCGATCATCGCGGTGCTGATTGCCCTGCTGCTGCCAGCCGTGCAGCAGGCGCGTGAGGCGGCCCGCCGCACACAGTGCAAGAACAACATGAAGCAGCTCGGCCTGGCGCTGCACAACTACCACGACGCGTTCAATATGTTCCCGCCGTCGGCGTCCTACGACGGCAATGCCGACGCCAATACCGGCGGCAATACCTGCGCGCCGACCGGCACCAATACGAACGCCGGCTCCCCGGTGTATGGTCGTGCCGGCTGGACGATCCTGATCCTGCCGATGATGGATCAGGGACCGCTTTACAACCAGTTTAATTTTTCGTTCGGCTTCTTTGGACGGGTCGACTATGCGAACCCGCCTAATGCGGGCGCCCCGCTTTCGCCGAACTATGCGATTCAGCTCCTCGATTCACCCCCGGTGTTCCGCTGTCCGTCGAACCCGGTCTATAACTCGGACAAGTACGTTAACTGCTACAATGCCTGCATGGGGGGCGGTGGACCGGCGTTCAAGATCGATCCCACCACCGGCGCTCCCGCAGTGGATGGAACCACTCCGCAGAGCGCCTGCACCGATAACCAGCCGTTCTCGTGCAACGCGCTGGCGCCCTGCTTCCACTCCCTTGGAACCACGCCGCCGCAGACGATCGTCAACGATAATCACCGCCCGCAATGGAACAACGGGATTATCCACCTGAACTCGTCGAAGAACGTGTCCGCGGTCACGGACGGAACTTCCAACGTGATTCTCGTTGGCGAGACGATGTACGTCGGCCTCAAGCAGAATTACATTACCGGGCCAACAACGATCGCGTACTGGACGTGGGCCTCGAACATCCGTGACAGCGGTTCTCTCCCGGTGCAGTTCAATACCACCGCGGTTTGGTGCGGGATGAACAATCCCTGCGTCGACTTCACGATGGCGCAAGCCCGCTCGCGTCGCGGATCGGCCAACGGCCACAGCATGATGCAGGAAGGCTATAGCAGCTGGCACGTCGGCGGCGGCCACATCCTTCTGGCCGACGGCAGTGCACGGTTCCTGTCGGAAAACACCGATCTGACTCTGCAACAGAAGATGGGCGCGGCCGGCGACGGCCTGGTCCTCGGTGAATTCTAATCCATCGCGGATCGTTCAGCAGATGCTGCGGATCCACGGCAGCGGCTCACGTCGCTGCCGTGGATTTCGTTTGTTGTTGAATCGCCGTGCGAAACGGCCGTTGCCATCGGCCACCCAATGATACTGTTCACAGAAATGGAAGACTTACCAGTGATGAACACACTCAAGGACCGGAATGTCGGCGGACAGGTGATTTGGGCAGCAGCCGCCGGTATGGCGTGCCTGTTCCTGGCATCGAGTCTGCCGGGCTGCGGCGGAGCCGCGCCGGGAGGGGGCTCGAAGGCCCAGCGGGTCAACGCCAGCGGCAAGATCGAAGTTGACGGGAAACCGATCCCGGCCGGAACAGTCACGTTCACCAATATTGAAACGGGCAACGAGGCGAAATGCCCGATCTCCGACGGCACGTATGCCAGTGAATCCGGCCAGGGGCCGAATCCGGGCCAGAACAGCGTGATCGTCATCGGTAAGGAGACCGCCGAGGGAAATCCAATGTGGTCGAAGGCCTGGACCAAGACCGTCGAAGTCGTGGCGGACAAGGATTTTACCGAGGACTTCAACGTCGACAGCAAGAAGATGAAGCCCTTCGACCCGAAGACAATCATCATCGACGAGTGACTCACGTCCGGTCCGCCGACCTCCGGGCCCGGGCCGAACGACGGCCCTCCGCGCGAAAATCGGCGTCTATCGCAGTTGTGCTGCTCCATTCTTCGACGGCGTTGCAGGGATGCCGTCTCGACGAGCGGACGCGTGACCGTCTCTCCACACCGGAATCCCGCCCCGACAATGCCTCGCGTGTTCCCGGCCGAATCCTCAACTCGCCCCCATTTCTCCATGAGCGCCGCCAGGACATGGTGCGTTGGCGCATCGCTGCTGGCGCTGGTTTCCCATGTGGGCAACGCCGCCCGCGCCGCTGAGCCGGAGAAGATCGTCAATTCCGTCGGCATGCCACTCGTGGCAATTCCGGCCGGGCAGTTTGCCATGGGGGCGCCTGAATCGGAAGCCGGTTCGCGGATTGACGAGCGCCCGAGTGCACGAAGTGCAGATCACCAAGTCCTTTTTCTGGGGCAATTTGAAGTCACGCAGTCCGAATATCAGACGGTGACCGGCGTCAATCCAAGTCACTTCAAGCGCAACAGTGGCCGCGAAGGTCACCGGCAGACCGACCGGTTTCCCGTCGAACAGGTGTCTTGGGAACAGGCCATTGAATTCTGCCGGCTGCTGTCGGCGACCGGAAGAAATCGCCGCCGGTCGGATGCACCGGTTGCCGACCGAGGCGGGTGCGCAGTATGCCACACAAAGCTATTCCACTACGGGAAGTCGCTGAGTTCAAAGCAGGCGAACATCAATGGCAACTTCCCCATGGCGCGTTTCTCGGCCGCACCTGTCCGGGTCGGTTCATATCTGCCCAACGCATACGGACTGTACGACATGCACGGCAACGTGGCAGATGATGTCGGACTGGTATGCCCGACATTATTACAAGGATTCCCCGGGCGAAAATCCGACGGCGCCGAGAAGGGGGCGACAAGGTCGTGCTCGGGGGCAGCTGGGGTTCGCCCGCCAAGCCGCTGTGCATTCCGTCGCAGTAATGCCACCAGCGCCGCCTACTTCTTCGACTCCGCGTGGCGTGCGACCTCGTCTCGCCGGAAATCGCCGCGGCCCGCCAAGAAGGCCGAAGAAGCGGCGAGTGAAGAAAGCTGCTGAAGTAGCCGCAGCGAAGAAAGCTGCCGAGGAAGCTGCCGCGAAGAAGGCGGCCGAAGCCGCCAAGACGAAGTAGCCGTAGGTCGCCTTACTCGTAGCGCAGGGCCTCGATCGGGTCCATCGCTGCCGCCCGGTACGCCGGGTACAAGCCGAACGACGATCAGGGACGTCGCAAACGACGCCCCGACCGACATCGGCGTGATGATCGGTTGCAGATTGTGGATCGTCGGCAGCACGGCCCACACGTCCGGCAGGCCGTTCTTCATGGCCAGCAGGCCGCCTGTCGCCGGCAGACACAGAATCCGCACCTGACCCCCACCAGCCCGCCGATCGCCGTCAGCGAGATTCTTGGCCAGGAACTGGTAAATGATGTCGGACCGCCGTGCTCCGAGTGCGTCGGATGCCGATTTTCGCGTTCGCTCAGTCACGGTCGCCAGCATGATGTTCATGATGCCAATTCCGCCGACGAGCAGAAATGCCCGCTATCAGCACGAGCAACACGTTGAACAGCATCCGCAGACCGGCCTGACGGAGCAGCTCCTGCGGCACGGTGACGGCAACATCATTGTCCTTGTGCGAGCCGCGCGAGCACATCTCGAACCGTGTCCGCTGCCCCTTCCACCTCATTGATGCTTTTCACGGTCGCGGTCACCTGGCTGAGTTGCACCAGTCTCCCCTTCCGTGCTGCCCGATCTCGAAGTGATGACCTGGTCGCCGATTCGCCGAAACGTTTCCAGCGGATATATACGTCGCTGTTGTAGTCGCGACCTTCCAGGCTGCCGCCGATCGCCGCCGAGGGATTACGGGAGCGAGTCACACCGACGACGGTGAACAGGGCACTGGTGAAATTGAAATGCAGTTGCACCGCTCGGCCGAGCGGCTCCTCATAGCCGAACAGCGACTCCGCCGTGTTGGCGCCGAGCACGCAGATGTTTTCGGAACGATCCAGGTCCGCCTGCCAGAACCGGCCGTGGCTCATTTCGAGGTGATTGATTTCCTGATACGCCGGCGTGACTCCCAGAATCCGGACGTCGAACTGGCGGCCCCCGTACCACGCCGTCGTCGCGATCTCCCGCATCGGCGTGGCGCTCAATCTCGGGACGAGCTGCAAAATGTTCTGAAAGTCGCGGCGGGTCAGACCGTATGAAATCACATCGCGGTGCCGCGGCCGCCGGTGGTCCTGCCGGCCGCTACTTGACGCTCTTGATAATGATGTCTGCCGCCGAGGTCTTCGATCTGCTTCGTGCCTGGTAACTCGCCCCTTCGCCGAGGGCGACCAGCCAGATCACGGCCGTCACGCTGATCAGGATGCCCAGCATCGCCAGACCGGTGCGGAGTTTGTGCAGCAACAGGCTTGAAGCCCAGCGCAGCGCGCAGCAGATACGCGATCACTGCCCCGCTCCCGCTCCCTGCGACGTCGCCGCCCTGAAGCGCCCGCGCCGCCCCCTGGAGGTCCGCCGCGACCCCCTCACCACCTCCTCGCCGCCGCTCCCCCCGGCCGCCGCCACCCGGTCCGCGCTCTCCACTGCGACCGCCCCCGCCCCCATCCCTCGCATGCCGGACTGCAATTCGGCCGCAGTGATGAAGCCGTCTTTGTCGGCGTCGATCTGGTCGAAGAAATCTCTTCTCGGTTCAGGCACTTCGTCTTTGCTCAATTTGCCATCTTTGTTGGCGTCATTCTGCTGGATCATCTGTGCCGGCGAAGATGCTGTCGCTGACCGTCGCCGCCCCCACCTTCACCGCCGCCGCCGGGACCGCCCCCCGCGGCGTCGGCCCCTGCGCGGTGGCCTCTCCATCCGGCGCTTTGCCCTCGCCGAATTGTGAGCGGCTCGCCGTCCGTTCCTCGAGTGAGACGTCTTCAAGCGCCGCTGCTACCACGGCCCGAGGATTGCGGATCACGACGTCTGCTTCCTTAACGCCGTCAAGGATCTCGATGTAAGTGTCATTGGTTTTGCCCAGCTTGAGCCGCGCTCCCTCGATGCTGGCAGGCGTCTTCACATAAGCAAAGAATCCCCGGCTTTTTTCGACAACGGTCACCGGCAGCAGGATGCCGTTCTTGACTCCTCAATCAGGATCGTCACTTCGGCCGTCATCCCCGGTCGCAGGCCGGCGAACCGTCGATCGAGACGAGCGTCGCGTATTTCGACGTTCGCCGCCATAAAACTTTGCGACTCCGGCTGATTGGCAACGACACGACCTGACCTTTGAACGGACGTCCCTGAATCAAGACGCTTGCTGCAGCTCCGGGCCTGATCTGGTCGATCTTTGATTCTGCGCACCGTCGTCTTGACCCGTATGCGACAGGTCCGGCAGACGGTATCGCCCGCCGGTCGCGCACCGCCGCCCCTTCCATGACTTCCGGTTCCTGGCTCCCCCAGCGGCCTTTATTGTCGTTGGCATACACCACCATGCCGGCGCGATGCCACGACCGTGCACTTCGGGCTGCTGCTCCAGATGCTTGAGCTTGTCTTCAGCGTTGCCGACTCAGCCTTAAGCTGGGCAGCGGCCGCTTCGCTCGTATTTGAGTTGCTTGACCGTCTTCTCGTAGGTGAACTTTTCCAGCACGTTCTTGGCAGTTCCTGCCGCTTTGAGATCGAGCGTCGCCCGTTCAACGGCGAAGGTGTCCGCTTCCAGTTGCAGCGGCGTCGCAAACCCCTTGCGAACCATCTTCTGCGTGAAATCGAGTGTATTCTGGGCGCTGCTCAGACTTCTGGTTGGGCGATCTGAATCGCGCTGTCGGGTTGCCTGTACCGATCAGATACGTGCCTTCCTTGTACTCGCACCGCAAACATCTGCGGCCGCCAGGTTCTGCTCGGCCTGGATCTTTGTCGCGCGGGCCTTTTCGAACACGCTCTTCTGCAGATTCAGCTGTTCTTCAATGGCCGCCGGGTCAAGCTCAACCAGCTTTTCGCCCGCTTCCACCTGCTTGCCGTCCTGGACGAGCCACAGGATCGTCCCGCCGCCGGCGACCTCACATTTGACGTCGATATTCTTCGCACTCTGCAACGTACCGTCATCGGTCACGGTGACCAGCATGTCGCCGCGCGCGACAGCGTGCGTCAGAATGCCGCGGCTGGTCTGCTCACTCTCGCCGGTGCTGCCCCAGAGCTGCCAGCCCCCCCAAGCCCCGGCACAGACAATGGCGGCGAGGACCGCCAGGATCGTCCAGCGGGACCGACCGGAACGGCGATGGTTGACCGACCCGCGAAGTACAGTCTGCACAGTTGCCTCCCCTGCGACGGCAGGAATCATAGCCGGATCGACCACCGACGAGCGCCGTATCGCCGCGATTCCGTACCGGCGCAGCGCGGCCGGGCGACTGGTGACCGGAGAGAGTGTTCGACGGTATGTCGTGTTGCGGTCTGGGGTTACAACGTCGACCGCGGACTACGCATACCAACAGTATACGCTGATATATTCTAACCCCGCATGACGTCGGGCAGAGAGCGAAAACTGCTCCAAATCCGCCACTTCGCGAAACTGGTCCGCCGTCGCGCCCGCCAGCTGTCCTTAACGACGCAGAATTCCCGTTCCCAGTCGCTCCAGCGGCGGGCCGTCGGTTGGGCGGACGTCGCCGTCCCCGTCGGAGACGGTGATCCGGGCGGCGGCAGCGTCGTCCGGCGATCGGACGCCTGGCTCCGTGCTCACAGGAACTGTCGCGTTGCTCGGCACGCCGCCGGCTGCATCGCGCGGCAGGCTGCGGATCGGAACGCGGGCAGCGTTGCCCGACGGCGGCAACAGCGGCGGTTCCTGGGCGTCCGCGTCGACGTTCTCTTCGACAGGCGCCGGATCCTGGAACCAGCTGGGGGGCACCTCCGGCGGGAGCGGGTCTTCGGCCTCGGTCATCCGCGTCATGCCTTCCAGCGGGGTGCGGATCCACAAGCCGTCGTCGTCGAGTTGCATGATGCCGAGTTCGCGGTAGAGCATCATCAAGTCGTTCTCGTATCCGATCCAGACGCTCGCCATGCTGTTCTGCGCCGTGGCCAGATCTCCTAGTGCGAACAGCAAGTCCTGCGCCACCGTAGGACCCAGCGTCGTCGCGGGCTGGCCGGGTTGGGCGGGGGGAATCGGACGATTGAGTGACTCTCGCGTCTGATCAACGCGCCGGATCGCGATGGCCACGGCGCGACGCTGAATCTCGAGGTTGGTCCGCAACTGCGCCATGTCGCGCAGCAGCTGGCGCAACGTCAGATTCACCGCGTCCTTGAATTGGATCAGGTCGCGGCGCGACTGCTGGTACTGAATCAACTGCTGTCGGAAGACGTTGCGCTCCACCAGCCGCGTGAATGGCGGGTCGAACTGAATGGCTGCCCGCATCGTCGAGGCATTCGCGTCAAAACTAAGCGGATTGTTGCGGACCGTCTGAATGTCGCCGACTGCCTGGATCGTAAAGTTGGATTTGAGCTGGTTCGCGTTGAATTCGATCAGCCGCCACACGTCGACGAGGGTGGCGCGGTTGTTCATCCAGTCGAGGCGATTCGCGCGTGCGATTTCGAGCGCGACTTCCGAAGTCAGGTCGATCGGCTCGATCGTGACGGATTCGATCCGCGGCGAGCCCCCAGCAGGCCGACGTCGCTGCCGAGCGACTGCGGCCCGGTGAGCAGCACGATCGTCCGCTCCGTCGCTGCTCTCGATTGTGTCCGGCGACACGGACTGCCGCAGTTCATCCAGCTCGGGCGCCCGTCTCGTTGAACCGCTCCGTGACCAGGTTCAGGCTGTCCGTGAGCCGCTCGCGGTCCGTCTGAGGCTGCCCAAGCTGCTCGCTCGAGACATCGCCTGCAGCCGGATCGGTGCCGCTTGTCCATCTCCTGCAGCTCTGCCGGCGTCGCGTCGATCCGGGCCTGGAGTGCCGCGCGCGGGCCTGGGCAATTCGCTCGATGCAGCCCTGCAACTGCACCAGCGTCGGTTCATCGGGCAGCCCCCGCCAAATTCTTGACACCGTCGTCCAACGTGCTTTGCACCGACGCTGTCTCGGCATCAATCAACCGGAACTTGCTGAGGTACGGGATCGCCATCGAGTTCCACCGGCAGGTCCGGCGGGAGACCGAGTGTGCCGCGCTTATAGTTGTCGAGGTGCTGCAGCTGCAGACCGATGCGGCTCTGCAGCAGGTTGGCCCGCTGGGTTTCGATGTTCTGACGGAACTGATCGACTGGGCGATGCTGACGAGACCGGCTTCCTGGTTCAAGCCCAGCAAGGCGAGTGTGCGAAGCTGCACCAGACCGGCTTCGATGTTGTGAATCTGCTGCAACGACTGCAGCAGCCCGATATAGCCGCTGACGTTGGCGACCCCGCCGCCAGCGAATCCACTGCCGGCGCCTCCTCCTCCCCCGCCCGCAAATCCGCGGCCAAACCCGGCGGCATTTCCCACCCCCGCAAAACCGCCGGTGCCCTGACCAGTGAACCCCGTGAGACCGGCGCCAAAGAAACCGCCGCGTCGTTGAGGTCCGCCTGGACTGGAAGTTCCAAACACGACGGTCCCGTAAAACCCCTGTCGATGCTGCCCATCGCGCGCAGGTTCGCCAGCAGCGTGCGTTCGGCAAGCGTAAGTCGCTCCAGCGCGACGGCCCGACCGCCGTTCTGCAATAACGGCTGCACCAGGTTGAATGTCAGCAACGATGTCGTGAGTCCCCGATTCGGCCCCAGGAATTCCCAGACGGTATTGTTGGCAAACGAAATCAGCAGCTCGCCGCCCGAAGAGAGCAGTCGCGATGTCTGAGCCGCGGAATTCAGGCTGAGCCGGTCGCTCTCCACCCCGCGCCGCGGACCGATATGCGTGTAGCCGAAGCCCGTTCCCCCGGCGAACTGCGTATCGAACCGGAACCGCTCGGTGCTCACGTCGAGCGCCGACAGGTAAATCGTCTCCAGCTGGTCCTGGAAATCGGGCGAGTGCAGGCGGGCGATCCGGACCGAATTGTCCAGCGTCAGCAGCACCTTGCCGTCTTCGGTCAGCGGCGCATACTGGCCGATCGCCTCGCGCCACCACGGATTCTCGAGATCGTACATCTCGCCGTAGTCATTCCAGCCGGAGTAGCCGCGCTTGCCGTCGACCTGCACCATCAACTGGTGGGACGTCGGGTCGTCGTCCGGCATCGGCGGAAAGTCTGGATCGTGCGTGATCGCATACCGGCTGCGCGGATCGATTTCGATCGAGAAGTTCTGCAAATCCCAGCGGGGATCATGCGACTTTTCATCCACCAGCACGCGGACTTCGTAGTCCGCGGCTTCTCGATAGAACGTGCGGTTGCAACCTGCCAGCGCCGCCAACGCTGTCAGCAGCAGCACGGTGGGCCACACACCCCTTGGGCGCAATGCCGCCATCGCCATGCACGTCCTGTTCACCGAGCGGACTGCGGTCGATCCGTGGCGACCGACGCCGTCCCGCTCGTCCCCCTTGCCGTGGTCAGCACCTTCCCCCGCCGCGCACGGGTCGACACGGTGCCTTGTCGAATTCCATCGGCGTGCCGGATATAACGACTTGAGCGATGGCGCCGGTTTTGCCGGATTTGACGAATTTCCCGCCGCACGCGTCCTCAGACTCGGATCACTGAACTTCAATCCGTCTGCCGCCGGACGAAACCCTGTCCTCACAAGGATTTGATATGACCTCAACTGCAACTTGCCGTACGTCCTGGGGCCTGGCCGGCGGACTGATTCTCTCGCTCTGTGCGGTCGCCGCGGCGAACGAGCCTCAGCTTCCCAAGGCGACGATCGACGGCACCGGTCCCGGCTGGCGCGCCCTCGGCGAGGCCGACTTTGAAAACGTCAACTGCGCCGCCGACACCTGGACCTTTCCCAACGGCGAAATCCACTGCACCGGCCAGCCGGTCGGCGTGATGAAGACGAAACAGCCGGTGACGAACTTCGAACTCGTCGTCGAATGGCGGCACCGGCGCGCGGGGGGCAATTCCGGCGTCTTTGTGTGGGCCTCCCCCGAGGCGCTCACGGACCTCCAGCCCGGCACGTTGCCGCCGGGGGGCATCGAGGTCCAGGTGCTCGATCTGGGCTTTACGGAACTGTACAAGAAACAAACCGGCAAGCTGGCGGAGTGGTTCACCTGCCATGGCGACGTGTTCCCGGTCGGCAAGTCCACGATGACCCCTTTTCCACCGGTCGCTCCCGACGGCAAGCGCAGTTTCCCGCGCAAGCAGCTGAGCAAGGGAGTCGACGAGTGGAACCATTACTACGTCCGCGCCATCAACGGCGAAGTCAGGCTCTGGGTGAACGGTGAAGAAGTCTCCGGCGGCACGAACTGCGAACCGCGCACCGGTTTCTTGTGCCTGGAATCCGAAGGCGCTCCCGTCGAGTTTCGAAACCTGCGGATTCGAGAGCTGCCCTGACGGGAGTGCGAAGAGTTCGAAAGGTACGAAGAGTGGGAACAGTCCGGTGGGCGAAGCGTTCTGTCGTTTAACCGGTTGCCACTGAAAACCGAACACAGAAAAACGATCACCCCATGTCACTTCCCGCTGCTGCGGAACTCGGCCAGATCATCACCGCCTATTGGCATTCGCAGGCGGTTTACGTCGCCGCCGAACTCGGTATCGCCGATCTGCTGCGAGACGGTCCGCAGCAGGTCAACGCGCTGGCGCAGGCCACGCAGACCAACGAGGACGCGCTGTTTCGATTGTTGCGCGCGCTGGCGAGCCTCGGCATCTTCAACGAAGTCGCCCCGCGGATGTTCGGCCTGACGCCGCTGGCAGAATTGCTGCGCAGCGACGTCCCTGGCTCGCAGCGTTCGCTCGCGCGCATGGCGGGAGGCGAACAGTTTCAAGCCTGGGGCGATTTGCTGTACAGCGTGCGGACCGGCCGCACCGCCTTCGACCATCGCTTCGGAAAGCCGGTCTTCGACTGGCTGGCCGAGCATCCGGAACAGGCGCGCATCTTCGACGGCGCCATGGTCGGAATTCACGGGCGCGAGACCGCCGCCGTCATCGCCGCGTACGACTTTTCCGGAATTAAGGTCCTGGCGGATGTCGGTGGCGGCAACGGTTCCAACCTGACGGCCGTGCTTCAGGCGCATCCGAGCCTGCGCGGCGTCCTGTTCGATCTGCCGCACGTCGTCGAGAACGCGCGCTCGGCGATGGCAGCCGCCGGAGTGGCCGCACGCTGCGAGTGCATCGGCGGCAACTTTTTCATAGAAGTGCCCGTCGACGCCGACACCTATATGATGCGGCACATCATCCACGACTGGAATGACGAGCAATCGCAGACGATCCTGCGCTGTATTCGCCGCCGGATTCCAGCCCAGGGACGACTCCTGCTGATCGAATCCGTCATTCCTCCCGGCAACGATCCCTTCAGCGCGAAGTTCCTCGATCTCACGATGCTCGCGATTCCGGGAGGCAAGGAGCGGACGCGCGACGAGTATCAGTCGCTGCTCGCGGCGGCTGGCTTTCAACTGACGCGGATCGTGCCGACCAAGACCGAAATCAGCGTCATCGAGTCGACCCCGGCCTGAGATCGGCCACCGGAAGTCAGAGGCCAGAGAGTGGGACGCCCTTCGCGATGCGTAGGGCGAGGTAACTCGGCGTCAATGTCCGTGGTGATCACGCATTCGCCGTCGTGCCGCCGGCATACTTCGACCGCAACGACCGGCGGATGGCGCATGCGGACAGTGCCATCAGCGGACCGGCGACACGCCAGCCGCGAGGCCCGAACACGACCGTGGCGTTCAGCATCACAAAGCCGATCCCGCCATTCGCGAGCCAAGTCCACCAGCGTCGCGGCAGTCGTCCGAGACGTCGACACACGCTCTGAACGACCAGGTCGACGCCCCACAGCGCGATGGTGACGTAGTTCACATACAGCCCGCCCCCCCAGTTCCAGCCGACGATTTCTGCCGTCTGCCGCGCCGTGTGCGCAACCGCTGCGGCATGGCTCCAATGGTGCTCGAAGTGAAAGGCGCAGAGTGTGTGCGCCACGAGCAGCAGCCAGCCCAGCCCGTACAGCAGGCTTTCCAGGCGGAAGCATCCCACGTTGCCTCGCGCGTACGACGCCGCAAACCGCGCGATCCAGCAGACAACGGCGGCGCGCGCCGTCCAGGCGATGAGCGACGGTCCCACGAATTCAACCCATTTTGGTCCGCGCTGCCGGAAGTGTCCGGGACGTTTCTTAACACAACGTGTGAACGTTCGGACTGTCCAATTCACCGTTCGGGACGCTCGACCTGGACAAGACGGCCGCACTCCTCTCCGATACTATCGAGGCCTCAACATCCTCGGCCGCCGAAAACGGCCGGAAGTATCGTAACATCCGGGCAGCATGACGACCTCCACGTCCCAGTATCTGAATCGTGAACTGAGTTGGCTCGAGTTCAATCAGCGTGTCCTGGACGAAGCGCTTGACCCCAGCGTGCCGCTGCTGGAGCGGCTCAAGTTTCTCGCGATTACGGCGTCGAACTTGGACGAGTTCTACCGGGTGCGCGTGGGGGGACTGCAGCATCTCGCCAGTCAGAGCAGCGCCCGTCCCGATCCGTCCGGTCTGACCCCCGTCGAGCAACTGCAGGTGGTGCGGGCCCGCGTCGTGCAGATGGTGCAGGACCAGTACGCATGTTTTCTAAAGGATCTCGAACCGCAACTGGCGGCCGCCGGCTTGCGGCGATTGCATCCGGACGAACTCACCACGGCGCAGCGTCGCCACGTGCGGCAGGTCTTTGAAAGCGAGGTCTACGCCATCCTCACCCCGATGGCCGTCACGGCCGCCGACGATTTTCCGCTGCTCCCGAATCAGATGCTGAGTCTCTGCGTCCGGCTCAAAGCCACAGCTGAGGCGCCCGATGAAGTGCGGTATGCGGTCCTGCCGCTCGGCCCGGGAACGCCGCGGTTTGTCTCCGTACCCGGAGAGGGGGGAGAATGCTACCTGCTGCTGGAGGACCTGGCGGCTCTGCATGTCGACCGGTTCTTCACTGGCGAAGAAGTCGCCGAGTGCGTCCCGTTTCGCATGACGCGCAACGCCGACGTCAGTGTCCGCGAAGATTCGGCCGCTGATCTGCTCGCGGAAATGGAGGTCGTGCTCGACGAGCGCCGCCTCGCCGATTGTGTGCGACTGGAAATCGACGCGCGGGCGAGTTCGACGTTGTCGCGGTTTCTCCAGGAGGCCGTCTGCGTCGAACCCGCCGACGTGCTCTCGCTCGCAGGACCGGTCGACCTTTCGGCCTGGTTTCAGTTTGCGGACCGACCGGGCTTCGACGCGCTCAAGTACGAAGCCTGGCCGCCGCAGCCGTCGCCCGCTGTCCCGTCGGACCGCACGCTGTTCGAAACGATCGGCGCCCAGGACGTCCTGCTGTGCCATCCCTACGACAGCTTTGAACCGGTGATCCGGTTCATTGATGAGGCCTCGCGAGATCCCGACGTCCTGGCCATCAAGCAAACTTTGTATCGCACCAGCCGCGACAGCCCGATCGTAGCCGCACTGCGCCGTGCGGCGGAGCGCGGCAAACACGTGACAGCCGTGGTGGAGCTTAAAGCGCGCTTCGACGAAGCCCGCAATATCGCCTGGGCGCGGCAACTCGAACAGGCCGGGGCGCAGGTGATTTACGGCGTCAAAGGCCTCAAAACGCACGCCAAGCTGTGTCTCGTGGTACGCCGCGAGCCGCAGGGCATCCAGCGCTACGTCCACTTCGGCACGGGCAATTACAACGAAACGACGTCCCGGATCTACAGCGACGTCAGCTTCTTCACCGCCGACGGCGACCTGGGCGCCGACTCAGCCGCGTTCTTTAACGCCGTCACCGGGTACTCGCAGCCGCAGAAGTACCGCAAACTGGAGGCCGCTCCCTTCGGCTTGCGCGATCGGTTGCTGGAACTGATCCGCACCGAGACCGAGCTGGCGCTCGACAAACGCCCCGCGCGGATTTTCGGCAAGGTCAATGCACTGGTCGATACGCGGCTGATCGATGCGCTGTACGCCGCTTCGCAGGCCGGGGTCGACATCAAGCTGAACGTCCGCGGCATTTGCTGCCTGCGCCCCCGGCGTGCCGGGTCTCAGCGAGAACATTCAGGTTGTCAGTATCATCGACCGCTTCCTCGAGCACGCGCGGATCTTCGCGTTTCATCACGGCGGCGAGGAGCGCGTGTTGATTTCGAGCGCTGACTGGATGCCCGCGCATCTGGACCGGCAGCCGTTACTGATTCCGGTCGAAGACCCCGCCTGCCGGCAACGACTGCTCCGCGCCCCTCGAAGTCTACTTCAGCGACAATATCAAAGCGCGCCCGCTTGCTGGCTGACGGTTCCCACGAGCGGCTGCACCCCGACGACAGTGAACCGGTGCGGGCACGAAACTGTTTGAAGACGCCGTGCAGGCCGTCGCCGCTGCCGAGCGGGAACGGGCCACCGTCTTCGAACCGCACCGGCCGGAGAATAGCAACGCAGTCAACCGCCGGCAGCGGACGCCACTCCAGTCGCCGGCGCCGACCTCCAGCGTCAGGGCGGACACGGTCGAGATCCCGCTCCGCCTGTTGCAGCACGCTGAACGCGCCCGATCCAAGCCTCAAGTTCCGGTCGCAGCCGCGACGCCAGCCCATAGCCACTGGGTATGTGCCACAATCCACGTCCGCAGTTCGGTCGGCTCGGCGATACAGCCGACATGCTGCAACCGCAGCCGTTCGACCGCCGAGTCCCAGTTGGGATACTCATCCAGGACGTGTGACAGATAGCCGTCTTGCGACTTCAGCGCAAATTCCTTGGGAAGTGTGTCGAGCAGCGCGTCCAGAACCGCTGACATCCACCGGCAGTTTTCGTCAGACGGCTCGCTTTCCAGCAGATCGCGCAGGTCGCCGATCAGGATGTACTCGAACTCGCAGCATTTGCGCAGATCGACGTCGACGTCGGGACAAGTGAGCCGCGACATGTTCCACCTCCGCTGTTTGGCGTGGGGGGCCGGGTCGTGATACCGCAGGAAACAAAGCCGACCCGCAGGCTCCGTCCTCACGGCAGCAGGATGTGATCGTGGGCCGCGGCCGGCGTGCGGGAATCCGCGAACCGGCGATCTCAGGGTAAACCGCGCCTCTCAGGGTGTCAAAGGGTGTTCTGATGAATTGGCCGGCGATTTTGGTTTTCCCTGCCGAGTCCACGCTCGTGACTCATTCTGCAATGAACTATACTCTTGTTCCGTACGTCAGCCTCGTGACGGTTTTCCGCTCAGGTATGTCCACTCTGTCGCCCAGAGGCCGCGGCTCTGCACTCCGGCCGCCGAATCGATTCGGCGAGACGCACGCACATGCCGACTACGAGCACTTCGCCGACGAACCTGAGTTGCTTGCAGAGTTGGCGGTTTCGCGAACCGTCTATCTGCCGGATGCGTCCCGCTCGATCATCAGCGAGAACGACAGCCCGGACCTCAACTTCCGTTACAGCCTCAATCCGTACCGCGGTTGCCAGCACGGTTGCGTACTGTTACGCTTCCGCCCACGCACGAGTATCTCGGCCCAGTGCCGGACTCGATTTCGAGGAAAAAGTCTTCGTGAAGCACGCCGCCGCATCGCTGCTGCGCGAACTGGCTGGCTCGCGGCAACTTACACGCCCGAGCCGATCATGCTCTCCGGCGTCACCGACTGTTATCAGCCAGCGGAACGGCAATTCCGGATCACGCGCGCTTCTGCCTGGGTTGGCCCTCGCCGCATGACGGCCGTTACGATCGTCACGAAGAACGCCCTCGTCACGCGCGTTTGGACCTCCTCGCCGAAATGGCCGCGCTGGAATCTCGTGGCAGTCGCGATCAACATCACCACGTTGCGGCCCGAACTCGTCGCCGACCTGGAGCCGCGCTTTCAAGCCGCCCGCAGGCGCGCCTCGAACGTGAAACAACTCAGCGACGCCGGTGTCCCCACGCGCTTTATGGTCGCCCCAATCATCCCCGGGACTGAACGACGTCGAGATCCCGGCCATCCTCCAGGCGGCGCCGATGCCCGGAGCCCGCTCCGCAGGCTACATCCTGCTACGGCTGCCCTACGCCGTGAAACCGATTTTCCTCGACTGGCTCGCGCGAGGACGCAGCCGGCCTGCGCCGAGCGGATTGAGTCGCTGATTCGTTCCACGCGCGGCACGGCCAGCTCCAGCAACTCGGAATGGGGTCAGCGATTCCGGGGCATACGGCCAGATTGCCGGACAAATCCAGCAGTCATTCAACGTCTTCCGACGGAAACTCGGCCTGGATCAACCGCCGCCGCCGCTGGACGTCTCACAGTTCCAGCCGCCAATCCAGCCTCGGACAATTGCGACTCTTCTGAATGGTCGTGATAGACTGCACGTCGATTCCGCGACATGCGGTCTCGCCTGTGTGCGTTTGGTGCCGGCAAGTCGATTCATCCTTCGGTGAGGCAGCACGCTGACCCGACTGACAGTCCTCTACGGCCATCCGGCCGATCCAGCCGAGTTCGATCGCTACGCATCGCGGTCCACATTCCGGTGGCCAAGCGGATGCGTGGCCTTTCAGGGTTGGACGATCGGCAAATGCCAGGCGGCTGCGCTGGGTGAGCGACCGCCGTACTACGCGATCGTCGGCCTCTACGCCCCTTCACGGGCCGCGGCACGGAGGCGATCCTCGACAGCCCTGAAGGCCCGCACGCCTGTCGCTGACGTCCCCAACTTCGCCACCGGTGGCGCCCACGTTTTTCTACGACGACGAGGAGGTATTGATCCGGATTCCAACTGGATTGATCGCCATCCCTCACTCCCGATTCACGCCCCCTGAATTCATCCACAATGGCAAAGTGCGAGACCGGCTACCTCTGCGAGGTTTGTGGACGGGACGTCGCCGACATCTCCGACAGCGATCTCTATTTGCGCTTCGTCATCGGCGAGATTGACGCCCGCGAGTTGATGTCCTCGCCGGAGCGCCATCTCTGCTGCAACCCGACGCTGGCTCAGTTCGTCGTCGATCCGGAGTTCGCAACGGTCCAGGTGACGGGACTATTCGCCAAGCAGGAACTCAGCCCGGACGACGTCGCGCGCCGCGAGCAACTCGTCACGCGCGGCTGGCGGCGACTGCAGGAACTTCAGCAGATGCCGACGCGACCGGCGATCAGCGACTACCCGCTTCCCGAATTCCGCCGGTCGCGCTGACGCGCCCGTGAGGGCGAGGCTCACGCCGAGCCGCTCGTGCCCTGCGTTCGCAATCAACACGGCCGGCACCAATCGGAATTTGCGTCGCCAAACGCAAACGGCCGACGGTCTTCACCGCCGGCCGTTGAGATTCTGCTGACAACCGCGTCACCACCGCAGTTCAATTGAGTTCGAAGCCTTCTTCGTTCCGCTGCCGCTCATCCCATTCGCTGAACGCAGCGTACAGGTCCGACGACACAAACACGGCGTCGCCCGAACCGATGCGGATGTCGACGTCAATCAGTCCCAGGAGGGCGCGAATCTCGCGGACCACGGTAAGCGGCGCGACCAGCGTGCGTTCAGGGAGTTCCGGGGACTCACACAGGTCGAGACGGCCGGCGTCGTAAGAGATCATGTTGATGGTGTCCTTCCTGGGATGCAAAGTGCCTAGCGGCGGTCCTCATCTTCCTTGAGCAGCAAACCTGCTTCAATATTTCTTGGCTGCGTATGGGCAGATTCCGGCAAAACCGCGTCAGTTCCGCAGGTTGGCCAGACTCTGCCGTTCACAGAGGTTACAGAGGATGCCGCCAACCCCGCAAGTCCCAGCCACCAGTGCCGGTCGCGCCGCGATTACGCATTGCTCCGGTTCTGCCGCCGCCGGTCCGCTCCCCCCCGGCCAACTCCCACACCTATTTGAGCAGTTCCGTCGTCGTACCGGGGTCATGCCAGAACGCCGATGCCGCGGCCTTGATGCGACCGTCCGCGTCGACCAGTCCCGCGTTAGGAAATCGGTGCGGCAGCGCGTCATGAAAGTGTGACCAGAATACACCGGTGACCGACGGCTTCGCCGTCAGCAATTGCACGAAATCATTTGCAATCTCCGCCTGACGCGGCTCGGTCCAGGCGTCTCCGTCCAGCAGTTCGTCCACTTCCAGATCAGGGTGCGCCAGTGGATCGGCAGAGTCTTGCGACGGCAGCGCCAGCGTCACATGCAGCTGGATTCCCAGCTGGCTCCAGGTGTCGACCAGCCGCGACAGATTCAGCCGGT
>JAXMBS010000069.1:0-29641 GCA_046349775.1 Planctomycetaceae bacterium | reverse complement strand
TGTTCCCCCGCACGTCCTCGCTGACGATGGTGAAACCGGTCCGCACGAACCGCGCGCGGATGTCGTCCAGTTCAAACGGCTTGACCAGCAGCCCCTTGCGCTGGCCCCAGTCGTCGATGCGCTGCGCGATCCAGCGGAGCGGCTGCGGGCCGCGCGGATAAAGCAGCACGTTGGTAGCCACCGTGCCGCCCGGCTTGAGGACCCGCAGTGTTTCGCGGAGCGCGCCGTCCGGATCCGGGAAGCAGTGAAAGCCGTTGGCGATGTTGATCGAGTCGAATTCGTCGGCGGCGTAGGGGAGATCGGCGACGTCGCCGCGGGCGACGGTGACCGTCGGCCAGCGGGCAAAGTTGCGCTGCGCGGCGGCGACCATCGTTTCGGCATAATCGACGGCGACGATGCGGCCGATCGGGCGGCGGCGCAGCGCCCGCCACCGCAGGACGATCGACAGCAGCGTGCCGGTGCCGACCGGAATTTCGAGGTGGTTCTGGCTGAGGTTCCGTTCCAGGAACGCCACCTGCGACCAGACGCTCGTGCGGTAGGCGAACGTCAGAATTCCGAGGCCGCGCAGGTTGTACCACCAGGCGGGATCGGAATAGGCCTCGTCAACGCGCGCCAGGGCGTTGGCGGCCGGAGGAGCGTCTGCAGGGGCAATGGCGAGGGACATGGCGGGATCGAAGGCTTAGGGCTGAGGGTCAAAGGGCCGAGGGCGTAAGGTGCGGCCAACGGGGACTACAATGCCGAGTCCTCGGCAGACACGGGCGATTCCGGTGTCGCGGTCAACTCGGTCTGTGCGTCGTTCTCGGCTTTTGTAATGAACACGTTGACAGGGAGTCCGACGACCAGCTCGTCGGCATTGTCGAGGACGATCAGGACTTCACGGACTTCGACGTCGTACTTTTCGCCGGGCTGATGATGCCGCTGTGACTTGGGGCCCATGACGGGAGCAGCCCAGGTGAGGCGGCCGCGGTACTGGACATCCGGCTGACCGTCGACGGTGACCGTGGCCGCTGCGCCGGTGTGCAATGCCAGCGCGTCCAGTTCTTCGACGTAGGCGCGGACGCGGACCTGGCTGAGGCTGGTCATCGTGACGACGGGTCGAGGTTGCTCGGCGCTGACAAGTTCTCCCGGCTCCATGTCGATCCGCAGGATGACTCCGTCAATCGGCGCCTTGAGGACGGTGTAGTCGAGCTGCGTCTGAGCTTCGATGGCCGCCGCGGCCGCCATTTCGACCTTGGCCTCGGCCATGCGGACTTCGTCGGGGCGGGCGGCGGCCTCGATCTCGGCGACCCGGGCCCGCGCCTGCTTGAGCCGGGCGACGGCCGCTTCGTAGGCAAACCTGTGCCGGTCGTAGTCCTGCGCGGTGATCGCCTTCTGTTGATGCAGTTTGGCCGCGCGATCCCAGTGAGCCTTGGCCTGGACGACGTCGACCTCGGCCACGGCGGCATCGGCCTTCACGACTTCGCGGGCCTCGGGAGCTGCGCCGTTGATCAGGCGATCGAGTTCCGCGTGGGCGACATCGAGCGCTGCCTCGCGTTGCAAGAGCTGGTGCCGCCAGAGTGCGTCGTCGAGCCGGGCACAGACGTCCCCTTGACGGACGGTCTGCCCTTCCTGCACGGGGATCTCGACGATCCGGCCGGGGAGTTCGAACTGCAGGTCAATCGCACGCTGCGCGCCTTCTACGACGCCGGCGGCATACACGGTCCCTTCTCCGGAAGCGGCCGGCGCCGCGTCGCCGGTCGGCGGCGACAGGTGCCGGGCATGGTCGATGAGCAGGTCACTGCTGATCGACCCCATCCCCACGAGCGCGACGATTGACAGCCAGATGCAGGATTTCATGTCGGGTCTCCGCACGTCAACAAGGCTTCATGGCGCAGCGCGGCCTGTGCCCGGTCGGACGTCCAGACGGGACTCCGGAGCGGGGAGACGCTGCGTTCCTGCCGGATCTGGCCGTCGACCATCGTCAGGATGCGGTCGGCCTGCGGGAAAATGCGGTTATCGTGCGTGACGACGATCACCGTCTTGCCGAGATCACGGCAGAGTTGTTTCAGAATCCGCATGGCGGTCTGGCCGCTGTCGGCATCGAGCGAGGCGGTCGGCTCGTCGGCGAGGATCAGTTCGGGGTCGGCCGCCAGCGCGCGGGCCAGCGCCACGCGCTGGCGTTGTCCCATGCTGAGTTCCGTCACGCGATGGTCGGCGCGATCCGCCAGTCCGACGAGGTCCAGCAGTTGCAGGGCGTGACGGCGGGCGTCGGCCGGCCGGCGGCCAAGCAGCTCGTACACGACCCGCACGTTCTCCCAGGCCTTGAGCCGATCAAACAAATGGAACCGCTGGAAGACAAAGCCAATCTTGTGCAGCCGGCAGTGCGCCTGCTCGGGAGGCGTGAGCCGCGTCACGTCATTTCCAAACAATCGCAACTCGCCCGCGTCGGCGCTGAGGACGCAGCCCAGGATCGAGAGCAATGTCGATTTGCCGCTCCCTGACGGGCCGACGAGGAACAGGCACTCGCCCTGTTCCACTTGCAAATCAACGCCGCGCAATACGGGCGTCTCGGCCTGACCGGTGCGGTAGGCCTTGACGAGTCCCCGGGCGTGGATGGCGGGTGCGGGCATGGTTGGTTCAGGTCATCCCTGCAGGACCAGGGCCGGATCGACGCGTCGGATCCGGACCGCCGGCAGGATCGTGGCCGCCAGACAGATGCCGACGACGGCGACAATGCCCGTGACCAGCAGTTGCGGCGGCAGTTCGATCGGTGCAATCGGGGACGACATCGTCCGTTGGGCCGTGATGACGAATGAGACGCCGACGATCGAACCGGCGGCGGCGATGGCAAGTGCCTGCCAGACCACGACCGCGCCGACCTGCCGGTCGTTGGCGCCGATCGCTTTGAGCGTGGCGTAGTCGGCCAGGTGATCGAGCGCCAGCGCATACAGACTCTGGGCGATCATCGTCAGACCGACCAGCAGTCCCAGCAACGTCGCGGCCCCGAAGCTGATGCCGATCCCGGTACGGCTCATCCAGTAGCGTTGAGAAAGATCGCCGAGCTGGTCAGCCGTCAACGGGCGCAGTTCGGGCAGCCGCCGCTGAATCTCGGCGGCCACAGCGCCTCGATCGGCGCCCGGCGACAGACGCACGAGGAAGTAGGAGCAGAAGCCGGCCGGCGTGTCGGTGTACTGCCGGGCGTTTTCCAGCGACGTGAACAGATACGGCGTCGTCGTAAACGGCAGGATGCCGCGGGTTGTGGCGACGACCCGGGCGCGATGTCCGTTGACTTCGAAGGTGGAACCGATGGTCGCGTGCCGAAGCTTGTCGGCGTCGCATTCGTCAACGCTGACCCCTTCCGGTCGGCGCAGCGCATCGGCATTGCCGGACGTGTACGCCCAGCCGCGCCCCAGGGACGTGTGCGACTCGGCTCCCAACACCCAGACGTTCTCGTAATGGCCGTCGCCGAACGACGCGTAGGCGTTGCCGACGATGTACGGGACGGCTTCTGCGACGCCGGGGACAGTGCGCACGCGGTTGATGCGGGCCTGGGGAATGGATTGCGGGAGATCGACGAGCTGCACGTCGGGATGCGCGACCCAGATGTCGGCGGCAGTGTTTTCCGTGAGGATCCGCGCTTTCCGCATCAGCCCGAGGTACAGGCCCCCCTGCAGTTCGATCAGGACGACCGAGAACACGACGCCGATCAGCGCCGTAAGCACCTTGCCCCGGTCGGAACCGATGGATTTGATTGCCAGCCACAACATGCCGGTTGCTCCTCACGCGGGCGGCGGCCGCGTCAGACCATTTGCAGCAACTGCTGCTCGGATTTCTGAACGACCTGGGCGAACGCATCCTGCTCGAACGGCGTCATCGGCTCTGCTACGAGCGCCGACTCCGGCAGCCGGCGCGAAAAGTACTTGTCGTAGCAGTCGGGGCGCTCGCGATCGATACGGTTGAAGTCGAGGCAGCAGGCGACGCCGAGCGTGTTGCAGACGGTGGGATAGGGGCGGATGTCGCCGATCTGTTCAAATCCCAGAAAGCGGCAGTAGAACCGCGCGTGCTGGGGGATGCAGCCGATGAGGAACTGGTGCATACCGTTCCGCCGGGCGAATTGCGCCATCAGCCGCGTGATCTCGATGAACACCGGCAGCACGTGTTTCATCTCCTGCTTCTGAAACGCCAGGCAGGAAACTTCGCCGACGTAGAGTCCGGCGTGGCGAGCAGCGTCGGTGATATCTGGATGGATATTGTCCATCGGCAGACCCAGATCGCCGTCTCCGATCAGAGTCACGGTGGCGATGACCTGTCCTTTGCGGAGGGCCACAAAGACGGCGGTGGTGGGAGCGAGATGAAATTCCGTGACGCGCATCCGATAGGGGTTCGTCTGCAGCATCCCCTTCTGGAGATACTTGTCGTAGACGAGGCCGTAGGCCGCCATGCGATCCTGCAAGGTCGATGCAATGCGAAACGTGGTTTCCCCGGCGTCGACCGGCAAACCGCCGGCGAGAGCGGTGCGGAGTGCTTCGCCGTCCCAGTTCGAGACCGACTCCTTGTTCAATGGGGAGGTCTTGGACGCCAACGCCGACATGGGCCACGCCTTTCCGCGGGAGACCCCCGCACCGCGAACTGGAATTCGCCTGGAGTCGCGCGAGGTAGGAATCACGCGGACGGCTCCTAAGAAGGGATACCTTAGGGAAATCACCACGAGTCCCGGCTTTAATGGAAACTGAACGGACGGGACGTGTTATGTCACCTGCGGATGCGGCGGCACGGACTCTGCGGGTTACATCGACCTTGCCGATTTCGAGTGCCACGTTTTCTCCGGCCCAGAGGGGCGTTCAGCGGGATTTGCCAGTCGTTGTGTGAAGATGACGGCACGGGCGTACACGTGTTCGACGGAATTCAGCGTTGCATACGAGCACGTCATCCCACGTCTGTGTTGCAGGATTGAACACTCGGCTCCGTCAACAAATCAGCAATCGCTTGTGCGTCATTCGTCTGTGCGCGACTCGCGTGGCCGGGTATCGTTCGCCGGACGTTGTCCGGCCGATGGCGTCCAATCCGCCAGGGAAGGCTCCACCATGCGACGTTGCGTCACTGCGATCCGAGTTGGCATTCTGCTGGCGGGTGCCTGGGCGGCGGCCGGCTGTGGGGATTCGGGCCGCGCGACGGATACAGCGACCGTCGATCCAAGAGTGCCGGTGGCACCACCGATTGAACGCGCGGAGTTGAAGCTCAAGTTGCGTGTGGGAGAGCGGTTTCCGCTGCGAAAGGTCGTCGAGCAGCAGATTATGCAGTCGTTGCCGGAGATGGCCGGACAGCCAGCGGACTCGACGGTATCGCGGCTGGAGATGCTGCTCGGGATCACCGTCGAAGCGCTGGACAAGACCGGGACGCGGCTGGGCGTCCGCTATGATCGGGTCCGGTTCACACGCAACCACCGGGGCGAAACCCTGGAATACGATTCGGATCGCCCGCCGGTCGCGCTGCCGCTGGAACTGGCCGCGTACCAGGGGATGGTCGGTCGCGGCTTTTCATTCTGGCTCGGCGCCGAAAACCGGATCGCGCGCGTCGCAGGGTTCGCCGCCTTTGTCCAGGCAGCGTTGGCAAAGGTTCCACCCGAGAGCCGCCAGGACGTGCTGCTTGGCGTCGAAGCCGGGACCGGAGACGACGGCGTTGTGGACTTTGTCGATGACACTCTCGGGCTGTTGCCGTTTGATGGGACGAAAGCTGCGGGTGACACCTGGAGGCACACCCAGCGGATGGCCCGGCCGGTGCCGATGCACATCGACACGCTCTGCACGCTGCGGGATCTGACGCCGGAGCTGGCGGTTATTGACGTGCGCGGCGACGTAACGCCGATGGTCTCCAGCGGAGTGCGAACCGTGGCACACGAGGCGTTACATGTCGTCGTGGAGCGTGGCCGGACGGTCGGAGAGTGCACGTTGTTCCGCGACACCGGCCTGCCGAAGGAGTCCAAGATCGTGCAGGAGATCGATCTGGCGATCCGCGCGCCGGGACGACCGGTGCTGCAGCAGCACAAGCGGGTGACGACGACGATCGAGTCGTTTCCGACGGCGGAGTAAGTCACGCGGCGGAGTCGCAGGCGAAAGCATCAGACTGCGGTTGCTCACCCGCGCATCTTGAGCTTGGCTCGGCGTTGCACTTCCTTGATGACCTGGGGGAGTGGCAGAGCCGGGTCGAGGTCCGACGGGCGTCTCCCGGTTCCGTCCAGGATGTTCTTCACGTTCCACTTGGCGTAGAAGTGCGGTGGCAACGCCGGATCCTGTTTCTGATAGAGGCGCGGCGGGATTTCCGACCATTCGGCGGTCCGTTGATCGCGCGACGCGGAAAAGTAAGCCTGCAGAGTTCGCCGCTGAGTGCTGTTCTGCTTCAGCCGCGCGTTGTGGATTGCCCGCGCATGAAAAATGACGCCCGTCCCTGCCGGACCGATCAGGTCAACGCCGGCGTCGGGGGCCACGTCGGCGGGGTTCATGTCCACAAGCCGGTTATGGCTTTCCGGCACGATCGCAAAGCAGTGATCGGTCGCGCCGACGTCGGTCAAATACAGCATGATCGACACCGCGTCGATCTCCATTCGCCGGTCGTACTCCCGGATGAGATCCCGGTGCCAGCCCTTCACTTCATTCAGGTTCGCGGTGGGATTGCGGAGCATGACGGCAAACTCCTCGAAGGCGATCTGTTCGCCGAGGATCGCCCGCAGAATCTCGAGCGTCTTCGGATTCTCGATCGCCTCGTCGAAATCGGCGGTGTGCGGCAGGACGTTGGTCCCCTCGCAAAACGAATCGCTGAGTTCGACCCAGTCGCCCGGCCAGGCCTCCAGATGGCGGTCGACCGCTTTATTGAAGCGCGCCACCTGTTCTGGCGTTAAAGCCTGCTCGACGCGCAGATAGCCGTCTCTGGAGAACTGCTCGGCCATCCGGCGAAGTTCCGCGGCGCTGCAATACTGGCTCATGCGAATCGCTCCCTTCTCAAGATTGGTGAGCTGTCATGATGCATTCAGCTGTGGATTGTATCAGCCGTGGGCTTAGCGAGCCGCCTCAGATCTCCTGCGTTGACATCCGCTGCCGGCGTGAATGGAATGGCGGGGAAGGTCGCCCTCGTTCCACCAGGAGCAGTGATTCATGCGCTGGCAATTGTTACGGCACATCGGACTGGTTGTCGTCCTGGCGCTGGCTGTTGGGCGCATAACGGCCGCCGAGCCGCCTTTGAAACTGCATTGGGAGAAGAACTATCTCACCATCTCAGGGCGGCAGATTCCGGGCGGCGAAATCCGCGTTCACTATCTGGAAGCGTATTGCCGCGCCGGCTCGACCGACGCGGACTGGGTCAAGCACACGGTCGTCGGCCACAAGACGGAACTGCTGGAAGCAGCCGCTGATGGCACATTGATCCGATTGAAGTGCACGCTGACGGATGGGGTCATCGTGGACCACACGCTGCGATCCACGGCCGATGAAGTGGATTTTCGACTGACGGCGCACAATCCCACCAGCAAGCAATCAGTGGCGCACTGGGCGCAGCCGTGCATTCGGGTCGACAAGTTTACCGGTCGCAACCAACAGACGTACCTGGAGAAGAGCTTTGTGTTTCTCGATGGCGAGCTGTGCCGGATGCCGACGCGCGACTGGGCGACGCTGGCGCGGTATGTGCCAGGGCAGGTGTGGTGTCCAAAGGACGTGCCGCGCGAGGACGTGAATCCGCGACCGTTGAGCACACTGGTGCCGTCCAACGGGTTGATTGGATGCTTTTCGCAGGATGAATCGAAAATCTTTGCAACCGCGTTTGAACCCTACCAGGAGCTGTTCCAGGGGGTCGCCGTCTGCCTGCACGCGGACTTCCGGCTGGGAGGGCTCAAAGCCGGAGAGACCAAAGACATTCGCGGAAAGATCTACGTTGTGCCCAATGACGTGCCGACGCTGCTGGCACGGTATGCGAAAGATTTTCCGGAGCAGGTGGCCGAATGAAAGCAGCCCGGCTGCCGAACAAGCAGCCGGGCTGCGGAAGATTTGCAATCGCCAGCGACGATCAGAACCCGCGGCCGGTGAGGCCGTTCATCAGGAACTGGAACTGGATCAGGTTCAGCGCGGCATTGTAGAGCTCTTCGGGGATCGTGTACTGGAGAATCAGAGTGTCTTCCGGCTGCACGAGGATGCGTTGCGAGGAATCGGTCAGCGCTTTGTTGATGTTGACTTTGATCACCACGGTGCCGCCGCATTCGAGTTTGCGGATCACCAGCAACTTGGACGGATTCTTGCCGAGGATCGGACCGCGGCCGGTGGTGATGCCCTGACTCGCGCGCCCGCCAACGGCGCCGAGGCCGGTTCCGGCCGCGCCCAGCGGACCGCCGGCGACGGCGATCGCGCCGAGGACGTCGAGATCGTAGTCGCGCGGGAGCATGTGGTCGCCGCCCGGCATCACGCCGCCGGTGTAGAACCGTTCGCGTTCGCGCGACGGAATGTAAATGACGTCGCCGGTATTCAGGATGATGTCCTCTTCCTTGAAGAGCGGGATATTCTCCGGGTGGAAGCGGATCGGAATTTTGACGGTGTTCGGGTCGTCGGGGATCACCGGCGGACATTCGCACGGCTGGCGTGTGGAGTTGATGTGCGCGACCATCAAGTCGCGCTGCATGCCGTCCTGGAAGCCGCCGCGCATGATGAGGATTTCGTTTTTGGCATCCAGGCCCGGCAGGCCGCCGGTTTCGTTGAGGGCGTGGAGCAGGTCGTTTTCGTAGGCCGGCAGGTCGATGATGTAGCCGGTCCCCTTCTTCGTGACGGTCTCCTGGACCTGGGCCGCCCCTTCTTCCTCGCGAATGACAAGCACGCGGTATTCGCGGCGGCGCATCAGCGTGACGATCACCTTTTCGCGGCCGCTCTTGAGCACCTCTGCATTGAGATAAGCCGTGCGAACGGCCTCGGTCGCCTGTTCGAGGGTCATCCCGGCGACCTGGACCGGCGTGATGGACGGCAGGGCGAGCGTGCCGTCTTCGCGAATCGGTACGGGATATCCGATCGCCGGCGGCTGATCGCCGGCTTCAGGGAAGTGGACCGGCGGCGATTCGCCCTGTTCACCAAGCACGAATTCGATGTAGATGCCCAGAACGTCCCCCGCGCCGAGCTGGTAGACCTTGGGTGGATTCTGGCGGAGCCGCGAAATCGTAATCTGCTGCATGTCGTCGCGAGGCCGGCCGAGCAGTTCCGGCGGCACGCGACGGGCAGGAATCGCGGGGATGTCGCATTCGTTGAGATCGAGCGCACTGCAGCCGACTTGCGCAAGACAGAGCAGCAGGGCGGCAAGCCCGAACGCCTGTGCGCAGCGGCGCGGGTCGTGATTGAGACTGTTGTTCAGAAGCATCGCTGTCTGGCCTCCCTGCCGTCGATCTCGTGCTCTCAGCGGACGAGTGGGTCCTGTTTTGTCACGCGGCGTTGCACGCGTATTGGCAACGGTCATTGCAATGCCGGGCCGTCCGTCGACTGCAGCAACTGCAAGAGTTCCTGCTGCTGTCCCTCCGCGCGGGGCCCCGACGGCGTCGGCGATTCTTCCGGGAAGTACGGCTCAGACGGAATTTCGGTGCCGGGCACGGGCGGCGGCTCACCGGTGGCGGGGGTCGGCGTCGCCTGTGTGCCGTCCGTCGACCAGCCGGAACCGTGGTCTGTGTAGTGCACGTCGCCCGGGGATCCTTGCGGTCCGCAGCGCCCAAACAGGCGTTGCGACGTCATGATCTGGTTGTAGTCGGCGACGCCGTCGAGTCGCGCGGCGTTGGCGCCGAACACGTATCCGCGAAACCACTCCTGGACCTGCGCTTGACCGATCGGATTCTGGTAGCAAACCGACCAGTAGCATTGCGGCGGCAAAGATGGCGGGCAGCCATTGCCGCCGTTCGCCACGTCGCGATAGCCCTCGCGGAATCCCTTGCCGTAATCGTGGGGATACCACGTCTCATCCGGGCAGTTGTGCCGGTAGTACAGCCACGCGTGCCAGCTGTCGGAATAGCTGCGCAGGCAGATCAGATCTTCGTCGATCTCTTCCTGCAGGCAGCTGCAGCCGAGGCCGAACAACAGCGGCAACATGAGCGCGGCGGCGCTAAGCCGACGGACAATTCGCATAGCTCCCCCTCCCCTGCTGCGGGCGGCGCACGGTCGGCCCGCACGTGCCGAACGACGTCGGCCCTAACGGTGAGATCGACCGTTCGGGCTGTACCGGCTAAACGAATTTTGCGCGAATTTACGGATGGAGCGGTCGTACGACGCAGGGGGACCTTGCGGTTGCGAGCGTGCAGCCAAGGAACAGCGGGACTCCCGGAGCAGCAACGGCGGATTCTGCTGTTCTGGATTCGAGTCTCCTCGTGCCAGGCGCCGCCGCTGCAGTGCGCCCCGCGACGGTCGTCGGGAATGATCGCGTCCAGTGTCCCAGACAGTTGCCGTTGGGAGTGAGGAGTCTCCATCATTCCACGGTCCGGGACACCTCTTGCCGAAATCCGCACCGCGGTGCGACCACGCGGCGCTGGCGGCTCGTTGACAGGCCCAGCCCCCCCACATAGCATGGCGGAAGTGCTTTGTTTTCGTCCCGCGGCGGGCGTCAAACCCTGTAGTGTGCGGTGCGAAACACTTGATCCGGCCAAACTTTGCGCCAGCGGGCCGGGGGGATCGCATCGCCAATGTCGACCACTCACGCGCCACCCGGGACGCGGCGACCACAGGCCGGGCGCCCGGTCCCCATGTTGCGGGTGACGCAGTACGAGCGCGTCAGCTCGTTCATGATGACGGTGGTGTTCGGGCTGTGTTTTGCGGTGGTCGGCGCGGTGACCTACTGGCTGGCTCATCGCCCGCCGCCGGAACCGGAGCCGGTCCCGCTGGAGTTCGTGGAGCTGGAGCCGGAAGTCGACTTCGGCGGCTCGCTGGAGGGGGTCGTCGGAGGGACCGCCGAGTTCGACACCGGGCAAGAGGGGGGAGGCGGCGGGGATGTTGCGTCCGACGAGTTCATGATCGACGCGACGCTGACCAATGTCGCCGAAATGGCGGATCAGGCGGTTGAGCAGACGCAGCTCCCCTCAGACGGGGAGGGAGTCGTGCGGCCGCAGGCCAGCGCCGCTTCCTATATCGGCATGACCGGGACTTCATCGGGAACCGGGACCGGCGGCGGCCGCCCGCCGCTGGGATTCGGTCCAGGGCGTGGCGGAGGCGTTCCGCGTGAGCTGCGGTGGTTCATCAAGTTCGCCAACGAGGCGTCGATCGAGGAATACGCGAAGCAGCTGGACTACTTCCGGGTGGAACTGGGGGTGCTGTCTCCGGACGGACGACTGGTGTACGTTTCGCGGCTGAGCCAGGCGTCGCCGACGAAGCGCGAGGTGCCGACGGCAAAGGACGAGCAGCGGCTGTATTTCACGTGGCAGGGAGGGGAGCGGCAGGCGGCGGACATCAAGCTGCTGGCGAAAGCCGGGGTTCAGGTGGGGCAGGGACGGATCCTGCACTTCTATACTCCGGAGACGGAAAACCGGCTGGCGGTCGTCGAGCGGAACTTTGCCAATCGCAAGGCGAAGGAAATTCGGCGGACGTACTTCGCCGTGGTGAAGCAGGGCCAGGGATACACGTTTGAAGTGACGCGACAGACGTATCTGCAATAGATCACGACACCATGACGGCGGCACGGCGCCGACGCGGCGCCCTGTGGCCAGAGGACAGTGAGGCCTCACATGAAACTGCTTCTCGAGTTTGCGGAACCGCTCGTGTACGGCGTGCAGATTTGTGCCGGGCTGTATGGCGTATACCTGGTGATCGTCTGCTTGCGGGCGACACGATCGAAACGCTTCCGCAGCAATCAGCAGGCGGACGAGTTCATGGAGCAGGTCCGCGAGAAGCTCCAGCAGCGAGACTTCGACGGCATCGCGGAAATCTGTGACAGCCCCCAATACTGGAGCAAGACCACGCCGCAGCTGGTGCTGGTGGCGTTGGCGAACCGCGAACGGGGACCGGTCAAGCTCCGGCAACTGCTGGCGGAAAAGTTCGAACGCGACGTGCTGGCCGAGTTGCGGCACCGGCATTCGTGGATCGCCACGGTGACGCGGGCGGCGCCGCTGCTGGGGCTGCTCGGCACTGTGACGAGCATGGTGCTGGCGTTCGCCAGTCTCGGCGCGACGTCGCGCGAAGGCATGGACCCCGCGAAACTCGCCGGCGATCTGAGTCTGGCGTTGCAGTCCACGATGCTGGGGCTGTGGATCGCCGTCCCCATGACGTTGCTGGGCTCCGCCATCCTGGTGCGGATCGGCAAGCTGACCGATTCCGTGCAGGAGCAAGTCGGCGAATTCCTGTATGACCTGGAAGTGGCGATGCGCGAACCCCGCGCCGCATGAAGCTGCGGCGGGCAGACGTGGACCGATAGTTCGCTCCAGGGGATTTGTGTGCGATGGCGCTGTTCAACGAATCCGGGAAAGCCGGTCGCCACGATCACGTGGAAGACGAGCCGGATTTCACGGCGATGATCGACATGACGTTCATCCTGCTGGCGTTCTTCATCGTGACGTCGACGATGGAGGTCAGCTCGACATTAGTGCTGCCGCCGGCGCAGACCGGCAAGGGCCTGGAGGAAAAGGCGGTCATCATTACTGTTTTCTACGACAACGACACGCCGGAAGTTTATCTGGCGGACGGCGTGAAGAAAGACGGTCCGGCGACGATGAGCGAAATCACGAGCTATGTCGCGCAGGGGGTCGCGCAACAGAGAACTCGAGTGTTGATCAAAGCGGACCGAGAGACGCCATCTGGATTTGTGGAGGAGGTCGCCCGTGCGGCGGGGCGTGCGGAGGGAGTGCAGGGCTTCTTCGTGGCGGTCAAGGACAATTCCATGTAAGGCGCGCCCGTCAATGAGCCACGGGGTTGGTCCCTGTGGCCCGATGGGCGGATATTGGATTTCAATTTCGACGGAACTTCAGTCCTTTATTTCGGTCGTTCAGCATGCCCATCCGTTTTCGTTGCACGCATTGCCAGCAATTGCTGAGCGTGAGCCGCAAGCAGTCCGGTGCGACCACCGCCTGCCCGGCGTGCGGCGGCGAGCTGCGCGTACCGATTATCGAGGGCTTTGGGCCGGCTGCGGCGAAGCCGGAGGAGTCGCGCGCCCGCGAACAGCAGGAAGTGCTGGCGGATGCCGAGGAACGCGCCCGTGACGAGGCACGCGGCGACTCTGAGACGGCGGCCGTCGGCGCCGGCGTCGTCCCAGGAACGGACGTCGAGAATCGGCGCCCCTGGGAACAGGACACCCGCAACGTATGGGAGTCCGAACTGGGAGACTGGGAGGAACACCCGGCGTTTCACAATGCGCCGCGTCGTTCCATCAAGGACGAAGCGGATATGACGTCGATGGTCGACGTCACGTTCTTGCTGCTGGTGTTTTTCATGATCACCGCGTCGTTCAGCGTGACGAAGGCGCTGCAGACGTCGGCGCCGACGAACGAGGAGGGAGCGGCGAGCTCCGCGGCGGCCCCGATGACAATGGACGAACTCGCCGCGGAATCCGTGGTTGTGGAAATCGGCGCGGATGACACGATCCGGGTCGATGACGTGCCGGTAGCCGGTCCGGTCGAACTGGGGCAGGTGCTCCAGGCCAAGGTTGGCAACGAGCATAAGAACGAAATGGTGATCGAGGCGGCGTACCGGGCCACCCACGGCATGGTCGTGGCGGTGACCGACGCCGGGATGCAGGCCGGGATGCAGCGGGTCCGCCGCGTGTCGCGTCCCGAACGACCGTAGCGTGCAACGTGAAGTACAGTCCAAATCCCCGACAGCATTGACGAATTCGCAGCGATCGACCGCATGGCGCATCTGGACATTGCATTTCTGACCGGCGACAGCGAACGGCGCGAGCTGTCGAAACAGCAGCCGCTGTCGATCGGCAGTCACAAGTCGAACGACATTCAGATCGACGAGAATAGCGTCGAGCTGATTCACTGTCGGATCAGCTGGAACAAAACCGCGTTCGAAGCGGTGGCCGCAGGGGTTGAGCTGATCGACGTCAACGCGCTGCTGAAACGTTCAGCGCTGAAGAGCGGGGACGTCCTGCGGATTGGCTCGATTGACATCAGCCGTTCCAGGAGGACGGCGAGAAAGGAGCCGCTGAACCGGCCGGATGCGTCGAAGAGCTCGTTTGACCTGAAGCCGCTGACAGACGAGTTGCCGCCGTTCCTGCAGGAACAGGCCGCAGAGAAAGAGAAGGGCAAGCATTCGTCGAAGGAGGCGGCGCGGTCGACACCTGCCAAGCCGCCTGCTGCCGAGCGCCCGATTGCGGCAAAGAAGAAGGCGAAGGAGGCCGCAGCCCCGTCCGATCAGGACTGGATGAAGAGCTTGTCTGGCCTGGCTGAGGAGAGCCGGACCGATCTCCCCGCGCAACGCGGCAAGCTCAAGGAGGCGGTCGCCGACGCGCCCGTCGATGAAGACGACGAAGAAGTTGAGGAGGATGAGGCCGACCAGGAATTCGTAGCAGATGATGAACCGGAGGAGGCCAAAGCGGATTCCGGACCGGCGGTGACGGACAAGCTGCGGAAGGCGTTGCATCACCGCCGCGACCGGCCGGGTGAAGAGGACACGCTGCGGTCTCCGCTCGTGCTGGGCTTGGGGGGACTGGCGGCGGGGCTGCTATTGACCGGGGCGGTGTTTTACTTCGTCGGGGCGCGGCGGTCGGAGCAAGAGGAATTCGATGCTGCCAAAGCCGTCTACGACGAGGGCAAATATCAGCAGGCGATCACGCAACTGAACCAGTTTGCGAATACGCACCTGGGCCATCCCCTGGAAGAGCAGGCGCTGATGCTGGCGGGTCTCGCCGGGGCCGACCGGCATCTGACCGGCGCCGTCAAGGATTGGCCGAAGGGCCTGGAGGCGCTCAAGACGTTCATCCACGACAGCCGCGACTACGAAGGGTTCGAGGGAGAGCACGCCGGAATTGCCGACCGGGCCTCACGGATCGCGAAAGGGGCCGCTGCGGACGCCGGCAAGAATTTTGATCGCTCGTTGCTGAAAATCTCTGACGAAGCCGTGGCGATGGTCGGCACCTACACGCCGAAGGACACGCCTCCCACGGAACTCCTTGACGAAGTGGCCAAATTGCGGCTCGTCTCGGAGGCGGCGATCCTGCAGCATGAGACCTTCGACACGGCGCTGGCGGCGCTGACCGACGCCCTCAAGGCGAAGGATCCCATGAAGGCGCTCGAGATCCGCCGCGACCTGCTGGTCCGGTATCCCGAGTTCGCGAAGGACAAGCGGCTCGAAGCAGAGATGCAGGCGACGCTGAAGACCGAAGCGGAGCGCGTCACTGCGGAGACGCTGGATCGTCCCGGCGTTGCCGACGACGTACCCGTAACGTATCCGACGCCGCTGTCGCTGGCGTTTTTTGCGCGTTCGCGCACGGACGTGGTTTCCGTAAAGGAAGCGGTGTGCGTGATTGCCAAGGACTGCCTGTACGGCGTCGACACGATCACCGGTGCCCCGATCTGGCGGCGCGTGATCGGGCTGCAAACGCCGTTTTTTCCAGTGCGCGAGCCGGGAACTCCGAGCCTGATCACGTTCGACTCTCGGACCAATGAACTGGTGCGATTGCAGCAGAATACCGGTGCGCTCATGTGGCGGCAGCCGCTCGGAGAGCCGGTTGCCGGCACGCCATTGCTCGATGAGGGGCAGTTATATGTGCCGCTGAGATCGGGCGCGCTCGTTAAAGTCGACTTGCAGTCCGGCGCCGCGTCCACCCGGTTGCAGTTTTCTCAGTCGATCAGCGGGCCGGTCGCCTTGCTCGACCGGACGCATCTGGTCGTCGCGGGCGACCGTGACGTCGTGTATACGCTGACGAAGCAGCCGCTGGAGTGCGTCGGCGTGTCGTATCTGGCTCAGCCGCCGGGTTCGATTCAGGCCCCGCTGTTGTCGATTGGCCCGTATGTGCTCTTGAGCGAGAACAACGGCCCCCAAAAGTGCGCGTTGCGACTGCTGCAGTCGAGCGATCCGCAGCGTCTGTCGCAGGTGGCCGCGGCCGAGGTTTCAGGACACGTGCTCGACCTGCCGGTCATTCGGGGCCGCGATCTGTTTGTGCCCTCCACAGGCGAACGCGTCGCGGCGTTTACCGTTTCCGATGATCCCGGCCAGCCGCCGCTGATCACCGGCCCGAATTATCAGGTCCAGGGAGGCGGGGACAGCACGACTTATCTGCTCACCGGACCCGATCAGCAGTTGTGGATGGCGGGCAGCGCGCTGCGAAAACTGCAACTGACGACCAGCGCTCTCGACGCGGACCAGAAGGTCGTGGCCATCGGACTGTCGACGCAGCCGCTGCAGTACGTCGGGGGGACGATGTTTAACGCCCGCCAGCGACCGTATACGTCGGCCGTGACGTTCACGCAGACGAATCGCGACGACCTGACCAGCGACTGGCAGGCGGTCGTCGGTGCACGGATCATCACCAGCAATCTGATGACGGGGGACAAGCCGAGCCTGGTCTGCATTACGGAGGCCGGGCACGCGTTCCGCGTGACTCCGCAACAGTGGCAACAGGGCGGGTTCTTCGGCGAGGCGGTGCGGTTGCCGCTGTCCGACGAATTGCGCGAACCGATCTTCGCGACGGCATTCGGACAGGGGCAGGTGGCGGTTGCGGCCGGCGGAGCCGAGCCCAAGCTGTGGCTGATCTCGCGGCTCGGGCAGGTGGACGCCGCCTATCCGCTCTCGGCGTCGCTGCAGGCCGCGCCGGCACCGCTGGGAAACCGGTTTCTGCTGCCGATGGCAGGCAAGCTGGAACTGTCGACCAGCCCGGGACAGTCGCCCGTCGAGGCCTATGGTTTGCCGAGCGACCAGGTCAACCGGATGCAGTGGCGGCAAGTCCTCGCAGTCGACAACCAGAACGCCGTCGCCATCACCAGGTCCGGCCAGGTCCTGCAGGTGCGGCTGCAGACGAATCCCCGCACCCATCTGGCGGAGGTGACGCGCATCGATCTGCAGGCGCCGGTCGAATTTCAGGCGGATGTGCGCGACGGCCGAGTGGCGGTGGCCGATGGGCAGCAGCAGGTTCGTGTGCTGGATGCGCTGACTCTGGATGCGGCCGGACGGCGGACGATGGACCTGCCGGTCACCAACGACGTGTGGCTGGCCGGCGACGCGCTGATTGTTGAGACCGGGGCCGCACAATGCCATTGCCTGGAGCCCACCGGTGAATTGCCTTCGCGGTGGGCGCAGCCGCTGGCACTGGACGGCGCATCGATTGCCGGTCGCCCGCTGCGCGTCGGCGAAAATCTGTTGATCCCTCAAGTCGATGGCCGCGTGCGGCTGGTTTCCGCACAGACCGGCGAAGTCAAAGCGGAATTGGCGACGGGCAGCCGTCTGTCGGGCGCTCCGCTGGACGCCGGCGGCGAATGGCTCGTGCCGACTCTCGACGGCAGTCTGATTCGCGTAACGGAGCTGGCGTCCCGATGAGTTTCCTGGCTGGACAGCGATCAACGTGAATGGCCGCGCGTGAATGCGCGCGAGCCTCTCTGGCGGCGCACCCTGGCCGTGATGACGCTGACGAGTGCTGCGGCACTGCTGCAATGGGCTGCGCCCGCCAGTGCTCAGCCGAAACCTCCGGCGGATGCGCCGGCCGACCCTGCGGCGCCGACGGAACCGCAACCCCCTCCCGACGTCACGAAGACCGAGTTGCCCAAGCTCGAAGACCTGACGTTGCCGACGGCGGAGTCCCTGCTGAATGACCCGCCCCGCGACTGGATCGTGCTGAAAGACAAAGACGTAGTGGTCTGCGAACCGCTCGTGCCGCGGCCGGACACGATTGTGCAGCGGCGTGCTGAGATCGACGCAAAAAATGCCGAGCGCCGCGGCAAGTCGGGCGAAGAGCTGGAGCGCCTGAACGCCGAACTGCAGTTGTTGCAGTCCCTGATCATTACGATTCCGGAGGACACCGAGAACCGGAATACGGACTGCCGCTGGTTCTGATCGATCACATCGTGCACCACGAGGACCTGGTGTTGCAGCGGATCGACGCACTGATTGACGAAGGCCAGCTGCCGACGGCGTTCGAATTGCTGCTCAGGCTCGAAAGACAATGGACTGCGTGGCCCGGCGCGGCCGAGCGGCACAACCGACTGCTGATGGTCGACGGGCAGCAGCGGCCAAAAGCGGCAATCCGGAAGCGCGCTGGTGCTGCTGTTGGATTTACGAGGCGCGCGGCGGACTATCCGGGGCTGTCAGATGCGATCCCGGAGCTGCTGGGGACGCTCGCCGCTCAGGCGCTGCAGCGGGGGGACAATCGCGCCGCGCGACACTTCTTAGTCCAGCTCGGCGACTTGTATCCGGGCCACCCGTTGTTTCAGCAGCATTCGGCAATGATGGCACAGCAGGCGAACGAGCTGCTCGCCGCGGCGGAACAGGCCGCGCGCGACGGCCAGCCTGGCAAGGCCGCCGATCTGGCCGAACAGGCGGCGGTCTTCTGGCCGCGGACGCCGAACCTGCTGCCGCGATTCCGCCCGCTGGCGCAGCGGTACCAGCGACTGCGCGTGGGGGTGGTGCGGTTGCCGCCGGCCGACGCGGAGCATTCGCCCGAACCGGACCCCGCCGTGGATCGCAGGCGACTCCTGACTCAAGTGCCGCTGTTTGAGGTGGATCGCTACCGGAATGGCTCGGCCTACTACCGTACGAAGTACATCGAATCGTGGGAGCCGTACGACCTGGGGCGGAGGCTGCTCATCACGCTCCGGCAGACACGGCAACCCTGGGAGACGCAGCCGCTCCTCGACGCTCCGGCATTCGCTGCGATGCTGGAGGAACGGTTGAACCCGGCGAGTGCGCAGTTCGACGAGCGGCTGTCGGGATACGTGGACTCCGTGTCGGTCCGTTCGCCGGTGGAAGTCGAGGTCCGGTTTCACCGCGTTCCCGCGCGAATCGAGCCGGTGCTCGCCGGCATCGTGCCGACGAGTGCCGGAGCGGAGGACGCCGCGGAGGCCGCTGCCGCCGCCGCTTTCGCCGGCGGCTTCATCGCCGCGGAGTCCGATGCGCAGCACGCCGTGTTCCGCCGGGCGACGCCTGAGCCAAATGGGCTGGCGGAGTACCACGTGGCCGAAGTCGTGGAGCACGTGTATCCGTCGTATGACAAGGCGGTGCTCGGACTGCGGCAGGGAGAAGTGTCGATGCTGCCGGACCTGCCGGACTGGATCGTGCGGCGCGTGCAGGTCGATCCAAAGCTGAAGGACGAGATGTTCATTCAGCAATACGCGCTCCCCACAACGCACGTGCTGCAGATCAACCCGCAGTCGGCGCCCTTGAAGGTCCGCGAGCTGCGTCGCGCGCTATTGTCTGCAGTGGACCGCGGGCGGATTCTGCGAGACGTCGTACTGCGGGATCCGTCCGCCGCCCATGGCCGGCTGGCGAGCAGCCCGTTTCCGTCGTTCAGTCCGGCCAACAGCTCGGACGTCGGCGAGAAGAGCTTCGATCAGTCGGCCGCAATGGCGCTGTTGCTGGCCGCCGCGCGGGTCACGGGGAACGAGCTCCCCACGTTGCGGATGCTGGTCGCCCAATCGCCGGTGGAACGCGCGGCCGCAGCGGAGCTCGTGCGCGACTGGAAGCGGGTCCGCCTCGAGGTGGAAATTGTCGATCCCGGCGCCGTCACCGACGACGACCAGGACTGGGATCTCGCCTACCGCACGCTGCAGATCGCCGAGCCGACCGTGGCGCTCTGGCCGTTTCTGGCGGCTGCGCCGACGGCGCAGATCACCGATCTGTCGGTGTTTCCGGACTGGCTGCGGCTGGCGCTGGTCGACATCGATCGCACGAGCGATTGGGGACGTGCGCTCGACAACGTGCGCGGTCTGCACGGCAAGCTCTGGTCGGAAGTCCGTTGCCTGCCCCTGTGGGAGGTGGATGGCTTTCTGGTGATTCGCAAGAACGTCCAGGGATTCCCGGAACGTCCGCTGAACTGCTATCACGGCATTGAAAGGTGGACGATGCAGGCCTGGTACCCGGCGGAATAGCATGCCTCGTGATCCGCACAATTCGGACCAATTGACCATCGCGCTGTTGCCCAGCCGACGCGCCTGGCTCTGGGCCATGCTGCCGACATGTCTGCTCTTCGGCGGTGTCTTGATCGTTCGCGCCGCTGAGGAATCGGCTTCCACCGAAACAGCGGCGCCGGCCGCAGTCGCCCCGGCGGCGGCGAGTTCTGACACTCAGGCGAAAGATGCGGCGGGATCGACCGACTCGCCGCGAGCAGCCGTGGAGGCCAAGCCCGCGGCAGCGAAAGAGGAAGTTTTGCCGGCGCTAGCGCCCTACTCGGTGTTGCTCCGGGTGCATGTGCCGACCGATTCGCAGATCGATCCACGGTTCCGTTCGCGGGTGCTGGACGAGATTGCTACGGACCTGCGCGCCAGCATGGGCCAGATGTGGACGACCACGCTCGAAATGGCAGTCGATGGCCAGCCGGCGTCAGTTACGGCGATTGAGACACTCAAGGTCGAGGACATGACGGCCCGCTACGGCGAGTCCACCTACGACAAGGTGATCCTGGCTGGCGTTGCGATTTCAGGCAGCGCCTGGACGATTGCCGCCCGCGAGTGGGATGCTGCCGGTCGGACCCTCGGACCGGCGTACGTCGAAACGACCTTCGACGCGCGGCTGGTGTCCGCGCTCGCTGCCGGCCTGATCCGCAAGTCGTTTCGGGCCGTTTGTCGGATCGAAGACGTCCAGGAAGGCGTGGTGATTGCCGCAGCGCGCGGCGGAGAATTTCCGCCAGGGGATCCCGAATCCATTCCGTTCAAGCCGGGCGACCTGCTGATTCCGTTTGTGCGGTATTACGATCGTGAGCACAAGCTGCAGCAGATTCGTGATCTTCCCTGGACGTACGTGCGGGTGAAGACGGTCGAGCGCGCCCGGATGGAGTGCGAGACTGTCTCGGCCTTCCGGACTCCGCTCTCGGGCTCCCGTCGCCGGATGGAGATCTATGCGATCGCCGCCCGGCCGGTCTTTCCTGCGACCCGGTTAATCCTCGCCCCGCGGGGAGATGCCTCCGACCCGCTGCCTGGCTGTCGCGTGGAACTGTTCGATCGACTGCCAACAGCCGACGATCCCGTCGAAGACCGGATCGAATTACTCACCGACCGGCGCGGCTCGATTGTCATTAATGCCGACCCAACCAGGCCGCTCTGGCACGTGCTGGTCCACAGCGGCAAGGCGATACTCGGGCGCGTGCCGATCATTCCGGGACTCGTCGAGACGGCCACGCTGGCGATTCCCGACGATTCGGCACGACTGTCGGTCGAAGGGGCGCTGTCGGTGGTGGAAGGAGAGCTGATCGATGCGGTTTCGCGGCGCAACGTGCTGATGTCCCTCACGCGGCGTGCGGCCAAGGCGCGGAAATGGGAAAACGTCGACAAGTATCTCGAGCAGCTGCAGTCCGTGCCGGACTACGACGCCTTTCGCGAGCGGATTGCGTCGATCGAGCTGCCCGCCGCACAGGCCGCCAAACAGTTGAAAGACCGCGTGGCGGAATCGCGCGTCAGGAAAATGTGCTCCGATCTGACGCAGGCGGCCTCCGGGCATCTCGATGCGGACAAGATTCGCGAGTTCAAGATCGAGATGGCGGAGTTGAAGCAGGCGGCCAAGTGACGGCGTTGATCGTCTATGGTTGATCGACGGACGCGAGAAGTCTCTGAAAGCTGACCGCTGATCGCTGACCGCTTGCGATCACACGGCTGAGCGAATGATCCGGGCCATGTAATCCAGGACGCCCTGCGTATCGACGCCGGTCAGGACGTCGATATTCGTCTGCCATTTGGAGATGCCGCGGCGGTCGAATACCGTCATGCCGCGCGTCAGCTCTCCATGCAGCTCCACGTCGACGGACATCGACTCGCGCTGGAAAAGCTGCGGCTGGCTGACGGCGCTCAGTGCGACCACGCCGGGGAGCCGGACGCCTTCCAGACCCAGATGCTGGCGGCTGGCGCGGAGTGCGAATGGGAGCGTCCATGCCAGAAACTGTCGTAATCGTGAGACGCCACATTGCTCCCAGCGCTGGTACTGGTCGAAGGAAAGCATCAGCTGCTGGGAGACTTCTAGCGGGACAAGGGTCTTCGTGCCGGGGTGGGTCAGTACGTTGCGTGCGGCTTCGGCGTCGGCCAGGCAATTGAACTCCGCCGCCGGCGTGGCGTCTCCGCCGGCGCCCACGGAGCCCCCCAGGACGACAAGCGCCTTGAGTTGCTGGAGGAACTCAGGATAGAGCTCCAGTGCAAGTTCGACGTTGGTCAGTGGCCCGAGCGTGAGCAACGTAATCTGATCGGGATGAGTTCGGACCAGTTCGGCAAGCAGCTTGGGGGATTCGTGCTTCTGGTGCAGTTCGGAAATCGGGACGTTGCATTCGCCCAGACCGGTCTCACCGTCGAGCAGCGCGGTGGGAGTGACATCGACGCCGCTCGGGGCCGGAAACTGCGGGCGGTCGCAAATTCCCAATCGCGGCCACAGATCGGGATCGAGGTGGGCGGTCACGCACTGCAGGTTCCGCGCCGCCTGCCCGCCTGCGACGCGACCGGCCGTGGCGGTCAGCGCTAAAACGTCCAGCGCCGGATCTGTCAGCGCCAGAGCGATCGCCAGTGCGTCGCCAATGCCGGGGTCCGCATCGATAATCAGTTTTTCGGCCAAGGCTGATGCCCGCAGAGAAGGGTGTCGGCGCCGCGGCCCGCCGTCATTCCGCCAGTCACGATCGTAAGTCGGCTGTGCCGCGTGGTCAATTCGTGGCGCGGCGTCGGCGGGCTTTCCCGGCGGCGGTGTGTTTCAGCGGCGGCAATGGAATTCTCACCGCCGACGCCGTGGGTCATCGATATCCGGATTCGGTGCTTCCAGGTCTACGAGAGTTTTGCCGCAAAATGGATCTGCCGGGCAATTTCGCGAAATCCAATCGATTCGTACAGTCGGCGTCCCCGTTCGTTCTGGACCAGCGTCTCGATCCGGGCGTGGGTGAGTCCCAACTCCCGAAAATGCCGCAGCGCTGCAAACAGGAGTTCGCGGCCGTGGCCCAATCCCCCGGAACTCGGCATCGACAACGACGTTTGCGATGTAGCCGATACCGGCCTCTCGGTCGCACTGTGCTGATGAAGCCGACAATTCTGCCGTCGTCGGCTTCCATCACCAGGACTCCCTCCGCATTGCGGTCCGCGTCGTCGGCAATGTGCCGCATCTTCCGCCATTGCCAATCGTGGCCGGCGACAATCCCGAACTCGCGCTCCAGTCCCTGGTCGATCGAGACGCCGTCAAAGGCCGCAGCCGTCATGGCCTGGAGCAGCGGCAGATCGGCCGGCCGGTAGCAGCGGATGGCGGGCATGTGGACTGCGGTCTATGTCGCGAGTTCGCCGGCTTCGAGGAGCGTCTTGAACCGTTCGCAGTCGGCGCGGACGCGTTTCTCGACCATACCGCGGACCATCGGCGCCATGAACTTCGCCATGCCCTTAAGCTGCATTTCCGTCAGCACGTCCCAGCGCGTCAGGCCCGTACCGGTCTCGGCGAATCGGTTCGAGAGGATGTTGACGCCGTGATCGCTTTCGTAGGTGCCCGCGAACTCCTCCGGTTCGCGGCGCAGCGTCACCGTCTCGATCAGCACGATCTCGTGGCCCCCCTCGCGATACGTCAGTTGCGACCTGGCGCCGACCTGGCCCGGCATTCCGCTGACCGCGTCGAAACTGATCAGGCTCGGCTGCCACTTCTGGAGATTCGACGGGTTGTCGAAGGCGCGCCAGACGAGCTCGCGCGGGGCGGAGAGTTCGAGCGTGTAGTCGATTTTCATAGTAATGCTGATCAGCCGAGATCGTGAAAAACAAGAGGTAACAGAGAGCACAGAGAAAATGCAGCGTAATGATCCGATATTGATTGCGGATGGTCGTGAGTCATTCAGATATTCGCATCGCAGCCTGCGCCCGACAACAATGGTCTTTCTGCACACGATGAATCTTAAGACGCGGGGCGACTCTGCGACCTCACCTCTGTTTCGTCCTGTCTCTTCTTCGATCCGAGTCGCTCAGACGCGAGACCGCTTCCGCCGCCCGCCGACGAAGCTGTTGATCACCATGTTGCCCATGTCCTCGGCGTTGCAGGTCATGCTGATGCCGCCGGTCATCTGCGCCATCTGCTCGACGAAGTTCACCAGTCCCAGGTAGAAGTAATCTTCGATCAGCGCGAAGCTGCTGATGTGGATCCCCTCGTTGGCGCAGCGACGGGCTTCGGAGAGCGTGATGCGGGCAGTCTTCTCGCTGGGGGGGTACATCAGGACGAGCTGGCGGCCTTCGACGTGCGCGGTCGGCTCGCCGTCGGTAATGACGATGATCTGCCGATTTGCCGCCGGGCGGCGGCGGAGCAGCCGGCGTGCGAACTGCAGACCGGCGTGGATGTTCGTGAAGTGTTCAGGGACACGCCGCGGCGGCTTGTCGAGATCGATGCGGATATTGACGCGGGAGTCGAAGATGCTGACCGGCTTGGGCGCGGCGTTGATCAACTCGCGCTCATTGAGTGGCGAGGCGTAGGTGTAAAAGCCGACGACCTGCAGCCAGTCCTGCTGGTAGCGGCTGCGGACGAGGGCCTGCAGTGCCAGCGCGACCCGCTTGGCGGCCGAGAATTTGCCGTACCGGACCATGCTGCCGGACATATCGAGGAGGACGACAGTGGCGCAGGCGGTTTGGTACTCGGTGTCGTAGACCACAAGGTCTTCTTCGCCGATGTCGACGCGCTCCGGATGGTCCGCCGCGGGAGTCTGCTGGGCGCGACGCTGCAGCGCGTTCTTGAGCGTCTCGTGCAGGTTGAGATTGCTGACCGGGTCGCCGAATTCGTAGGGCTTCGACTCCTCATGAACCGTCTGGCCGGGGCCGCGGAACTCGGTGTCGTGGCGGCCGAGCTGGTCCTTGCCGCGAACGTCGAACAGCGATTCCAGCGCCTTGTTCTCGATCCGCTTGAGTCCCTTGGGAGTGACGCGGAACTGCCCTTTCTCGTCTTTTTCAACCAAGCCGCGTTTGATGAGCATATCGACGATGTCGGGATGCTCTTCCTCCCACCGTTCCAGGTTCTCCAGCACGTCCTCGCCGTAGTCGACAAGGTACTGCGAGAACTCATCGAACAGCTTGTCCGCCGACTGCGGCGTAAACGCCTGACCGTCCCATTTCGAGTACTCGAATGTCGGCATGGCGAGCAGAGGTCAGGGGCCAGGGGGCAGGAGCGAGGGGCCGAGTGTTTGGTCGTTTGGTGTTTGGTCGTTTTGTGTCTGGTGGTCCGGTGTCTTGTCGGCTGGTGGGTGGACAGGCGGCATGGGCGGCGGGGCAGCCGTGACTGCGTCGCCGGCAATGGGAGCATTCTGTGACGGTCGCGGGGAATCGTGGCGACGATCGCGCTGGCGGCGCTGATGGCGTTGGTCGTTTCGGCGCGGGGAGGGAGCGTTGGCCGTGGTTTCCGACGATTGCGGCGCGTCCGATCCGGCCACGATTTCAACGGAGGTCGCCGTGACAGTCTCCGTGACCAGCACCGCGACCTCCCCGGCTTCATCGGGGGCGTCGGGATCAATCGTCAGATAGGGATTGAGCGGTTTGGGGACCGGGCGCACGCGCCGGGTCGGCTCGACGATCTGCATGAACGGCGCCTCCCCGCAAACACAATGGACGGCCGTCACGTCGGCGGGCAGTCGGCGTTCGGCGCCGCAGCGTGGGCAGCGCCCAAGGCCGCCGGACATCAAGTTTGAGCCGCATGCCGGCAGGTCCATCAGTTCACCGTGTCCGGGAGGACAGTTCCGTTCGCGGTCCATTGTACGCACCAGGAACACGATTGGCACGTGGCGACAGCCACCCTCTGGAAGACCGGCCGGACAGGGAATCGCGAATGAAGGCGAATAAGAAGACTTCCGGCCGCAGGGTGTCTTGGGGACCGCAGATTCCCAATGCGTTAACAAAGATGCCGGCCTGCTGCCCCCCTCATTCGCGTCGATTCGCGAAGTTTATTCGCGGTTCCTCTTCGCGTTTGAAGGAGGTGTCGTACGTGCGCAGCACCCGCGCTGCCGCTCGTGCAGCTTGTCCGCCGTCGGACTGTGCCAGCGCTCGCAACTCCGGCAACCAATCGGAAAGTCCTGGTCCGATTGCTTCGAGGAGTCGCACGCTCCGCATGCGGATGTCGCGATCGTCGTTGCTCAGCTCCGCGATCGAAGGCGGGACGACGGACTGCGGATTGTGCGGCAGCCCAGAGCGACTCCAGTGCTGCGATCCGCACCTGTGGGGCCGAGTCGGCTACGGCGGTCTGGAGCGCGGCGACGGTCGGCGTGGCGGCGGACTTCAGTTCCCGGCAGGCCGACGCCCCCGCACGCACTTCGGCGTCGGCATCTTCGAGTAGTTGCACGAGCACAGGCTCGGCGGCGCGCCGTGCAGCCCAGCGGCTCTTGCCGCCAGGTCGCGCACCTCGTGTGACTCGTCGAAGATGACGAGATCGGCCAGCGGCGGAACGGCCGGTTCGGCGAGCGGCCCAATCTGGCCCAGGGTATTCGCCGCCGCACGCCGCAGGAGGACGTCGTGCGCAGCGGTGGCACGGATCAGGGACGGCGTGGCAGGCCCCTGCCCGCGAAACAGTTCCAGCACTTCGGCGGCGCCCACGGCGCGCTCCCGCGCGTCGGCGCTCGCTGCGGTTGCGAGACCTTCGTCGAGAGCGCGTGTGATCGCCGGCAGCGCGAGCGGCTGCGCCGGTCCGATTCGCCCCAGCGCTTCCAGCGCCATCAAGCGCGGCAACGGAGCGCCCGAGGCGTCTTCCAGGATCGCGACCAGTTGTGGCGCCGTGTCTGCGGCCAATGGGCCATACAGGGCCAGGGCCTTGATGACCCACAGTCGCGTAGACTGCTCCGGTATCTCGGACGGCTCATCGAGGAGCTGGACGAGTTCGGGAATTGCGATCTTGGCCGGCTCACCGATGCGGCCGAGCGTTAGCGCGGCCTGACGTCGGCTGAACCACGGCGCCGTGCGGTCCCGGGCGATCGCCAGCAGACCGGGGACTTCACGGCCGACTTCGGGGGACTTGTAGTCGATGCGACTGATGCGCTCGCGCCATTCCGCGAGCGTGCGTCCGTCGTAGCGGGTGGGCGGGATCGCCGGCTGCTCGGCGCTGTGAAGCGGGTCAGTCGCCAGCCATCCGAATGCGATCAGCGCGCACAGCGGACGCAACATCCGGCATTCGACAGCGCTCATAGGACGCTCACCCGCGCCGCTGCAGTAGCACCCATCCGACGATGACGAACGCCGCAAAGATTCCGACCTTTGCAAACCACGGCATGTTCGCCATGTCGAACCCCTGGTTCTGCACCTGGGGCGCTGCCGGCGCGGGCTGGGCCTGGGGCGCCGCTCCGTTCGCGACGAACGGATTTCCTCCGCCGGCGCCTGATCCCCCCGCGACTGCAAAGGGATTCGACGACCCGCCGTCATCAAACACTGCGACCTTTCCGCAGTTGGGGCACTTGTCGCCGCTGTGGAAGTTCGCCGGCAGATCCTGCATACAGTTCGAGCAGGTCAGAATTTCGGTTCCCGACTGAGGGTCGCCGGCGACAGCATTCGCCGATGAATTCAGGTCGTCGGTTTCACGCGGGGGCGCTGTACGACCGTGCTGCGACTGCGGCGAAGCCGTCGCCTGATTTCCGAAGGGATTGCGGTTGGCAGTGCTCGCCGACTGATTCTGCTGAGCGGCGGCAGCTCGATCTCTTTTTCCACGACGACGACCGTCGTCTTCGTCGTCCCCGGCATTGGCGACGGCCGGCGCGCGTCCTGGATTCCTGCCCCCGGGACGGTTGCGCAGCGTACCGGCGAAAGCGACCCCCGGCATTTTCGCGATGCGCGCCGCAAACTCGGAAAAGCTCTCGTTGCCCGGCCAGAACTCGAGCCCACGGTCCGAAGACTTCACCGAACGGACTTTCTCGAGCTTGAACGTCACTTCGGAGCCATTGAGCACCCGCAGCCACAGTTCGTCCTCTGTGATCCGCAACAAGTGCCCGCGTGCGGGAGCGCCGTTCGTTTGCCGGACGGCGACGACCTTGGGCGGGTCAAAGGCGATCTCGGCATCGGCGGCCAGCACGGCCTGCATCCCGAACATCGCGAACCAGGCCAGCCCGCCAGCGACTTGCGTAGAAAGTCGACGAACCATCGCCCGCTCTCCTGATGTGATATCAGATCAATTTGCCCCCGGCCCGCATCACAGTCCCCCAATGGCGGACCGTAACACTGGTGCTCCGGTGGCCGGAATATGCTCTCCCACTTACGCCCGTACCTCTGAAAACACCACAAGCAATTCGCAGGTTTCAGAGAATTCTTGAACTTTCAAAAGTCCGCAGGCAATTCTTGTAGAAACGATCGCCGCGTGATGGGTTTGCGCGCCGAGCGCAGCAGTCCGTTCGCTGCCAAACAGACGCGCGAAGGGTCCGCAGAATTCCCGGAATTTGGTGCGGTTCAGCACCGGCAGTTCGCCTGGATTATGGACGATCCGCCGTTCTGATGGCAATCCCACCGCAGACTGGATGTATTGCGGCGCCCCTCCCGGTCGTCGTTACCGGGAAAATCTTAAGATTTCGCCAAGAACCCGCCCTGCCACGAAGTCCGGTGCGGGCGATTTACCACGGCGTTTCCATCATGCCGACAATCTTCCGGGCGAGCACATCGACCGCCTGTTGAGTCCCGGTGGCCAGCGACTGACCCGTTTCCGGGGCGAAGGTGGTCTCGGTGACCGCCTGCAATCCGATCCGGTTCATCGGAAAATCGCTGGAATTCAGGACTTGGCCCGTCCGCGCGTCTTCCCACTTCACATGCACCGCGAGCGCCACTTCCAGCTCACGCGGGTCGTCATACCGGTTCTGGTTCACCGGTCGCTTGTTCACGCTCACGATCTTCCCGATCAGCCGGGAGTCCGCATCCGGCGGTTTTGCCAGCCGAAAGCCGTGCATCTGCACCTGCTGCTGCACGGCTTCCGTCAATTGCAACTCGAAGCCACGCCGAAAGCTATCCGACGTAAACGTCGGCACATGCACGGTGCGAATCTCGGGAGCCCGGGCATTCCCCACCATGTACCCGCAACCCGGCAGCCCCAGCATCAGACCCAGCTGCAGCAGCGCCTCGCGCCGCCTCAGCGGCCCTACCGCATGCCAGTCTGCCGACGTCAACCCAACCATGGTTTTCTGCTTCTCGCGACTGACGACTCCTTACTCCCTCGCTCCTCCCAGCAGCTCCACCCGTGCCGGCGGTTCGTCTCCCGGTGACTTCGGCTGTTCGGGCTCGACCGGCTTCAGGTCCGGAGCACTGTCCGTTCGCTTTGGTGCGTTCGGTGAGTTCCACCAGTCGGGCTCCGACGCTGCAGGCGACTCCGGTGGTTTGACCGGATCGACTTCGGCCGGCGGCGTCGGATTGTAGATCGTCCGGCCGGACGGCTGCTGCTGTTCCTTGTCGACCGGCGGCGCCGTGCCGAGGAACACGGCTGCCTCTTCCGGCGTCAGTTTCTTCCGCATCTTCTCCAGCGTCTGGGCCGCCTGTTTGGCATATGGCGACTCCGGGTATTTGTGCATGATCCGATTGCAGTACAACGCCACCGACGTCGGCTGATTCTTCCGCAGATAGAATTCGACTTTCGCCCACTCGCGCTCGACTTCTGCG
>JAXMBS010000068.1:0-30271 GCA_046349775.1 Planctomycetaceae bacterium | reverse complement strand
CTCATCATTCGCTACCCACTATTTACTACCCACTACCCACGATCAATATGAGTACGATCTCCCCCACCGCCGACGCACTGCATGGTCACGGCGATGATGCGCATGCGCATCATCACCACGAGATCAGCTTTATCCGCAAGTACGTCTTCTCCACCGATCACAAGATGATCGGCATCCAGTTCCTGATTACCACGCTGCTGATGCTGCTCGTCGGCGGCGCGCTGGCGCTCGGCGTGCGGTGGCAGCTCGCGTTCCGCTGGGAATCGATGCCGCTGTTCGGCGGACTGTTCGCCGCCGAAGGAGGGCAGATCTCGCCCGACTTCTACACGATGCTGTTCACGATGCACGCCACCGTGATGATCTTCCTGGTCATCATCCCGATTCTCGCCGGCGCCTTCGGCAACTTCCTGATCCCGCTGATGATCGGCGCCGACGACATGGCATTTCCGACGCTCAACATGCTCAGCTATTGGTTCATGTGGCCGGCGATCGCCTGCTTCGGGCTGAGCTTCCTGTTCGGCGGCGGTCCGGCGGCCGGGTGGACCAGCTATCCGGTACTGTCCGCCATTGTCTCCGCCGCTCCCGGTTCGGGGCACGCCCAGACGTTCTGGCTGCTGGCTGTCACGTTTATCGGTGTCTCGTCGATGATGGGCTCGGTCAACTACATGACGACCATCATCAACATGCGGGCGCCCGGCATGACGCTGTTCCGCATGCCGCTGACGATCTGGGCGATGTTCATCACCGCCATCCTGCAGGCGTTCGCGCTGCCAGTCCTCACGGCGGCCGGCTTCATGCTGGTGTTCGAGCGGTCGTTCGGGTTCTCGTTCTTCGTTCCTGGTGGACTCGTCGTGAACAACGCCGAGCCGACGATCGGCGGCGGCCAGCCGCTGCTCTGGCAGCACCTGTTCTGGTTCTATTCGCACCCGGCCGTGTACATCATGCTGCTGCCGGCGATGGGCATGGTCTCCGACATGCTCGCCTGCATGAGCCGCAAGCCGATCTTCGGCTACAAGCCGATGGTCTACTCGATGGCGGCGATCGCGGGCCTGGGGTTCATTGTCTGGGGACACCACATGTTTACCAGCGGCATGAACCCGGCGCTCGGCATGACGTTCATGGTTTCGACGGTGATGATCGCACTGCCGTCCGCCGTGAAGGTGTTCAACTGGATCGGCACGATCTGGGGCGGCCGGCCGGTATGGAACGCGGTGTTTCTGAATTGCGTCGCGTTCGTGTCGCTGTTCATCGTCGGCGGCCTGTCAGGCATCTTCATGGCGGCTGTGCCGGTCGACATTTACATCCACGACACGTACTTCATCGTCGCGCACTTCCACTACGTGCTGTTCGGGGCGACGCTGTTCGGCGTGTTCGGTGCGATCCAGTTCTGGTTCCCGAAGATGTTCGGGCGGATGATGAGCGACCGGATCGGTAAGATTCACTTTTTCCTGACGTTCATCGGGTTCAATGGCACGTTCTTCCCGATGCACCTGCTGGGGGTCGCCGGCATGCCGCGCCGCTACGCCGACCCCTACCTGCACCCGTACCTCGAGCACCTGTTGCCGATGAATCAGTTGATGACGATCTCGGCGATCCTCATGGGCTTCGCACAGCTGCTGCTCATCGGCAACTTCCTGTACAGCATGAAATACGGAAAGTCCTGCGGGCGCAATCCGTGGGAGGCCAACGGCCTCGAATGGTCCGCGCCGTCGCCGCCGCCCCACGGCAATTTCGAGAAGGTGCCGGTGGTGTATCGCGGGCCGTATGAATACTCCGCTCCGGATCGCGAGTCGGACTACTGGATGCAGACGGAACCGCCGGCGCCGGGATCGCGGCCGGCCATAGCGCCTGCGCATTGAGAACCTGGAAGCTATGAAGCATTGCAAAATGCAAATTTGAAATTTGCATTCATCAATTTGCGGTTTCCTTCGAGCGTCGTAATGACTCCCAGCCGTCCCCCTTCCTGGCTCTATCGCTACGCGTGCGCGACTCCGTGCATTGCGATGGTGACGGTCTTGGCTGGCGCGCTGGTGACAATCAACAACGCGGGCATGGCGTTTCGCGACTGGCCGACGTCCGACGGCCAGGCGATGCTCACCTACCCGTGGCTGTCCGACTTCGCCCGCAACTGGGACAAGTTCCTCGAACATGGCCACCGTCTGGCCGGCATGCTGATCGGTGTTTGGACGATCGGTCTCACTGTCATGCTGGGCATTCAGGAGCGGCGTGTGTGGCTCAAGTGGGCCGGCGGCGCCATCCTGCTCGCCGTGATCTGCCAGGGCGTCCTGGGAGGCTTCCGCGTATGGCTGGACGATCGCGGACTGGCGATGGTGCACGGCCTGTTCGCCGCCTGCGTCGTGTCGCTGATGTCGTGCGTGGCGACGGCACTGAGCCCGAGTTGGCGCGACGCCGAATCCCTCGCGGGAGGACGCGACGCCGGCGCCGCCAAGCCGGTCGCTCTGCTGACCGTAGCGCTGCTCGCCGCGCAGTACGTGCTCGGCGGCCTGATCCGGCATCAGGGACAGGGACTCTACGAACATCTGACGCTTGGCCTCGTGAGCGTCGTGCTGATTACAATCAATGCCATCGTGGCGCAATACACCCGCATCGGCTGGCTGCAGCGCAGCGGCCGGTGGCTGCTGGCGTTCGCCCTGACGCAAGTGGCGCTGGGAGCCGGCGCGTGGGCCACGCGGTACGGCATCGCCAGCCTCGGCTACGTGGCGGTGGCCGATTCGATTTCCCAGGTGCTGTTCCGTACGGCGCACACTCTGGTCGGGATGGCGCTGTTCGCGAGCGCCGTCGTGCACGCTGTTCGCGTGCTGCGGATTGAACATTTCGCTCAGCCCGAACCGCCGCTGCTCACCGCGATCACGACTGCTCAGAGGAGTTCGACATGAGCGGGATCGTGACCGAATCGACGTCGACCACACCCGCGCTAGGGGACGGTTGACCCTGCGCCGCACCGGCTGCGCAGCGTCCTGGCACGCGGCGGCGAGTACGTCGAATTGCCAAACCGCGCATCGCGATGCTGGTGCTGGCGGCGGTGACCGTCGGCTACGGACTGGGTTGCCAGGATGATCAGCGCGTCGAGCCCTGGCTGCATGCGATGCTCGGCGTCGCGCTGGCGGCGGCATCGGCGAGCCGCGTTTAACCAGTTGCTGGAACGGAAGACCGACGCGCTTCATGCGTCGAACCGCGAACTCGCCTTGCCGACCGGTCGACGGCGTCGCGCGACGTGTTCTGGTTCGGCGTTGCGACGGCCGTAGTGGGCAATCGTCGAATTGGGCGCTGTTTACGAATACGACAACGACGATGCTGATGGCGTCGATCACCAGGGCGCACTGGCCTACACGCTGCTGAAGCCGCGGTCGCCCTGTGCACAATTGTGGGAGCGGCGCCCGGGGCGCTGCCGATCCTGCTCGGCTGGACTGCCGCGGGCAGGCCAGTGATTGGCGAAGGGCTGACGCTGTTCGCGATCTTGTTCCTCTGGCAGTTTCCGCACTTTCTGGCGATCGCCTGGCGGTATCGCGATGAGTACGCGGCCGCCGGGCTGCAGATGCTGCCCGCCCGCGGCTCGCAGCGCATCGTCGGTCTCCTGGCTGCGACGTATGCCCTGGCCCTGATCCCCGTCAGCCTGCTGCCGCGCGAGCAGGGGCTTGCCGGCAACGTCTACGCCGTGACGGCGCTGGTCCTGGGGGCATGGTACGCCGCCGCGTCGCTCCGCTTTGCACAGCGCGGGACCGAGGCCTCCGCCCGGCGGCTGCTGCGGGTGTCCCTGGTCTATCTGCCAATCCTGCTGGCGGTCCTCCTGTTCGACCACTGGCGCCTCCTCCAATGAGAAATTCAGGACTTCGCGACGTCCTCTGAATCCTGAATCCCGAATCCTGAACCCACTTTCCATGTCACATCCGACCCCGAAACCGGCCGTCAAGATGGGCTTGCCCATTCCCAACTCCAAGTTGGGCATGTGGCTGTTCCTCGGCACGGAAATCATGTTCTTCACGGCGTTTATCGGGACGTACATCGTGCTGTACTTCGGCTCGGTGGACGCCAGTGGGCGATCCGCCTGGCCGACCGACACGCACATCACGCACATCAACATCCTGGCGGGGGCGATCAACACGTTCGTGCTGATTTTCTCCAGCTACATGGTCGTGGTGGCGCACGAGGCGATGGGGCAGCGCAACTTCAAGAAGGCGTACCAGTCACTGATGATCACATTTGTCTGCGCGTGCCTGTTCCTCGGCATCAAGGGGTTTGAATACTACGGCAAGTGGTCGCACGACATCCTGCCGGGCCACGTCGCCGAGACCGAAGCGGATGCGCTGCAGAAGATCGTCCGGGAACTGGAGCGCGGCGCAAACGCGTGGGTCGACGACCTCGTGCCGGGAAAAGCCCTGGTGCATGTCAAACAGGGGGTCGCGTCCCAGGTGGAAACGGCCGCCGCGGACCTGCAAAAGGTCGAACAGGATCTGTCATCGGCGACGGGCGAATCGCGCAATGCGCTCGCGCAGCGCCAGGCGCAGTTAACCGCCCTCGTGGAAAACTCCGAAGAGGTTCGCGCCTGGCAGGAGTTCAACCGGGAGTTCAACGGGCTGCGCGACAAGGTCTCGGCCAACCAGATCACCCTCCCGCAGGCCACCGAAGTCTTGCATCGGATGGAAGAGGAAGCGCGGTTTGCGCCGGGACTGGCCTATCTGCACCATCCGCAGCCGATCCTGTACGGCAACATCTTCGCGTCCACGTACTTCCTGATGACGGGGTTTCACGCGCTGCATGTCATCGTTGGGATGATCCTGTTCGCGCTCGTCCTGAAAGAAGGGGAACGGCTTAACGAAAAATGGCATGACTGGGTCGAGAACAGCGGCCTGTACTGGCACTTTGTCGACCTGGTGTGGATCTTCCTGTTTCCGCTGATTTACATCATTCCGGGGATTTAGCGAGCCGCTTTCAGCAGTCAGAATGGGAGGGTTGTCATGTTTCCTTGACGAGAAGGGACAGTGGCAATCACTCGCGGCGGTTTCGCTGGCTGATTGCTGACGCCTGAATACTGACAGCTATAACCGACAAACACCATGCACGACTCACACGCCGCCGCACCGACTGCTGCCGGCCACGAACCGGATTCACATCACGCGTATGCCGAGCATGCGCCGCACGTGAACTATCTGGCGATCTTCATCGCGCTGTGCGTGTGCACGCTCCTGTCGGCAATCTTCGACTTGCTGCCGATGAATCGCCGCATGATCGCCGTGCTGGTGCTCGCCGTTGCCGTGGCGAAGTCACAGTACGTGATGCGGTATTTCATGCACCTCAAGTTCGAGGGCAAATGGAAGTACGTGCTCCTGCTGCCGACGGCAATCCTGGCCTGCGGAATTCCGCTGGCCTTGGCGCCCGACATCGGCCTGCACTACTACACCCAGACCGTGCCGCAGGTGCGGCATCTGTCCACGGCACATGGCGAACACGGCGCCGCTGCGCACGACGGCGCAGCGTCAGAACACGCCGCGCCTGCCGCCGGCGAGCACGCAGAGCATGGCGAGCAGGAAGCGAGCGCGCCGGGACACAAGTAAAAAAGTGCGAAGAGTTCGAGCGGTGCGAAAAGTCAGGATTTGTGTCGTGCACCTGGCCCATCGGCGTTGATGTTGTCGCGACGAACGTTTCACTTTTCACACTCTTCGTACCCTTCATACTGTTCCTACTCCCCATGCCCCCCGCCGTTGAGATTGCCGGTCTCCGGCACCGCTACGGCGAACGGGAAGCCCTGGCCGGCGTCAGCTTCGAGCTGGCGCAGAGCGAAATCTTCGGGCTGCTCGGCCCCAATGGCGGCGGGAAGACGACGCTGTTCAAGATCCTCGCCACATTGTTGCCGGTGCAGGAGGGTACTGCGCGGATCCTCGGACACGACGTTGCCGCCGACCCTGACGCCGTCCGCCGCTTGATCGGCGTCACGTTCCAGGCGCCGAGTCTCGATCCCAAGCTCACCGTGCGGGAGAACCTCAAGTTTCACGGCATGCTGTACGGCCTGACGGCGGCGCCGCTGTCAGCGCGGATTGACGAACTGCTGTCGCGGCTCGGACTTGCGGACCGCGCCCGAGATCTGGCGGAGAAGCTGTCCGGGGGGCTCAAGCGGCGCGTGGAAATCGCCAAGAGCCTGCTGCACGGTCCACGGATCCTGCTGCTGGACGAACCGAGCACCGGCCTCGATCCCGGCGCGAGACACGACCTGTGGACCTATCTGGCCCAGCTTCGCGAACAGGCGGGCGTGACGGTTCTCGTCACGACTCACTTGATGGAGGAAGCCGAACACTGCGACCGGCTGGGGATCCTGGATCACGGGAAGCTCGTCGCGCTCGGCACGCCAACGGAACTGCGGTCGTCGATCGGCGGCGACGTCGTAACGCTCGAGGCGGACGACCCGGACGGGCTCGCCGCCGCGATCCTCGGACGATTTCAGCTCGAGCCCCGGAGAATTGGAACGGCACTGCGGATCGAGCGCTCGGCCGGTCACGAACTGATCCGCGATCTGGTGGCCGAATTTGGCGACCGCATCCAGTCAGCTTCGCTGGGGAAGCCCACGCTGGAAGATGTGTTCATCGACCGGACGGGGCACCGGTTCTGGGAGGATGAGGGAGTACGAAAAGTGTGAAAGGTACGAAGAGTGCAAAAAGTCAGTTCGCACTCGCACTCTTTCGCAGAATTACGGCAGCAGCTTTCTTACTCTTCGCACTTTTTTACTGTTCGCACTGTTCGTAGTCTGGCTCATATGACGCCAATCCTCCCCATCTGGTCCCTCACACAGCGCGAGATCGTCCGCTTTCTGCGGCAGCGGTCGCGGGTGACGGGGGCGTTCGCGCAGCCGATCATTTTCTGGGTGCTGTTCGGGGTCGGCCTCGGCGGGTCGTTCCGCATGCCGGGGGCCGCCGACGGCGGTCTGTCGTACCAGGCGTACTTCATCCCCGGCATCGCCGCGATGATCGTGCTGTTTACGTCGATCTTCTCGTCGATCTCGGTCATCCAGGACCGCAACGAAGGCTTCCTGCAGGGCGTGCTCGCTGCGCCGGTGCCTCGGACGTCACTCGTGCTGGGGAAAATCCTCGGCGGGACGCTGCTGGCATTCGTCCAGGCCGTGCTGTTCATCGGCCTCGCACTCGTCCTCAAGGCCACGGGCTTGTTCCCGTCGCTCGCCTTTTCGCTGGGAGTCGGTCAGTTCCTGGCGACCAGTCTCGTGCTGCTGATGATGGGCCTGGGACTGTGCGGGCTGGGCTTCATGTTTGCCTGGCGGCTCGATTCCGTGCAGGGATTTCACGCCATCATGAGCATCCTGCTGTTTCCGATGTGGCTGATGTCCGGCGCGTTTTTCCCATCGGAAGGGAGCGGTTGGCTGCAGTGGGTGATGGCCATCAATCCGCTGACCTACGGCGTCGCAGCCCTGCGGCGAATCATGTTCCCCGAGTCGTCCCAGGCGCTGCCGTCGCTGTGGGTCTGCGTCGCGCTGACGATTCTGTTCGCGGTGGTCATGGTTGCCGTTGACACGGCGCTCGCACGCCGCCCGCAGACTTGATTCCGTTGGCTGGGAATCGGGCATTCTCAGGGCGGACGGACGTCGAGAAGCGCTGCCCTGGAACGTAGAATTTCGGCACGATCCCGCTGTCGAGCGCCGTGGACGATGACATTGCCGTCTCAGCTCTGCCGAATTCTCTACTGGACGAAGTGCCTGTGCGCGCTGGCGGCCGTCGTGTGGATCTCAGGCGCAGCGCAGGGTGCGAATGAACCGGCGGAACCAATCCCGGCGGCGACAGCTCCCGCGACGGCAGAATTGAATGCGGCACCCTTGGGCGACAGCACGGCCGCGCCCACAGATTCCCCCGCTCCGATCGTCGTCGTTCCCGGAACCGGCTCGTCCGTTCCGACCGTCCAGCTCGATCCGAACGGCAAGCGGGAGCCGTGGAATCCGCTGGAGATCGGCGACTTCACACTCAAGGACCAGCACGGCAACACCGTGACGGCGGCAGATCTGCGCGGCAGGCCCTGGGTGGCGAGCTTCATCTTCACGCGCTGTGCGATGGCGTGCCCGAACCTCGTCAAGAAGATTCACGACCCGAACTCGCAGCTCAAAGACGTTGACGTGCGATTCGTGACGATCACCGTTGATCCTGAGCACGACACTGTTGAAAAGATGCAGCAGTATGCGGACATCTACCAGGCGTCACCCGAGCGGTGGCTGTTTCTGACCGGCGACAAGGGAGAGGTGTACCGGCTCATCCGTCATGGATTCAAAGTGGCGGCCTGGGAGACGTTCGGGACCGACCGGCTCCCCGGCTTTGAATTTGCGCACTCGCTGAGCCTGATCCACGTCGGGGCCGACGGCAAGGTCCTCGGCATGTACGCCAGCGGCGATGAACGTGAAGTGCGCAAGCTGGAGCAGGTGCTGGCCGGCAAAATCGAGACGCCGCCGGAGAACCGCCCCGTCCCGCCCAATGCCGTGCCTGAGGGGCAGTCGCCGGCGACCAGCATTCCGCCGGCACAGTTCGCCGGCAGCCCGACCGGAAAACTGCCGCAATGGGCCGCACGGTTGCCCGCGACCAACGCCATGCTGAACGGGCTGGCGACGGTTCTTCTGCTGGTCGGGTTCACGGCGATTCGGGCCGGACACGTCACGCTGCACAAGCGGACGATGCTGTATGCGTTCGGCGTCTCAGTTGCGTTTCTGGCGAGCTATCTGACCTACCATTTCGCGCTGCAGCATTACACCGGGACGCACGGCAAGAAATTTGACGGTGCGGGGACAGCCGCGACGATCTACTATGCGATCCTGATCACCCACGTCGTGCTGGCCGCAACGATCCCCGTTCTCGCCCCGTTGACCATCTACCGCGGCCTGACCGGCAACATCAACCGGCACCGGCGGATCGCCCGCATCACGTTCCCAATCTGGCTTTACGTGTCTGTGACAGGGGTTATTATTTACGGGATGCTGTATCACTGGCCGACGTGAGACAGCGGAAAGCCGAGAGCGGACAGCAGATCGAGTTGAATGTCAAAATGACCAAATGTCGAATGGCCGCCAATCGGTCGTCCCCTTTCGGATTTCCAACATCATGATTCGCAAGGTCTGCTTCATATTCGCCGTCGTCGTCGGTTTGCTGGCCGTTGCGCCGGCCGCGCAGGCCTGCCCGATGTGCCAGTTGGCGAACGAGAATGGTTCGAATCCGCAGGCGGTCGCGGTGGCGAAGGCCCGGCCCCGCGCGTACCAGTACAGCATCCTGTTCATGCTCGCGATGCCGGCCACGCTGACGGCCGCGTTTGGGCTGGCCTTCTACCGGCTGCACAAACGGCAAGAGGCCGAAAACGCTGCGGTGGAGGCGGCCGATTGTGCAATCGAGCTGCTGCCCGAGGCGACGCCGGCATAGGCCGGAACAGAATTACGACAGTGGCAGACTGCTGTCGTGCGGGTTGCTGTGATTTTCTGCTTCATACGCGCGGATCGCCTGTTCGATCGACAGGCGTCGTCCGAAGTAGCCGACGCGTTCCTCGAGCCCGATGGCGCGGAGCAGGTCGCGCGCTCGCGCGTGGGCGTCGACAATCCGCAGCCGGATACGGCGGCCTTCGAGTTCGGTGCATAAAGCTGCCAGCAGCTCGGCGCCGGCGACGTCGAGGTTGGGCGAGCCTGACAGATCGCAGATCACCAGCCTGAGGTCGGGGATGGCCGTCAGTCGCTGCCGGAGCACCTGGCGGACATGGTCGACGTTGAAATACAGCAGCGACGCTTCCACTCGGAAGATCGCGATGCCGGGGAAGGTCTGGTTGTCAGGATGTCGCTCCAGATCAGAGTACCGATCAGTGCCTGGAATTCGTCCGAGGAACGCGACATGCGGTCGCGCGACTCCGGCGATCAGAAGCGCGAGGGAAACGATCGCCGCCACCAGCACCCCCTTGAGAATTCCTAAGACCAGTACGCCGACGAGCGCCACGATGGCGATGCCGAACTCACGCCGATTGATCCGCCACAGCCGCGTGAGCGCGCGGAAATCAATCAGACTACGGACGGCCATGAGCACGATCGCCGCCAGCGCGACCGACGGGAGATTTTCCAGCAGACCGGTGGCGAACAGCAGAAACACGGCGATGCAGGCCGAGGCGATGCACAGCGACAGCGGGGTCTGCGCGCCGGCCTTGTCGTTGACGGCGGATTGGGAGAGTCCACCGGCGACCGGAAATCCCTGTCCAAAGGCGACGGCAAGGTTCGAGGCGCCGAGCGCCAGCAGCTCCCGCCGCGGATCGATCGCCTGATCGTGGCGTTCGGCCAGCGTTCGCGCGGCGGAGACCCCCTCGATATAGGCCAGCAGAAAACACGCACAGCTAAGCGGCAGGACGCCATCCACGTCGCGCAACTGCAACGACGGCAGCCGCAGCGCGGGCAAGCCGCCGGGGATCACGCCCACAGTCTCCACTCCCTGTTCCCTCAGCGCAGAGAACGAAACGGCCATCGTTGCCAGCACGACCAGCAGCAGCGGGATCGGCCGATTGGGAAGATGCCGGTCCCCGAACCAAAGCAGGGCGAGCGCAGCAGTCCCGAGTGTGAACACGGCCAGGTTCGTATCGCCGACCTGGCCGATCAGAACCGCGACTCGTTCGAAGAAATAGTCCCCGCCGCCCGGCACGCCGAACAGTTTCGGAAGCTGCGTCATCGCGATCGTCAAGGCGGCGCCGGCTTTGAAGCCGATCAGGACTGTTTCACTGATAAAACTGACGAGCGCGCTGAGTCGCAACAGCCAGGCGACGACGCTCACGGCCGCCACGACGAGTGCCGCGAGTGAGGCGATGGCCGCCCAGCGGGCGGGATCACCGGCCGCCATCGGCGCGACCGTCGAACCGACAACGAGAGCGATGGCCGAAGTCGGGCCGATCGCCAGTTGACGACATGACCCCAGGAGCGCGTAGCTGAGACCACCCAGCAGATAGCAGTAAATCCCGGCATGCGGCGGCAGGCCGGCCAGCGAGGCGTAGGCCATCGAGACGGGAACCGCGTAGGCGGCCAGCGTAAAACCGGCGAGGACGTCGGCCCGTAGCCATTTGCGGCGGTAGCAGCGGTACCAGGGCGGCGTCGCGTTGGCGGCGAGTACGGGCGTTGTGGACGCGTCGGGGCTGGGCGTCGCGGTGGACACCTGGGTGTTAATCGCGTCGGCGAGGTGCCGGAACGGGTTTCACGCCAGCACCTCCGTGATCACCTCGGCCGTGTCGGGCACCAGTGGCAGGCCGCGCCCACTCCGGTCGAACAGCTGCGTGTGCGGGTCGATCCCCAGCAGATGATACATCGTCGCCAGGATCGACTTGGGAGAGATGGGGCGATCGACGACGTCGCCGGCGATCTCATCGGTTGCTCCGATGACGTTGCCGCGCTGTACGCCGCCCCCCGCCATCAGCACCGAGTAGGCCCGCGACCAGTGGTCCCGACCGCCACCGGGAATGTTCTGGATGCTCGGCGTCCGGCCGTGCTCGCTGACGAGGACGACCAGCGTGTCATCCAATAGGCCCCGCTGCTCCAGATCGGTGAGCAGTCCGTACAGCGACTGGTCCAGCCCGGGCAGCAACTGGTCCACCATCCGGGGGAAGTGCTCGTAGTGCGTGTCCCAGGCATCGCCGGCGAGGCCGAACTCGTCCCAGAACACCGACACCAGCCGCGTGCCGCATTCAATCAGCCGCCGCGCCGCCAGACACGACTGGCCGAACAGCGTCATGCCGTACAGATCGCGGACGGAGTCGGGTTCCTGCCGCACGTCGAGAGCGCGGCCGACTTCCGGCGCGGCCAGCAGCCGGTAAGCGAGGTCTTCGAACTGCGTCAGCGAGCTGCCGGCCAGCGAGCGGTCGAGATCCCGCCGCGCGTCGCCGAACTGGTCGGCCAGTGAACGTCGACGGTTCAAACGGTCGAGCACCATGCCGCTTCCGCCTTCGACCGCGGCCAGCCGGAAATGGCTGTCGCCCGTGCAGCCGAGGTACGGCTCCTGGCCTTCCCAGCGGAAGCCAGGGCGGGCCTTCACGCAGGACCGCGTCCCGTCGCCGACGAATTCGGTCCACAGCGGATCGTACGCGGCGCCCAGATACGACGCGTACGGACCGGCGCGAAACGGCTGGTCAGAACGCTTGCTGCTGAAGGGGAACGGCAGGGCGATATTCTGAGCAGCGCCGGCCGTGTGCGATCGGTGCGGGCGCTCCAGGAATTCGACGCACGACCCGAAGTACGGGTGGTGACCGACGTCGCGCGGATTGAGTTCCATCGCCACGTCGATGATCGGAATGCCGGTCATCGCGTAAGCCACACCGTGGATTGGGTACGGGTGCGTGACCGAGCGGATGACGGTTGTCCGGTCCATCACCTTCGCCAGATGCGGCAGGTGCTCGCAGACGTCCAGGCCTGGCAGCGACGAGGCGATCGGCCGCATTGTGCCGCGGACTTCCGCCGGGGCGCCCGGCTTCATGTCGAACGTCTCGAGCTGGCTGGGAGAGCCGTACAGAAACAGGACGATGCACTGCTTCGCGCGGCCGAAGCTGTCTGCGGTCGAAGCGCGGGCGGCCGAGGCACCGGACTGCAGAAGCTGGCTCAGTCCGAGCCCACCGAATGCGGTGCCGCCGACGTGCAGCAGATCGCGGCGCGTGAGGCCGTCGCACAAGCGTTTGGGCGATCCGAGGACGCGCAGCATCAATTACGCTCCGCTGACAGGTTCCATCAACCTGATTTTATCGGTCGCGGGAGTGGGTCGCAATTGAGAAGTTCTGAGTTGGTAGTGGGTCGTAGGTAGTTGGTAGCGATCAGTCTGCCGGTCCATGGCGCTACCAACTACGCACTCGCTCTGCACGAGGTCGGCTTCCGCGATATAATTTCGATGTTGAAAGCGGCTTATTCCTGCGCAGGAGTCGAGGCATGCCGATTTATGTGTACGAGGTGGTCCAGGCGGACGGCAGTCCGGGGCCGCAGTTTGAATACGTGCAGGGAATCAAAGACCCGCCGCTGACGAAGCACCCCGAGACGGGGGAGCCGGTGCAGCGGGTGATTCAGCCGGCGTTCATCGGCGGGACGTGGTCCGAGGGGGCGATGCACAAGTCGTCACGCGACGACAAGAAGCTGGACAAGCTCGGATTCACGAAGTACGTGAAGGCGGGGGACGGCTACTACGAGAAGCGGGCCGGGAAGGGACCGGACGTGATCTCGCGCGACCGGCCAATCCAGCCGGGGGAATTGAACGCGTGATGCACCGTGGGGTCAGCGCGATGGCGACCGCGTCGGAAAAGCCGGTGCTGTTCACAATCGGGCATTCGAACCACGACTGGCCGAAGTTCCTCGGCCTGCTGCAGCAGCAAGGCGTGACGGCGGTCGCCGATGTGCGGTCGCAGCCGACGAGCCGCTTGCCTCAATTCCGGCGTGCCGCACTGGAGCAGAAACTGCGCGAGGCCGGGATCGAGTACGTCTTCCTCGGACGCGAACTCGGAGCCCGGCGCGACGAGCCGGAGTGCTACGAGGAAGACTGCGCACTCTACGAGCGGATTGCCGCCCTGCCGCTGTTTTGTCGAGGCATCGAACGCATTCTGGACGGGACACCGCGGCACCGGATCGCGCTGATGTGTGCCGAGCGGGAGCCGCTCGACTGTCACCGGACGCTGCTGGTCTGTCGCCAGTTGCGCAATAAGCCGGTTGTCATCCAGCACATTCTCGCCGACGGCCAGGTTGAATCGCATGCGGTCACTGAACAGCGACTCGTGCAATTGATCCGCGAGCCGCAGTCATTGCTGGATTCTGAAGTGACCGAATCGGACTGGCTCGATCGGGCCTATCTAGAGCGCGGCCGGGCGATCGCGTATCGACGGATGGCCAATCACGCCGCGGCGCGATAGGCGGGTGCTTCCGGCAGCAGCGCGTGCGGACCGATGCGGCCCGCAGAGGATCCATCCCAGGCGTGGGTGCGGACCGCTTCGAGAACCCGGCCGGCGGCGTGCAGTGCGGCCAGTCCCTGAACGCCGTCAACAACCGGCTGCAGGTGTCGACGGACGGCGGTCACGAAACTTGAGAGCTCGGCCGTCAGGGCATCCTCCTGCGAGGCATCCGTCTGCTGAACCGAGAAGAATCGCTCGAACATCTGCTTCTTCAGCGAGTCAATATCGGCGCCGGGACGCTGGGCCAGTTCGTAGGGCAGTTCGCCTGCCCGCAATGCGGCGCCGGGACGGAATTCGGTCACGCGCCGCTGGTGCAGGTCGGCGACGAAGCAGCCGGCGTCGGACCACACCTGCAGCGTACGGCAGAACGTTGGACAGACGCGGTTGGCCGTCAGGTCGGCAATGCAGCCGTTGGCAAACTTCAGTCGCGCCTGGACGGTGTCCTCATGACCGCCGACGAGGCACAGGCCGAACGCCTGCACGTCGACCAGCGGCGAGCGGACTAGAGACAATGTGAGGTCGATGTCGTGGATCATCAGGTCCAGCACGGCGCCGATGTCCATCGAGCGGAAGGCATAGGGGCTAAAGCGTTCGGCGCGGATGTAGCGCGGCGCGCCGCAGGCGGCGGCGAGCTGCTGGAATGCGGGATTAAAGCGTTCGATGTGGCCGACCTGCAGCGGCACCTTATGCTCGGCGGCGAGCCGGACGAGGAGTTGCCCGTCTTCGACGGTCGGAGCGAGCGGCTTTTCGACGAGGACAGGAATCGTCCGCTGCAGCAGTTCGGCGGCGACGGTGCGATGCAGCGATGTCGGCACGACGATGCTGGCGGCGTCGATGCGATTGAACAGCGTACGGTAGTCGGTGGTCCAGTCGCAGCCGCAGCTTTCGGCAACCGTCTGAGCCTGCTGCGGGCGGGGGTCGGCGACGGCGACGAGCTTGACGCCGTCCATTTTGGAGAGGATGCGGGCGTGGTGTCGGCCGAGGGCGCCGACGCCGATGACGGCGAGTCGGAGGTCGGACATGGAGGGTTGTCGGTTGTCGGTCATCGGTTATCAGTAATGGATGGTCGGCAATCGGAGGTCGGAGGTCGGAGGTCGGAGAGGGTCGCGTTTGCGAGCGTTTCTCACTGAAAACCGATCGCTGATCACCAACAGCCGCCTTTACGCGGCACGTCGGACGGGTTCGGCAGCGGGCGTCGGCTTGCGGACGGCTTCCCGGCCGCGGCCCATGCGGCCGGCGCGCTGGAGTTCCAGGAAGCCGAGCAGGGTCTGCATTTCTGACGGCAGATCCGGACCGCACTCGGCGATGAACTGTTCCCGGACGGCGTCGAGCGGCTTGTGTTCGCGGAACAGCAGCCGGTGGGCCAGCTTGACGCGGGTGATTGCATCGACCGACATGCCGGAACGCTGCAGTCCGACGAGGTTGATCGTGCGGACGCCGGGATCGTCGCTGCCCGCCCACATCATGTACGGGGGGACATCGTTGGGGACGCGGCAGCCCCCGCTGATGAAGGCCAGTGTGCCGATCGTCGAGAAGTGGTGCACGCACGAGTTGCCGGAGACGATGGCGCGGTCGTGGACGTGGACATGTCCGCCCAACAGGACGCCGTTGACCAGAATCGTGTGGTCCTGGATGTGACAGTTGTGCGCAACGTGCGCGTTGGACATCAGCAGATTCCAACTGCCGATGCGGGTACAGCCATCCTCTTTGTTCGCGCCGCGGTTGACGGTGACACCTTCGCGGAACTGGTTGCTGGATCCGATCACAACGGACGTGTCTCCCTCGTGGTAGGACTTGTCCTGAGGTTCGCCGCCGATCACGCAGTTCGGCCAGAACCGGTTGTCGGCGCCGATCGACGTGCGGCCGACGAGCGTGACGTGGCTGTCGAGGACTGTCCGGTCGCCGAGGACGACCTGGGGACCGACGACGCAAAAGGGACCAATCCGCACGTCGGCGCCGAGGACGGCGCGGGGATCGACAACGGCGAGGGGTGAGATGTCAGTGGCCATCCTTGGCTCCTGGAGGTAATCAGGGTCTGCAATCTGTCGTCAGCCAGCTTGATCGCTGGAGGTGTCGCGACACGCTTAAAAGTCATGCCGCGCGGCGGCGCTGACCAAGCTGGCTGGATCTGATCTGGCGGATGAGTTCGTGGTTGTGGCGATGACCTGTGCGTCGTGCACGGAAATCGCCCGACAATTGGCCGCCTCCGAGGGCAAAGTCCCCGAGGCAATCGAGCAGCTTGTGGCGGACGCACTCGTCCGGCCGGCGCAAGGTGTTCTGGATCGGCTGGCCGTCGGCATCAAAGACGACCAGGTCGTGCGGAGTCGTGCGGCGCCCCAGACCGATGGCCCGCAGGGCCTGGACCTCCGACTCGCGGACAAACGTGCGGGCCGTCGCCAATTCGCTGATGAATGATTCCGGAGTGATTTCGAGTCGGAAGGACTGCCGGTCGCAGCCGGGATACGGGGCGTGCAGTTCGTACTCGATCCGCAGGCTGTCATCAGCGGTCGGTCGGACGCTCCAGGCGGCGCCGGTGGCCGGATCTTCGATCGACAGGGACTCGCACACCGGTACGATGGCGGCAGGCGCGGATTGTGTCACGCAGCCGGCCGAATCAATGGCTTCCACAAAGTGTTGGGCCGAGCCGTCGCCGTTGGGGCACTCCGGGGCGTTGATCTGGACGAGGCAGTTGTCGATCTGCAGTCCGGCCAATGCTGCCAGCACATGCTCGACGGTCTCCACCTGTGCCCCCAGGCGCATGAGCACCGTGCGACGAGGCTGAGGGACGACGTACTCGATGCGGGCCGGTATCAGCACGCGCGCAGCGAGGTCGACGCGCTGAAAGACGATGCCGTGATACTCGGGGGCCGGCAAGAGCGTCATGGCGACGTCATGTCCGTGAAACAGCCCGTAACCGTTCAGGTGGGCCGGTCGCGCGAGCGTGCGCTGCCGTCGGTCGAGCATGAGCAGTCCCCCACGAAGCTGCGGATCGTGCGAGGTGTTATCCACCATTTCGACGAAATCCCACTGACTGACACGCGAACACACGGATGGACGCGCCCATCCGCGTGTGGCCTGACCCAAAGTCGTTCTGCCAGTTACTTGGTCCGCGTGGCAGGCGCTTCGTTGCGGCAGCCGGCCGCGTGGCTGTCTTCTTGTACTGGCCGTTCAGGTACGTGAGGATCGGCTCGGAAATGTCATCCTGCGAGCGATTGAGCGACCGGCCGGTCGGCCTGCTGTCCAGTAATCTCCCGCGGGTTGTCGGCGTCCGCGACCGTCCCGCGATTAAACCGTGATCAGCGTAGACATGGTACTCGGCGTACAGCAACGTCGGAAAGCAGGGCAGGACGCGGCCTTGTAAATGTCCGCTTCCTTCCGCATGAACTCGCGCTTAAACTGTCTTCTTGAATGTTTCCAATGCCGTCGTAGCACTTCGACCAGGCTGCTGTTCGAGGCGGTGTAGTCGGTCCCTTCGAAATTGTCCCGCTCGCGAGCTGCGCTGGAGCTGCCGTCGGCGATCATCTGCTTGGCTTCGTTGTCCTGGCTTCCACCTCGGACCGGAGCTCGTCGCTCATCGTCTTGAACTTGGTGTATTCCTTGAAGACATAGGACATGTCGATCAGGCCGACCTGGTGCGGCGTGTCGGCGGCGGCTGCGGCCGGGCCGCTGGCGGCGGCGGTTCGAGGCCGTTCCTGGCTGTTGCCGACGCGGGGGCCCAGCACACAGGCGGCCACCAGGGCGGCGGAGGCCAGACAGACAATGAGCTTTTTCACGGGGTACGCACTCCTTTGCTGGACCCAACGAGTCGCACGCGACCGCGCGCATGCTCTGGACAGGCAGATCGGACCGGGGAAGCGGCAGAACGGCCACGATTCAGGGGCGGCGTCCCTGCCGGAAGGGCGGGATTATGCACACGCCGTAAAACGCGTCAATACGAGCCTGCGCAGATTGGAAAGCCCGGTCACACAGCGGCAAGTGTCGCTGGCAGAGGGAGTTAATGGTCAATCGTTAATGGTCAATGGTCAATTGGCCAGAATTGAAGCGTTGAGTGACATCCTCAGCCGCATTTCCAGACCGCTAACCATTAACCATTAACAATTGACCATCAGCCATTGACGCTCCGGTGGACGACCCACCCTGGCGTCTCGACGCGGGTTGTCCACAACGTCTTGCCGGCAGTGACGTAGAGCGTTCGCAGGTCGGGGCCGCCGAACGTCACGTTCGTGATCACGTCTTCCGCAACGTCGAGCCGCCCGCGGAACTCGCCGCCGGGGGTGATGAGATAGATCCCGGGCGGATTCAGGGCGGATTCGTGCGGACCGCGGGGGTGACTGATTCCCGCCGCGACGAAGAGCAGGCCGGACTGGTCGACTGCCATGCCGTCGCCGCCGCGACCAGGGGCAAAGTCGTACACCTGGCGCTGCCGGCCGACACTGCCATCGGGCGCGCGGTCAAACGCCCACAGTTTGCGGTGGCCGCCGGCAATCGGGCAACTGTCGATGACATACAGCGTGCGTTCGTCGGGGCTGAGGGCGACTCCGTTGGGACGCTGGATCGCGGGCTGGGAGATTGAAAGTGCGGCCTGACCGCCGGGCGGGATGTGGTACACCGAGTCGTGCGAAAGTTCCATCGTTGATCGATCGCCATAGCACGGATCGGTGAAATAAATGTGACCGTCGCTGGTGCACGCGACGTCATTGGGAGAGTTGAGCCGGCGGCCTTGGAACCGGTCGCAGAGCACTTCCAGCTGCTGCGAACGGAAGTCGTACCGCGCCAGGCGGCGGTTGCCGTCGTTCGGACCGAATTCGTTCCCTTCGCAGATCAGCAGCCGTCCCTGAGGATCGAACAGCAGGCCGTTCGCCCGTCCACTTGGCTGCCGCCAGACGTGGGGGGACGTCGCACCGGGGTCCAGTGCCATGATTCGGTTATTGATGATGTCGCTGAAGTAGACTGTGCCGTCAGCGGCGGCTGCGGGTCCCTCGGTGAAGGCAATGGAGGCGGCGGCAGTGAGCATGGCGGGAGGCGGAACAGAGGATGGGAGGTTGACAGGATCAGAGGATCAAAGGAGCCGAGGGAACAAGACCAGACCACCAGCCGACAAGACGACCAAATCTCTTTTATCCTGCTTGTCCGCTCACAATCACGTCCCGCAACTCCGCTCCCAGGAAGAACGAGCCGGTGATGCAGATCAGCTCCTGCGGGCTGGCACTGGCAATCGCGGATCGCCAGGCGTGTTGAGGGGCTTCGATGGCGGAGAAATCACGAACGCCGACGTCGTCGGCGATGGTGGCCAGTTCGGCAACCGGTGTCGCCCGTGGATTGCTGGTGAATCGCGTGAGGATCAGGTGGTCGAAGTAGCTGCCGGCGATCCGCAACATGTCGGCGATGTCCTTGTCGCGCGCCACGGCAAAGATGGCAGTGCGCCGCGCAGGAGACAAACTGCGGAGGGTGTTGACCAGGGCCGACATTGAAGCGGTGTTGTGGGCGGCGTCGGCGATCACGAGCGGCGAGTCGCGGAGCACTTCGATGCGCAGCGGCCAGCGGACGGCATTGAGGCCATCGGCGATGGCGTCGTCCGCCGGAACCCGACCACCTTGCGTGAACAGATCGACGGCGGCCAGAGCGAGGGCCGTGTTGGCGACCTGATGTTCGCCTGCAAGTGGCATGCGCAGGGGCGGGTGCTCGCGCCAGGGAGTGCGGATTGTGGCGCTCCAGTGCGGCAACAGGCTGACGCAACTGTCTGGGACGACGTCGCAACAGTGGATGTCGCGACCGAGGGTGTAGAGCGGCGCGCCGGCTTCGTCGGCGGCTTGGGAGATTACGGCAGCAGCCTGGGCGTCAGTCACTCCTGAGAGGACGGGCACTCCCGGCTTGATGATCCCCGCTTTCTCACGAGCGATCTCGGCCAGGGTCTCCCCCAGCAGTTGTGTGTGATCGCGACTGATGCTGGTGATGATCGTGGCGGACGGGTGGCAGAGGTTGGTGGCGTCGAGGCGTCCCCCCAGGCCGACTTCCAGCACGACGACCTCAGCCCCGGCGTGCTGGAAGTACTTCCAGGCCATGGCAGTCGTGAACTCGAAGAACGTCGGACGTCGATCGGGCCCTTCCGCTGCCAGCTCCTCCGCCGCAACGGCGACCTCCCCGACAAGTCGGACGACGTCATCGGGAGATGGTTCCCGGCCATTGACGCGCATCCGCTCCTCGAACCGCGTCAGGTGCGGCGACGTGAACAGGCCGACGCGGTAGCCGGCCGCTTCGAGGACTGCGGCACTGATCGCGGCTGTCGAGCCTTTCCCTTTCGTGCCCGCGATGTGGATGGCGGGGAAATTGCGCTGGGGATTGCCGAGTCGGTCGAGCAGGGCCTGCATCCGTTCGAGTTTGAAGCCGGCGGCAGAATACTGCTCGCGCGGAAGCTGCTCGTAGTTGATGCGGCTGTAGAGGAATTCGAGCGCGTTGGCGTAGGTCCATGGACCGGCGCCCGGGGCGGCGCAGTTCGGCAAACGATCAACCGTTGTACAGACGGGGGACACGGAGATGGTGGCGAAGGAAATCCACGAATCGCAGGCGCGGCAATCTTAATCGTCGCTGGAGGGGCTGGGTAGTGGTCGAATTGCCCGCAGGCACGACGATTGCAGATGTCGATGGCTCATCGCAGAATGAGACACCTTGGCGCGGCTTAAGTTCGAACAATCGGCCTGACGCAGGGCGGAATGGGTCTCCGATGTGCTCACGACGCACGATACCGGTAACGGCCATGGTCGCCGTCTGGGGGCTGCTGGCGGCGGACGCGAGGGCCGAAGTGGTCCAGCGGCCGAATTTCGTGATCCTGTTCGCCGATGACCTCGGCTACGGCGATCTGGAATGTTATGGGCATCCGCAGTTCAAGACGCCGCGGCTCAACCGGATGGCAGCCGAGGGGGTGCGGCTCACGCAACTCTACGTGCCGACGCCATACTGTGCGCCGTCGCGCGGGACTCTGTTGACGGGACGCTATCCGTGGCGGCATGGCGTGTGGCGGAACCCGGCGCCGGACGCAAACGCCAACGACATCGGCCTGCCGGACGGCGAGATCACCCTCGCCGAAGCCCTCAAATCGGTCGGTTATGTGACGACCTGCATCGGCAAGTGGCACCTCGGCCACCGGCCCGAGTTCTACCCGCAGCGGCAGGGTTTCGATGAATACTTCGGCATCCTGTACTCCAACGACATGCGGCCGGTCCAATTGCTGGAGGGGCCAAACGTGGTTGAGTACCCGGTGGTTCAGGCGACGCTGACGCAGCGGTACACGGCCCGTGCGCTGAATTTCATTGAACGGCATGCGCAGCAGCCGTTTCTGCTGTACCTGCCGCACGCCATGCCGCACAAGCCGATCGCGGCGTCGGAGAAGTTCTACAAGCAGAGCGGCGCGGGGTTGTACGGCGACGTACTCGCAGAACTGGACGACAGCGTCGGACAGGTCCTGGACAAGCTCAAGTCACTGGGGCTGGACGAGCGGACTCTGGTGATGTTTCTATCGGACAACGGCGCGTGGTTTGGCGGCAGCACCGGCGGGCTGCGGGGGATGAAAGGGCAGACCTGGGAGGGGGGGATTCGCGTGCCTGGAATCGTACGCTGGCCGGGGCAGATTCCGGCCGGGCAGGTGATCAACGAACCGTGCGGAACGATCGATGTGTTTCCGACGCTGCTCAAGCTGGCCGGCGTGCCAGTGCCGACCGACCGGGTGATCGACGGTCGCGACCTGCTGCCGGTGCTGACCGAGGGAGCCACGTATCCCGAGCGTCCGCTGATTGCGATGCAAGGCAACCAGCTCATGACGATCCGTATGGGCCGGTTCAAGCTGCACGTGCACGCATCGCGCGAACAGCAGTTCGGTCAGCCGAATGAGCGGTGGATCGATCCGCGCGCACCAGACGGGGTGACGCTGCTCGCGCCGTATGAGCAGCATCAGCCGACCGATTTTCCAGGGACTCAGACCGGAGTGCCGAAGGCGGACGGGCTGCTGTTTGACCTGGAGGCCGATCCGACCGAGCAACAGGATGTTGCGGCCGCTATCCGGATGTTGTCGGGCGGATGATGGCGACGTTTCGCGAGATCGAAGCGGAGGCGCGCGGGCGCTCCAGAAGTAGGGGCGGCTGTGCCCACCAGGAGCGGCACGCGGCTTGACCGTCGGTGGACTCAGCCCACTCTACTCGTCCGACCTCGGTATTTGTCAGGTCTCGCCCACTAGCCCGAAGCGCGGCGGATGATGCGATACCGAGGAATTCTGCAGGCACTGGAGATCACTGAGAAGAAATCTTTGGCGGAGCACTCTCCGTGTCCGCAGTGCTCTCCGTGGTGAATTTCCACGCTGCCTGAAAGAAGCGACAGTCGAGCCACTACTGCGACTCTCGTCTCTCAACTCCCGCTCACTCCGCCGGCGGATCGGGGAACAGCATGCTCACGCTGGTGCGGTCGTGAATCGATTGGATCGCCTCGGCGAACAGCCGGGCAACCGAGACGACTTCAATATTCGCTGGAAACGGCGTCTGCTGCGGCTCGATCGAATCGGTCATGAACATCTTCTTGATGGCACTGTCTCCGATTCGCTGCGCGGCCCCGCGGGAGAGCACGCCGTGTGAGACGCACGCGTAGATGTCTTTCGCGCCCCGCGCCCGCAGCACGTTCGCCATCGAGACCAGCGTGCCGCCGGAGATCGTGAAGTCGTCCGCGATCAGGACGTTGCGGCCTTCCACATGGCCGATGACTTCCAGGACTTCGGCTTCTTCGTTGTGTTCGCGGCGGGTCTTGTTGCCGATGACGACCGGCACGCCGAGGTAGTTCGCGTACGCCGAGGCCCCTTTCGCGAAGCCGACGTCCGGGCTGCAGACGACCAGATCCGTGATTCCGAGTGACTTAATGTGGTCGCAGAGGACGTAGCGGGCGTAGAGGTGATCGACCGGGACGTGAAAGAAGCCCTGGATCTGGGGGGAGTGCAGATCCATCGTGAGCACCCGATCCGCTCCGGCCGCTTCGATGGCATCCGCGCAGACGCGGGCGCGGATCGAGACGCGCGGCTCGTCTTTTTTGTCTCCCTTGGCGTAGCTGAAGAACGGAATCACTGCCGTCACGTGCTGGGCGCTGGCGCGGCGGAGGGCGTCGATCCAGAACAGCAGCTCGACGAAGTTGTCGTTCACCGGGTGGTGAATGCCCTGGATGATGTAGCAGTCGCGGCCGCGGACGTTCTCCAGGATGCGGACGAAGACGTTGCCTTCGCTGAAGTAATGCGCTTCGCAGGGGGTCAGCGGCACTTTCAGGGCGTCGGCGATGCGCCGGGCGAAATAGGGATTGGCGGAGCCGGCCAGCAGCGAGAGCTCCCCCTGGGGGGGCTGAAACGGCTGCGGCCGGGGACCGCTGACAGGTTGTGGACGCATGGGCGCAGTTCGAGCCGTGAAGGAAAAATGGACGCGAAGTTCATCATATCGGTGCCGGCGACGCAAACATAGGAGCGATCTGCGGGCGGCGAATTCCCGGTAGTGGGTCGATATAATTAAAGATAAGTCGGCGCAGCTTCGGTCTGGCCCAGTCGACGTAAGCGGTATACGCATCCCGCGCCGCCTCCGGCATATGTGCCATAACGACAACAGCGGGAGCATAAACGGCAAGGACCACTGGCGCTGTCACCGGATACCGATCCGCCATGACATCCGCGACGGGCAAGGTTGCCAAGCACCAGACGAACAAGAGAACAGCCGCCGCAATCCACAGAGTGATGCGTTTCAGGAGGGGGCGGCGTTCGGCCATCACCGCATCATACCACGGCCGGGAGCGGGGGCTCACCTTTGTCTGACTGGCTCCGTTGACGGTCATCGTGCGCGCAAACTATAGAGTCGGAAGCCATTCAGGTCGGGCCGCCTGCGAACCGCTGCGTCGTGTGACGGGTCGCTGGTAAGATTGACAGCCCCACGTATTTGGGAGGGGTGCCACTGGCTCCGCCAGTGCGATGCCAGCAGATCGCCCCATTGAAATTGCACTGGCAAAGCCAGTGGCACCCAACCCCCGACGCACGCGTCTCGCGGGCAAAACGCCTACTTACAAAATCATGACGCAACGCATTTTCAATTTCTCCCCCGGTCGGCGGTCCTGCCGTCCGGGGTCCTCGAAGAAGCCCGCGACAACCTCTGTCGCTGGGCAAGACCGGCATCGGGATTCTGGAGCACTCGCATCGCGGGAAGGCGTTCTCCGCCGTGCTGGCACAGGCTGACGCCGATTGCCGCACGCTGGCGAGGATTCCGGACAACTACCGCGTCCTGTTTCTGCAGGGCGTCGACGCAGTTCTTCCAGGTGCCGATGAACTTCCTGACGAAGGGGGACACCGCGGATTATCTGGTGACCGGGGCGTGGTCGGAGAAGGCCGTCGAGCAGGCGCGGCGGTACGGCACGGTCCACATCGCGTGCAACTCGAAGGACCGGAACCATTCGTACATTCCGGACGCCGTCAGTTACAGCCAGCGGCCGAAATACGTGCACTTCACGTCGAATAGCTTTTTGATCTTTGGAACGCAGTTCCGCAAGGCGCCCGCAGCCGCCGGCGAACGCATTCCTGGTGTGCGACGCCAGCAGTGACATCTTTTCGCGGCCGATCGACGTCGGGAAGTACGGACTGATCTACGCCGGCTCGCAGAAGAACCTCGGCCCCGCCGGAGTGACGCTGGTCATCATCCGGGACGACCTGGTGAAGTCGGCGGCGCTCGACATCCCGGACATGCTGCAGTACCGGATCCATGCGGAGAATGATTCGTGCTACAACACGCCACCGACGTTTGTGATTTACGTCATGGGGCTGGTCTTCAAGTGGCTCCTGAAGAAGGGGGGACTGGAGGCCATCGCTCAGCAGAATGAGCAGAAGGCGGCGAAGCTGTACGACTGCCTGGACACGAGCCCGATGTTCCGCAGCACGGCCGACCGGGACAGCCGTTCGCTGATGAACGTGACGTTTGTCACCGGCAATGAGGCGGTGGACAAGCGGTTCATCGCGTTTGCCGAACAGCGCGGGCTCGACGGCCTCAAAGGACATCGCAGCGTGGGTGGGATGCGGGCGAGCATTTACAATGCGTTCCCTCCGGCGGGTGTCGATGCGCTCGTGGATGCGATGCGCGAGTTCGAGCGGACACAGGGGTAGGCGCACAAAAATCAAATAACCACGGAATACACGGAATTCACGGAAAGGCGAACGAAGCAAAAAGTAACCGCGAAAGACGCGAAAATAACGAACAGCAGGATTGATCAAGCTTTGTTTTTTCGCGGCGGCTGTCGCGGCTGATCTGCTTTGCGTTTCTTCCGTGTGTTCCGTGGTTCATAAAGCGGTTTCATTGAGTTCTGAACCTCGACGTGACTGGCGGCTTCTTCAAACGTGCGATCTTTGATCCGCTGCTGACGCCGATCGTCCGGCCGGCGACGCGCGGTACACGGTGAAGTTTCTGGCCATTGCCCGCTTTCCGGGCGGTATCCCAGCCGGCGGATGCCGGTGCTGCAGCAGCTCGACAACGAGCTGGAAAAAGACATTGAGCAGTGGTTCCGCGGCTCGCTGTTGCTGCTGGTGGCCACGAAGAATTTCGAGCTGTTTGTCGCGGGGCTGCTGGAGGCGAAGTGGGACTGGAACGTCTCCGAAGAAAACTGGCTGCTGACGGCGCTGCGGCTGATGCTGGCGATCGCCGTCATTGAAGCCATGCCGGACCAGGACCTGTTCAGCATCATTCATTCGGGGCCGCCGAAGTTTCACCGCGAGCCCGGTCAATCCTGGTGGCAGGCCATTCGAGCGAACGCCTGGCCGATCTTGCGCGGCATCGGGGCCCAGCATCTCAGCCGCTCGTCTGCGGTGTTTGCGATCATCGCCGTCATTCTGAAGTCCACCGTCGGGTGGGTCTGCTATTTCCTGGCGATCATTCAGTTTCTGATCATCGGACTGGTGACGACTCGCGACCGGGCGCTGGACGTGCTGTCGCAGTTCGACGAACGGGTTGCGGAGCGGCGCCAGGAATTGATCGACGAGTTCCACATCGACGCCGGCCAGACTCGCGCGCCGCTGCCCACGCCGAACGTTGCGAACCAGCCGCAGCGTGATTAGAACTGGAACCACGGAATACACGGAAGCAGCGGAAGAAAAGCGGGCGGATCTAGAATGGTCCCGCTGGCACGCAACGAGTTTGTGCGTCTAGCGGAAAGGTTAGGAATGCAGGAACCCAGGAAAGCAGGAGGATACACTTCGGTCCTTTTTTCTCCTGCCTTCCTCATTCAAACGCATTCGAATCTCGCGGTCGTCGGTCAGTTTCGCCTTCCGTGATTTCCGTGTATTCCGTGGTTTCCACTTTTCAGTCAGGACGAGACAGGATGGCGGCGATCACGGAGGCGGGGACGCGGATTCACAAGCTGTCGGCGTCGGTGGTCAACAAGATCGCCGCCGGGGAAGTCATCGAACGTCCCGCGAGCGTCCTGAAGGAACTGCTGGAGAACAGCGTCGATGCGCTGGCGACGCGGATCGAGATCGACCTGGAACAAGGCGGCAGCGAGCTGATCCGGATCGTCGATGACGGCGAGGGGATTCATCCGGACGATCTGGAACTGGCGGTCACGAGCCACGCGACGAGCAAGATCCGCGACGCTGACGACCTGTTTCGCGTACATACGCTGGGCTTCCGGGGCGAGGCGCTGGCGTCGATTGCCGAAGTGTCGCGGTTCCGCATCCGCAGCCGCCCGCGTGAAGAGGAGCTCGGCCGCGAACTGGATGTCGACGGTGGGATTGTCAAGGAGCCGCGCCCGTGCGGCTGCGCGCCCGGGACGTGCATCGAAGTCCGCGAGCTGTTCCTCAACACACCGGTGCGGCGGAAGTTCCTGAAGACCGCTTCGACGGAGTTCGCCCATGCGGCCGAACACTTCACGCGAATCGCGGCTCGCGAACCGCGGCTGCATCTGGTGCTGCGGCGCAACATGCGCTCTGTGCATGAACTGCCGGCGACGGAGCAGTTCTTCCAGCGGTACGGAAACGTTCTTCAGTGAACTGGCCCAGAGCCTGATCCCGGTCGAATCGGAACATGGAGGTGTGCGGCTGTGGGGGTACGTCGCCCATCCGAGCCAGAGCAAGTCGACCCGCGGGGACGAGTACCTGTTCCTCAATGGACGCTGGATTCAGGATCGCTCGCGCAGCGCTGCTGTCAGAGGCGTACCGGGGCCTGATGATGGTCGGCCGGTATCCGATCGCCTTCCTGTTCCTGGAGATGCCGCCGGACCTCGTCGACGTCAACGTCCATCCGTGCAAGTTCGAGGTCCGTTTTCAGGATGGCCAGCGGCTGCTGGCAACTGCTCTCGACGCTGCGGACGCGGTTTCTGGGGATGAACCTGGATTCGGTCCTGAGCGTGGAAGGGCGTGGATCATCGCTCGCCCTCTCGCCGGCGCCGCCGCGACCTGATCCGGATTCACCGCAGGCGGTGCAGGCCCAACTGGAGTTCACGACCTGGGCGAAGGATCAACTGGCAAACTGGAAGCCGAACGAGGACCTGTCGGATCTGGAGGCGGTCGTTGACGAGCTGGACCGCCGCGAAGCGGAAGCTGGAAGCCGCGCGGCAGCCGACGACGCCGTGGATGCCGTTGGCGGAGGTCGGAGGTCAGAGGTCGGAGGTCGGCAGCGAGCTGTCAGCTATCAGCGGTCAGCGAGAGGAAATCGGAGGTCGGAGGTCAGAGGTCGGAGAACGGACATCGGCGATGTCCCATGATCCGACTTCCGACATCCGACAGCCGATCATCTTCCCGCGCCCATGCAGGTTCACGACTGCTACCTTGTCGTCGAAACTGGCGGGGGCTGACGGTCATCGACCAGCACGCGGCACGAGCGGATTCTGTACGAGCACTTCCGCCGGCGGGTGCTGGCCAACCAGGTGGAAGTGCAGCGACTCTTGATGCCCGTTCCGATCGAGCTGTCGGCGCGGAGGCGGCGCTGGTGCTAGACCAGGCGGACGTCTTGGCGGAGCTGGGGCTGACGTGGGTGGCAGGGCAGACGGTAGCGGTGACGGGGTATCCGACGCTGCTGTCGAAAGCCGATCCGGCGGAGCTGCTGAAGGCGGTGGTCAGGCAAGCTCGGCTCCGCGGACAGCAGGCGACGCACGGCGGGACCTGATCGACAGCCTGTTGCATGATGGCGTGCAAGGCGGCGATCAAGGCGGGGCATCGCCTCTCGCAGGAGAAATCGAAAGTCTGCTGGCACAGCGTCACCCTGGTCATGACGCGCTTTCATTGCGCACGGGCGTCCGACGGCATGAAGACTTTGTCGCGACGGACCTCGATCAACGGCGGATTCAGCCCGACTGGGTGAAGCGGCGAAGAGGGGCTGGAATTCCGGCAGATCGAAGAGATTTGCGCAGATGGCTTTTTCATGGTGCTCTTTGTCTTCGTGGTTCAAGACGAATCAACCATGGACACACGACGGAAAACTCGCTTTGCCACGGAGATGGACTTCGGCGCTTATGAGGCAGGCGACAAGGCGTGATCACAGCTGACCTCTGAAATCTGCGCGATCTGCGTGCCTTCCTCTAACCGTGATGCGCCGACGAGTTGGCCATGCGCGTTGACGCCAGTCAGATCGGGCGCGAAGATCAGCTCGCTTCGTCACCCTGCGAGTTGAGAAATGCGACAGTACGCGTGGCTGCTGGCCATTATCTGCACGGCGACTGCGGTCGACGCGCAACCTCCGAACATCGTCTTCATCATGGCCGATGACCTCGGTTTCGGCGACCTCGGGTGTTATGGCCAGCCGCGGATTCAGACGCCCAACATCGATCGGCTCGCTGCCGAAGGGTTGCGATTCACTCAGGCCTACGCCGGCGCGTGCGTCTGCGCCCCTTCCCGCTGCACGTTGATGACCGGCCTGCACACTGGGCATTGCCGCATCCGCGACAATCAGCCGGTGGGCATGTCGCTGCGGCCGGATGACGTCACGATCGCCGAAGTTCTCAAGCAGGCCGGCTATCGTACCGGCATGATCGGCAAGTGGGGGCTCGGGGATGCCGGGACGCGCGGTGTCCCCTCGTCCCAGGGCTTCGATCGGTTCTTCGGGCAGCTCAACCACACCGAGGCGCACTTCTACTTCCCGTCATTCCTGTGGGACGACGACCGGATGGTGTTTCTCGGCGGCAATCGCGGCGGCGCTCGCGGGCAGTACACGCCCGATCTGTTTCTGGAGCAGGCATTGGCGTTCATTGAGCAGCAACGCGACCGGCCGTTCTGCCTGTATTTTGCCGACACGCAGCCGCACTGGTCGGACGCCGCCAAGACGTCCCCCGATTCGCTGCCGGTTCCCAGCCAGACGCCGTACACCGATCGGGACTGGCCCGAAGTCGAAAAAAACTACGCCGCGATGGTGACGCGGCTTGATTCTTCGGTCGGCCGGATCATGGACCTGCTTCGCAGGCTTGGCGTCGATCGCGAGACGATCGTCTTCTTCACCAGCGACAATGGGCCGTCGGCCGAGAAACTGCACGACGTCGAGTTCTTCGACAGCAATGGCCCCTGTCGCGGCAGCAAGCGCGACCTGTACGAGGGGGGCCTGCGTGTACCGCTGCTTGTCCGCTGGCCTGGACACGTTCCCAGAGGAACGACCTGCGACGCCGTCGTCTGGTTTCCCGATGTATTCCCGACGCTGGCCGAACTAGCCGGATTTGGTCCGCCGGCCGGTCTCGACGGCGTGTCGATCGCGCCCCTGTTGCGCGACGATCCGGCGGCGCCCACGGCGCGCACGCTGTATTGGGACTACGGCCACGTCCGGGAGTCTTACGATCAGGCGGTTCGCTTCGGTGACTGGAAAGCCGTCCGCAACGGCAAGAACTCACCGATTGAGTTGTACGACCTGGCGAATGACCCTGGCGAGCAGCACAACCTCGCAGCCGCACATCCGGACATCCTGGCGCAGGCAGAGAAGCTGCTGCGCGAGACGCCGATTGCCAGTGAGGATTACCCGATCCCGTAGACCGGGCTGGGTATTCCGGGGTTTCTGCCGCCGTCCCCTGCCTGCCGTGATTGTGATTCTGCATGTCGCCACGTCTCAACAATGCGTACCTGTATTTGCTCACGGCGGCAGCGATGTCGCTGGGCTGGCGGATCCGCGGGCAGTTCGGGCATGAGATCGGCGCCGCCATGGCCGGCGCGCTCGCTGCGCTGGGGATCGTCATGGCGGCGGGGCGCGAGGACTGGCGGCGCCGGGCGGTTGCGTTTGCGGCGCTGGGGGCGCTCGGCTGGTCGTTCGGCGGCAGCATGTCGTACATGAAGGTCGTCGGCTACTGCCATTCATCCGATCCGGCGACCGTTGCCTACGCCTTC
>JAXMBS010000067.1:0-30651 GCA_046349775.1 Planctomycetaceae bacterium | reverse complement strand
GTTCGTCGTACGCGCCGGCCTTGCTGCATCTCTCACCCCTGCCCTCTTCGCCGACCCACCCTGCGCGCAGAGTCACGGCATGTCGCGCCGGAACCGGAAGACGAGCACCACTCCTGTAGATCTCTCCCGCTGAAACTCCCGTTCCCTCCGGCTGCCGGACGCTGCTATTCTGAACGTCTTCGCCGGGTGTGCACGTGACTTCCGGCGGTAGTCTCGTAGCGCGACCGCCCGCGGACGCAGGAGACGGCGATGCCGCTCAAGCTCGAACCAATGGAGGATCCGGCGCTCAACCTCACTCCGATGGTTGACGTGGTGCTGAACCTCGTGATGTTTTTCCTCGTCACGACGCACTTCTCCAAGGCCGAGCAGGAACAGCAGTATCCGATCGAACTGCCCAAGGTCACGGCTGCCCAGCCGCTCACGGGTCTCCCCGATGAGCTCGTGATTAACGTTTCCGGCGACGGTACGCTGTACCTCGGCAAGGAACAGCGTTCCGCAGACGAGCTCGAACAGGAACTGCGGGCCGCCGCCGGTCGGTACGCCGAACAGGCGGTGATGATCCGAGGCGAAGCCGACGGCCCCTATCAGCACGTCATGACGGCGCTCAATATCTGTCATCGAGCCGGCATAACAAACCTGAGACTGGCCAATCGAGCCCTGACAGGATCGACGCCGTGATCACGGCTTCTCTCGATCTCTTTGCCCAGCGCTGGGAACTGGCGCGATTTGTGGCAGTCGTCCTGCAGCCGGCGCTGTTGATCGCGCTGGCGGCGGGACTGGTGCTGGCCTCGGCGCATCTGCTGACGATGCTGGGAACGCGCTGGGGACGACGACGCGTCTCACAGAAGGCGCTGTTGTTCTCGATCGTCGTCCACTTTTCGCTGGTGTGCGGCATCCTCGCGCTCTGGCCGGAAGCCGTTCCCGGCGGACCGGGGACGCTCACGTGGCGTCCGGATGCTCCCCCGGCGCCCCCGCCGGACGCGTTCCGGATTCTGCCGGAATCGGAACTTGCCGTCGTCTCACCGAATGCACCCGCCGCCAACGACGCGGCCGTTTGGAATCAGCTTCCCGACGATCTGGTCCAGCCGCCGGAGCGCATCGAAGTCGAGCAGAATCCCATCGTGGATGCGCCGGAGCCCCGGCCGGAAGCGCCTCCGCTGCCGGAAACGGAGTTGGCAGTGACGACGCCGTTGCCGGTTCCCGAAGCGGTCCTGCCGGAGCCGGTGGCGACGCCCGACGTCGCCGGATCTTGCCGGGCGCCGGTTGAATCCGCCGAATGTCGCCGCGTCGCTCCCTGAAATGCGGACGAGGCGGTCCTGCCTGCCGCGGGAGCGGAGCAGCGCCGCCCCCGCTTCGATTGCGACCGAGGCCGGCGCGGATTCGATCCAGCGCCCAGAGGCCGTGCCGATTGAACGAATGGCGCCGGAGCCGAATCCCGGAGAAACTCCGACGTCAGTCGCAGGAGACTTTGACGAGCAGGCGAAGTTGCGCGCGACCGAGGAAGGGGCCGAGATCGTTCGCCCGGAGGGGCCGGCGCCGGCCGTCATTCCGACGCCGGGTGCTGCACCCGCGGTCGCGGGAGACGCCGGCGCTACAAATCCCGATGCGCCGCTGCGACCGACGATGTCGCGCCAGCGGACGTCTGCGCCCGGCGGCCGTCCATCCGCGGAGTCCGCGACTGTTGAACGTGTGCGTCCCGGCGTGGCGGGTCCGCGTCCAGTGCGGCGAGAAGGAGAGCCGGGATTCGGGAACGCCGAACTTGCGCGGACAGAGACGCCCACGTTGGAGCGTCCGCAACTGAGCCAGCCGGGGACCGGCGGCGGCGTGCCTGCGCCGTACAGATTGCGCGGCGACACGGAACGCAAAGCGGCAACCAAACAGTTCGGCGGGAACGCCGAATCCGAGCGCGCCGTAGAATTGAGCCTGAAGTGGCTGGCGGCGAACCAGACCCTCGAAGGTTATTGGGACGCGTCGGCGCACGAGGCCGGAAGCACGCGTGTGGAAGACAAGACGTTTCCGGACGTCGGAAAATATGCCGATACAGGGCTGTCTGGACTGGCGCTGTTGGCCTTTCTGGGCCGCGGACACACGCTGAACTCCGGGCAGTACCGCGAGAACGTGGAGCGCGGGCTGCGCTGGATCGTCGCGCAACAGCGAGACGACGGCGCTCTCGGAGGGGGTGCTGGCCAGACCGACTTCGCGTACTGTCACGCGATGTCGGCGTTCGCGCTGGCCGAAGCCTACGCCTTGAGCGACAAGTCGGCGGCCGACTGGCTGCGGCTCCCGGTGCAGCGGGCAATTCAGTTCACGATCGACTCAATGACGACGGACGGCGGGTGGCGATATCGCAAAGGGACGGCCGAAGGGGACATGAGCATCTTCGGGTGGCAACTCATGGCGATCAAATCGGCCGAACTCGGCGGCATCACGGCGCCGAAGTCAGTTCACGAACGGATGGTCAAATTCCTGATCGCCCGCAGCCTGGGGCGCGACGGCGGCCTGGCCGGGTATCGCACCAAAGACCAACCCACCCCGTCGATGACGGCGGAAGCCCTGTACTGCAAGCAGCGTCTCGGTATTTCTCGCGACAATCCGGCGTGTGTCGAGGCGGTCGGGTATCTGCAACGCTACCTGCCGCGGCGGACGCAGATGAACTACTACTACTGGTACTACGGCAGTCTGGCGATGCGGCAGTACGGCGGCGAGGAGTGGACACGTTGGAATGATCGTTTGCGCGATCTGCTCGTGCAGGATCAGATCCAGTCGGGTGCGCTCGCCGGCACGTGGGATCCGACGGACGACTGGGGCCGTTACGGCGGACGGTTGTATTCGACGGCGCTCGCCACACTTTGTTTAGAGGTGTACTATCGGTATGGGGAACAGCAGTGAGGCGGTGTGAGGCGCATTGACGGTCCGGAGACGCAATCGATGAAGACGATTGCAAAATGCCAATTGATGATTGCAAATTGCCAATTTGAAATTGGAAATCTGCAATTCGGAATTTGCGATCTTCTTTCCGGGTTGGAAGGGTGTCGTCCGGCGTGCGATGTTCCCATTATCCGACGGCCGACATCGTGAACGCTCGCCGCCGCACCTCCGCCCGTTCGCCTGTAACGCGGCGAACTCGTCCGCAACTCTTGCCGGATGGTGGCGCCGGAGGTGCGGCCGATGCCGCGACACGCCAGGTTGTCGGCTGGCGCGAATGGGTCCGGCTGCCGGTGCTGGGGGACTTTGTTGTCAAAGCGAAGATCGACACCGGGGCGCGCTCGTCAGCGCTGCATGCATTCGACGTGGAGATGTTCCGCCGTCGCGGCGCGCTCTGGGTCCGGTTCCACATTCATCCACAGCAGCGGAACATCGCGAAGACGGTTCGCGCGGAGGCGCCCGTGCTGGAACACCGCACCGTCCGCAGTTCCAGCGGCCATTTGACGCAACGTCCGGTGATCCAAACCGAACTCGAGTTGTTCGGCGCGCGATGGCCGATCGAACTGACGCTGGCGAACCGCGATCAGATGGGCTTTCGAATGTTGCTCGGGCGCGAGGCGCTGCGGCGGCATCTGATCGTTGATCCCAGCCGGTCGTATCTGGCGGGTCGAACGGAGAAATAGGATTCGGGATTCAGGATTCGGGTTTCAGGGGAGCACTCTGCCACGTCCTCGTGAATCGTGTACGATTCGTGCAAAGTCTTGAAATCCTGCTATGTCATCCAGCGTCTCGGGATTCTCAATACGGTCCCTGAATCCTGAATCCCGACTCCTGAATCCTCCCCCATGAAGCTCGCCATTCTTTCGTGCAGCCCGAATTGCTACAGCACGCGCCGGCTGCGCGAGGCGGCGAAACAGCGCGGGCACACCGTCCGCGTGCTGAACACGCTGCGGTTCTCGATCGACGTCCAGGCTGGCCATCCCGCGTTGTTCTACAACGCGGCGCCGCTGGAACGGTACGACGCCGTCGTGCCCCGGATTGGCGCTTCGATCACGTACTATGGGACCGCCGTAGTACGCCAGTTTGAGCAGATGGACGTATTCTGCGCGAACTCGTCAAACGGCATTTCCAATTCGCGCGACAAGCTCCGTTCGCTGCAGATCTTCGGCCGGCACCAGATCGGCCTGCCGCCGACAACATTCGTCCGCCGCCGCAGCGATGTGCTTCCGGCGATCGATCGCGTCGGCGGCGCGCCGGTGATCATCAAGCTGATCGAAGGGACGCAAGGCGTCGGCGTGATCCTGGCGGAGACCGTGAAGATCGCCGAAGCGATCATCGAGACGCTGCAGACCGCGCGTCAGAACGTTCTAGTGCAGAAGTTCATTCGCGAAAGCCGCGGACGCGACATCCGCGCGTTCGTCGTCGGCGATACCGTCGTCGCCGCCATGCGGCGGGTCGCCCAGCCCGGGGAATTCCGGAGCAACGTGCACCGCGGCGGCCGCGCCGAAAACGTCGAACTCGACGACAGGTACCGCGAGACGGCCGTGCGCGCCGCGCAGATCCTGGGCCTGCGTGTGGCCGGGGTTGACATCCTCGAAAGCGATGACGGCCCGCTGTTGATCGAAGTCAATTCCTCTCCCGGACTGGAAGGGATCGAAGGCGCCACCAAGCTCGACGTGGCCGGCGCCGTCATTGATTACCTCGCCGCCCAGGTCGACTTTCCCGAACTGGACATCCGTCAGCGGCTTACCGTCAGTCGCGGCTACGGCGTCGCGGAACTGCATATCCCGGAAGGCTCGGAGTACGTCGGCAAAGCGATCGGGGCCTCGGGACTGCGCGAGAAGGACATCAACGTCCTGACTCTGCATCGGGACGCAGCCGTCATTCCGAACCCGCGCGCCAATCGCGAACTTCACGCCGGGGACCGCCTGCTCTGTTTCGGCAAGCTGGACTCGATGCGTGAACTCGTCCCCGCCAAGGCACTCCGCGCCCGCCAGCCGCGCATTGAAAAACTGCCGCCTGTTTCGAAAACGTCATGAGCAAGCCGCTCCAACGCCGACCGCCTGAGGAATGGGACGGCCAGACCATTCCGCCCGGCGAACATCGTCCCATCAAGCTGATGGTCAGCGAGAGCTACAGCGGAATGAACATCACCATTCCGCTGTACGTGCGCCGCGGCCGCGAGCCCGGCCCTGCGCTGTTCATCACGGCGGCGCTGCATGGGAACGAAATTAACGGGACCGGCGCAGTGCGCGCGATCATTCGCGACCCGGCCTTTCACATCAAGGCCGGTACGCTGGTGCTGGTGCCGGTGGTCAACATTCTCGGCTTCGACCGCCATTCGCGGTACCTGCCGGACGGCCGCGACCTCAATCGCTGCTTTCCCGGCTCCGCCAGCGGCAGCCAGGCGAGCCGTCTGGCGCATGTGATTTTCAGCGAGATCGTCTCCCGCTGTGACTATGGGATCGACCTGCATACGGCGGCGATGCGGCGGACCAATTTCCCGAATGTTCGCGGGGACCTGTCGCAGACGGGAGTCAAACTGCTGGCGGAAGCATTCGGCGCGGAGTACATCGTCGACGGCGCCGGGCCGCCCGGATCGCTCCGCCGGGCGGCGTGCGGCGCTGGCTGCCCGACAATCATTCTGGAAGGGGGAGAAGTCTGGAAATGCGAGCCGGTGATCGTCGAGGCGACGATCCGGGGCATCCGCAACGTGCTGATTCACCTCGGCATGCTCGACGGACAGCCCGTGCGCCCGCCGCAGCAGACGATTATCACGAAGACCAAGTGGATCCGGGCCGATCGCGGCGGCTTTTTGCAGTTTCATGTCCGTCCCGGCGAAGTCGTCCGCGCTGGTCAGCCGCTGGCGACCAACACGAGCCTGCTAGGCCAGGAGCAGAGTGTCGTCGTGTCGCCATTTCGCAGCCTGGTGATCGGCATGACGACGTTGCCGGCCGTCAGCCCCGGCGAACCGGTCTGTCATCTCGGCAAATTGCCGGGGGATGAGACGCCGGGGATGCAGACGGGAGATTGGATCGCGGACGATCTCCGTGCCCGGACGATCGGCGATCTGGCGACGAATGTGCTGGTGGTCGATCCGGATCGGGAGTAGCACGGGGGAGCGGCTCCAGTCACGGGTGATTGACCTATCGCCAAGCCGTTCGCGATCGGGGAATGCTCGAAGGGGCTCTTCCGTTGACGGCACCCATGATGGTGCGCGCGAAGGGCGTGCCACCCGGTTGCGGACGCACTACAATTCCGCACGCAATCGTTCCTGCCAATTCTCCGCCGAGTTCAAGTGCACAACGATACCGGCTACAAGCTGCCTGCGGATGCCGACCGACCACTCCCTTCTATCCAGCCGGGAGGAGGGAGCATCATGCGCCTCGAACTGGCGTGGGGCTATGTCCGCCGGTGGTACTTGTGGATGTTTCATCGCGGCTATGTCGACGAGATGCAGCGGTTGCGGAAGGGGACCGTCAACCAGTGTCCGCATCCGGTGCTGGACCCGCGCGATCTGAAGTTTTACCGGAGCCGCCCGGGCTTCTCGTGGGACCTGAAGGACGATCCGTTTGCATGGCGCGACCGACTGCCGTTTGCTCGCGTGGGACTGGCCGAACTGCTGCTGTTCGCAGGTTCGCTGTTCGGGTTGGCGGCGGTGCTGGTGATCATCGTGCTCACGAAGCATCCCACCGGCTGGTGGCGCGTGTTCTTTGGCAGCGACATCGCCGTGCTGCTGGTGTTGGGGGGACTGATCGTCTGGTTTTTTCGTAATCCGGCGCGGCGCATTCCGAACGAGCCTGGCGTCGTCGTCGCCCCGGCCGATGGCCTGGTCGACTCAATCCAGGAGGTGCAGGACGACCCGTTCCTCGGCGAGCCGGCGGTGCGGATCAGCATTTTTCTGTCGATTTTCAACGTGCACATCAACCGCGTCCCGGTCGCCTGCCGGGTGCTGGGGCTCAAGCACCGGCGGGGACGGTTCCTCGACGCGCGCCGCCCCGAGTCGTCGCAGCAGAACGAGCAGCTGGCGATCTATCTGGAGCAGAAGGGCGCCGTACGACGGCGGATGATCGTCCGGCAGATCACTGGCCTGATCGCGCGGCGGATCGTCTGCTGGCTGAAGCCGGAGGACGAACTTGCGATCGGCGAGCAACTCGGGATGATCAAGTTCGGTTCGCGGACCGAACTGGTCCTGCCGCAGCGCGGATTTCGGATCAGCGTGCAGGTTGGTCAGTCGGTTCAGGCCGGCAGCAGCGTGCTGGGAACGTACGAGGAGTAGTGCAAGCGTCGTCGCTCGCACGCTGCCGGACGTAGACGCGCGCGGCGCCGGCCTTATTTCGCTTCCACGGCAATCCGGCAGAAGAGCATCCGGCCAGCGCTGTTTTGCAGTACGCTGGTGACGACGGTGTCGACCTCCTGCCCGATGTCACGGCTACCCTGTTCCACGACGACCATTGTCCCGTCGTCGAGATAGCCGATCCCCTGACCTGCCGACTCCCCTTCCTTGATGATGCGGATGCGCACATGCTCGCCCGGAATGAACCGCGGCTTAAGCGCATTCGACACATCGTTCAAGTTGATGACCGGCACTCCCTGGACTCCGGCCAGTTTGTTCAGATTGAGGTCGTTGGTGACCAGTCGTCCGTTCTGCTGCTTGGAGATTTCGATCAGCCGCTGGTCGACCGACTTTCCCTTGCCAGTGCTGTCCGACTCCAGGATGCGCACGTCGACCTGGGGATCGGACTGCAATCGCTTCAGGACGTCGAGACCCCGTCGGCCGCGGCTGCGGCGAACTTTGTCGTGACTGTCGGCGATATCCTGTACCTCCTGCAGGATGAATTGCGGGACGACGAGTTGGGCATCGACCATATTGGTATCGATCACATCGGCGATGCGGCCGTCGATCAGGGCGCTGCTGTCGAGGATTAACGGCCGGCCCCCTTTGAGCTCCCGCGAGAACTCGACGTAGGGGATGACGAACCGGAAGTCGTCCTTGGTTTGCAGCAGGAAGCTGATGCACAGATATGGCAGGATCAGCAGCGTCAGCAGGGTCGTGCCTCCCTGGAATGCATCGCCTTCTGTGCCGAACAGTTCATTGAGCGCAAACAGCGGACGCAGCGCGAGGTTAAACAGGTACGCCAGCAGCACGCCGATCAGCAACCCGATATAAATCGCCGAGGCGATCTCGACCCGCTTGCGGGGAATCAGCACGTCTCCCAGCAATGCCGCGAGGCAGAGCAGGACCATGACCATGAAGGCGGCCACGGGATGATCCGTGACGATCTTCGGCGCGCCGGTCCCTTCGCTGAGCGTATATGTGGCCGCAGCGCCGGTGCAGATCAGGATGTACAGCATCCGAACGACGAACAGCAGCATCTCAACAGGGTCTCCTGAAACGTCTGTCCGGCGCGGGGGTTGCGCCACTACGGACTGCGATCACCGTAATCACCAGACCGAGTGCGACTGCAAACCTGCTGCGCTTCCGGTTGGTCAATTCTGGTTGCACAATTCGCCCGCCGTCGAGCGATCGCAGCGATTTTCTCGGAAACAACAACGCCCCCATTGGCGAGGCTGCTCATCGAGTCCGATCGCGGGAGCGTAAAACTTGGCCCTCCCGGACAATGCCGGGTTCGTTACGACAACATCGTATGTTGCCATACGCCCGATTGCCAGCAATCAGAATTTCACGGCGAGATTCGCACAAAGCGTGCTGCGCGACGAATCAATTGCCGTCTTCAACGATGCAGGCGAGCGCGGCGGCCACGGCATCGCGGACATCCTCATCAGGATGCGACAAAGCCGCTTGCAGGTCCGGCACCGCGAGTTGGGCTCTTGATCCATATGCACCCAGCGCCAGCGCCGCCGACGAACAGACATCAGCATGGTCGTCCTGCAATGCGGGAACCAGGGCGAGGATCGCCGATTCCTGAAACGTCGAGGACGCCGCAGACAATGACAGCGCGGCCAGCCAGCGGAGTTCAGCATCGGGGCTGCGCAGCCCTTCGATCAGGACCGACACCGGCTCGGCGTCGTCCGGTGTGATTTTCAACAGGGCTTCTGCCGCACACAGCCGCACCGCCGCCGAGCCGCTGTTGCACGCGCGGCGCACGACCGGAATCGCCACGGTGGCATCGCCGTCCAGTTGACCGAGACAATATGCGGCGAATGGTGCAGCGCCGGCATCACCTGATTCGAGGACTCGCGACAGGACGTCGATGGATTCCTCATCTGGTCCGGCGACGCAGCAGATGACCCAGGCAGCGTGGACCCGGACCGCGACATCAGGATCCTGCAGCAGTGTGCGGATGATGGCCAACGCCGAGTTTGCACGGTCGGCATCCTGCAGCAATTCCACCAAAGCGTCCTTGCGCACCAGCGCGTCCGGTGACGAGAGCGCGCGGACAACCGACAGGAGTTCGGCGCTGGCGCCCGGGCACGTTCTCTGCAGATCCGTCGGAGCCCACTCGACCGGTTCCGGCACGGCCGTCTCAGAGACGGGAGATGACTCCTCATGCGGACGAATCTCTACGTTGAGTCGGGCGGCCGCGTCGTCCATGACGCCGGGTGTCATCCCTTCCGGGCGGCTCGTCGTCCAGCTGTGTTCGGCGGCCAGATTTGTCGAGGCGGTTAGCGGCGCCTCCGTGCCGAGTGTCGGCAAGGCGGTGATGGCTGCGGTCGCCGGCAGTTCCAGCGGTGGCAGCGGTGCCTCCTGCGGCTCCGTTGTGGCGGCAGGGCTCACCGAGGGGGAGAATTCGGCCACGGCCGGAACGTCGTTTGGTTGGATCACTGGTGGGGCTTCGGGTTGCCTTGACGAACCCTCCGGGCCAAACGGCGCAGCGGCTACGGCCATTGCGGCGGCTGCCGCTGCCGCTGATTCAGCCACGCTTCGCATTGGCATTGCCGACGGCACTCGAATGGGCGGCAGCGAGTGCGGCTCGGGCGCATCAGCTTTCGGCAACGAAGCCGACTGTCTGGCGGTGATTTGCGGCTGCACCGCCGCGGCGGCCGTGGGGGGTTCCGGTGCGAGCGGCGGCTTGACTTCCGGCGATACGGCATGCACCAGTAATTGCGGAGCTGCAGCGCTCGGGCGTCGGGCATGGACACCAGCCAGCAATGGCGCGGCCGATGTCGTTACCGACGGGGAGATCGTCGGGGTGGGCGCCGCCGTCTCCGGGACGTCGACCGGCGCGGGGGAAGGTCGGGTATACTGAGAAGACAGCGCCATCAGTCGATCGCGGGCGATCTGCGAACGCGGATTCGACTGCAACGCCTGACGGTACAGCCGCATTGCACCGGACGGATGCCCCTGGCGCTCATACATCTCGGCCAACTGGGTCAGTCGGTCGGACTCTCGTCGATGCGAATCTCGCGAATGATTGACTCGGTAACCCATTCCGATCGCGGAGCAGCCGCACAGCGTCACCATCAGCAGCGCAGCCAGCGCATGCCGGTACTGACATCGAGTCGACATTTTTCCCCCCTACTCCCTTCCCCGTTTTTCAGCGAGCAAGCAGCCACGCGTGCTCTTTACGGAGACTCCCCTGCGCTGCGCAGCCGGCGCGCAACCGCCCGCGGCAGCGACCCTTCTCGTTGTATCGACGAGACCAATTGCGACGTTGAGTGAAACTGCAACGGTCGTAGCGAAATTGGCGTCCGCGGCGGTCGGCGTAATCGCATATCAACGCTGCGATCGGAGCGTCAGCCACTCATCGACGATCAGTCGCTGAGCCGACTCGATCTCCCGCAGTCGCAACGGCTTACGAGCCGCCACGGTGGTCCCGCGACCGACCACTCCACCCAGGTTTCCCAGACGCCGTTGCAGATCGGGAGAGGCGGCGACGAAAGCGGCTTTCCAGGTTTCGGGCGGAATCCGCGCTGCCAGCCGTCGAAGGGTCGGTTGGTCCGCTTGAGCGAGATCTTCGAAACCAATGACCGATCCGGCGGCCATTCGTGAAGTAACCCTGTCAGTTCGCGGCCGAGGCCGGGCATCGATGCCTGAGCTTACGGCCGGCGGTTGCGGCGATGATGCCGCCTGGGTGGCCAAACGTTTGCAGAGTGCCTGCAATTCCTGATCTTCCAGAGATGCCTGAGGCACAAGCTGCAGAACCTGGCGCTGGTCGGCCGGCGCCAGCTGCGCGATGACATGTGCCACTTCGTGCGGCGACAGATGCGGCAACAGCCCGGCGACGAGGTGTACCGGCTCACGCGCCGCCAGCGGGGCCCATGTTTCAATGTCGATTCCCGTCAGGCGATCGCCGACGCCCTTGGCAACACGCACGTTGGAGTCAACTTCGGCTGCCGATCTCCCCCGACGCGCGTGTGCTGGGGATGAAGTTCTGTCTGTCACTTTTCTCCCCGTTCGTTTTCGCAGGGCGCGAGAGAGTTGGCGGAGCCCAATCGCGACAGCGACGGCCGTAAAAGTGGAGACAAAGATCCAGGGGCGCGCTCGCCCTATGCTCCATAATTCTCCCAGCAACGGACGGACCGACCAGGCGACGGCCGGACTCGGTGCGACACCAGACTGTGGCGGCGAATGCGACGGCTCGAGCTGAATCGTCAACTCCGCTGGAGCAGTGATGACCTCGCCGACAGCGGCGTCGATCCGCTGGCGAAGCTCCGCTTCCAACGTCTGCGTGACATCGCGCGAGACCTCTGCGACGCGGCGCGCGGGATATTGAGACGATTTTGGATTGTGTTGGGCCACGTAGGTATGCACGTATGTCGTCGGCACAACAACGCTAATGGCCAGCGGAACGCCTGGCGGCATCTGGTCGACAGACGCCCGGACTGATGCGAGTTCCCGCCGCCGGTTCGGGCCGGAGGGATCGGCCAGCAGCCCGCGAGCGTCGGTTGACGCGGGGGCTTTTGCTGCGACGCTGCCACCGGCAGGTGGTCCGAGTGGCGCTACGGAGACGACGATTCCCGGAATATCGGCCAGTGCCGCGTCGAGTCGCCGGCGACACGCCGCAATGATCTGCGCAACTCCGGCTTCGGCCGCGTAGGCCGCCGCATCGGCGGGGGGCTCGTACGCTAGCCTGCGAGAGATGTCCATCACCGTGACGTCGGCTGCCGACAGATGGGCGCGGCTGCCGGCCACCGCCGTGCGAACCGCGTGCACGGTTTCGAAGCCGATGGCCGCTCCAGGATCGGGCTTGAGAAAGACCGTGGCCCGCACGCGGGGTGGCTGGCGCCGTCCGACGCGAGGTTCCTCGTCCCAGACAAGTTCCGCAGTCTCCACGCCCGGCAATTGCTCCAGCAGCCGGCTGACCTGCGTTGCACGGGCTGCGGCCGTCGCCTGTTCCTGTCGGCGAGTCGTCGAGAACTGGTCGAGGATCGAACCGATCGGCGCGGTCGGTTGCGTTGTGGAACTTGAAGGCTCGGAGACTTTGGACAGCGCCGCATCCGCGGCCGCGAGCGACTCCTCCGAGACCAGCAATTGACGACGTGCGAGGCGGACGCTTTCAATTCCGGCCGCACGCAGCGTCTCGACCGCCTGCCGTTGTTCGACCGGCGAAAACTGCCGCCCGTTCAGAACCGGCTGAAGATGGCCCTGAGGCGCGGCGACAGTCCACCAGCCGATGGCCGCCAGTGTCGCCATCCCTCCCAGAATCGCCGGCCAACGCCGGGAGTCCGGCCGCAACAGTCCGGCGTCTGTGTCCAGACGCGGCGTCGAGGCCAGCGCCGGTCGTCGCGGTTCAGATAGGACTGGCCGACATGCCGCGTCGCTCAGCGTCCTCGGAACGTGCAGACCGCGTGAGGCAGGCGGCACGTCGTCGAAACGATTCCCGAGCGGCGTGCATCGCCGCCCGGGTTGCCGTTTCGTTTCAGGCTGCGCGGACCTGTCGATTCGAGCCGGGCCCGCCGCGGGGGGGATAGCCGTACTCGCGCAGTTTTCCGGAGAGCGTGCGCAACCCGATCTTCAGCGCCCGGGCTGTCAGTTCGCGATTGCCGCTGAAGCGGTTGAACGTCGCTTCAATGAGCTTCCGTTCCATTTCTCTGAGCGACAGACCGGAGACTTCGGCGCCGGCCGCACACTCGCCTTCGAGCCAGGGGCTGATCATCGCCGCCGTCAGGACCGATCCTGTGTCGAGCGTGCAACAACGGGAGATCACGTTCTCCAGTTCGCGGACGTTGCCGGGCCACGCATACCCGTTCAGGCAGGCGATCGAGTCCGTCGACAGCTGCTTGGGGGGCAGACCTTCACGGGCCGCATGCTCCGCCAGAAAATGCTCCGCGAGGGGAGCAATGTCTGGACGCCGCTCGCGAAGCGCCGGGACGGACAGGGTGTGCGCCGTTAATTGCGACAACAGGTTGACGTCGAATTCCCTTGTGGCGACCTTCACGCGCAGATCTGCGTGCGTCGTGGCGATCACTTGCAGCGACGACCCGCCGGACGCCGACAATTTCGACAAGGCCGACGCCAGCGAAGCCTGCACGGAGACAGCCAGGGCATCGACGTCGTCGAGCAACAACGTGCCGCCGGTGGCGGTCAGCACGCGGCCGCGCGACTCTTCTGGAGTGGCGCTGGCCCGGCCAAACAGGGCTTCCTCGGCGGCTGCAGCCGACAGAACGCTGCACCGCACAGTTATCAGGGATTGCCGATCTCCCTGTCGAACTCCGTGAACGGCACGGGCGATAAACGTGACCCCGGAACCCGGTTCGCCCGTAACGAGTACGGGCCGCTGATCGTTGGCCAGGTTCCGCAGCTCCGTGCGGAGCCGCTGCATCGCAGCGCTGTGACCGACCAGATCGGGCATCAGCTTGCCGTCGAGGTCCTGTTTGAGCTGGAGGTTTTCCTCCAGAGCCGGGCGCGACCGACTGCGGCGAACAAGGCGCGGCCGATCCGATCGGGCGTGTGCGGGGGCTCGAGAACGTCCGCCGGCAATCGCACGGACGTCGGGGCGTTGCGGGCCGACAGGGCCGGCAGCACCACGAGTTGCGTCACGAATCCCTGCTGGCGGATCCAGGCTCCGAGAGACTCGACGAACTCCGGCGACGGCGGCTCATCGAGCACGCACGCCGCGACGTTCCCCTGCACCAGCAACTGCTGCAGGGTGTCGAGGTCCGAGGCCCGCTGGGCTTCGTAGCCCTGGCGCGACACGGCTTGAAGGAGTTGCTCGCCCGACTGCGGGCTGCGTGAATGCACTACGACGCGCCCGGCCATACGGACCGTGGGCGCGACGCCATTGGTGATTTGCGTCATGACGTCTTGTCAGTGACTAGAGGGAAGGAGAGAGAACACCGGCCGGCATCCGTCTGGACGCCGGACGAACGAGCGCACGCTGCCGGGCGGACGGAGTGGGTCCGCAACGGACACTCAAAATGGTTGGGGGCATGACAGATTCTTCAGAAGAGTGGCGGTTAGAGAATGGCCCTTGCCGTAGGCGCCACGGTAAAGAACCTGAACGACCGCTGGCAAGAATAAATCCGAATCAAAAGACGTTTCTGGTGCCGGCCACGCGCCACGTGTCCGACTGCTAGATAACGTGCACGACGACGCACGTGATGTTGTCGCGCGAGCCCCCTTCCTGAGCGAGATGCACCAGCGCATCGGCGGCCTGCTGCGGATCGTCCTGCGAGCGGAGAACATCGGCAATGTCCGGGTCGTTGGCGCCGTCGCACACGCCGTCGGAGCAGAGCATGAATCGATCCCCGGCCTGCAGGGCGATCGCCTTCGGCTCGACCTTCGCCCCCCCCTCCTTGGTGCCCAGATACCGCCACAGCACGTTGCGATAACGGTGATTGGCGGCCTCTTCCGGCGTGATGGTGCCGGCATCCACCAGCGCCTGGGTCAGCGAATGATCTTTGGTGAGCTGCTGCAAAGTGCCGTTCCGCAGCAGATAGGTGCGGCTGTCCCCGACGCCTCCGACGTACAGCTGGTTCCCCACCTTCAGCAGGAACGTAATGGTGGTCCCCATATTGTGATACTGGGGATCCAGTTCACCGAGCGCCATGATCTCGGAGTTGGCGTGGCCGACGGCCCGGTCGAGCGCTTCGCTGACCCGTGTCTGGTCGTCACGCTCAAAATCGATGGACTGCGACAGCCGCTGGGAGATCAGCTCGATGGCGAGCTCGCTGGCTTTTTCGCCGGCGCATTGCCCTCCCATGCCGTCAGCCACCAGGAAGAACCGCGCCAGCGGGTCGACGTGACATCGATCCTCGTTGTTTTCGCGGAAGTTCCCGGTGATGCTGACCGCACCCCATTTCAGCCCCGAGTAGCCGGCCATCGAGCCTTTGCCTCGCCACACGATCGACGGCACGCCCCGTCGCGGATTGCCGAGAGTCGCTGCGCGGCCCTTGCCGGCGTCAGCCTACTGCGGACGAATGATTCCTCAGTATAGAGTGGTGTGGCGAAATTGCACACCTCATTCGGAATAGGGCCGAAAAACGGGCCTGGGAGGGGCTGAGGAAGCGGTACACTGAGAAAATGCCGTTCCCCCGCCCCCGCAGGATCGTCAGACGTGCCGTGATGGCGCTGGCGGTGGTGATGCTGATGCTGGTGTGGTACATGGCGAGTGCGCCGTTTGCATTAGCGGTGGTCTATCGTGTTTTCCCGGCGGCCGAACAACCAATGAGCATGGCTTATGCGCCATGCGATTATTACGCGAATCACCCAGAGCTGCCGGGTGGTTGGGCATATCGTCGGTATTTCTGCTTCTGCTACGGCCGAAGCATTAGTGTTGGAGATGATCGATAGGCCCAACCGGATGGTCACACCATCGACACAAGGTCAGGACAGTACCCACGGCACCGGGATTTCCCGATGGGAGAGTCAAGAGTCTGATTTGCCGTCCCATCGCACGGGACGCCGAACCACTTCGCAGGCTATAATGCGGCATGCTGTGTCTCCCTCCGCGCTTCAGGGATCGCTGCCATGTCTCGCCGCTCTTCGCGTCGTGAATTTCTGCGTCGTTCCAGTTGCGGTTCTGCGGCGCTCGCTGCCTGGGGGCTCGCCGATCTGAATCACTTCGGCAGCTTGCCGGTTCTCAAAGCCGAGGACGTCTCCGCGCGCGATATCGTGCGCTTCCGCCCGGAGATCGAGCCGCTCGTCGAATTGCTGGAGCGGACGCCGCGAGCTGAACTGCTCGAAGTTGTGGGGCAGCGAATTCGCAAAGGCCTGTCTTATCAGCATCTGCTGGCGGCCTTGTTCCTGGCGGGGATTCGGAACATTCAGCCACGGCCGGCCGTCGGGTTCAAGTTCCACGGCGTGCTGGCGGTGAATGCGGCGCATCTTGCCAGCCTGGCGTCTCCGGACGAACTCCGCTGGCTGCCGATCTTCTGGTCGCTGGATTACTTCAAAGCGACGCAGCAGCAGGACGTCGAGGAAGGGGACTGGACGATGCCGGCCGTGAACGAGTCGGCCGTGCCGAAACCGGACCGCGCGGCCGCTCAGTTTGGGCAGGCGATGAACGACTGGGATGAAGCGGCCGCCGATGCGGCCGCAGCCGGGTTCGCCCGCAGCGCCGGAGCGGGGGCGGTGTTCGAGCAGTTGTTCCGGTTCGGGGCGCGGGATTTCCGCTCGATTGGCCACAAGGCGATTTACGTCTCCAACAGTTATCGGACGCTCAACGTCATTGGCTGGGAACACGCCGAGCCGGTGATCCGGTCGCTGGCGTACGCATTACAGAATCACCAGAACGATCCCAATCCTGCGACCAGCGACCTCGATGCGGATCGTCCGTGGAAGAACAACCAGAGCCTGGCCGCGTCGTTCCGCAAGGATTGGACAAGCGGCGTCCTGTCACCCGATGCGACGCGTGAGCTGTTGATGGCGTTCCGGACCGCGACGTCGGACGAATGCTGCCGTGTGGTCACAGAGACGATTAACCAGGGAGTCAGCCCTCAGTCGGTGTGGGACGCGATCTTTCTCGCCGGCGGTGAACTGCTGCTGCGACAACGGGGGATCGTGGCACTGCACGCCCTCACCAGCACGAACGCGCTGCGATTCGCCTTCGATACGGCCGGCGACGACATGACGCGACGATTGCTGCTACTGCAGAACACGGCATTCATTCCGCCATTTCCCGCGGGCAATGAAGAACCGTGGTTCCGTCGCCGACGTGGACATCACGCAACTGGCGGCCGAGCCGGCGAAGGAATCTGGCACCGGTGCGATCGAAGAGATCTTCGCCAATGTCAGCGGCGATCGGAACACGGCGGCGCGAGCAATCGCTGGCCGTGCTGAAGCGGGCTGGCGGCGAGCAGCTGATCGACGCGTCCCGCGTCCTGGTTGCACTCCTCAAGAGCGGCGATGCACTTTGACTACAAATTCAACTCCGCCGTACTGGAGGACTACTACCACGTTTCGCCGGAGTTCCGGGACCGCTATCTCGCGGCAGGGATCTTCAATCTGCGGGTCTGGAGACAAGACAGCTCGCTCGTTGCGCACAAAGGCAGCGCGGCGAGCAAAGCTGTCAGCCGTCAGCTTTCAGCGGTCAGCCAACAAGCCTATCAAGCCCGCAGGATGCTGGCCGCCCGGTCGCAACGCCGCACAGCTGACAAACGACGACCGGCCAGTCTTCGTGTCCTTCGTGATCTTTTGTAAACATTCTGTCGAACGAAGCGAAAGAAGGACTGACAGAAGGCCACTAAGGCCACGAAGTGATGGGCTGTTGTCCAATCGGGCGATGCCTTTTCCACGGTCGGCGGGTCGGATAAAACAGCTTAGATGCGATCGCGGAATGTTCGTCCGGGTCGCGCGAGGCACCCTTGCTGACCGCTGAAAGCTGACTGCTGACCGCTCACACCTCAGGAATCGCCGATGCGCTGCTCTCTTCGAACTTTCTCTGCCACTGGGCTTCGCACCATCGTTGCGCTGGCTGCGGTGATCTCGGCCGCACGGGTGTTTGCCGCCGAAACGACCACACCGGAATGGATCTGGCAGGGGGAGCCGGCCAAGGACCAGACGGTCGTCTTTCGAAAGACCTTCGATGTCGCCGGGCCGGTTGGGGAAACCCGGCTGACGATCGCCTGCGACGACAAGGCGGATGTGCTGCTCAACGGCCGGCCGGTCCTCAAGCAGGAGGGCTGGCAGCGGCCGGTTTACAAAAATGTCGCCGATCGCCTGGCGACGGGGACGAATGTGCTGGCTGTTCGCGCGCACAACGGCGACGGCCCTGCAGGTGTGCTCGTCAAGCTGGAGATCACCACCGGTGGCCAGACGACGATGATCGTCAGCAATGAAAGCTGGAAGGCGTCCGCGGAGTCGCCGGACGGATGGCCGCAAGCCGGGTTCGACGATGCTGGCTGGAAGAACGCGACGGCCGTTGCGACACTCGGCGCCGGCACGTGGGCCGAGCTGAACGCCGACAAGCTCGCCAAAGCCATCGAGGTCCGTGACCCGGTCGCCACGCCGGTCACACAGATCAAGGCTCTCCCCGGATTCCAGGTCGAACTGCTGTACTCAGTGCCGCAGGACCAGCAGGGATCGTGGGTCAACGTCTGCTTTGATCCCCAGGGACGCCTGATCGTCTCGGATCAATACGGGGGACTCTATCGTGTCACTTCGCCGCCGCTGGGGACCAGCGCCGGCGCGAAGATCGAGTCATTGCCGCTGACGATCGGCGGCGCTCATGGACTGCTGTGGGCGTTTGACAGTCTGTATGTGGTGGTGAATGAACGGAGCGTCGCGGACAGCGGGCTGTACCGGATCACTGATTCCGACGGTGACGGCGAGCTCGACAAGGTGACGAAGCTGCGAGCGATCGACGGGTCCGGCGAGCATGGACCGCACGCCGTTCTGCTCACGCCCGACCGCCAGTCGCTGGTCATCGTCTGCGGCAATGCGACGAAGCGCGGCGAGGTCACCGGATCGCGCGTGCCGCAGGTTTGGGACGAAGACTTCCTCATTCCGCGACTGTACGGTCGCGGCTTCATGAAGGGCGTTCCGGCGCCGGGCGGATTTGTCGCCAAGACCGATCCCGAAGGCAAAACGTGGGAGCTGATTTCGACCGGCTACCGGAACGAGTTCGACGCGGCGTTCAACAAGGACGGTGAACTGTTCACGTTTGATTCCGACATGGAGTGGGATATCAACTGCCCGTGGTACCGGCCGACGCGCGTGAACCACGTCGTCAGCGGTTCGGAGTATGGCTGGCGGAACGGCAGTGCCAAGTGGCCGGCGTACTACTTTGACAGTCTGCCGGCGGCGGTGGATGTCGGACCGGGGTCGCCGACAGGCATCTGCTTCGGATACGGCGCAAAGTTCCCGGAGAAGTATCAGAACGCGCTGTTCCTGTGCGACTGGAGCTACGGAAAGCTGTATGCAGCACATCTCACGCCCACCGGCGCGAGCTACGGCGGCACATTGGAGGAGTTCTTGACCGGCACGCCGCTGCCCCTGACGGACATTGCCGTCGGCCCGAAGGACGGTGCCCTGTACTTCACGATCGGCGGCCGGAAAGTCCAGTCCGGTCTGTATCGAGTCACGTACGTCGGAGGCGAGCCGGCAAAGACGACCACGCCCGTCATCGCGGCGGAGACTGCGGCGAAGGCGGCCACGCAGCGGGCGTTGCGGCAGGAACTGGAAGCGCTGCACCGTCCTTGCGACGGTGCGGTCGACCATGCGTGGCCGCATCTCGGCAGCAGCGACCGCTTCATCCGCTATGCCGCGCGGATTGCGATCGAGCATCAGCCGGTCGCGCAGTGGGCCGAGAAAGCCATCGCGGAAACCGACACCGAGCGATCGTTGGCCGCGCTCCTCGCGCTCGCTCGGCAGCAGCCGCGCGCGAAGGCGCTGCGCAATGACGTCCACGACCCGGTCATGCCGGATTACAAGACGCCGGTCGACCTGTCGGACGTTAACGCCGATCTGAAGGGCAAGCTCCTGGTTGCGCTGGATCGGCTCGACTGGAAGCAGCTCAACGACGAGCAGCGGCTGGAATGGCTCAGGGTCTACACCGTCGCGCTGGCGCGGATGGGCCCGCCGGACGATGCCGGTCGCCAGCATCTGATCGCGAAGTTTGACGGCGTCTTCCCGACGCGCGAGCACCGGCTGGATGCGGAACTGTCGCGGCTGCTCGTCTGGCTGCAGTCGCCGACCGCGGCCTCGAAGATCGTCGAATTGCTGGCGGCCGCACCGTCGCAGGAGGAGCAGATCGACTACGCGATGCCGCTGCGGTTTCTGCACGCCGGCTGGACCGATCCGCTGTTCGAGCAGTACCTGAACTGGTTCCCGAAGGCGCTCGGCTATCGCGGCGGCGCGAACTTCACGATGTTCATCGACGAGCTCAAGCAGAACGCGGTTGCGCTCCTGAGCGACGAGCAGAAGACGAAATTCGCGGCGATCATCAGCAAGGGGCCGGAGACGCCGCAGCGTCTCGTCACGGTCGGGCCGCCGCGGGAGACGGTCAAGGAGTGGACACTGGAAGAATTGGAGGCGCTGCTCGCGACTGGTCTGCACGATCGCAATTTCGAGCGTGGCCGCGAGATGTTCGGCATCGCGAAGTGCTTTGCCTGCCATCGATACGACAACGAGGGGGGCGCCATGGGGCCCGATCTGACCGGCCTCGCCGGACGGTTCAGCCGGCGCGACCTGCTGGAGGCCGTGACGAATCCCGACAAGGTCATCAGCGACCAGTATGCCGCGGTGCAGATCGTCACGACCGACGGGCGCGTGATTGTTGGCCGGATCGTCAATCTCGGCGGCGATTCGTTCAGTGTGAATACGAACATGCTCGATCCCAACGCGCAGGTCGACGTCGACCGCAAGTTCATCGAGGAGATGCAGCCGTCGACAGTCTCGATGATGCCGAAGGGACTGTTCAACACGCTGCACGCGGATGAGATTCTCGACCTGATGGCGTACCTGCTGTCACGCGGCAATGCGAAGGACCCGATGTTCGCACAGTCGGGGGACGCCGGAACGACGCTGGCCCTGGCCGGTGCCGGTGACGCCGCGCCGACGGACTCGTCCAAGCCGCCGGATGGTTTCCGGGCGATCTTCAACAGCAAGGACCTGACAGGCTGGCACGGCATGCCGCACTTCGACCCGCGCGAGCTGGCGAAGCTGGAGCCGGATGCCCGCAAGGCCAAGATCGACGAGTGGACGGCCGACGCCAAGCAGCATTGGTCGGTCGACAATGGCGAACTTGTCAACGACGGGCACGGCGCCTATCTGACCACGGACGAAGAATTCGGCGATTACGAGCTGCTCATCGACTACAAGACGGTCCCGCTGGCGGACAGCGGCATCTATCTGAAGTGGACGCCGCAGGTGCAGATCTGGGACTGGCGCGAGGAGGGGGGCAAGTGGAAGCTTGGCGCCGACAAGGGCTCCGGCGCACTTTGGAACAATCACGAAGGCGACCCTGCAAGGTTCCCTACGGTCCTCGCTGACAAGCCGTTTGGCGAATGGAACTCGTTCCGCATCCTGCAACTCGGAGCGCGGACGAGCGTCTGGCTGAACGGCAAAGAGGTCGTCCACCACGGGACCCTTGAGAACTTCTGGGATCGCAAATCGCCGCTGTTCCCTAAAGGACAGATTCAGCTCCAGACGCACGGCGGGGAAATCCGCTGGCGGAATATCTTCGTCCGCGAGATCGGTGCCGAGGAGGCGAACAAGCTGCTGACCGCGCAGACCGGCGACGGGTACAAGTCGATCTTCAACGGCAAGGACCTGTCTGACTGGCAGGGGGCGGTTGACAATTACGAGGTCGTCGACGGCAACCTCCGCTGCAAGGCCGGTCATGGTGGCGAGCTGTTCACCAAGGAGGAATACGGCGACTTCCAGGTTCGGCTGGAATTCAAGCTGCCGCCGGGAGGCAACAACGGTCTGATCATCCGCTATCCGGGCAAGGGGCAGCCGCACATCGACGGCATGACGGAATTGCAGGTGCTCGACACCGAGCACGAGATGTACAAGAAGATCGATCCGCGCCAGGCCCACGGTTCGGTGTATGGGGCCATTCCAGCCGCGCGCGGTTTCCTGCGGCCGACTGGCGAGTGGAACTTCCAGGAAGTGACCGTCAAGGGGCACAACATCACCGTTGAATTGAACGGCAACGTGATTCTCAATGCCGACTGCAGCCAGGTGAAGGAGTTCATGGGAGGTTACGACCACCCGGGCATCACGCGGCTGAAGGGATACTTCGGATTCGCCGGCCACAACGATCCGGTCGAGTTCCGGCGGGTCGAAATCCGCAAGCTGGATGAAAAGCAGGCGGCCGTCTGGCCGCAGTTCCATGGACCGCGCGGCGGCGGACGTCCGCTTGCCGACCGCCCGTTGCCGGAGAAGATCGACCCGTCGTCGAACATCGTCTGGAAAACGCCGCTGCCGCCGGGACACTCGTCGCCCGTCATCGATGGCGACCGGATCTATCTGACGGCCGAGCAGGGGGAGCACCTCGTGACGATGGCGCTCGATCGCCGCACAGGCAAAGTGCTCTGGCAACGCGAGGCGCCGCACAAGGGGCTGGAGGCGATTCACACCATCGGCTCGCACGCGCAAAGCAGTTGTGCGGTTGGGAGCGACGCGGTCGTCAGTTTTTTCGGTTCGTCGGGACTGTTTTGCTACAGCCGCGACGGCGAAGAACGCTGGCACCTGCCGATGGGTCCGTTCAAGAACGAGTTCGGCGCGGGGAGTTCGCCCGTGATCGTCGGTGACCGCGTAATCCTCTGCCAGGACCACGACACCAGTTCGTTCCTGGCGATGTACTCCCTGGAGAACGGCTCGACGGTCTGGCAGATTGACCGCTCGGAATTTCCGCGCAACTACTGCACGCCGGTCATCTGGGAGGTGGACGGAACAAAGCAGATCGTCATTGCCGCCACGCTGCGCGTGGTTGGTTACGACTTCGACACCGGCGCAGAACTTTGGACGGCGCGCGGACTGGCACGGATGGTCTGTTCAACGCCGGTGATCGGCGACGACGGCGACCTGTATCTGGCCGGCTGGTCGGCCGGCGCCGAGGCGGGACAACGGATCGTGATCGCTCCCTTCGCCGAGAAGCTGGCGGAAGTCGACGCCAACAAGAACGGCACAATCGAAGAGGCCGAACTGGCCGGAGAGAAAGGGAGCAACCTGGAGCGACGCTTTTCGCAATTCGACAGCAATAAAGACGGCTCGGCGACAGAAATTGAATACGAGAGCTACCGCAGCATTTTTGACAAAGCGCAGAACGTCGTGATGGCGATCCGGCCGGGGGGCCGCGGCGACATCAGCGATTCGCATGTCCGCTGGCGACATGACCGGCACGTGCCGTTCTGCGCGTCGCCGGTGGTGGCGAACGGGGTGGTGTTCGGGGTGAAAGACGGCGGCATTCTCACAACGCTTGATTCCGTAACCGGCAAGCCCGTGAAGACCGGACGGCTCAGCGGGAATGGAAACTATTATGCGTCGCCGGTCGTCGGGGATGGTCGGGTGTTCTTTCTCGACCAGAACGGCGAACTGTCAGTCGTGACGGCGACCGGCGAGTGGGAAGAGCTGCAGTCGGCGGATTTCGGCGAGCCTGTGTACGCGACTCCGGCGATCGCCGACGGGCGGATGTATTTGCGCACGGCCGGACATCTTTACTGCTTCGGCGCTGCGGACGTGACGACTGCGCGAGCGGAGTAGTTGGCAATCGGCGGGCCAACGCCGCGCCGCTCGCCGCCTCGTTGAATTTTCTGCGACGCCGAAATCCCCGCTCGCTCTAACTCCAGCGGCGCTGTAGAATTGGGGTAGATCGAGACTGGCGCAGTTTCTGCGCGGAACACGCTGTGAGCCATCACGAAGTCAATCGCCGGCAATTCCTGGGTGACAGCGCGCGGAACGCCGCGGGCATGGCGGCCGGCGTTGTCGGCTTCTCCGGGACCGCGATGGCCGGGGCGTCGGACCGCGTTCGCGTTGCGGTCATCGGCGTGCGTTCGCAGGGCCTGGAACTCGCCACCGCGCTCGCCGGATTCCGCGACGTCGAGATCGCGGCCGTGTGCGATGTCGATGCAGGCGTCCTCCATCAGGCGCGCGATCAGGTCGCCACCCTGCAAAATGCCAGGCCGGCGGCTCACGCGGACTTCCGCCGGCTGCTGGATGACCGGTCGATTGATGCGGTCGTGGTCGCCGCGCCGGATCACTGGCACGCGCCGATGACGCTCCTCGCCTGCGCCGCCGGGAAGGACGTGTACGTCGAGACCCCCGTCTCGCACGCCATTGCCGAAGGTCCGGCCATGGCGGCCGCCGCGCGGCGCTTTGGCCGCATTGTTCAGTCGGGACTCGCGCATCGCAGCGGCGAGCATTTTCAGAATGCGATCTCCCTGGTGAAGGGCGGTGAGATCGGCCACGTCCGGCTCGCGAGAGCCTGGGCCGTGCACCGCCGCAAACCGATCGGCCGCAAATCAGAAGCCACGGCGCCGACGGACGTGGACTACGACCGCTGGCTCGGTCCGGCCGCTGTGCGAGCGTTCCAGCCGAACCGGTTCCATCACAACTGGCAGTGGTTCTGGGACTACGGCAGCGGAGAGCTGGGGGCATGGGGCGTGCAGCTCCTCGACGTCGCCCGCTGGGGGCTGGGCGTCGGGCTCCCGTTGCGGGTCTCGGCAACAGGCGGGAATCACTACCTGGCCGATGATCGCGAGACACCGGATACGCTGACTGTGCAGTACAGTTATCCGCGCGCATCGATCGTCTGGGAACATCGCCAATGGTCGAATCATGGAATCGAAGGGCGCTCGGCGGCGGTCGCGTTCTACGGCGACAACGGCACGCTGATCGTCGACCGCGGCGGCTGGAAGATCTACGGCCGGCGCAACAGCCTCGCCGGCGATGCGACCGATTTGCAGACGCCGCATCTGAGGAATTTCATCGACAGCATCAAGTCCCGTGCGACGCCGACCGCAGATATTGACGTCGGCCAGCTCAGCTCGACCTTGTGCCATCTCGGCAACCTGTCGTACCGGCTTGGCCGGGAGGTGGCGTTTGACCCGGCCACGATGGGGTTCGGCTGGGACGGTGAGGCGAACACACTGGCCGCCGTGAACTATCGCGCGTGGCGCTGCCGGTGGCATGAGCCGCTTGATAGTTGATCGACGGAGTGGCCAACGCCAACGCCACGTTCCACAAGCTCCTGCTGGTAACATGAGCTGAACTCGGGGGTAATCCCGTGGAGACCTCGCCGAGCTGCGGACCAAGTTGATTGCTGAACACAGCTGCATGTGCCGCGGCGGTATCGAGTCGCTGCAGCTGGTCACAGCTTTGATGTATGGCTTTATGCCGCCTCTTCGCCGGCACATTTCTCTTGATTTGCGTGATTCGACCCACGCCCCTGCCGACAGTCTTAACCTCATGGCTGGGAGTCGTTGTCCGACACAAGCGCACATGTGGTGCTGATCATGTGTTGCGTCATTCACGGATGCGCGGGCCTAGTCATAGATGGAGAATTGGAGACCGTTTGTATCGTCTCGTATTCACACATCCGAGAGCAGCCGCGCTTTGTACCCATTTTTTCGTGCCTTCGTAATCGTTATTCTTGCGAACTTGTTTCGCGGTACGCGCTGCCGGGCAAAAGAGGTGCGATCGCTCGTAATCATCGGAGTTTTAGGTGCACTGACGCATGCTCTTGCGGTACGCCGATGGCTCCGCTTGCGGCACTGCGCGAGATCAGTTCCCATGTGACGCCTGACATCGGAACGCTTGATCAATAACCGGCTATAACCCCACAACGACCGGTCTCATGCTGAGTCCTTCCTCGCCTCCCCCCGCCGCATCCGTCGCCTCACCCGTCGCGACGTCCTGCAGGTCGGAGGACTGGCGCTCGGCAGTCTGACGCTGCCGACGCTCTTGCGCAGCGAGGCAGTCGCGAAACCGGCAAGCGACGCTCGATGCAAGTCTGTGATCATGGTGTGGTTGCGCGGAGCGGCGTCGCACATCGACAGTTGGGACATGAAGCCGGATGCGCCGCCGGAGATTCGCGGCGAGTTTCAGCCGATTGCGACGAATGTCCCCGGCATCCAGATCTGCGAGCACATGCCGCGGCAGGCGGAGATGATGGACCGGCTCGCGATCATTCGCGGCATTCGCGGGATCGACCTGGGGGACCACACGCCGCAGTTCATTGTCACAGGGTTCCCGGATCGCGGTAAGCGGCCGGCGTTCGGGTCGATCGTCAGCCGGTTGCAGGGGAACACCGGCGGCGTGCCGGCGTTCGTCGCCAACTACGATTACCACCAGCGGGCGATGTACACCGGCCCGGCTCATGAGCCGTTCATCCCGCGGGGCGAAGGGGTCGAGAACCTGCGGATGAACCGCGACATTCCGCTGGAGCGGCTCGGCGAGCGGAGCCGGCTGATCGCACAGTTCGACTCCTTCCGCCGTGAGATCGATCGCACGGCGGCAAGCAGCGCGCTCGATCCCTTCACGCTGCAGGCGCTCGACATCATCACGACGGCGAAGGCGCGAGACGCGTTTGATCTGAATCAGGAATCGGACGAGAACCATCGCCGCTACGGGAAGTTCTGCGAGACGTTCCTGATGGCGCGGCGGCTGGTCGAGGCCGGGGTGCGCGTCGTGTCCGTCAAAGTTGGCGACTGGGATACTCACGAAAAGAACTTCATCGATCACAAGGACCAGCTTCCCAAGCTGGACCAGGGGCTGCACGCATTAGTCACCGATCTTTACGACCGCGGGCTGCAGAACGACGTCGCGGTCGTCGTCTGGGGCGAATTCGGCCGCGCGCCGCGAATTTCGCGCGGCGACGGGCGCGACCACTGGCCCGAGGCAGCGGCTGCGGTCATTGCGGGGGGCGGATTCAAGACGGGTCAGGTGATCGGCGAAACCGATCGTCACGCGGGAGAATCGATCAATACACCCTACACCCCGAGCAATGTGCTGGCGAACCTCTACGCGCACATGGGGATCGACACCGAGGCCGCGCTGCCCGACTTCAGCAATCGGCCGATGCACGTGTTAGACGATCGTGCGCCGGTGCGGGAGCTGATGTAGCGAACAGGGAGTCGTCAAACGCGTTGCCGCATGCGACACCTGTCGCCCCGCTCCACTTAGGCTTCCGCCAGCGGCACTTCGGCAGTCGCCGACAATTGTCCGTATTCCGACCAGACGGAACCGAGTTCGTAAAACCGTCGGGAGTCATCGGTCTCCAGGACCGTGAGTTCTGTCCGCGACTGGACGGTGAACGAACTGCTCCAGATGGTCACGTCAGCACCGGCCTCCAGCCCTCCCTGATGCAGGAATCGCAGCAGTCGCTCCCGATCTCGCGGCTGATAGCTGAACAGCGAGTGACTTGCCATCGGGGCCTCGACCGAACTGATGAACGACGGTTGGCTGAGCGGCCATCGAGCGGCAGCCGCGCGCTTTCAGCGTACCGCCGGCCGGTGCGTCCGGCTACTGTATAGTCCGTTACGCACTTGCAATTTCGATTGATTCGCCATGCCCGACGTCGAAGTCGAGTCGAAGTACCCACTGGCCGAATCACTGGACGTCTGGCGCGAGCGGCTGACCCGGCTGGGCGCCCGGCCGGGCGAGTCGGTCGTGCAGCAGGATGAGTACTTTGCGCATCCGGCCCGCGACTTTGTGGCCACCGGCGAAGCATTCCGAATTCGCACCGTCGGCGAACGCAATGCCGTCACGTACAAGGGCCCGCTGCTCGATTCGCACACCAAATCGCGGCGCGAACTGGAGGTCGACTTTGCAACCGGGGATCGCGCAGCCCGCGAACTGCGCGAGATCGTGCTGGCCCTCGGATTTCGGCCTGCGGGCTGCGTCCGCAAACATCGCACGCCGCTGCAACTCGACTGGCGCGACCGCACGCTGACTCTGGCCCTCGATGCGGTTGAGGGGCTCGGCAATTTTCTGGAAATCGAGGTCGTCACGCCGGACTCCGAGTGGAATGCCGCTCGTGACGACCTGCTCGCGTTCGCGGGCGAACTGGGCCTTTCGGCGTCCGAGCGGAGGTCGTATTTGGAGCTGCTGTTGCTGAGTTTAGAGCGGCCGTCACCCCTGGCCTTCCGCTAAAGCGTACGTCGCCGCCCAGTGGCGGGTTTGTGTTCCGTGCGGGAAAATTCTGCTAAAAGTCTGTTGCAATCGTTCTCAGCAGTCGATAGTATTCACGCGTACACTATACGCGAAACATGAGATCGGAGACCGCCAATGGCCCAGAAAATGAAGTCCGCGCGCCGCGTGCAGGACGAACCGAGCGAGCACGAAAAGCTGCTGCAGAATACCCTCGGCCAGATCCATAAGACCTTCGGCGAAGGGGCGATCATGCGGCTGTCGGACCCCGGCACGGCAGTGCCGGACGGGATCTCGACCGGCTCGCTGTCGCTCGACCTGGCCCTGGGCGGGGGTGGCTTTCCGCGCGGCCGCGTCATCGAATTGTTCGGGCCGGAGTCCAGCGGCAAGACCACGCTGGCCCTGCATGCGGTGGCCAGCGCCCAGCAGGCGGGTGGGATTGCGGCCTTCATCGATGCCGAGCACGCGCTCGATCCGGCGTGGGCCAAGCGGCTGGGGGTGAACCTGGAGGAACTGCTCGTCAGCCAGCCGTCGTATGGTGAGGAGGCATTGCAGATTGCCGAGATGCTGATCAAGTCGAACGCCGTCGACGTGATCGTGATCGACTCGGTGGCGGCACTGGTGCCCAAAGCTGAACTCGACGGCGAGATCGGCGACAAGCATGTCGGGCTCCAGGCCCGCATGATGAGCCAGGCGCTGCGCAAGCTCACCGGCGCTATCGCCAAGGCGAAGACGTGCGTGATCTTCATTAACCAGATTCGCGAGAAGATCGGCGTGATGTTCGGCAGCCCGGAGACCACCCCCGGCGGCCGCGCCCTCAAGTTCTATGCTTCCAGCCGCGTGGACGTCCGCCGGATCGCCACGCTGAAGGAAGGGGAGGAGTCGATCGGCATTCGCATGAAGGCCAAAGTCGTCAAGAACAAGGTGGCTCCGCCGTTCCGACAGGCAGAGTTCGACATGCTTGGCAGTTCGGGGATCAGCCTGTCGGGCGACGTGCTCGATCTGGCGACGGCCGATCGGATCGTCCAGAAGAGCGGCGCCTGGTTCACGTACGGGGATCTGCGCATCGGCCAGGGTCGCGACAAGGCCCGGCAGTACCTCGAAGAAAACAAGAAGATCCTGGAGGAGATTCGCCGCAAAGTCCTGGAGACGCATCGGCATGCCCCTGCGGGTGCTGCTGCCGCTCATGCCGAGACCAATGGCGAGGCAGTCGCCGAAGCCGACGAGTAGTGCACCGTCACGTCTGAGATGTCGGGCTGGGTGCCACTGGCTTCGCCAGTGCAATCTCAACCGGACGTCGAACTTGCGTCGCACTGGCAGAGCCAGTGGCACCCTGATTCTTAGCTGTGACAATGCAGGAGCCGTTGGAGGTCAGGCCGCGGTCTGTCTACAGTCACTGAGTGTCCGGCCGCCTAAAGTCGGTACTCCAACGAGCCGCCTAAAGGCGGAACTCCAATGCGGTGCACCGGTGCTCAGGCGACAGACGGCGCGCCCACTCACTACGATCGACGGGTAAGCATTCCCCCGGTCGATGGTGTGCATGAGCGACGTCACCCAGATTCTGCAACAGATTGAGGCCGGCGATACTGCAGCCGCCGAGCAACTGTTGCCACTGGTTTATCATGAATTGCGGCGTCTGGCTGCGGCGCGGATGTCAGCAGAGTCGCCGGACCATACGCTGCAGGCGACCGCGCTGGTTCACGAGGCCTATCTCCGACTGGTCGGGGGGAGCCAGCCGCAGCAGTGGAATGGGCGGGGTCACTTTTTTGCCGCAGCCGCCGAGGCGATGCGGCGAATCCTCGTCGAGAGTGCCCGCAGCAGGCAGCGCCTGAAACGGGGAGGCGGTCACGAGCGGATCGATCTGGGGGAGGCGATGCTCATCGCTGACCAGTCGCCCGGAATGCTGCTCGACATTGACGAGGCGCTGAGCCGGCTGGCGACCGAAGACGCGATGGCTGCGCAACTTGTGAAGTTGCGATTCTTCGCCGGGCTATCGATCGAGGAATGTGCTGCGGTGCTCGGAATGTCCCGCACGGTCGCTTACGATCAATGGGCGTACGCGCGGGCGTGGCTCCGCTGTGCCCTGGAGCCGCCGCCCGATCGTGCCGAAGGCAGGAATTCCTGAGATTTCTGCGGACGGTTCCGGTCCCGACGTCGCACGATACGTAGAGAGTCGTCGACGCCCGGAGCCGGCGCGGGGACGACACGGGCGACCGCGCGTCGGCTCCCTGGCGACGTTTTTTGAAGATTTCCGATCCCTCCGGTCAGCAGCCCATGCCTGAGCAGGCGAAGGACATCTTTCTGGCCGCGATCCAGCAGCCCGTGTCCGAGCGGGACGCGTGGCTCGACGGAGCCTGTGCCCACGATGCCGAACTGCGCCGCCGCGTGAATCAACTCCTGGGGGCACATGCCGCGGAGGACAGCTTTCTTCAGCAGCCGGCCGTGCAGACGGCGGAGTTCGTGTCTGACGATCGACCAGAGCGACAGGTGCTGGGGACGCTCGGCGATTTCCGGATCGTCCGGGAGGTCGGTCGTGGCGGGATGGGGGTTGTCTACGAAGCCGAACAGATTTCCCTCAAGCGCCGCGTCGCACTCAAGGTGCTGCCGTTTGCCGCCGTACTCGACAACCGGCAGTTGCAGCGGTTCCGCACCGAGGCCATGGCTGCCGCGCGGGTGCACCATCAGCACATCGTTCCTGTCTATCAGGTGGGCTGCGACCGCGCGACGCATTTTTACGCGATGCAGTACATCGACGGCCGTAACGTCGCCGAACTCATCGGTGAGAC
>JAXMBS010000066.1:0-31187 GCA_046349775.1 Planctomycetaceae bacterium | reverse complement strand
TCAGCGGCGACGCTGCGGGCGCCCGCGACGGTGACCTGGTAGACATTGCTACGGCCGAACAGCTCGCGGAAACGGGTGGCGCTGAGCGTGTTGACTTCGTCGTTTGTTGTCATGGCGGCGAATCTTCCGATGCCCCCGAGATCGATGTTGTCGAGTACGTGCTCAGCCAGCACGTTGTCGCAGTAGGCCGGCACTCCCTCGGTGCGCGCCTTCTGCACCTGGTCGTAGCGCGTGTCGATCAGCACCACCGGAAAACCGGCCGACTGCACAGCCGCAGCCAGCTTCCTCGTGAAGATATTGCCACCTACGAAGAGGAATCCCTGGGGATCGGCGACCGCCAGTCCTAATTGGCGCGCGATCCGGCCGGCCGTCAGTCCATAAAACAAGACGGTCACAAAAACGACCAACAGCGTGGCAGGCGCAATGACGGCTCCCTCTCCACCGAGGCGCAAGGCGAACACGGACCCCACCGATGCCGCCACAATCCCCCGGGGAGCAAACAGCGCCAGAAACATCCGCTCGCGCAGTTTCAGGCCGGAGCCGATGGTCGACAGCCAGACGGCCAGCGGTCGAACGACGGCGATCAAGACCCCCACGAATGCCATTCCGCGCCAACCCAGCTCCGCCAGCGACGACAACTGGACGCGCGCGGCAAGCACGATGAAGAGCACGGAAATCAGCAGCACCGTCAGGTTCTCTTTGAACTCCGCGATCCGCTGCACGGGGACGATCCGCTGGTTGGCCAACAGCAGGCCCATGACGGTGACGGCCACGAGTCCTGCTTCGCTGTGCACAGAGTTGGCAGTCGTCAGGGCCGCGACCGACAGGGTCAGCGCGACGGCGTTCTGGAGATAATCCGGAACCCAGAACCGGCGAATCAGCAGGACCAGCAAGCCTGCGGCCGCACCCCCGATCAGGATGCCGCTGCTCGCGGTCACGGCGAGACTGCGCAGTGCGTCGCGTGTGGCGTGCGAATAATCGGCCGCATCGATTGAATCAATCGTCTCAAATACCAGCACCGCCAGCACGGCGCCGATGGGATCGATGACGATGCCTTCCCAGCGAGCAATGGCTCCCACGCGCCCCGACGGGCGTATGTCGCGTAACAGCGGGCCGATGACGGTGGGCCCCGTGACAATGAGAATTGATCCCAGCAGGAGCGATACTCCGATCGGGAGTTTCAAGAGTGCCAGTGCGGCGACGGTGGTCACGGCCCAGGAGACGACGGCGCCGATGGTGATCAACCCGACGAGCGATCGCCACGAACCGCGCAGGTCGCGGAACCGCAGCGTAAGGCCCCCTTCAAACAGGATCACTCCGACGAAGAGGGACACCAGCGGCGCCAGCAGACGGCCGAAGATTCTTTCCGGATCCAGCAGACCGGTCACAGGGCCGCAGACGCAGCCGACGGAAAGGAGCAGGAGGATTGCCGGCACGCGAATTCGCCACGCGACCCATTGCGAGCCGACCCCCAGCACGAGAATCGCCGACAAGCCGACCAGAATCGCCGTGTCGTCCATGCACAATGTCCTTGCAGCCGGTTCCGCAGTTCGCGCGACACGATTCAGATCGGGACGAAACCTGCAAACAGGCCATCATGCGGGACTTCGCCCACAAAGGAAGGGCAACTCGCTCACAATCGACAGACTGTCCGTCGGTGCTCCGACACGAGCCGGCATGACACTACAGCGGCTTGAGGATCAGCATCGCCAGAGGGGGGAGTGTGACGACGATGCTGTGCGGGCGACCGTGGAAGGGGATGGATTCGCTCTGAATGCCACCGGCGTTGCCGAGGTCCGAACCACCGTAAATCTTTGCGTCGCTGTTGACGATCTCGCGGTAGAAGCCCGGAGCCGGGACGCCGACGCGATAACCGGGCCGGGGCACCGGGGTCATGTTGAGCAGGACGACGACCGACTCGCGGTGCTGTTTCGAGTGCCGGCAGAACGCGAAGCAACTGTTGTGGGCGTCGTCGGCGTGGATCCATGAGAAACCGGCGGGATCGAAATCGAGTTCGTGCAGTGCCGGCTCGCGGCGATAGGCGGCGTTGAGGTCGCCGATGTAGCGCCGAAGGCCGTCATGCTTGTCGAAGTTGAGCAGCTCCCAGTCGATTTCGGAGTCGTGATTCCACTCGGTCCACTGGCCGAATTCGCCTCCCATGAACAGGAGCGGCTTGCGGAGTGGTGTACTGATAACCGTACAGTAAGCGCAGGTTCGCAAACCGCTGCCGGTAGTCGCCCGGCATCTGGGACGGCAGCGACCGCTTGCCGTGGACGACCTCGTCGTGCGACAGCGGCAGGACGAAGTTCTCGTGAAAGGCGTGATCATCCGGAACGAGGGTTCGTTCTGGTGATGCCGGCGGTGGATGGGCTCGCGCCGCATGTAGCCAGGGCAGTCGTTCATCCAGCCATGTCCCATTTCATGGTGAAGCCGAGGCCGCCGTCGTAGGCGGGGCGGCGAGACTCCGCCCCAGGCGGTGGACTCTTCGGCGACCATCAGGACGCCGGGAATTCGCCATGGAGAGTGGTATTGAGGTCGCGGAGGAAGTTGATCGCTTCAATGTTCTCGCGGCCGCCGAACTGGTTGGGGAGCCATTCGCCGTGCTTGCGCGAATGGTCGAGATACAGCATCGAGGCGACCGCGTCGACACGGGAGACCGTCGACGTGTTACTGCTCGCACCAGAACCGGGCGCTTGGAGAGCAGAAAGCTGCGGACTTCGTTGCGTCCGTAGTTGTAGATGTACGTGTTCCAGTCGGGATGGAAGCCTTTGCGGGTGTCCTCGTGCTCGAAGAGCGCGTGCCGTCGAACCGACCAAGGGCGTGGGCGTCGGTGGGAAAATGCGGGGACCCAGTCAATCAACACACCGATGCCATGCTGATGGCACTGGTCCACGAAGTAGCGGAAGTCCTCAGGCGAGCCGTAGCGGCTGGTGGGCGAAATAACCGGTCGCCTGGTAGCCCCAGGAGCCGTCGAACGGATACTCCGTGATGGGCATCAGCTGAATGTGCGTGTAACCCATCTCGGCGACGTATTCGACGAGCTGGTGGGCCAGCTCGCGGTAGCTGAGATAGCGTCGGCCGTCCTTCGGGCGTCGCCAGGAGCCGAGTTGGACTTCGTAAAGTCGAGACCGGCTCGGCGAACCAGTTAGTAGTGCGTCGAACAGTGGAGCCAGTCGTCGTCGCTCCACTGGTAGCCGTACAGGTTGTGGACAATCGACGCCGTCTTGGGAGGATGCTCGGCCGCGAAGGCGTACGGGTCGGCCTTTTCGATGATCGATCCCCAGCGGGTGCGGAGGCTGAATTTGTACGTCTCGCCGGCTCCCATTTGCGGCATGAAGCCGGACCAGATGCCGGTGTCGCTGGAATTCAAATAGAAGCGGCCGTGCCGCCAGGCAGTGCGGTCGGAGATGACGCAGACTTCGGTGGCGTTGGGGGCCCAGACGGCGAAGCGGGTGCCGGCGGTCCCGTTGAGGCAACCGACCTGCGCGCCCATCCAGCGGTACATGGTGCAATTCAAGCCGCGCGCCAGGGCGGCGTATTCCGCCGGCGTATCGAGCTGGGCCAGGTCGCGGGCGTCAGACCCGGCTTCGGGGTGGGAAATGGGAGGGGCAGCCACCGTCGGCATGATTGCAAGCTTCGTGCTGTCAGCGTCGTAAAGGCTCGAGCAGGCCTTTGCTCGGCGTTGTCGAAACCTGATCGTAGCACTCAGGTTGCAATGCGACAACGCGGGTATTGCACGGACTCACGTTTGGGTAGTGGGGTCATTTGAAACTTGACCCGCAGATTCGGCACGCGGCTTGCTACTTCCGTCGTCTCTCTTGTCTGGCCTTCAGGTCACGACGAAAGCGATATTGCTCACCCTGCTCTTGGCTCCAAGCGCGCCGACTTGGCTGCTGCCGATCCTGGCGGATTGAACATACCATTGCATCGGCATAAGCGGCGCGATCACGATTGGCGTGGGATTTATAACCCAGCCAGCGCCGACAGCGAACCCAAGGCACATGACGCTGGCGAAGTACCACCCCAACAGCAGCACCACGACCGCCACCGCCACCACGGCGCGTCTGACGATCCGGCGGGGGCGAGTGGTGGGCATCAGGGTAGTGTAACACAAGCCACACCCCGCCGAAGTGGCGGGGTTTCTCGTGTGCCCGTGGTAGAATGCTGCTGGTACCAGCACGGGCCTGGAGAACACCATGCGCTACAAAACGGTTGTCCTCGCGGTGGCCACGTTGGGTGTGCTCTTCACGGCCGAACGTTCGTCCAATGCCCAGAAACAATACATGGACGCATTTGCGGCGAAGTACCCCAAAGTCGCACAACAGGTCGGCGTGCAGAAGTGCGGAATATGTCACGGCAGGAATAAGGTGCAACGCAGCATTTACGCCAAGGCGTTGGAAAAGGCGCTAGGCGCGAAGAAAGTCAAAAACCGCAAAGACATTGATGCGGCACTTGACACGGTCGCCGCGCAGGTGTCGGAAAAGCCCCCGAAGACGTATGGCGATCTGCTGAATGCAGGCACGCTACCTAAGCCGTTTCCCTAACCGACTGGCTCATGCCGCCGGTCGTCGGCGAAAGAGTTTTTCAAATGATCCCACTACCCACGTTTGAGTTCTTATGGCAAGGTCACTCACGGTGAATGAAACGTCAACGGCTGTACGATCCGGTCCACGGACCGGCCGGCGTGTGGTGTTCGGCATGCTGCTGTTTGGCCTGACGATGGTCGCCGGGCTGTGGCTGTACTGGGAACTCTACACGCGGCCGTTCCGCGAACTGCAGACCGCCATCAACGCCGAGTTTCCGGGATCCAGCCCGCGCGCCATCGGCGGACGCGAAAAGAGCCACCGGGCCGACAGCCCGGCCACGCTGCGGATCATTGTCCGCGTGGAATTCGATCCAAATGCCGATGCGCCCAAATCCGAGGCGATGGCCGAGCGGCTTGTGGCGCTGGCAAAAGCGCATCACGACGTCACGCAGTACGACCGAGTGGAAGTGCATCTCGAACAGCGCGTGCCCGAAGCGGCAACCCGACACTGGTCGGAGAGCCGGCCGGTGGCGGAATGGGGGGCTAAGGGTTGAGGGCTGAAGGTCAAGGGATGACAATCGCGACCGGCTAACACTCTTCGCACTTTTCATACTCTTCGTACATTTCGCACTCCCGGAGGGAACATGAATCGCGTGTTGATCATTGTCGGCGATGCATCTGAAACGATGGACACGCTGTACCCGGTGTTCCGGCTGCAGGAAGACGGGTTCGTGCCGGTCATCGCCGGACCGGAACGGCATCGCTACCAGATGGTGCTGCACGAAGTGAAGCCGGGGTGGACGATCACCAAGGAGTGGGAGGGGTACACGATCCAGACCGACGTCGCGTTCCGCGAGATCAACCCGGAGGAGTACCTGGGGATCTTTTACAGCGGGGGGCGCGCCCCGGAATACATCCGCTATGACAAGGACCTGATCCGGATCACGAAGCATTTCTTCGAGAAGAACAAACCGATCGCGTCGGTGTGTCACGGCGTCGAGATTCCGGCGTATGCGGGGTGCGTGAAGGGGCGACGGATGGCGACGGTCCCGAAGTGCCGGTACGACCTGGAAGTCTGCGGCGGGACGTTTGTCGATGAACCGTGCGTGGTGGACGGGAATCTCGTGAGCGGACGGACCTACCACGATCACGGGCACTACGTGAAGCCGTGGATCAAGCTGTTGATTGAGGCGCGGGAACGCGCGACGCAACGCTGAATCCACCCAAGCCGACGGCTCTGCCGTCGCGGTCGAACGCGGAAAGCCGAGAGCGGAAAGCGGGTGCGTTGGGTGAACGGCAGCCCCGGAGGGGCGAAAGGATGTAGCCGGGGGTGGAGTGAGGCTGCCGCCGGCAGCCGAACGGAACCCCCGGTCCCGATCCCAATTGTCGACCAAGCCCCGGAGGGGCGACAGAGATCGTCGAACTCGAAACTGAATGCCTTTGTACCGAGCGCACTCGATGAATTCTCGATCGCATTCCTCCAAGGCAAGCCGACGTACGTTCATCGGCGCAACGGCCGCTCTCGCCGGGACGGCATGGGTGCCGCATGCTTGGACGACTGCCGCCGCGAACCAGACTGAGCCGAAGTCGCCGAATGACCGGTGGCGGATCGGGTCGATCGGGATGCGGTACCAGGGGACGGTGATCGCCCGCGAGGCGCTGGCGTTTGGCGACGTGGTGGCGATCTGCGATGTCGACAAGCACGTGCGCGAGCAGGCGCGGGCGGCGTTCGGCAGTACGCCGGCGATCTTTGAAGATTATCGCGACCTGCTGGCGCGAGACGAGATCGACGTCGTCACGATCGGCGCGCCGGATCACTGGCACGCGAAGATGCTCATCGACGCCTGCCGCGCCGGCAAGGACGTCTACTGCGAGAAGCCGCTGACGCTGACGATTGACGAAGGCAAACTGATCGCCCGCGTCGTCGAGGAGACCGGGCGCGTGGTGCAGGTCGGCACGTGGCAGCGGAGCGATCACAACTTTCGGCTCGGCTGCGAGCTGGTCCGCGCCGGGCGGATCGGCAAGTTGCAAAAGGCGACGGTCGTCATGTCTCCGAATCCGCAGGGGGGGCCGTTCGAGACCGCGCCGGTGCCGCGGCATTTCAACTGGAACCTGTGGCAGGGGCAGACGCCGGACGTGCCGTACGTCGAGGAGCGATCGCACTACACGTTCCGCTGGTGGTACGAGTACTCCGGCGGCGAGATGACGGACACCGGCGCGCATCATATCGACATCGCCCAGTGGGGAATGGGGAAGCAGCACACCGGGCCGGTCGAGATCACGGCCGAGGCGACGTTTCCGCAGAGCGAGGGACGGACGTTCAACGTCGCGACCAGCTATCACGCGACGTTCCGCTATGACGACGGCGTGGTTCTGGAAGTTTTCGAATCACCGCGCGGGGAGTACACCCGCAACGGCATCATGTTCGAGGGGGACGCCGGCCGGATCTTCGTGAACCGCGGGACTGTCGCCGGCAAGCCGGTCGAGGACCTGGCCTCACAACCGTTCGAGCCGCGGCGTTTCAGCTCTACACTCACGACAATTTCGAGCGCCCCATCCGCACCGGCAAGCTGGATGCGATCAAGAACCACATGGGGAACTTCTACGACTGCACGCTGTCGCGGCAGCGGCCGATTTCGGACGTCGTGAGCCAGCATCGGTCGGTGAGCGTGTGCCATCTGGGCAACATCGCGGCGGGATGCGGCTGGGGCGGTTGTTCGTTGGGATCCGCAGCGGAGTGGTTCATCGGCGACGCGGAGGCGGATACGTGCCTGCCGCGAGCAACGGACGGATTTGAAGTCCGTGAGACACGACGCGGAGGGCGGCGGCTCAGATCCGGCGGTTCTCTTCGACTCTTCCGCAGACGCTCTGCCATGCGACCGCCACGTCTTCAAGGAAGAATCAGAATTGGAGTTGAGCCGCGATTCACGGCAGGACTTGTACCGCGCGGCTCTCTCCCAAGATTCGAACGGCGAGTTCACCTTGACAACCCAACCCCTGAATGTGAGCCTGTTGCGAGCACTCTCTCTGGTGTCCGCACATGTGCGCTTTCGGCCATTAATTCGTGATGCAGTCCGTGCCGTGACGAAGGAGTTGGCCAGTCTAATTCCAACCCTCACCCGGAATAAAAACGACCATTCTTCACGGTGTATCCGTCCACGGGCCGAGGCGTTTCTTTGACCCAGTGTGCTTCAAATCGAGGGTTCTCGCAATTCGCGGGTTCTGTGTCCTTTCAGCTCAGGGTCTATCGATTTGCCGAGTAGCGGCGCCTACGGTGATACGCCGCTTAAGACCGCTTCTCCTTGGATGTGCAGTTTCGCTCAAACCCTGAGTTGTTCAATGGCTGCTTCATATTCGCGCGAAAGCGCTTGCTGCCGCGATCAAACGACAGCGATAGCCAGACCACGAACTGACGAGCTGTTCTGCAGTTCGGTTGACCGGCATTGGGATGGTTCTCTCCAAGAGCCGTGTGGCCGGCTGTCCGCCGCATTCCTGGCTCTTATCCCGCCGGCGGGCCGTCGCTCTGACGCCCCACGAGCGAAGCGTGGCTGGGGGCGATCTGCCGTGAGTGCCGCGGTTTTAACCCGCTGGCCGGCAGATCGCCCAGCGGTCGCGAGTGTTGTCACCATCCGCTGGGGGCAGACTGCGAATGGCGCTGTTCCTGTCATTGAACGTCGCAGGGCGTCTGGGCCACCCGCGAACCGGCTTTGAAGTAGCGTAAAAGTCTGACTCGGCCGGCACAGCCGGCCCTACACCGTCAGGTCCCGTTCATCCCGCACCTGGATTCCGTCGTCATTGACCTCAATGCGGATGACATTCTCGTGGCTGCAGATCGGGCATTCCTCGACGAACTGCTGCCGAGGGCCATCGGTGACGTCGACCGGGAACACGAACTCCTGCCGGCATGAGCCGCAGATGAACTTCGCTTCCTCTGTGAAATCGGCGCGGTGCGGCAATGCGATCCGGCGGGGCGCCGAATCCGTCGACGGCGGCATTGGCTGATCGATCTGCCGGATGCGGCGGAGGTGGCGGCCCCCTTCGAAGGGCGTATTGAGCCAGACTTCAACGATCGCCTGGGCCTCCTCGAACGTCAACATCCGCTGGCCCATTGAGAGCATATTGGCATCGTTGTGCAGCCGTCCAAACTGGGCCGATTTGACATTCCAGCAGAGCGTGCAGCGAATGCCGGGCACGCGGTTCGCCACGATCGCTTCGCCGTTGCCGGAGCCGCCGAAGATGATCCCTCGATCGACTTCGCCGGCGGCGACCGCTTCTGCACACGGCCGGATGCACAGCGGATAATCGGCCGGCTCGTTGGAGTCGACGCCGAAGTCGTCGATGACGTGTCCGGCCTCGATCAGGAACAGCTTGAGGCGTTCCTTGTACTCGAACCCCGCATGGTCGGAAGCGAGTGCGATCAGCACGGGAAGTGCTCCGGAGAGGTGGTGGCCGCTTGGGCAGTATACCGCGGGGGAGGGAGTTGGTAGTGGTTAGTTGGTGGTGGGTAGGAGGGTGAGTGGTGAGCGGTGAGTGGTGGGCTGGGGAATGGCGGTCGTCGACCTGCTACGATTGATGGACTCGCATGGCTGGGGTGCGCGCCGGCCGTGCTTATCGACAGACGGGACGAACAGTATGCGGTGGTTCCGAATTGGCGTCAGATTCTTGCTCGTGGCGGCATGGTTAACGGCATGCAGGCCTGCAAATGCGGATGAAGCCACTCCTGCTCAGACGGCCACTCCGGCACAAGCCGCAGCGGCGCCGATCGCGCCGCCGGGGATTGAGGCGTTGACGGCCCGCGTGCAGCCGTCGGTTGTCGTGATTCGCTTTGCCGGGCGCGACGGGACGCCGCAGGGAATCGGCTCCGGGTTCATCGTCGCGGCGGAGGGGCTGATCGCCACGAACCTGCACGTTATCGGCGAAGCGCGGCCGGTCACGGTGCAGCTTCTGGATGGACGGCAGTTCCCGGTCACGACGATTCATGCGCACGATCGAGCCCATGATCTCGCGATTCTGAAGATTGACGCCTCCGATCTCCCGGCGCTGCCGATTGCGCCCGACGACTCGCTCGTCCAGGGGCAGGCGCTGGTGGCGTTCGGGAATCCACAGGGGCTGGAACACAGCGTGGTGACGGGGATCGTCTCCGCCCTGCGCGAGGAGGTGGACGGCCAGCCGATGATCCAGCTGGCGATTCCGATCGAGCAGGGAAACAGCGGCGGACCGGTTGTGGACCTCGAAGGCCGCGTGCACGGGTTGCTGACGCTGAAATCGCTTGTGACCGAGAATCTGGGATACGCGGTCGTCGCCCAGGCGCTCAAGCCGCTGCTGGACGAGCCGAATCCGATCCCGATGGACCGCTGGCTGACGATCGGCGTCCTGAATCCGAAATACTGGCAGGCGGCACAAGACGCCGTGCGCTGGACGCAGCGGGCCGGGCATATCCGCGCGGAGGGAATGGGCACGCAGTTCGGCGGGCGCTCGCTGTGCCTGTCGACGCGCGAAGTGCCGGCGACGCCGTTCGAGATCGCTGTCTCCGTGAAGATGAAGGAAGAGGACGGCGCTCGCCGGGCTCGTGTTTCACTCCGACGGCGGCGACCGGCACTACGGGTTCTATCCCAGCAGCGGACAGTTGCGGTTCAGCCGGTTCGACGGCGAAACGGTCTACGAATGGCATGTCCTCCGCGAGGCGCGGAGTCCCCACTACCGGCCGGGAGACTGGAACCGGATCCGGGTCCGCGTCGATGCCGGAAAGTTTCAGTGCTACTGCAATGACGAACTGGTGTTCGAGGTTGAGGACACCCGGTATACATCGGGCAAGGTGGGACTCGCGAAGTTCCGCCACACGACGGCCGAGTTCAAGGCGTTTGCACTCGGCTCGGAGCTGCCGACGGAACGTGCGGATCCGGAGATCGCGGCGCGCGTCGCTGAGCTGGTCAACGACATTGCGACCGATCGGCCGCCGCGGTCGACCCTGATCGGCGACGTCGAGCAGACCGGGCTGGCCGGACGGCATGCGCTGGACGACCGCGCCCGGCAACTGGAGCGGCAGGCGCAACGACTGCGGGAGCTCTCCACGGCAGTTCACGCGCAGCAGGTCCGGGACCAGATCAAGGCGGCGCTGCAACCGCCGGACGGCGGCAACGGCGAATTGCTCCGCGCCGCATTGCTGTTGGCGCTGCTCGACAACGACGAGGTCGACGTCGATTTCTACATGCAAGCGGTGCAGGACCTGGCGGATGAGTTCCTGAAGTCGCTGCCGGCGGAGATTTCCGCCGCGAATCGGCTGGCGGCATTTCACCGGTTTCTGTTCGAGGAGCAGGGATTCCACGGCGCGCGGACCAGCTATTACACGGCCTCAAACAGCTACCTGAACGAGGTCCTCGACGACCGGGAAGGGCTGCCGATCACGCTGGCCGTGGTGTACGTCGAGCTGGCGAAACGTGTCGGAGTTGATGCCGTTGGCATCGGTTTGCCTGGGCATTTCGTCGCGCAGTCCACGGCCGACGGTCAATCGCACCTGATCGACGTCTTCGATCGCGGCCGGACGATGACGCAGGCCGAGGCGATGGCGCTGGTCGCAACTCGCGGTGTTGAGTGGAGCGAAGATTATCTGCGACCGCAATCACCGACGGAGATCATCGTGCGGATGCTCCGCAACCTGATCGGCGTCGCTAATGGCGCCAGCAATGCGGAAGCAGCGCTGCGATACACCGACGTCATCCTCGCGCTGCAGCCGGATTCGGTGGAAGACCGACTGTTCAAAGCGGTGCTGTGCTACAACACCCGCCGTGCCGAAGAGGGGCTGGTCGAAGCGGACTGGATCCTGGAGCGCCGGCCGGAAGGGCTGGTGATCGAGCGGGTGGAGCAGCTTCGCGAGGCGCTGGAGGGACTGAAATGAGTGGGAAGGTGCAAAGGTTTAGAGGGGCAAAGGGAGGAACGGTCGATTCAAAACAAATGATCGGTCACAACGCTCAATCGGCGAAGCAGGAGCTTCGCGGCAGTGCGTTCCCAAACAGGAGTTTGGGAACGAGGGTAGATTCTTCCCTTTGAACCTCTGCACCTTTGCCCCTCTGCTCCTGCTGCAATGCCCGCGAACCTCACCCCCCAGTATTCGAAAGCCGAGGAAGCGTATCGCAAGGCGCAGACGGCGCAGGAGCGAGTCGACTGCCTGGAGCAGATGCTCACGCTGATCCCCAAGCACAAGGGGACGGAAAAGCTGCAGGCGGACCTCAAGACGCGGCTGAAGGAAGCCCGTGAGGAAGTCCAGGTCGAGAAATCGGCGCCGAAGGCGGCGAAAAGCTACCGGATTCCGCGGCAAGGGGCCGGGACCGTCATCCTGATCGGCGCTCCCAATGCCGGCAAGAGTCGCGTGCTGCAGGAACTCACCAACGCGCAGCCGGAGGTCGCCCCGTACCCCTTCACCACGCGCGAGCCGCTGCCGGGGATGATGACCTGGGAAGACGTCCACGTGCAGCTCATCGACACGCCGCCGATCACCGAGCATCACATCGAACCGTATCTGACCGGCTTCGTCCGCTCGGCCGACGCCGTGCTGCTCTGCTTCGACGGCAGTTCCGACGACGCGCCCGAGCAGACGGCCGCCGTCATCGAGCAGTTACGATCGCGAAAAACTCAGCTCGATGTCATGAGCGGGCTCGATGAAGAGGACTTGTCGATCGTGCACGTCAGGACGCTGCTGGTCGTGACGCATGCGGACGATCCGGACGCCGCCACGCGGGTCGAGTTCCTGCGAGAATTGGCCCCGTGCCCGTTCCAGTTGCTGAATATCGAACTGGATCGACCGGAGTCGGTGGCGGCGCTGCGCAGCGCCGTCTACGATTCGCTCGACGTGATTCGGGCCTACACGAAAAAACCCGGCAAACCGGCGGACTATGTCGATCCGTACACGATCCCGCGCGGCGGGACGGTGGAGGATCTGGCAACGAAGGTCCATCGGGACCTGGCCGCGAGCCTGAAGTACGCCAAAATCTGGGCGCCGGACGGCACCGGAGGACAGACCGTCGGCCGCGATTACGTCTTGAGCGACCGCGATCTCGTCGAACTGCACGCATAGCTGATCTGCCGACCGCCATCCCCTGACCTCCGACTTCTGGGTTCTGACCTCTCCCTCATGCGGCGCATCGGCACACTGAGCAGCGAACGGGACGCGCGGGCCCTGTCCGACTATCTGTACACGCTCAAAATCGAGAATCGGGTCTCGGGTCACGACGGCGCCTGGGAGATCTGGTCGCTGAACGAGGATCAGCTCGAGCGGGGACGCCAGGAACTGGCGGCCTTTCAGGCGGCGCCGCATGACCCGAAGTACTCCGACGCCGCCGGAGCGGCGCGCGCCAAACGCGATGCCGAAGTGGAGGCGGTCGTGGCGGCCGCGAAGCAGACGATCCACTTGCGTGAGCGCTGGGAACGGCCGGCCTGGCAGCAGACGCCGGTGACGTTTTTCGTCGTGGCGCTGTGCATCCTGGTCACGTTGTTCGCCGGGTTCGGCAAGAACGAAGAGGTGACGCAGGCGATCCAGATCGAGACGCGGATCGAAGTGCCGGTGGTCAACCGTCAAGTCCGCTATGCCGTGCCGCTCAGAGCGCTCGACGAAGTGCGGCGCGGCCAGGTCTGGCGACTGGTGACACCGATCTTCCTGCACATGGACCCGATGCATCTGATCGGGAATCTGTTTCTGGGCATTGTCCTGAGCAGCATGATCGAGCGGGAACGCGGTTCGTGGCGGCTGCTGTTGGGCATCCTGCTGACGGCGATTGTGTCGAACGTCGCGCAATATGCGGTCAGCGGCCCGCGGTTCGGCGGATTGTCGGGCGTGGTGTACGGGATGTTCGGCTATGTCTGGCTGATGGGGCGCGTGGCGCCGGAATTCGGACTGCAGATCTCGCGCGAGTCAGCCATGATGATGACCGTCTGGCTGATCGTGTGCTGGTTCGGTGTCGTGGGACAGGTGGCCAACGTGTGTCACGTGATGGGGCTGGCGATGGGTCTGCTGCTGGCGGCGGTGGAGATTTTTTTCCGTCGCCTGCGGACATAAGGCACCGCGTTCAGCAATCCGGCTGTTTGATCCGTGCTGCCCAACCGACCCGGAATTGATTGCCGGGGGCCGGCTGCTACCATTCGGACACCGAATGATTGATTGCGCACGACGCGGTCGCCTCCGGCCGGCTTAGCGTTGTTTTCGCCGCCGTCGTTGCGCGGCGCTGCGTTCGTCCTTGTCGGATCAAGGCTGTTCAACATGTGCAGACTGCGCACGCTGGTTCTGTTCCTCACAGCAGGGATTGCGATGCTCACCACCCTCCGGACCAAGGCGGCCGAGCCTGTGATGGTCACCTCCGTCGAAGGCATCTCCGAATACCGTTTGAACAACGGCCTGCGGGTGCTGTTGTTCCCGGACCCCTCCAAGCCGCAGGTGACCGTCAATATGACGGTCCTCGTCGGCTCGCGGCACGAAGGCTACGGCGAAGCCGGCATGGCGCACCTCCTGGAGCACATGCTGTTCAAGGGGGCGCCCGGCCATCCGAACGTGCCCAAAGCGCTCAAGGACCACGGCGCCGACTTCAACGGCACGACCTGGCTCGACCGCACCAACTATTACGAGACGCTCCCGGCTTCCTCAGACAACCTGGAATTCGCCATCGGACTGGAGGCGGATCGCCTGGTGGGGAGTTACGTCTATGGCGACGACCTGACGACCGAGATGACGGTCGTTCGTAACGAATTCGAATCGGGGGAAAACTCTCCGGGCCGGATTCTGTTGCAGCGGATGTTTGCCACCGCCTACGAGTGGCACAACTACGGCAAATCAACGATCGGTAACCGCGCAGACATCGAACGTGTGCCGATCGAAAGCCTGCAGCGATTCTACAAGCGATTCTACCAGCCGGATAACGCGATCGTGACAGTCGCCGGACAGTTCGATCCCAAAGAGGCGCTGGCGCTGATCGACAAGTACTTCGGGAAGATCCCGCGTCCCGATCGCAAGCTCGAAAACACCTACACGGAAGAACCGGCGCAGGATGGTCCGCGGCAGGTGACACTGCGGCGAGTCGGCGACGTGGCGACGGTGGGACTGATGTATCACATCTGCGCCGGTCCGCATCCGGACTATCCCTCGGTGGATGTCCTGGAGAACATCCTCACGGCGGCACCGGCGGGCCGGCTCTACAAGGCGCTGGTCGAGACCAAGCGCGCGGCAAGTGTGCTGGGCGCCGCGTATGCGCTGCACGATCCGGGCGTCCTGCGGCTCTCGGCCGAAGTGGCGCCGGGCAACGATCCGTACGACGTCCTGACCACGATGACGGAAGTCGTGGAAACCCTGGCCGAGAAAGGCGTCACCGAAGAGGAAGTCGAACGCGCCAAAACGTACTGGATGAAGGAGTGGGAGCTGGCGATGTCGAATTCCGCCAGCGTGGCAATCCAGCTCAGTGACTGGGCTTCGCAGGGGGACTGGCGGCTGATCTTCCTGTATCGCGATCGGCTGGAGCAGGTGACTCCCGCCAGCGTACAGGCTGTCGCGAAGAAGTACCTGCAGGAGAACAACCGCACCACCGGCATCTTCATTCCGACGAAAGAGGCGGAACGGATCACGATTCCACAGACGCCGGAACTGGCGTCGATGATCGGCGACTATAAGGGCCGCGAGGCGATCGCCCAGGGCGAATCCTTCGACGTCTCGCCGGAGAGCATCGAATCCCGCACGCAGCGGATCAAGCTCGCCGGAGGCATGAAGACGGCACTGTTGCCGAAGAAGACACGCGGTGAAGCCGTACATTTGCGCCTGACACTGCGGTACGGAGACCTCAAGAACCTTCAGGGGCTGACGACCGCGTGCGAAGCACTCCCCGCCATGATGATGCGCGGCACAAAGCAGCTGACGCGGCAGCAGATCGAAGATTTGCTCAACAAGAACCGTGCGAGAATCATGCCGCTCGGAGTTGCCGGAGAGGCCACGTTCCAGGTCGAGACACGGCGTGCGGACCTGCCGGCCGTCCTCGACGTGTTGCGGCAGATCCTGCGCGAGCCGACATTCCCGGAATCGGAATTCGAAATCCGCCGTACGCAGATGCTGTCCGCACTGGAAAAGCATCTCAACGATCCGCAGATGCTCTCCCAAAAGGCGATCCAGCAGATCATTAACCCCTATCCGACCGACGATCCGCGCTACGTCCCGTCGTTTCCCGAGAGCATCAAGCGTTGGAAGGCTGTCAAACAGGCGGACCTGGTCAAGGCGTATTCCGAGTATCTGGGGGGCGCGAACGGCGAACTCTCCGTTGTCGGCGATTTCGATCCTGACCAGATTCGCCCGCTGCTCGACGGGCTCTTTGCCGGCTGGCAGGCATCGGCCCACTATGCGCGCTTGCCCAAGGAAGGCCGGATCGAACTGACGAGCAAGCACACGGACATCAATACGCCGGACAAGGAGAATGCCGTCTACTTCGCGGCGACGGTGATACCCCTGAGCGATACCGACAGCGACTATGCGCCGCTGGTGATCGGGACGGACATCTTCGGCGGCGGGGGACTCTCGTCGCGGCTGGGGGACCGCGTCCGGCAGGAAGAAGGCCTTTCCTACGGCGTCGGCGCGTTCTTCACGGCCCAGTCGCTGGATGAGCGTGCGACGCTGGGGATGTATGCCATCATGAATCCGCAGAACATCGACAAAGTCGAAGCGGCGATCAGCGAAGAGTTGCAAAAGATGCTCGAGCACGGCGTCACGGCCAAGGAGCTTGAGGACGGCCGGACCGGCTGGCTGGAGTCGCAAAAGACGGAACGGACCGACGACGCGACGTTGACGCGCTTGCTGGGCAGCACGCTCGAAACGGGCCGGACGATGCAGTACTACGCGGATTTGGAAAAACGGATCCAGTCGTTGACGACCGCAGAAATTGGCGCTGCGTGGAAGCGGAACATCAACCCGGACCGCATACCGGCGGCCGTTGCCGGCGACATGTCGAAGGCGAAAGTGGCCGCCGAGTCTGCCCCGTCAGGCGCGGGAAAGTAACAGAGGCTTCAGTCCCGGCGCGCCGGGAGGGATGGCGTGAAGACTCACAGCCCGGTCGCTCCTCAGCGGCCGGGCTGGATTGCGCGCACGGTTGCAACTTCGCTCCTACCCCTCCATTCTGTAGCAGCGTCTGCGTGCCGACCACTGGCCGGAGCTGCCCGCCATGTCCAGCGAGCCGGTTGACTGCCAGAGCCACGCCCTTCGCGTTGCGAAGGGACGTGCCACCCGAATATCCCTCCCGAGTCCTGCCTCTCCGTGCCCATGAGCGACGCCCGCCCTGCCAAGACGCCGATGAACGCGGTGGCCTGGCTGATCTGCATCATCGCCTCGATCGGTTTTGCTTTCGACATCTACGAACTGCTGATGCTGCCGCTGATCGTCCGTCCGGCCCTGCAGGAGCTGGTCGGCAAGGCGGTCGTGCCGGGCAGCCCGGAGTTCCAGATGTGGGTCGGCCGGTTGTTTTTCATCCCCGCGATTGCCGGTGGACTGTTCGGGCTGGTCGGCGGGTACCTGACAGACCGGCTCGGTCGCCGCCGCGTGCTGACGTGGAGCATCCTGATCTACGCCTTCGCCGCGTTTGCCGCCGGGTTCTCGACGTCGATCTGGATGCTGCTGTTCTTCCGTTGCTTTGTATTCATCGGGGTGTGCGTCGAGTTCGTCGCCGCCGTCGCCTGGCTGGCGGAACTGTTCCCCGAACGTGATCAGCGCGAGCGGGTCCTCGGCTACACGCAGGCATTTTCGTCGGTCGGCGGCCTGCTCGTCGCGTTTGCAAATTCCCTGGCCGCCGCCTGGTCGCTGAATCAGCCGGCCAACATGTTCTTCGGTCTGCAATTGCCGGCGCTGCAATTACCGAACATTCCGTTTCCGCAGTTCCTGCTCGACATGGGCGCTGCCGGTGCTGAATTCAACGGCCATGCCGCCTGGCGGTATACGCTCATGTCCGGCCTGATTCCGGCGATCCCGCTGATCCTCATCCGCCCGTTCCTGCCGGAGTCGCCGGCGTGGCAGTCGAAGAAGGATGCCGGCACCCTGCACCGGCCGAGCATTGGCGAACTGTTTTCTCCGAAACTAAAGCGCACGACGATCATCACCACGCTGATGTTCGCGCTCAGCTTTGGGGCGGCGTTCGGGGCGATTCAGCACATTCCACAGATTGTGCCCGGACTGCCGGAAGTCCAGGCCAACGTGAAGCAGCGGCTCGGCAGCGAGGCGGCCAAAGCGCAGATCGACAAGGCGCTGGCCGCGCCGCCGGTCCAGAAAAAGATCGCGGCCGCCGATCCCGCCGACAGAGACAAGGTTCTGGCAGAAGAGCGCGCCAAGGTTGAGCGGCAGATCAAAGGGGCGACCGAGCAGGAAACCGCGGCGCAAGTGACGAAGGTGCAGGAGGTGGGCGGGCTGTTCGGCCGTTTCCTGCTGGCGGTCCTCGTGGTGCGGATCCTCAGCCAGCGCAGGCTGATCCGCATCTTCCAGGTGCCGGGCCTGCTCGTGATGCCGTTCGTGTTCGGATACGCGGCGACCCACAGCCTCACGTTGCTGCAGATCGGCATCTTTCTGGCCGGTCTGTTGACGGTCGGTCAGTTCAGCTTCTGGGGGAACTACCTCCCGCGCGTGTATCCGGTCCACCTGCGGGGGACCGGCGAGAGTTTCGCGGCGAATATTGGCGGCCGGATGATCGGCACGTCGTTCGCCTGGGTGACCAGCAACCTGGCCGCGATGGAGTTCATGCCGGGCGCCAAGGGGCCGGAGCGGCTGGCCCTGACGGCGGCGATCATCGGCACGGCGGTGTACGTTGTCGGGCTGCTGCTCAGCTTCTGGCTGCCGGAGCCGGCGGAAGATTTGATGGAATAGCGGGGGAAATCCGAAATTCGAACCTCGAAAGTCGAACGGGGCGTCGCTTTTGCTGTATGGCCGACCGGTTCGTCTACTCTCCGGTCCGCCCCATTCCCTATAATTCCTCGCTTCCCGGACCGCCGGCGAAAGTGCGCGCGCAGGTCGTGGCGGCCGGCTCCTCCGGGAGTCGCGGCTAAACTTCGCTGAACACGGACCCTGAATCCTGACTCCCGAATCCTCCCCTTGAAGACCGAGTTCATTCGCAACTTCTCGATCATCGCCCACATCGACCACGGGAAAAGCACCCTGGCCGACCAGCTCCTGTTGCGCACCGGGGCCATCACCGAGCGCGAGTTCCGTGAGCAGATTCTGGACGATCTCGACGTCGAGCGTGAGCGCGGGATCACGGTCAAGGCCCGCGCCGTCGCCCTGCATTACACTCCCAAGAGCAAGCGCCAACACTTATGAGCTCAACCTGATCGATACCCCCGGTCACGTCGACTTCCACTACGAAGTCTCGCGCAGCCTCGCTGCCTGCGAAGGAGCGCTGCTGCTGGTCGACGCGTTTCAGGGCGTACAAGCGCAGACGGTCGCCAACGCCTATGCGGCCATGGAAGGCAACCTGGAGATCATTCCGGTCGTCAACAAGATCGACTTGCCGGTCACGCGCGTCGAAGAGATTCTCGAGGAGATCGAGCACGTCCTCGGTCTCGACGCGTCCGGCGCGATCAAGGTCAGCGCCAAGAAAGGGATCGGGATCGAGGAGGTGCTCAACGCCATCGTCGAACGCATCCCGCATCCCGCCGGCAAGCCGGACGCGCCGCTGCAGGCGCTGGTGTTCGACAGCAAGTACGACGACTATCGCGGCGTCGTGACGTATCTGAGAGTGATGGAAGGCTCGATCAAGCTGGGGGACAAGGTCCGGTTCATGAAGGCGGCCACGTCGCACGAGGTCATTGAGCTCGGCCAGTTCCGGCCCAACATGGTCGCCTGCGAGACGCTCGGTCCCGGACAGGTCGGCTACATCATCACCGGCATCAAGGCCGGAACGTGCACGTCGGCGACACGGTCACGCTGGCCGGCAATCCCGCCAAGGAAGCCCTCCCCGGCTACAAGCATCCCAAGCCGATGGTCTTCTGCGGGATGTTTCCGATCGACGCCACCGACTTCGAAAACCTGCGCGAAGAGCTCGAAAAAATGAGCCTCAACGACGCCAGCTTTTCGTTCACGCCGGAAACCAGCGACGCCCTCGGATTCGGCTTCCGCTGCGGCTTCCTCGGCATGCTGCACATGGAGATCATCCAGCAGCGTCTCGAGCAGGAGGCGGACGTCGACCTGCTGCAGACGGCGCCAAACGTCACCTACGAGATTCTCAAGCCCGACGGCGAGGTGATGCTGATCGACAACCCGGTCCTCGTCCCGGATTCCGGCCAGATCGAGGAGTTCCGCGAACCGATCGCCAAGGTCACGTTCATCGTCCCCAGTTCCAACATCGGGACGATCATGCAGCTCTGCGAGGACCGCCGCGGCATCTACAAGACGACGCAATACCTCGGCCCCGAGCGCGCGGAGCTGATTTACGAGCTGCCGCTGGCCGAAATCATCTACGACCTCCACGACAAGCTGAAATGCCACCAGCAGCACATGGACGATGGATCACGAGGTCATCGGTTCCGTCCGGCCGACCTGGTGAAGATGGACATCCTCGTCAAAGGGACGAAGGTCGACGCGCTGTCCACCATCGTCCATCGCACAACGGCCGAACGCCGGGGCCGCGCGCTCTGCAAAAAGCTCAAGCAGGAAATCCCCAAGCACCAGTTCGAGGTCGCCCTGCAGGCGGCCCTCGGCAGCCGCGTGATCGCCCGCGAGACGATCTCGGCGCTCCGCAAGGACGTGACGTCCAAGTGCTACGGCGGCGACATCACCCGCAAACGCAAGCTGCTCCAGAAGCAGAAAGAGGGCAAAAAGCGGATGAAGCAGTTCGGCCAGGTGGAGATCCCGCAGAAGGCGTTTCTGTCAGTGTTGGAAGCCGGGGGGGACGAATAGCGAACAGTTCTTGGTCCATCGTCGATTGTGAAGAAGTGGCACGGACCAAATTCAATCGACAATGGACCATGGACATTGGCCCCGCTACGCTGTCGGTCGCCTGTGATGGCCTGAATTGCGACCACCCTGCGGACTGACTGGCTTCCGATGTCTGATGCTGCCGTGCGGCGAGCGCTGCCGTCTCGAAAATCTGCGATTCTCCAGTTCCGACGTTCTGCGCCGCGTGCGCTCGTTGAAGCATTTGAGGCCGACGACGCGTCGAGTTTTACGCGGGCACTCTGGAAAGAGCGGCCATACCGGGACATCGACCGTGCGCAGCGGCACGCCTTGTCAACGCACGAACAGCGCTCTGGTCGCAGCAGGCGTTTCCTGTCACCGATCGCAGCCAAATGCTGGCTGAGCTCCTCGCCGACGCGCCGGGTCCAGGCCAGCCGTCCCGAAAGTCCCGCCAACGCCGGGCCGCTCGTGGCCGGGCGAGGCACTCGACCGCCTGCAGACTGCCGCCGCGCTACACGGCTTCGAGATCCTGCTGTGCGTCGCTGTTGCTTCGCGAGCCAGCTCAGGATGCTGATCTGGTCTGGCGGTTGTGGCGTTTCACGGAACGCAATGCGCCGCGTGCTCGAAACGCCGCCGCAGCTCGCCGGCCGGCCGACACCCGAACAGCGTGCGGTCCTGCTGGGCGAAGTCCCCTGGACGTATGGCATTCTGTTCCACCGGCTGCGCGACGCCCGCCAGGCCCGGCGCCCTGCTGCTGAACACCAGGGCGCGAGTTGCCGGGCGCACCTCTGCGATGAAGATGGCCATCCTCGCACCCGCGCTGCTCGACCGGCTGCCCCTGAGTCTGGCCCCGTTCACCCGCGCAACAGCCATTGGTGCACTCGCCGACGACGACTGGCGCAACCGCGACGCGCGGCAGCGCTACAGGCAACTCGTCCTGCGGACGACCGCGTTGCTACGCCCCGACGGCCGCACCGCACTGTGTGCCGACGATATTCCTCCTGCGTCCGGACTGCCGCGTGCCGCGGTAAAGACGGCCGGATTCAAAAAAACGCACCGCGCCGCACTGCTGGCGGCCAACGTGGCCAATACCCATCCGACCCGGCGCAACGAACTGCACCGCACGTCGGTCGCGCCGCGATTCAAGCGGAAGCATCGCCCCGGTTCACAGTCTGATTCCGCGCAGCTCGCCTGCCTGCGTAACAACTGGGGCATCGGGGCCGATGCCTGTACGATCGCCTTCGACGGCGCGCAGCCCCGCATCGAATTGACGGCCCTCGGCGCGCCGGTGCTGTCGGGCGAATGGAGTGGCACGACGAAGTTCGGCAAAACCGGCGAGCTGGCCTGGTCGGCCGGTTGGGAGTGCGTCTGCTGGTTCTCCGATTCGACGGCCGATTATGTCGAACTCCGGCAGTCCGCCAGCGACGGCCGCAATCTGCTGCGACAGGCGTTGCTGTCGCGCGACGATCACTTTCTGCTGTTGTGCGACAGCGTGGACGCCGCCGGAGAAGTCGGAATTGAACACACGCTGTCCCTCCCCCTGGTTTCCGGCGCCGCCGCCAAGCAGGACGCACTCACTCGCGAATGGTCGCTGCGCACCGGCCCGCTGATCGGCACGCGGATTCTGGGCAGCCCCAGGAGTCGATCCAGAAGGCAGACGGCCGACTGGACATCAATGGGAACAGATTGACTCTCATCGGCCGTTCTCGCGGACCGCGGATCGCCTGCCCGCTGCTCATCGACTGGTCTCCGGCCCGACGCAAGGCGGCGGTCCAATGGCGGCAACTGACCGTCGCGGAGAATGGCCGGGCGCTCAGCGCGGCGGAAGCCCTCGGCATCCGCTGGCGCATCGGCGATGCCCAGTGGCTCTACTTCCACACGCTGGATGGCAGCGATGCCTCACGAACCGTGCTGGGACACCATACGTTCCACGAGACGGTCATCGCGGAAGTGGATTCCAGCGGCGACATTGAGCAGCTTGTGGAAGTTGAGAATCCGGCGCTTGATTGAGAGACGATTGCACATTCTTAGACGCTGCGTCATGGGAGGGCGACGCTCCTGCGGAGCCGCGATGAAGAGTGGACATTCCAATCGCTCGACCGGTACGAGAGATGGCTGAGAACTCCGTGGAAGTCCGTTGCGCTGAATGGAATTCCGCTCGCGCGTCCGTCCTTGAGCGACGACGTTCACAGACGTGCGGCTCGGCGGGAGCCTCGCCCTCCCGCCGTCACTGATTGCTCGTCCACTTCAGCACCGGACCATCCAGCCGCTGGTGGTAGCGGTCGATGAATTCGAAGAACTGCGTATCGGCTCCCTGCTGCGCTTCCATCGTCGCGGCGCCGAAGCGGATCGCGGTCTGCATCTGGTTCCCGAGGCCCAGGCCCTCGACGGTCTTGAGCACTTCGCCGAGTTGCGGGTCCTGGCGAATGCGCGCTTCCGCATCCTTGCGTTCCTGCGAGGCGTCAACCGTCCTGGCATTGATCCAGACCGATTCCCATTCGCCGTCCGGCATCCGGGCCACAAACCGGTTTTCGACCGTCACCGTCTTGCTCAGGACGTCCTGCTGCGTGCGAGTGACGCGGAACCCCCGCACTTGCTCTGTTTCCGCCGTCGCTGAGGCGGAGTCCAACCAGGTCCGGCGCTGCTGCGGCTTGCCGGCCTGACCGAGCACCCCCTGGAGCAGGCCGGACAGATCGCCCTCGAGCCCACCCCCCTGCATCAGGCCGCCGAGCAGTTCCAGTGCTCCCGGGGCGGCCGCATCCTTGCCGGTGCGGACGACGAAATCGCCGGTCCCCTGGAATTCCAGCGGCTGGCAGTACGAGTATTCGAAGATCGCCGTCCGCGCCGCCCACTCGCGCTCGCTGTCGGCGGCGGTCATCGGCAAACGGTCCGAGAGATCCACCGAGGCGGTCCGCCAGTCGATTTTTTTCGCCGCCAGGGTCTTCTGGAGCCGGTCGACCGGCTGTGTTTCCACGTTGTCGATCTGCTCGTGCCAGGCAACGAGGGCCGGTCGCTTTCGCTCGTCCGGCTGGGCATACACCCGCTTGACCTGATCGTCCGGGACACGAATCAGCACGAATTCCGACTCGGCCTGTTCGGCCGGGGCCGGTTTGTCGGCCTTCTGCTGCTTTTCCAGTCGTTCCAGTTCGGGTTGGACGACCGCTTTGAGCCGCGCATCGTCCGGATGCCCTTCCAGCCACTTCCGCGTGCGCTCGATGACCGACTCCAGCGCCGCACGCTGTTCGGTCTGGGCGGCCGCGTCCAGTTCGGCCAGCCAGTCGGCGTACCGCTTCGCCAGCCAGGCCCGCCGGACGGCGATCGTCAGGCCTGCTCCCTCCCGGTGCTGCACGAGGCTGCCGCGAACCTCGCGGCCCCCCTTGAGCTGGACGACATCGACCCCCAGCCGTGCCGCCGCGTCACGCGACGTCTCTGCAAGCAGTGCAGATGGACTCAGGATCGCCAACGCCACCAGCCACAGCAGGGTGCGCATGTCAGCACTCCAGCGGGGATCAGAAAGGCTACGCGAATTCTAACCCCGCGGAGGGGCGCTGGGGCCGGAGAAATGCGAGGAGTGGGTCGTGGGTACGTATTAGTGGGTAGAAACCAGCCTGATGTCGTTCCTACCCACTGCCAACTACCCGCTATTTACTCGGCAGCAGCCGCTGCCGTCCCGTCGCCCGCTTTGCCGATGTCGAGGATCGACATCAGGCCCAGTTCGAACACGAAGTTCTTCTGGTCAACATTCGCCGGAATCGCGGCGCCCGACGACTGGTCGACGTGGGCAAACACAATCTCCGCCTCGGCCACCAGCCGCTGCGCGCCGTCGGGCCCGGTGCACGTGGCATTCACGCGCGTAATTCCCCCTTCCGGCCGGGCTTCCAGCAGCTCGGCCGAGTAGATGAGCGTGTCCCCCGGCACGGCCCAACTGTGATAGATCACCTTGGGAACTTTGGCCAGGATCACAATGTGCTTGAAGCCGTGCGTCTCGCCCAGCAGGATGCCGGCGGTCTGCGCCATGCCTTCGAGCATCAGCGAACCCGGCATCACCGGGAAGCCGGGATAATGGTCGTGCAGATGCTCTTCGGCCAGCGAGACGTTTTTAATCGCCTTGGCCGATTTGCCGCTGTCGAACTCGATGAAGCGGTCGATCCAGAACCAGCGCATGGGGATACTCGACGTGCAAAAGTAAGAAGGTGCGAAGGTATGAAAGCGGGAATCGTTGTAATTCCCTTCGCACTTTCTCACCTTCCCACGTTCACACTTCCCGGTGATTCTGCTTCACGAGCCCGCTCTGCAGATGACATCGTCAGCAGGTCAAGCTTTGGCGAGCTTCGCTTCCAGGAACTTGCAGATCATCCCGACCGTGAACAGGTCCGAGATGTTCTCCACTTTCGGGTCCGACGCGAACGAATCGATGTTGGCGTGCGGCATCCGCTGGCGGAGTTCCGTCAGGCCGGCCGCCGTTACGACGCCGTCCTTGACGAAGCCCGAATCGGGGGCCGCCAGGTTTTCCGGGAACAACTCGCCGCGCGGAATGCGGACGTCGAAGTTCTTTTCGAGCCGGAAGACAATGTCGAGGAAGTCGATCGATTCGGCGCCCAGGTCGCCGATCAGCGTCGCTTCCTTCGTGACTTCGTCGTCGTCGACGCCCAGCGCATCGACGAGCGTTTCCCGGACCTTGTCAAAGACCTCATCAGAACTCGGCATGGAACTCATCTCCCTGATCGCGTCACTCCGCCGACCCCGACGGCAGCGACGCCTGAAACCTCACTCACCGCTGAATAATCTGCCTGGTGATTGCGGACCCCGGTGAGATACGCCCGCCGCCAGACCGCGCCGGCGGGAACCCACTTCCCGACCCGGCGACACCATTGTCTGCTTCAAACGATCCCGAGCGTCAGTCCTCCGTCGACGGTCAGAACGTGTCCCGTGATGTATGACGCTTCGTCGCTCGCCAGGAACAGCACCGCGTCGGCGATGTCCTGCGGCTTGCCGAACCGCTTGAGCGGAATGTTCTTCGCCAGTTCCGGCGCGGCGTTGCGGACGGCTTCAGTCATGTCGGTCTCGCAGAAGCCCGGCGCGACCGCGTTGACCGTAATGCTCCGCCGGGCGACTTCCTTCGCCAGGCACCGCGTCAGCCCCTGGATGCCTCCCTTGCTGGCGGCATAGTTGACCTGACCTGTGCTGCCGGCGTCGGCCGCGACGCTCGACATGTTCACAATCCGGCCGTATCGCTGCGACACCATCTGCCGCATGGCGGACTGGCAGAAGTTGTAACATCCGGTCAGGTTGGTATCGATGACGACCTGCCAGTCTTCCGGCTTCATCGTCGCGAGGAGCATGTCTTTGATCATGCCGGCGTTGTTGACGAGGATGTCCAGCCGGCCCCATTTGTCGATGACCGTCTGCACGGCCTTCTCGGCGTCCTCCTTACTGCGGACGTCGGCCTGAATCGCAAGCGCCTCACGCTGATCGGTCGCCAGATCCTTGACGATTTGCTCTGCGACCTCAGGTTTGGCGCGATAAGTGAAGGCGACCTTGGCCCCTTCCCGCGCCAGGGTCTGCACAATCGCCAGCCCCAGGCCGCGATTCCCCCCCGTCACCAGAGCGATCCGTCCTGCCAGTCTCATCGTGCACCGTTGCCTGTGTGTTCTGCCGTTGTCTTGACCGCGGCCGCGCCGCAGTTTTCGGGGTCTCACGGCCTCACGGAGCCGTGGCACTCCCTCCAAGGCGGACTACGTCGCCGCCGGATGCCATAAGGCGTCGAACAGTTGCCGCAATTTCTGGATGCGGCGTTCGTCCGATGCCCGGAGTTCAGGATTCTTGTCCGCCAGGTTGAACTGCTGCAGCACCAGCTTCGCGCTGACGGCGGAAGCCCCGTCGACCGTGCCGGCGCCTTTTAACGTGTAGGTCCGGTCGTCATGTTTCTGGACGTCGCATTCGACGTGCAGCGTTTTCCCTGGTGCCACAAAATTGTTGAACCGGATCGCCCGGGCCTCCTGCAACAGGACGACGCTGTATTTGAAGTCCTCGGTCTGCCGCATCAACCAGGCGCTGGTCTGCACCAGCGACTCGACCATCAGCACCCCCGGCATGACCGGAAAACCGGGGAAATGGTCGGCCAGGTATTCCTCCGCCAGGGACAGGTTCTTGACGGCGCGGATCGACTTCCCTGGCTCCAGGGCCGTGATCCGATCGATCAACGTGAACCGCACGTTCCGTGTCCTCTGAGAGGAAGAATCGACATGACGGCGGACCGCGACGGCAATCATCCATGCGAGACAGACCGGTGGAAGACACCCCCCGTCCCCGCTGCTGGACGCACTCTGGCGGCCCTCGGCAAACCGGCCACTATAGCGATGCGGTTAACCCCCCTCAACACCGATCGACCGCCGCGCGGGACTTCCCTCCACTGTGCGAATCTCGCCCCCTCTCAAGCGGCAGGTTCTGCGATTTTTACCCAACCGCTGCACCTCACGGGTTTGTCATAATTCGCTTCAAAGGAAAGACTTATGGCGCACAGAGTGGCCCTGCGTTGATCAGCGTCCGGAGTGCCTCGCCGACTGTCGCTCAAAGTACCGGTTAAGCGTCCGAATTCGGTAGACCTGGAATGCGACTGCGCCCCCTGTGACCAGCAGGATCGCAAACAGAATCCACGGATAGTGTTTGGGCATGTCCGGCATCAGCCGGCCCGAGAGCCACAGCCAGGCGCAGGCCGCCAGGCAGGCGACGGTCATGCAACTCACCAGCCTCACCCGGAACCACAGCCCCGACGCGACGATCAGCAAGGGGTAACCGGCCAGCAGCACCTCGCTGGGACCGTCCGCGATCTGCAGCAGTTCCGTGAAGGACAGCACGTCTACCGCCGCCCAGGCGTAGGGCACTATACCCTCGAAGCTCGTCCGCCACTGGAGCTGCTGCAGGACGAACGACAAGCCTGCCCAGGCGAACAGCACTCCCATCACGAAATAGTGATTGGGGTACTCGCCGGGAACCACCCGATTGTTGACCTCGATAATCGTCGCCCCGGCCGCCAGGCCGGCCAGCCGCGAAAACAGCGCCGGATTGCGACGCGCCCAGCGTGCGACTTTTCGCGCTGGGCTGGGCGCCGCCGCCTGGATCGGTTCCCCCTTCAGATATCGCTGCAGATCGGACGCGACGTTGCCTGCCGACTGGTACCGCCGTTCGGGCCGCTTCTCCAGACACTTCAGGCAAATCTGCTCCAGATCGGGCGGGACCGTCGGCACGATCTGACGCGGCAACAGCGGTTCACGCTCCAGCACGCTCAGCAGCGTATCGAGCGGACTCTCTTCATGGAACGGCGGTCGGCCGGTCAGCAGTTCGTACATCAGTGCCCCGAGGCCGTAAATGTCGCTCAGCGGCGTGATCTCTCCGGTGTGGCCGCGGGCCTGTTCCGGCGACATGTAGTCGGGCGTGCCAATGATCGTCCCGCTGACGGTATGCCGCTGGTCCGGGGTCAACAACTTGATGAGGCCGAAGTCGGTGAGGTGCGGCACGCCGGCGGGATCGAGCAACACGTTCGTCGGCTTCAGGTCGCGGTGGACGAAGCCGCTCTCATGCAGATGCTGCACGGCGGCGGCGATATCGGCCATGATCTCGGCCGTGCGCACCGGGTCGAGCGGGCGACTCTCCTTCACCAGCGATCCCAGATTTGGACCTTCGACAAGGTCCATTGCCAGGTAGTGCTGCCCCTCACACTCGCCGACCCCCCGGACGCGGACGATCTGCGGATGGCTCAGCCCGGCGGCGACGCGCGCTTCCTGGTAGAAGCGTCGCAGCTCATCCGCCGAGGCGAACTGACTGCCACGAATCAACTTGAGCGCGACGTTTGCCTGCAGGGCGCGATGCCGCGCGCGATACACCACACCCATCCCGCCGCGACCGATCTCCTCCAGGAGGTCGTACTCCCCGAACGCCCGCCCGGCCTCTCCATTGCCCGCGAGGACAGTCGGAGAGTCCGCCTGCGGCGCATCGCCGCTCCAGCTGGCGCGGACCGACTCCAGCGTATCGAGACAATCGAGCATCCCTGCCAGTTCGGGGTACTTGTCGACGATCTCGTCCGGCAAGTCGACATCGGCTGCCGCGTCATTGCCGGTCTGCAGCGAGGCGAGATAGGCATCCAGCACGGCGAACAACCGCTCCTCTTCGGGAGCGTCGCTCGCAGCCGGCGGTGTGTCAGTGGAACTCATTTCAGTTCGGGGATTGCAGCAGCGGATGGGAGGGCGAGGCTCCCGCCGGGCCGCTTAGTCAAATTCGCTCACAACTTTTGTCAACCGCTCCGTAGGAGCGTCGCCCTCCCGGTGCCGGCCTTCACTCGCCAGTCCCACGCAACGTCAATTCCAGTTGCCGCACCGCCCGCGTCCACAGCATTTGTACCGCCGGGCGGGAACGTCCCATTTGCTGCGCGATTTCGTCGAACGGCAGTCGCTGCAGGTTCCGCAGGACGATCACTTCCTGATGATCGGGCGACAACTGCGAGATCGCATCGGCCAGGGCGATCTCCTGCTCATGCTCCTGCAGGATCTGGCTCGGCGTCGCGTCGCCGGTCGACGGCTCCGCAACATAGTGGCCGTTCGCCGTCGATCCGCCATCAGCGAGCGGCAACTCCAATGCGCCTCCGCGCTTTTCGGTCCGACAACGGCGAATGAAATCCTGCGTGTTGTGCGTCAGAATCTGTCGCAGCCACGCGAGCCATTCCCCTTCCGATTCGCCGGCGAACCGCGCGAGGCCACGATGTGCTTCGAGCAGCGTCTGCTGGACGATGTCGCTGGCGTCGATGCGGGGCCGCATCCAGCTTTCCACCTGCGAGCGGGCGACGACCGCGACATAGTTGCGACAGCGCACGAACAGCGCATCACGTGCGGCTTGATCGCCCGCACGGGCCTGCTTGAGCAGGTCGGAGACGGCAGGTTCCGTCGACGGCATGCGTGTACTGCGCCGAATGGCTCTGACAGGAGGAGAATTGCGCGAACCGCGACACGATTATGGCGGAGCGGACGGCGAATCGCACGCGCAAACGGGGGAAAGTGCGATCGGAACGCGTTGACTCGATACGCACTCAGCTGCCGGCGTCGATGACCAGCGTGCATTCCGGCAGGCTTCGCAGGAACAGCTGGCCATACCGTTTCGTCCGCACGCGCGGATCGAGAATCACGACTTGCCCGCGATCGCTCTTCGAGCGAATCAGCCGCCCAAACCCCTGCCGCAGCTTGATGATCGCCTCCGGCACCTGGTAGTCCATGAACGGATTCCCGCCGCGCTCCCGAATCCGATCCAGCCGCGCTTCCAGGAGCGGATGATCCGGCACGCTGAACGGCAGCTTCGTGATCACGACGTTTTGGAGCGCGTCTCCCGGCACGTCCACGCCTTGCCAGAAACTGTCGGTCCCGAACAGCACGGCCGACCCGTCTCGGCGGAACTTCTCCAGCATGGCCGAGCGTTCCAGCCCCTCCCCCTGGCACAGCAACGTCCGATTCCGGCTCGCAAACCACGCCGTCAGACGTTCGGCGCATGTCTTCAGCATCCGGTAGTTCGTGAACAGCACGAACGTGCCCCCTGCGATCTGCTCGACGTGCCGCTGGATCCGCTCGCACACCGCCCCATCGTAGTCCACGCCGCGCTCCGTCGGATCCGGCATCCGGTCGGCCAGGATCAGCTTCGCCTGCTGTCGATAGTCGAACGGGCTGCCGAGCTTCAGCTCGTTCGTTTTGGTCAGCCCGATCCGCTCACGAAAGAATCCAAAGTCCCGATCGCCGACCGTCAGCGTGGCACTGGTGAGGATCGCCGTCGGCACCTGCGCAAACAGCTCATCGCGCAGCACGCTGCCGACGTCGATGGGCGTGCAGATCAGCTTGATGTTCTGCCGTTGCCGGCCCTGGACCTCCACCCAGTACGCCGCGTCGGCCAGGGTCTGATTGAGCCAGGTGTCTGCCGCATGGGCCAGTCCGTTGAGCCGGTCGCCGGCAGACGTGAGTTCGATCTTCTGTTCCTCTACGTTGATTGTCTGGGCATGCTCGTGCAGCTGCCCCGCGAGCTTGCGCAGATCTGCGCTGACCGGGTTCTCGACGCCGAGCGGCTTGCGCACCCGTCCATTGCCGGGGGACTGCCCGTCGTACCAGTCCCGCATCTCAAGGAAGAAACCGTCCGACACGTGCCGCAGATGCTGCACGAGCTCCTGAGAATTCCGCAGATTGTGATGCACCAGCAGCCCCTTCTGCTGCCGGTCGCTGTACAGGCGGTTGAGCGCGTAGTTCACCTGCCCGCTGCCGAATGTCACCCCCAGACTGTCGCCGGCCACTTGCTCGAGCGTGTGGGCCTCGTCAAACACGACGACGTCATAGTCCGGCAACACGCGGGCCCCCTCGCGCCGCAGCGCCAGGTCGGCAAAGAACAGCGCGTGATTGACGACGATCAGGTCGGCATTCCAGACGCGGCGGCGGGCCGCATAGAAGTGGCAGTCCTCGTACGTCGGGCACTTCCGGCCCAGACAATTGCCGTGCTCGCTGCGGACTTCATCCCACACCGTCGAGAGCGGCCGGAACGGCAGGCTGCTCAGACTCCCGTCCGTTGTGGTCGCCGCCCATTCGGCGATCCGTCGCAGTTGCGACTGCTCGTCCGACTCTCCGAAAAGCGTGCGTGCGCGCTCCCGCGCTGCGCTCAGCCGCCGCAGGCTGATGTAGTTCGACCGCCCCTTCGCCAGCACGGCAGAGAACTCGACCGGCAATACCGAGTTCAAAAACGGAATGTCCCGCG
>JAXMBS010000065.1:0-31899 GCA_046349775.1 Planctomycetaceae bacterium | reverse complement strand
CTGGGGCATGGACGCCGCGATCGTGCAGGCGGCCATTGCCGCGGGCGCGCATTTCCTGCCCGAGACGCCGGCATTCGTTGAAGAGGTGTCACACGACCGGCGGTCGGTGCGGCTCGAAACCGGAAGTGGTCCACAGAAGATTGCCGCGCGAGTGGTGATCGCCGCCAGCGGCTTGTCGGGGCGCAGCGTCGCGCATTTGCCTGGCTTCGAGAGTCATGAATCGCCGACGTCCCGAATCGGGGTCGAAGCAACGCTGGCCGAGTTTCCGATCGAGTACGGACCGGGCGTGATCTTCATGGCGGCCGGCGCGACCGGTTACGTCGGCCTCACTCGAGTCGAAGACGGCCGGCTGAACGTGGCCGCGGCCGTCGATGCCGCTGCGGTGCGTGAGGCGGGATCGCCGGGCGCCGCCTGTCTGGCAATATTGACTGAGGCCGGGTTCCCGGCATCGCCGGCAATGCAGGCGGCGGAATGGCGCGGCACGGCGAAGCTGACGCGCAGCACGTCGCGCCAGGCGGCCGAGCGGCTGTTCCTTGTCGGCGACGCAATCGGCTACATCGAGCCGTTCACCGGCGAGGGCATGGCCTGGGCGATGTCCGGCGCCGTCGAGGCGGCGGCCCTCGTCGAACGCGGCGCGGCCGCATGGACCGACGATTTGATCTCCGAATGGGAGCGCCGGTACCGCGCCCTTGTCACGCGCCGGCAGTGGGTGTGCCGCTCGCTGGCGATCGGGTTGCGGCGTCCGCGTCTTGTGCGGGCGGCGGTCCCGGTGCTGCAACGCTTGCCCTGGCTGGCGCAGCCGATCATCCGGCGCTTAAATCACGCCACTTGACGATGTCGCTCGGACAGGACGCCCTGATTGCACTCGTGCCACGGGGACGAACGCCCGTGGCTCGGCGACTTCGCAGGACTTCTGGACTCGCCGAATTGATCGAGAGATGAACGGCGCGGTTCAGTTGGTGTTGATGAACACGTCGTCGATCTGAAACACCGCTTCCGGCAGGGGGACGTCCGGGTTGGGATCGGTGACATCCGGCGTGTCGGCCGTCGAGCTGCGCAGCGTCGGCTCGGTACGCACTGGCCCGGTCCGAAACGAAATGCGCTCGACCGACTCGACGTATTCGGCCAGCGCGAAATCGTCGGCGACCAGTTGATCGTTCGCGCTAACGTCAAACGTGCCGGCGACAAGGTCCACCGTCAGATTGACGCTCTGCCAGTCGGCACCCACTTTAGCGACCGATTTCCACTCGCCACTGCGGCTCACCTGCAATGAACCATCTTCACCCAGAGCCAGCCGCACCGGCCGGTGGCCGAACCGGTCGGTGACGTCGATTTCCAGACGTCCCGCGGCCCGCAGCGCGCGGACTTTGAACGCGACGGACGCTCGAGTCGTCTCCGGAAACACGCGGACAGCGCGGGCGTAGTCGTACGGGTCCCGGTCGCGCAATTCGAGCACCTTATTGCCCGGTTCGCCGGCCTCGACGACTTTGACGGATGCCCAGCGCGGGCTGTAGATGTTCCAGTCCTTGACTTCGCCGCCTGTGGGCATCGGGTCGAACGCCACGGCCACCGGCCCCGTCACGGCGTAGCGCACCGGGACCGGGATCCGGCTCACCCAGATGTCCTCCTTGTTCATGCTGTGGGTGACCCACAGGTTCGTACCGGGTGTGGCGCCATTCCCTTCTTCGACGCACCGGTTGTACTGCGGACCGAAGTCCTTGTACTTGCCGTTGAACCGCCGCGGCGGCACCTCGCCGTGCACGCACAGCATGTTGTCGAACAGGATTCCGTCGTCGCCGGTGACAATCGCCAGCGGCCAGCGGTGGTCGTCGTCGATGTTGGGGTTGTAGATCAGGGCATAGCGGCCGTCGCTCGTCGCACGGCCGGAGATTTTGGCGCCGGTCATCTGCAGCGTGGGGACTTTGACGGGGTCGGACCAGGTCTGGCCGTCGTCTGACGACAGCGCCGCCATCGACCATTTGAACAGCCCGACGATCTTCCCGTCCTTGCGGTGGAACCAGTTGAACGCCTGCGGCTGGCTGCGCGTGCGGATCGAAAACGCGTCGTTGTCGAGACCTTCTTCATCGAACCACTGTATGCGCATCAGCTTGTTGTTCAGCAGCGCGTCGCAAGCTGCGACGAAGCCGGCGTCGTCGGATCGCGTGTACAGCGGATAGTTGGTGTTCTGCTCCCCCCAGCCGGACGCCTCGTTGTACCGGATGAAGTAGATCGGCCCGAGCGTGCCGTCTTTGTGCAGCTCACGAACGACGCGCCCGATCCCGCCGGCCTGGAACGGATTCGGCGCGTGCCCGTAAAACGCCAGCAGCAGCAGACGATTGTCCGGCGCGATGTAGAACCCCATCCGCTGGTGCATCATGGCTGTGCCGGGCGGATCGGGCGGCTGCAGCTTGTAAACCGGGAAAATCACCTCGGGCGTGCTCCAGTCGCGGCCGTCCTGCGAGTGGCACAGCAGCGTCTGTCCCGGCGCAATGTGCTCGCCGACCGGATTGCTCAGGTATTCGACATAGAATCTGCCGTTCCAGTAGACAATGTTGGGGCCGTGGTTGTATGTCCAGCCGAAGTTGTCGGACTGCTCTGGATGCGTGCGATTGGCACGCATCACCTGGATATTCTCGACACCGATCGCCGGCCGCAGCTGACCGTCGTGCGAGTTCTGGGCAACCACCGGTCCGCCGATGTACCGCACCGGTTCATGCACGCTGCCGGTCTGGGCGAGAAGCACGGACGAGGACAACAACGACGCGCCAACGGCGGCGAGGACGCAGCACTGTCGATAATGGAACATAGCGGTCGGATCTCGGCGGCGGACAGTATGGTGATGCGCGATGCAGCAGCCGGGCTGCTGGCGCGCGCCGGCTGTCAGCGTACACGAATTTGGCACGGACGGAACCGAACATCCCCGCGCTACCCCAGCAACTCCCGCCGCAGCCGCCCGCTGCCAGTCAGCGGCAGCGGCCGCCCTTCCGGATCCGGGAACGTACTTTCTGGATCAATCCCCAGCAGATGGAACGCGGTCGCCAGCACGTCCTTGGGAGAGATCGGCGTGTCCTCAACGTCGCCGGCATTCTTGTCGGTGCGGCCGACAACGTGTCCGCGACCCATCCCGCCGCCGGCGTAGACCTGTGAATAGGCCCGAGACCAGTGATGCCGCGCGGCCCCCGGCGGTTTGGAGTCGATCTCCGGCGTGCGGCCGTGTTCGCTGATGACCAGCACCAACGTCTCGTCGAGCAACCCACGCTGCTCGAGATCGAGGATTAACGCACTGAAAGACTGGTCGAACACCGGCAGCGTGAACCCTTCAAGCGGCCATAGTGGTTGTGATGCGGTCCCACGAACCGGCGTTCAGGCTGACGGCGTCCCAGATCACCGTTACAAACTTCGCCCCCGGGTTCTCGACCAGCCGCCGCGCCGCCAGGTGCACGACTGCCCAACAAAGATATCCAGCATCGTGACCGACGACGGCTCGCGCGTAGTCGAGCTGCGTCGTATCCGGCTCGACGTCAGCAGCGAGAACGTCGGTGCTGCTGCTGATTGAACGTCGTAACTGGGTTCAAACGCGTCGAGACGTCGGGCACGATTGAACTGTCCAGCAGCGAACGCCAGACGAAACCAAAAAAACAGGAGCGGTGCGGGATCTTCACTTGCGAGGACCGTCGGTCCGGCCAGGTGCAGGCGATCGTTCGGACGGATCGCCAGCGGATCCATGTACGCTTTCCCGGCCGGATGGGGCGAGCGTCGTCCCCTCGCCACGGAAAACCGGGTAGACCGGTCAGCGGCCGCATGCCGGAGATGCCGTACGGTCCGGCGTGAGGCGGGTACTGTTCTTCGAGCCCATCACGAACGGCAGCGCGATGTTCCGCGTGGGCACTGGCCGCCAGCGCGCCGTTCTTCAAAATAATCCACGAGCGAGCCGGCGACGGCCATTGCCGCTTGTATGCGGCTGGGTTGATCTTGGTGTCGACTTCCGGAATGCCGGTGGTCGCGTAGACGGTGCCGCAGCGGATACGGATGCGTCGAGCGGACCACCGTCAGGCGGTCGATGATCTGCGCGGATCTTCGGCAGATGGTCTTCCACCCGACGCCCTCGACTTCGTCGGATCGCCTTCAGCTCCTCGATCTCGACGATGCCAGCGGCGCTGGGTCGAACGTTTGCGCTGCGGCGGCGAACCGTATTTGTAGATCAGGATGCAGGACTTCGCGCGGCCGAACCGATCGTCGCCGTTGCCCTCGTGACCTCGCGCCTGTTGCAGCGCGGCGGCGTCTTGCAGTGTGAGCCCAAAGGCGCCCAGCCCGCCGATGTGCAGGAGATCCCGGCGGGTCAGCCCGGTGCAGAGCGATTTCGGATTGCCGAGGAGTCGCAACATGGCGGCAGCCGGACGGAGGACGCGGCCATTGTAATCGAGTGCTTGTCCAGCGGGGAGCCGCAGGCGACCGCAGCGGATTGTTCGACGCCGCGCGACGAATCACCTGGCCGGGGCCGTGATTGCAGGTCTTCATCGGAGCGGATTGCGACATTGTGGTTGCCCGGACCCACAGCCGTACTGAATCGTCGACAGCAGCAGCAGGACGCCCGCCGCGAGCAGGTGCGCACCTGCACGCTGATCGCGGATCCGAGAACGCCGCTGATGAACGTCCCGATTGCCATCCCCGTTGCCAGCGTCGCCCTGCAATGCCGCTTCGCCAGCAGCGCTGTGCTGTGCGGCCGAGCGTGCTGTAGAACAGTCCGGAGAAATAGGTTGAACCCCAAGCTGACCCAGGAGCGACAATCCACTCCAGCAGCATGGCCCCGAATCGGCCGACGCCACGAGCACCAGGTCCGTGGCGGCCAGCATCTGTGAGCCGAGCGCGACGGCGATTCGATAGTGCCAGAAGCGCGTGACGTGCAGCACCAGATAAGTCGCAATCACGACCGCCCGCCAGCAGCCGAGCAGTCGGCCATGGTCGTCCGGCGGGATGCCGATCGCGACTGCCAGCCCCGGCAGCAGATGGATCACCATGCTCCCGCCAAACATCCCTCCGAGATTGGCAATCCAGCTGAGGCGCTTGAACGACGCCGCGAGTTGTGCATCTCCCGCAGCGACCGAAGTCGCGCCGGCACTTTCTGGGCTGAAGGGCCGTACCAGAGACGCGGCGATCGCCGCGACCACAATATTGATGATGGCGATTGCCAGCGCAACGCCGTAAATCCACCAGTCTCCCCAGGAAAACAGCGAGCCGGCCGTCAACTGCCCGCACATCAGCCCGACGTTCCAGGAGATACAGAACAGGATCAGCGTCCGGCTGACGCCGGCGACGTGCGCATGTCCGGTCTCTCCCCGGTTCAGCCAGCCCACAAGCGGGGGATACAGCAGCCCGATGCCGATTCCCAACAACCAGTACGCCGGGAGAAACCAGGCATCGCCGGGAGACGAAACTCCGCAGGCGCCTGTGCTGCAAGTCAGCAACACGGCGCCGATCAGGAACCAGGTCCGGCCGTCAAACCGGTGCGCCAGCCAGCCCCCTGCCAGACTCCCCACGCCGGCACTCAATGACACGCCGGCCCCCACCAGCCCCAGGTACCACTGCGACGACTCCAGTTCCGCCAGCCGGCGGGAAACGGCGAAAATCACGATGAACCCGGCGAAGTCGGTGAGGACGCAATTCAGGAACAGCAGCCGGCGCAACATCGCACTCCTCTGGGACGTGATTGCCGCTGCGGCATGATGGCTGCACGCCGGGCGGGCGTCGAGTGCAGGATGTGATCGACCAGTGCGTCGCGAGCCCAGAGATCGCTCCGGCGGGAAGCCCGTAAACTTGAACTGCCGCGCCGGGTGTCTTGTTGAAATCCCGGCCGCCGGCGCTCACTCGATGATTGACATTCATCGAATTCCGGCTTTAATGCATTAACAATTGCTTAACTGTCGGGGGCTGCGCGACTCTCTGCGCAGTTCTCAGCGATCTTCTCAAGTTTCCGATCGTTTTCTCCTCATCTCCTGTTCCGAGGCGTTTGCCATGTCCAAGCGACAGAGGTCTGGTTTTACGTTGATCGAACTGCTGGTCGTTATTGCCATCATTGCGGTGCTCATTGCGCTGCTGCTGCCGGCCGTGCAGCAGGCGCGCGAGGCGGCGCGGCGCACGCAGTGCCGCAACAATCTGAAGCAGATGGGATTGGCCCTGCACAATTATGAGAGTTCGTTCAATACCTTCCCGCCAGGGTATATGGGAACGACCACGAATTGTGCGATGATCCGCAACCAGGTGAATCCCGCGACTGGGATTGTGGCTCAAGGCTGGGGCTGGGGAACGTTCATTCTGCCGTTCATGGACCAGGCGAACGTCTACAACGCCATGAACGTCAACACCACCCAGCTCGTGTGCGATCCTCCGGCGCCTCCCACCGACAATCTGGCCGTTGGCAATCCGGCCAGCACGCAATATGTCCTGCCGATTTTCAAGTGTCCCACCGCGACCGACGATCCGCTGTTCTTCGACGTCAATACCGCCACCGGGCGTCATGCGAACTCGAACTACGTGGCAGTATGTGGCATCGATTTTACGGGAACGCTCACCGCTATCGGCACCCTGAACCCGGCTCTGTATTCGGTGGGATTCCGCGGCGCATTTGGTGACGGCTCGAAGTTCGCGCCTGTGAAGATCCGGGACGAGACGGACGGCACCAGCAACACGTTCCTGATCGGCGAGGCGTACCGCAAGGACAACGACGCGAACTACGCCACCTGGACAACCGGAGTCGGAGGCGAGCGTCGTCCCGGTCGCTGGTTCGGCATGGTGGCCGATGATCAGACCGCGTGCGTGGTCCGGCAGTTGCAGGCCACCGGCACTTTTGCCGTCAACGGTGGCTCGTTCAACGCCTTCGCCAGCCAGCACGTCGGAGGCGCGTTCTTCCTGCTTTCCGATGGCGCGGTCCGGTTTATCAGCCAGAATGCCAATCAGGAGACGATTTCGCGGCTGGGGACGATCAACGACAGCCAGGTCGTTGATACGGGCGTCGGCTTGTAAGCGAGAACCCGGCAGAGACCGCCTTCGCGCGAAGGCGGTCTCTTTTCTGTCTGTTCACGAACGACAGCGGGTCCAGCCTTCCCGGCGCGCTTGATTTTGCCGTTTGACGAAGTGCTGCAAAGGAGCGTTATCGGCACAGAAATCGAGAACGTGCCGCCTTCGGTTGGACGTCACCGGTGATGGTCAGGGCCGGCGTCCCCAGCCCCGGCTCAGGAACGACGGACTGTTCGATCCCCGGTCAAACCGGGAGGGCAAGGCGCCGGCCGGACCGAACCAACAGGCAAGCCCCTTGATCATCGCAGCTCGACCGAGGGGTCGAGATCCCACCCCCGTCACGCTGAATTTGAAGATTTGAAACCGCTTCATCGAAGGCTCGAGAAAGAAGGCCCCGTTCATGGAGTCTTTCCGCAAGTCCCCTCTGACCGGTGTGCTGGCCCTGTGTCTTTTGGCAGGCTGCGGCGGAGTGGACGACAAGCCCAAGCTTGGCACTGTAACCGGGACGGTCACAATGGACGGCCAGCCGCTGCCAAACGTATGGGTGATGTTTAATCCGACGACCGGCCGAACGGCGTTAGGGCACACCGATGAGAACGGCCACTATGAGCTGAAGTTCACCGAGGACGCCGACGGCGCCAATCTCGGCTCGCACAAGGTCGTCATTATGACGTACCACGAGGACGAAATTGCCGAACAGCAGATCAATACCGGTAAAGCCCCCAAGGAACCGATCCCGGCGAAATACAACGCCAAGACCACGCTGACTGCTGAAGTGAAGGAAGGCGAAAACGTCATCGACTTTCCGCTGGAATCGAAGTAGTTCCGCAACTCATGCGCTGCCGTGCGCCGGGCTGTAGAGAGTGCCGCGATGAACAGAGGCCTGCTGGCCGGCTTCATCTTCCTGGGGATGCTGCCGGCAACGACGTCCGCCCAGCAACCGCCGACACGCGAACTCACACGGGGCGAGCAACATCGCCTTTTGCCGCCGGGCGAGCAGATCTTTAGCCCAGGTCGCCCGGTGGCGGTGTCGCCCACCCGTCATTACGGCCAGATCGGCCAGATCGCGCACCTGACGATGTCAGCGCTGGGTACTGCCGATGTCTTCGGGAACGGTCCCTATGACCTGTTTCTCGACAACGGACGGCTGTTCCCGTTCCTCGGCTTCGACGCGGACGGTCAGCCGTACTACGGCGCGGAAGCTGCGCTGCATGGCGAAATCGATCTCCACTGCGTGCTCACAGCCGGCGACGGTATCATTTACGGCCTGCGCGCAGCCGGTCGCCAGCTCCAGCTCGCGACTTTTGATCGCGGCAGCCGGATGTTCGCGACCGTCGCGACGTCTCCCGAACTCGATCTGCCGCACGGCATGGCGACCGAAATCGTCGGCTGGCTCGACGCCAGCCAGCGGCTGCACGTCTATTTTGCCCTGCCCGATGGCAATGCGCTGCGAAACGATCCCAACCATCACGCCGCAACGTACCTGCCGTACGACGGCGCCGGCTTCTGGAGGGGCAACATCCCGCGATTGTGGCTCTACCACGTCTGCTTCGATTCAGTCCGTCTGGAAAAAGTCGAACAGTTCGCCCGAGCCAGCGACGGTCCGGGAGAGTTCCTGTTCAGCGTCAGCGGTATGGCCGTCCTCGACCACGGGACCGATCATCCCCCGGGCCTCGCCGTCTCCGATCAGCTCTCCACGATGCGGTACTTTCCGCTGGATCCGGAAACCGGCAAGCCGGGACCAATGCAGTTTCTGAATTCTCCGCAGCACGTCGCGCTGCGGCATCCCGTCATCCGCGGGGGAATGCGCGCCGTTCCCGATCGCGACACCGGTCTCTCCAACCTGATCGTCACCGACACCGGCCGCGCCTGGTTCTACAAGTTCGGCGGAGAATGGACGAAGTCCGGCGCGCCAATCTATCACGGTCCAGCGCCTCTGCTGGCAGAGAAAGTGCACCTCGCGCTCGGTCCTCTTTGCGTGATCAGTCCGGGTGATATGGACCGCGACGGACTCGTCGACCTGATGGTCGGCAACGACTCCGGGCATCTGCTGTTCCTGCGGAATATCGGGACGCCGCAAGCAGCGGCGTTCGACCTGCCGGTGGCGCCCCCCGTCGGCGGGAAGCCGCTGGACATCAAGGCCGGCTATAGCGGATCGGTGCAGGGACCGCAGGAGGCGATGTGGGGCTACACCTGTCCGACGGTGTGCGACTGGAACGGCGACGGTCTGCTCGACGTCGTCCTCAACAGCATCACGGCCGACTACCAGGTGCTGCTGCAGCGCCCGTGCGACGAGGGGATCGCCTTTGCCGAACCGCGGCTGCTGTATTGTGACAGCCTGCAGTTGCAGCTCGCCTGGCGGAGCCAGCCGGGGATCACCGACTGGGGGCTGGGGGGGCGGCTGTGCATGATCGCCCTCGACGAACAGAACCTCCTGCGGATGTTCTGGCGGATCGACGATGAGAATGTCGAGCGCGGCGAATTGCTGAAATTGCAGGATGGCTCGCCCATCACGGCGAACGTCGACGAGTTTGCCGGGCAGACCGGTCGCGGCGACATCGTGCCGTACGACTGGGACGGAGACGGGACGATCGACCTGATGATCGGCGCATCGCGCGGGCAGTCGTTCCCGGCTTCGCAGAAGACTTACTACCCGAGCGCGTACGGGCCGGCGCGGGCAGCGTCACTGCTGTACTTCCGCAATGCCGGCACGAACGCGCAGCCGGTGTTTGAGTACGCGCGGCTGATCGAGTTCGAGGGAGAGCGGATTTCACTGGGGATCCACCTGGTCTCACCGGCGTTCTTCGACATCGGCCGCGGCGTCGACGATGTGCTGATCGGCGAAGAACTGGGCGCGATTCTGTACTACCCGCGCGAGAAGCTGACGGTCTCGCCGCCGGCCGAATAGCCGACGCGGGCCAGCGCCCAGTGCTATCGCGATCCCGACGGAACGAGCGGCAGCACGATGTGCGACGGGCGCTCGAGATTGTGGTAAATCGTGTTGACGCACGTCTCCTTGTAGCGTACCCCCAGCGGCTCGCCGTATTCGGATTCACATCGAACCGCGGGAAATTGCTGCTGGAAATATCGACACGCACCCGGTGTCCGCGCTTGAACACGTTGGACGTCGGATACAGCTTGACTGTCAGCGGATATACCTGCCCCGGCGTCATCAGCTGTTCGCTCTGCAGCGATTCGCGGAACCTTGCCGAGCAAATTCGTCGCCGATATTGAGATCAAAGCCACCGGGGAGGTCCGCGGACGGCGGATAAACGTCGATCAGCTTGGCCGTGAAGTCGGTGTCTGCGGCCGTCGAGGAAATCCACAGTCGAACCTCGATCTCGCCCGTTACCTCGATGTCGCCGGACAGCGGCTCCGTCTGAAACACGACCACGTCGTTACGCGCGGACAGCGGAATCGGCTGCGTCCAGTTCCACACGTGCGGGCCGCCGCGCTGGTCCCACGCCCCCTGCAGCAGGATGCCATTTCCGGACGAGATGTTGCCGCCGATTGTCGGCACCGGATCGTGCGGATCGAACGTGAACGACGTGGCGCCGTCCTTCGCGGAATCCGATTGAGGTGAGTCGAGACTCAGTCGGCCGCCGGCCGCCAGGTAATGCCTGGTCGGAACCGCCCGCGCGGTGGCCACTCCTGTTCGTCTCGCCAGTAGCCGCCGTGGTTCCAGACGCCCTCGCCGTCCTTCTTTCCGTCGCCAGTCCCCATCCGCGAAGATGCGGACGCCTTGCTTGAACGGATCGGCTCGCAAAGGCTGTCGCCGCAGCGACTTCGTCATCCGCATGATCCTGCAGATAGCGATCGAACCACACGGCATGAGCCAGCGGATCCGGAATCGCTGCGTCGCACCCGAACGTGACCTGCCCGTGCATTGGCTCCCCTGCTCCGTGGATCCACGGTCCCATGATCAGATACACGTCGCTCTGCAATTGCTTCGTCAGCGCTGAAGTTGGCAGTCGTATTCCAGCCCACGAAGTCGTACCAGCCGCCGACGAGATACACCGGAATGTCGCGATAGCGCTCCGGATGACCGACGATGTTGTTCTGGTCCCAGAATTCGTCATCCGCACCGTGCCGCATGGCTTCGACGAGCCAGTCCTCATATTCCGGTACGAGCTTGAGCGGTGTCGTCCCGCGACGCGGCGGCAACAGCTTCAGGTAGTCGAGGCGATGGGCCGCCATTTCGGCCAGCACGGCGGCCGCCCCCGGATCGCGGACCTGGCGGCTCCCCTCTCCGCTGTGCGAGACGATCCAGTTCCAGAATCGCAGTTCGAAGGCGCCGGCGTTGCGCATGCTTTGCCGACCCATGTTGGACACCGCATCCACCGGAATGACGGTCGCCAGATTGGGCGAACCGGACATGGCCAGCGCATGCTGTGTGCCGCCCACGTAGGAGGTGCCCATCATGCCGATCCGCCCGTTCGACCAGGGTTGGGCGACGATCCAGTCGGCACAGTCGTAGCCGTCTTGTCCGTCGTCCGTCAGGAAATGCCAGATGCCTTCCGACCGATACCGTCCGCGCGTGTCCTGCAAGACGACCACATAGCCGTGCGCTGCGAAGTATTTCCCCTCGGCACTCTCGCCGTTCCCCTTGCCGTACGGAGTGCGGATCAGGATGACCGGCCGGCGATCATCGGCACGACGACCATCGCGCACCGGACGGTAAACGTCGGTCGCCAGCTTCACTCCGTCGCGCATCGGGACCATCACATCGACGTCAACCGTGAAGGGGGCCGGCTCTGCTGCCGCAACCTGGAAGACCGCGACCATGTAGACGAACAAGACCGGCAGGCGTCGGGACATGTCGAGACTCATCTCGCGTGAGCAATTCGTTTGTCAGGGCGAGATCATACTCAATCACCCGGACAATCCGCGCTTGGTCGCTAATCGACAAAGCCTCACCGCCGGATGCTGCGAATCCGGGTCCACAAGATGACGACGACGAGCCCGGCGTCGAGCGCAATGACGGCTGCAATCCACGGATCCAGCGCCGCGGCAATCTCGGACTGGAAATGTTCGGCGGTTTGGGGTGTCCACTTGGGAGTGTAGTACTTGTAGTCGTTGTCCGTCACCGAGCGTGCCGACTGCAGAAACGTCTCAAAGTCGGCCGTCGATCTCGGGGCGTCGGCGGGAGCGCGGATGACCAGTTGAAACTCCTGAATCGCCTGGATGAGCGACCGCCGCGCGGCGGCGATGGACTTTTGACGTTGCGAGTCTGCAAACGGATTTGAGGACGGCAGCGCCTCGCGCTTCGCATCGCTGGTCAGCGACTGCAGCGTCGCGTCCCAGCGGCGGAGGGTCGCGTCCTGAAGCGCGACCCTGGCAGCGGATTTCGCGTCATCAGTGCTGAGCGACTGCCACTGGACCCAGGCTGCCGTCAGGTCAGTCAGCACCGTACGATTGCGGGTATCGCTCCCTTGCCTGTGCTGCACAAAGACGATCACGTTGAATGCGATGGCGACCGCCAGGATCACCAGGCGATTCATCAGCAGCTTAAAGAGCAGTTCGCCTCCTTCCAGCGCGCGCGACAGTGCCTGCGAACCCAGGTGGGAGATCGGACCGCCGATGCTGCCCATCCCGCGCCCCAGCACGCGCTGCAAACCGGCTTTAACGCCCGTCGCCGCTGCATCGAGTGCGCCGGGGCCGGCGCCAGGCTCGGCGTCGCGGGCGAGTTGGGGACGGATCGCGCGGTTCAGCAATGCGGCGGCGGCTTCGGACGTGTTGTGCTGTCCCTGGGCGAAGAGGGCCTTGACCTCGGCGCCGCTCATCCACTGGTCGTTGGTCGCCAGGCGGATCTGATCGCGGTCAGAGATGCGACGCTTGCGGATGAGATCCGCCAGGACGTCGGTGTCCAGGGGACCGAGCAAATCGCCGCGATGCTTCCAGTACCATTGTTCGGGCATGGCCGGCCCCGGGTCGACAATCCAACGTCACGGGTGGAAGCGTTCAGAACTCGCCGATCTTCTCGCCTGCCGCACGCGACCCCAGGGCACGAAAAGTCTCCGTCGAAATGTTGTCAGAGATGAACCTGAGTGACCCGTCACCCATGACGACGTTGACGCCACCGGGATGGTAGCTGCGGGCGTACTGCACTTTGTTGTCGCCGACGAACGACTGCCGGCAGGGAGCCATCGGGTTGGGAAGGCAGTAGTCCACGTCGTCCGGGACGGCGGTGTTCGGCGGGTAGAGCGTGCTGAACAGCGCCACCCCACGGTGACAGTTGTAATACCTTCCGCGATTGTCGCGGTATCCATTCCCCTGTGCCGACTTTGGGCCGTGCAGATCCTGCGTCAGGATCAGTTCTGAACCCATGACGGTATTCGAAAGTCCGTCCGTGACGTCGGAAAACGTTGTGCTGGACAGGGCGTAGAACATCCCGTCGAGTTTGTCGCCGGTGGGGGTGCCGTCAATGCTGACGTGGTCGGAGATGCCGAAGGCCGTGGATGCAGCACACACGACCATGTTGCCGTGAAAGCCCTCCGAGTCCTCTGGACCGGTCCCCATGTCGGTGACGTTCTTGGGACTCGCAGGATCTGACGGACACATGAGCACCGGCACGATCGTCCAGATCGGCGTCCCGAACGTCCGGCCCCACATGTACGCCTGGGTGTTCGAGTCAAACGGCATTGCGTTGTACAGGTTCTGCTGGTCCACGTACGGCAGTATCTGTTGCATCCAGCAACTGCGTGCCGGCCCCTTGGGGCCAACGGACCCGTCCGGCTGCGTCACGCTGTCGATGTCGTTCCCGAGGTAGTTGAACATCCCGGGCGGCAGGACGCGATGCGCGTCGTGATAGTTGTGCATTGCCAGGCCCACCTGCCGCATGTTGTTCCGGCACTGGGTCGTGCGGGCGGAGCCGCGCGCGGCCTGGACGGCCGGCAGCAGGAGGGCGGCGAGAACCCCGAGGATGAAGATCACCACCAGCAGCTCAAGCAACGTAAAGCCCTGCCTGGCGCGTCTGTGCATGTGAGTGACCTTTGGATGGGTTTACGACGGGAGATAACGTCCAATTCGCTCCGCAGTTTGCCAGTTCCTCCCCCCGAATTTGCCCGCTCAGCGCAATCTCGGCCCTGCCGTTGCACGCGCCTTGTTCATACGTGCCGCGCAGCGCCACTGTTGGGACCATTTCAGCGACGGCCCGGTTCGGGGTCCATCATGAGGACTGGTGCAGGCAGTTCGAGTTCGGCACGCAATACTTCGCCCCGTCCAGCGGCTTTTTGTCAGACCGGGCGTGCGTTCGCCAGCGTCAACCTTTGAGTGGGCGATCGTAACCAATCCGCTCCAGGATCCATTCCAGTTCTCGCCGTTCGATGTCGCTCATCGGCGCCGAGGCCGCCGGCGGCAGCACGGCCGGGTGCTCCAGCAGGCCGCGGCGATGCAGCAGACTCTTCAGCAGTTCCTCAGGGTAGTCCAGGTAGAACGTGAGATACGGCAGGATGCGCTCGAAATAGATGTCGGCCGCGCGGCCCTCGTCGCCGGAGAGAAACGCATGGACCGCGCCCCCGTGCAGGTCGAGTGCTTCAGTGCCCGTCATGAAGGCCGTCACTCCCAGCCGCAGCATGTGAATCAGATGCCGCCCCCCCGCGCCGCCGATGACAGACATCCGGCCGCCGTCCGCCGCGAGCAGTCGGGCAGTCTTCGTCAGGAAGTCCTTCCCTTCCCCTTTCACGTGCTGAACGCCCGGAACCTCGGCGACAAGTCGCGTCAGGACGTCGGCCGTCAGCACGGCGGAACTTGTCGGCGTGTCCTGGACGATGATCGGCAGTTTCGTCGCTTCGGAGAGCGCTCGGTAATAATCAAACGCGCCCGCCGCATCGGGGACGTTGACGTAGGGCAACGAGGCCATGATCAGGTCGGCCCCCTGCTCCTCTGCCAGACGTGCGTACTCGACCGCGATCCTGGTCCCCGGCGCGGTGACGCCCAGGAACACCGGAACCCGACCGGCGACCTCATCGACGATGATGTCCGTCAGCAGACGACGGTCGCGATCGCTGAGCTTGTGGAACTCGGATGCGATGCCGAAGTGACCGATCGCCGCAGCGCGATATTCGAGGCAATAGCGGACGAGTCGTCGCTGGCTTGCCTCGTCGACTTCGCCGCGGGCATCGATGGCGGTCGGCAGGATGGGCATCATGCCGCGGAAGCGCGCGGCGGGCGGAGATTTCGCGGGTGGGCTGTTCATGGCGGGTCAGCTCACATCATGGCGAAGACCGTGCCGGCAGCAAAGCCTGCCGCGTCCGTGGAGACAGGTTCGTCAATAACGCCTCTCGCGCACACCCAGAGTCGGCATCGGCGATCGGGCAGTGACCACGCAACCGGCTGAGTGACTTCGCAAGTTGCAGCCCCCTTTCTCCGTCCGCCTGTCCGCTCAATTGTCGCCTGCGTGTCAGAACGACTCGTGAGACACCTGAGCAGCTTCAGAAATTGAAGAAGCCCAGGCCAGGTCCAGCTGACGGCGCTGTCCCCGCCGGCGTTTCAGCGGGCGGCGTTTCTTTCATGTCGCTCTGCGCACGGGCCGCATCAGATGCCCTGCCGACTTCCCCATAGGCATGTACGAGGCGCAGTCGCATCGCGTCATCCAGCCGCTGCCCGTTGTGCAAACTCGATTCCAGGACGCGGATGACGTCCGCATAACGTCCTCCAGCGTCAGCTGTCTTGACCAGCCACTCGAAACGATCCGCCGAGAGTTGGCGCGCCTCAAACAGTTCGACGGCGATTTCAGCCGCATGCGGAGGCCACGGTGTCAATTCCGCTTCGCGAATTCGCAACGCTGTCGCCAGCGCCGGGTCGGGGAACAGTCTGGCTAACGTCCCGGCGATGATGGCGTCATCGGCCGTCGCCATCTCGCCGACGACGAGCTTGACCAGCGCATCGCGTTGCCGCGAATCGGCAGGATCGGCTTGCGCCGCCTTGAGCAGTATCGTCCAGCGCCGTGCGCCGGCAAACCACCGCGCCTCGCGCTTCAGCACATCCGCCTGGGCCGCGCGGTTCGCGTCTGCCGCCTGCCACGCGCGCACAAAGTAATCGTCCGCCCGCTCGGTCAACCCCACATTCCCAAACAGATCGCCGATTCGGACCAGCTCGCTGATTCCGTTCCGCTGTGCCGACAACACGTCCTCGCTCGCGCGGATCGCTTCATCATTCCGCCCCAATCGCAGCAGCGCTGCGATGTGGTCCAATTTCCGATCACGGAGTTCGTCCCGCGATTCGACCGGAGTTCGCGCGACCGCCGCTTCGATATGCGCCAGCGCGTCCAGCGGGCGTCCGAGTGCGGCCGCCAGGTCCGACAGTTCAACATAGTTTGCCGACGACCGCCGCTCTTCCGGCATTGTCAGCAGCAGGTCGTACAAGTCACGGTCACTGAGCGACGGAAAGTTCTGTGCCGAGACCATCCGGGCCAGGTCGAATGCTCCGCTGCGGACGACCCTCGCCAGCGTCTCGCGCTGTTGCGTGCGGACCGTGGCCGGATGTCCGCCAAATTCGTCCACCCAGGCAAGCAGCAGGTTGAGCAGCGGCTGATCGGGTCGATCAACCAGCGCGTCACTCAGAATCTGCCCGGCACGCGCGTAGTCGTATCGGGAGAGGGCTTCTCGCGCGCGAGCGTACGGACCTTCGTTCGTCCGCGAATCGTCGATGATGAAGTTCGCCCACTCATCGGCCGGTGCGGGGACGCCGGCCGAGGCGTCAGCCGCCGTCAGTTGCCACTCTTCGAGAGTCTTGCCCTCGGAATCGCGCGCGACGACATGCGACGGCGAGGCCGGAAAGGCCTCGTCCCAGTCCAGTTGCAGTTCGTATTGCCTCTTGTCGTCCAGCCACGCTTCCGTCCGGATCAGCTGACCGGCGGTTGTGAACCGCTGCAACAGATACGCGGCGCGCGTGCCGGGAAAACCGAGACGCAGCATGACGCCTTCCGCGTCTGCTTGCTCCATCGCGATGTCGAATAATTGCGACAGTTCCTGGTTGGTCCGATGCAGCAGCCACGGGAACCGTGCATCGGCGATGCGACGCACCGACTCGCCCCACGCTCCCAGTTCCACGAGGGTGACGCCGGGATACGCGACAGCGGCCTGGTCCGCGTCGGCGCGCAACATGTGATCGGAGAGTTCCAGTTGCAGACGCGGATCGGCCACAACCAGCGTCACGCGTCGGCCTCCGCCTGCACCGCGCGTGTGCATCCAGGTCTGCCTGCCGTGGATTGACTCACGACGCGCACGCTCCAGCAGCAGGAGTTCCTCCTGGTCGACCGCCGGCAGGCCATCGCGACGCGGTGTCTCCGGCAAGTCGGTCAGTCTCAAGTTTTCCCGCAGCCGGGCGAGATCATCCACGCCGCTCAAACGCATGGCCGTTGTGGACCGACCCGCCGTCACGCGCGAGCGCCGCATGTCCGCCAGCAGAGAATAAATCTCTTCATGCACGCGCGGAGTCTGTCGGATGACGAGCGACATTGAAGGCTGATGTGGAATCGGGTCTGGTCCGCCGACGCCGTCGATCGACTCCCATGGGCCTTCCGTCAGATTGAGAATGCAATTGATGATTTCGTTTGTTTTCCATCCGCGCGGTTCGTTCTGCGTGATCCGCGGGATGCGGGCACGGCGCACCAGCGGACCGGCCGGCGGAAGTCTTCGCAAGCGATCGAGTGTTGCTGCGACTTCGTCGTGGACACGGCGAGTCTGCCGGACGAACAACGACAATGACTGGCGATACGGGATTGGGTCCGGTCCGCCAACGCCGTCGATCGACTCCCACGGTCCCTCCGTATCGTTGAGGAGCACGTTGATTTCCGCCTGGTAGTTGGCGCCGGTCCCCCCACCTCCCTTGGACTGTAAAACCACCTCTGTCGGCTCATCCCCCGCCGGCAGCAGTTCGGTCGGTGTCGCCGACTGCGTGGTCGGTGTTTCAGCAGTCGGTGCTTGCGCCGTCACCTGGTTCGCGTCAGATCCCTTGTCTGTGACTACGGGCCCAGTCTCCGAGACCGACGTCCCGACCGGCCCGACAGAGGAATCGCTGGTCGCTGCGACGCCATCGGAACCGCCGCCGCCTCCGATCCATCCTGCGCCTGTTCCAGCACCTCCAAAGCCGCCGCCGCCAAATCCTCCAAAACCTCCGCCACCACCACCCATGCCGCCCATGCCCATTCCGCCGCCGCCGAAGCCTCCGAACCCGCCCCCCATCCCGCCCATTCCCATGCCGCCGCCGAGACCTCCAAATCCGCCGCCCATTCCCATGCCCCATCCCCACATCCCCGGTTGTGGCCGCGGAATGAGTTCCTCAGGCACTTCGTACAGAATTCCCGCGAGTGAATAGAGCCGCAGATCGAGCGTGTTGTCCGCGACTTCCTTGGTCGTAATCGTCAGCACCTCATCTTTAATCTGGTAGCCAAGCTCGATGTCATTGACTCTGCGCAGTATTTCATCGAGTACGGTCTTACCCGGGATGTCGTTGAGCGCGAGCGTGATCCGCTCTTCTCCTGTGATGCCGGCGCCCGCCAGCTCGGGCCGGTCGAAGCGCAGGTTCTCCTGCAACAGGACCCGGAAGTAAGCCACGACGTCATTCAGGGGCGTCTGCTTGAACGAGACCGAGATCGGCCGTTCCAGCTTGGCACGGACCCGCTCGTGCATCGCCCGATCCATATCGCGGAACGGGTCGGAAAACCATTGCGGCGACGGAAGCAAGTCTGTCCGCACCACATCCGCCACGGGATAGACCAGCGTGACCAGGTGATTGTCCGCCACGTCTTTCGTCGTAATTCTGAGCAGCGAACCCTCGGGAACCATCGCCAGTTCCACGTCGTTCACGTCCTCCAGTATGACCCTCGCCAGACCATGCAGTGTGATTTCGCGGAGTCCGTGGAGATCCAGCTTCTCGTCGCCGGTGATGCCGGCCGCCGACAGTTCAGGACTGTCGAGATCACGTCTTTCACCGAGGCGTTTCGCCACGAATGCGGCAAATGCCTTTAATGATATCTGATCGGCTGGGGTGCGATAATGACGATTTGCGCTTCCGCGTATGGGAAGAACTGCTTGTATTCGGCTCATTCCGCCGAATCAGGAAGCGACATCGAGCAACGGATATTCGACGGTCGCGCAATGCCGTGCAGCGTGTGCTGATCGAGCAGCGGACGCAGGCGTCAGGCCGTCCAGGAATTGCTTCCCAGCGCGCCCGCCGCGCGCGGCTCCAGAGGTCGTTGAACCTGTCCGCCCCCAGTGCGTCGCGCTGGCCGGTTGCACCGACCAGTTCCACCAGTGTCGCCGTTCATTATATTCCAGTTGCAAGCGTCGTCTCGGCCTCTTTCAGGTGCGGCATCGAACCGCTGCCGATTGGAATAGCCGCCTGCTGACGGTCGTGCGCGTCAGCGCGGCAAGGCTTGACGCGCACCGTGCTTCAGGGCTTCTGCGGTCCCGCCTCGTGATCGCCTGCGCGTTTGCTGCTGTGAGGCTGTTCGGGTCTCATCTCAGGCGGCAGTGGCAGCGACGTCAAGCGTGCCGGCTGGCTTCCGTGCGTAACGATGTCGGACGTTGCGGTCGATGTGCCATTGCGCATAGTCCGGATTCCCTTCTCCAGCACGAGAAACGCCGTCAGCGGCACATCAGGCTCCATTCCTGGGCGAGCCGCCATAACTCTTCGTGACTCGCTCCTCTGCCAAAGACGTTGCGGGGACTCCTGCAGCATTCGATCGTCGCTGCTCGTCCAGTACCGGCCGACAAACACATCCTCGTCCTTTTCGTGCTTGGGCACCTGGAGCTCGTATTCCCGCGCCGTGTCTTCCTTCGCGAGCTTCACGCGCAGTTTTAACTGTTCGGCGCCCAGTGTCCGGCCGGTGATTTCGAGCGGTCGGCCATGCGGCCAGACCGCCGGAAAATGCACGTCGCGCGCTGCTGCTTCCGCAGCGCTCGACACGGCGACGCTCTCCACACGCTGCGGCGCCGGCGCTCCGGCCAGCAGCCAACCAAACACCTGACCCAATTCCGACGGCGCCTCGCCGACCGGGAACAACATTCCGCCGGTTAATTCGACGAGCCGCTGGAGGAAGACTGCCTTCTCCGCCGTCCGGCCGATCCGAATCGCGGCGAACTGCGTCTGATTGTCGAGCATCGGTGCCGACCACTCGCCCAACGGCGGATTGTCGGTCGATATTCCGTCGCCGACGTAGACCACCAGCCGCTGTCGTCCTTCACGACGACCCGGCGGACTTCTGAAAACCGTCTGCAACGACTCCCATATCTGAGACGACCCCAACGGCAATTGCGCATCGAGAGCACTGAATGCTTGTGCCGCCTCCGCCGACCGCGGAGCGAGCCACTCCTGAGTCAATGGTCGATACGACGCATCGGCGCAACCCAGCTGAAAACGATCCGTCTCGCGTAGACCGGCGACAACTGTTCGTACGGCCTGCCGCATCAGTCGCATGTCGCCGGCGCTCGACGACGTGTCCGCCACAATCTGCACGTCCAGCGGCCGCTGGTCAGCGGTGGCGTGCGTGCTCTCCCACGCGGGAATCGTCGCCACGAAGTGCATCAAGCGCAGCGAGCTGCCGGGCGACGTCGCAGTGAAAGACCTTACGTGCGGCGCCGGATCCGTCGGCCCGCGATAGCCGAGAAGGAATGCCGGCGGCGGCTGAACCTGCTCCTGCCGCTGTTCGAAGTGGACGGTCCCGTCCTCCGCCGGCGTGAACTTCAAATCCGCGTGGGACGGCGACGCGACTGTCGCCATGTCGAGCGGCGGGTGAATCGTCCCGGTCAGCTTCAACTCCCAGATCGGCTCCAGGTCCGACATCAGCGGCAGCACAAACCGGTATTGTCCGTTCTCGGCCTGCAGCGGCACGGTGTAATCCAGAAGAATCCGCTTGGTGTCGCGGGCTGGAATTGGGAACACGCGCATTCGGAACAGGTTATCGCCGATCTGCTCCAGGATGGCCGGGTCGCGCCGCCGATGCACAATGCTCGTGTACACCTGGTCGGCCCGGCTGCGCTCGATCAGTTCGCCTTCAATCAGGTCCTCGTGCGTGACGAACATTGCAAACCGACTCACCGATGCCTGATGAGGCAAGTTGAACACGAAGGTTCCTTCGGCTTGTCCCCAGTCCTGCGGGTTGTAGAACGACTGGTCGATTTGTACGAGCGCGACGGGCGGCTGCAGCACGACGTTGACGTGATACCGCGCAATCTTGAGCCGTCGCGTGACGTTGCTGTCCGGTTCGCGTGCCAGCAGTTGTCCCGGTCCCTGGCGCGGTTGCGGTTGCGCCCATGCGACGGCCGCGGTCGCCCAGTTCCTGTCGTTCGGTACCGACACTTCCGTCTTGCCGGCGCGAATCGCGATTGCAGCCGGTGCGGAGAAATGGCCGCTTTCAAGGGCGTCCCCCGAAATCTGGACTTCGCCGCGCAGAACGTCGCATGCGATGTGGTCCCCATCCGCTGCCACGCTGATCGTCGAACTTTGCGGCGCTGCGAAGCGGACACCACGTGCGGTGATCGACCATGCATTGTTGCTCCCTACAGCGATCAAGACACGTCCGCGTTCGATTGCCAGACTTCGTTGCGAATGGTCCCAACGTCCCCACGACTCCGGCCCGATCGTGATCACGTCACCAGCAGCCGGGATTGTCACGGCTCCGGCGGCGGACGTCCGAAAGTCCGCCGCATCGGGTACGACATCGCCGGCCGCGAGCAGTGTCCAGCTCGCTCCCGCAGCGGTTTGAACGGCGACGTGGCCGTCGGAAACAGCGACTCGCACTTCTTCAGCCGCAAGCGTCGCCCCAATCCACAGGCCCCAGGCACAGCACAACCGGCCGATCAGCAGAACCCGGCGAGAGAATCGCATGTCCATCTCCTCGGTGAGAATGCGGACTGTCATTGTCAGCGCGCGGAGCGAGCGTGCAGCGCCCGACGCCGAGTGTAAACTCCAGGCTGAGCGCCAGGGGCCAGGGGATGCCACCTCTGGATTCCCGCCGGCTGATGACGCTCAACGCTATCGTTGCGTCACTCGTTGTTGGACACTCATCACCCCGCGAATTCGAGCAGTGCCCGCGCCGGCTGTTGTTCAGCGCCCGGAGAAGAGCGCTCGCGGGTCAATCGTCATCGTCCGGCGCGCAACACGCCCTGCGCCGCGGAACGCGCCTTCCGCGCGATCCTCAACTGGAAATCTCTGCGTTTCTCAGTCCTGAAAAACCGGAATCGAGTCACGCGCATCGAGTTTCCAGCGACATGCTCCCGTCACTGGATCCTTCCAACCCGCTCTGGCAAACCCCGCAGCCAACGGGCAGAATACGGGTCGCCCGCTCGTAACCCACGCGGGCGCAGCGGCCTGGTTCATGACGGCCATGATCGAACTCACGGTTCCATACACCCGGCACCAGACGCTGCTGTCGCGACGAGGATGGTTGCGGGCCTCGGTCGGCGCCGGCGGCGGATTGGGGACCGCGGCACTATGGCGTGGCACCGTCGGCGCCGGTCAAGCGCGGGCGACCAACAAGGCCGTCATTCAGATCTGGCTCGGCGGCGGCCCCAGCCATATCGATCTCTACGATATGAAGCCGGATGCTCCCGCCGAATACCGCGGCCCGTTCCGGCCCGTCGCCACCGCCGAACCCGGCATGGACGTGTGCGAGCTGCTGCCGTTGCACGCGCCGATCATGCGACATCTCGCCGTCGTCCGCTCGCTGCATCACGACAGCGATGACCACGTCGCCGGCACGCACTGGATGCAGACCGGCTACTTCGGCCCGACGTCGGCGCGACCGGAGCCAACACACCCCTCGATCGGCTCCTGTATCGCCCGGGCGCTGGGTGAGGATTCGCCGGTGGCCGTGCCGTACATCCACGTGCGTCCGAACCTGGCGATCGAAACCTACTCGCGGCAATTTAACGCGACGACGCTCGGGCCGGCGTTCGAGCCGCTGCATGTCATCACGCCGTTTCCCGGATACGGCAGCGACGTTCGGTTCGAACTGCCCGCGCTGCAACCGGTCGCCGGGTTGGACGCCCCGCGGCTGGGGCGACGGATGAGTCTCCGCGAGCAGTTTGACGGCCTGCATCACGCCGCCGCCCGAAACGACGGACACCCAGCGCTGGACGGCTTCTATCGACAGGCGCTGGACCTCGTCACCTCTCCACATGTCCGCAACGCCTTCGACCTGTCGCAGGAGTCGCCACAGACGCGTGAGCGCTACGGACAGACAGGCTGGGGCCAGGCGGCCCTGCTCTGTCGGCGGCTGGTCGAGGCGGGCGTGTCGTTCATCACGCTCAATACCGACATCTCGTCGAACCTGTGGGACAACCACGCGGAGATCGACAGGTATTTCCAGATCATGCTGCCGGCGTACGACCGGATGCTGTCGGGACTGATCACCGACCTCGTCGAACGCGGGCTGTACGAACAGGTGATTGTCGTGGTGTGGGGAGTTCGGCCGCACACCCGGGACCGAGCGCGCGGCGGACGGGATCACTGGGGAGCGGCCGGCTGCGCTTTGCTCGGAGGCGGCGGCATTCGCGGCGGCACGGTTTTTGGCTCGACCACGTCGCACGGGGAAGAGCCGCGCGATGAGGCTCGTCGCCCCGCCGATGTGCTGGCCACGCTGTATCACTTGCTCCGATCGATCCGTCGCGGCGGATCGCCGATTCTGCCGGCCGCTCCAAGCCGATTCTGGCGGACGGTGCGCCGATCCGTGAACTGTTGACGTGATTACCGCTGGGACGCTGACGGCATTTGCAGAATTCCTCGTGATATCCGGCTCGGGCCGCCGCCTTGTGCGGTGACAGAAGCCGGAAGTCTGATCACGAGGTCTCGCCATGAGTGCGCCGTCCGAGCCGCGGTCCCCGTTTCTGCGTTTCCTGGACGCGTTTTTCCAGGATCAGAACATCAAGTGGATGCTGGGGATCGGGATTCTGATCCTGGTCGGGTCGTCCCTGATGCTGGTGACGGCGCACTGGGACGACTACACGCCGGTCTGGAAGTACTTGATCCTGCTGGGCTACACGGCCGGAATTCACGGACTGGGACAGCTCAGTTTTCACAGCCTCGGCCTGCGGAAAACTGGCGCCGGGCTGATGCTGCTGACGGTGCTGCTGATCCCACTGACGTTTCTGGGTCTGCACTGGGTGCAGCCCGCTCCGGTCGCCAGTTGGAGTGCACTGTTCGGGCAGGCCGGAATGCTGGTGTTGCTGGCAGTGACGGCGGCATTCTCGCTACTGGCATCGCGGCGGATCTTTCGTCACTTTCTGCGCGGTCCACAGCCGACGTTTGTCGCCTGCTACTCGCTGCTGGCGATGGCCGGCGCGATCGTGCCGACGCTCCCAACGTCACTCGCGGCGCTTGTCGCGCTGGGACTCTGGAGCGTGTTCGCCGTTGGCGCCGTGAAGGTGAACCGGCATGTCTTCTGGCTGACGGAAGAACATCGTCTGCCGCGCATTTGTGGTTTCGCGCCGGTGCTGCTGCTCGGTGCGATGTTCGTCACGTTGTTCACGGTGACTCTCGCGCCGTACATGCCGGTCACCTGGCTCGGCTTTGGGCTCGTGCTGACGGCGATTCCGGTCCTGCTCACGGCCGATGCACTCGCCTGGGTGTACCAGGAGCGGAATGCGGCTGTGCCGCGACCGTTGCCGTGGAGCCTGGTGCTGCCGATCTTCCTGGGGCTGGTGTTGACGGTGGCCGGCGTGTGCGTCGCCGGAATTGGTTTTCCCGAGACGCAGGCCCTCACGCCGACTGCGGCACTGGCTGCGGTTGTTCTGGGTGTGACGGCGCGGCGGACCGGACATCGCGGGTTCGTGTGGCTGATGCTGCTGGCGATCCTGACGGCATACCAGACGACGCCAGCGTTCTGCCGTGAGACAGTGCAGGAAATCATCCACGCGGGGGCAACGGCGGTCCACGAGCCGCGATTGCCCTATGCGTTCTACGGGCTGACATACCTGCCGTTGCTCGCGGGACTGAGTTGTGTCGCGGCCTTGCTGCAGCGGCGACGTGAAACGCTGTTCTCGACGCCACTGCGGCAGTTCGCAATCGGACTGGGCGTGCTGCTGCTGGGAGTGTCGCTCACGCATGGAAAGGCACTGTTCCCAGTGGGCCTCGCGCTCACTGTCTTGTTCGGGCTGCAACTGGTGATCTTCCGCGACCGGCGGCTGCTGCCGGCGGCGATTGCGGCGTTTCTCGTAGCGGGGAGCGGGCGCGCAGACGTTCGTCGAACAGGTGTTGCTGTGGCGGCACAGCGTCGAATTGCCGCTGCTGGCATGGGTCACGACGGCCGGGCTGCTGCTGTGGCCGGGCAAGGTGATCGATCGTCGGTCCATGTTCGACGCGGACTCACTAAGCCACTGGCAGACGGCGCCGCTGTGTCGGCTTGCAAGCGTGACCGTGCTGCTGGTGACGGCGGTCAACTGGCTCTGCAAGAGCTGCGGTCTTTGGACACATGGCGATCGTTGCCGGAATCGTGTGCGGAGTGCTGCTGTTTGTGCACGCCTGGCAGCTGGCCAGCCGGAATTTGGCGCGAACTGCGTTCGCATTCGCGGCTTTGCTGGCGGCAGCGGTGGCGCGCGATGCCGGCTGGACATTCGCGGCCGTCATGTCACTGGAGTCGGTGATCCTCGGAGTGCTGTGGATCGTCGGCGGTCGCGCAAAACACGTGTACGCGATGTCGGGAAACGACTCGCTGGCGACTGCGGCGGTCCTTCCGCGACATGTTCTGCGTCACGCTGCAGCGGATATCGCGATGTGCGGGCAGGCGGGCACAACGGTCCTGTACGCGATTCCGATGATGTCGTGGACCGTGTTGACGGGAGCGGCATTCACGGCCTGGATCGTCGCGCTGATCAGCCTGTGCTGGGTGATCGATGCGGCGTGGCGAAGGCAGTCGGCCGCGCTGACAGTGCTCGGCTGGATGCTGGCCGAGCTGTCACTCGGCGTGCTGGCCGCAACAGTGTTCGGCTGGGGGGCCGTCTGCGGCTGGTACCCGGCGCTGGCGACGATCCTGCCATTGGTGGCCATCGGCCGGCTGCCGCGTCACCGAGAGAGCTTCGAGCATTGGGTTTCGACAATCGGCGCTGTGCGAGTGTGCACGGTGATGACGCTGGCCGCGGTTGCGCTGGGCTCGCTACCGGTGTTCACAGCAGAGTTTCGCGTCGCCGGGATGTTGTCGCTGGCCGGCCTGTTGTGGTCGGCGGCGGCGTGGCAGCAACCCGCGCTGAGAACCGCAGCGATGTCGGTGGCCGGATGGCAGTGCCTGGCGGGCGTGCTGCAACTGACGAATCCGGCGCTGCATTCGCTCATCGACTTCAGACTGCCACTGGCGCCCGCGACAGCGTTGCCGCTCGCGCTGATGGCGGTGTTGCTGTCCCTGCTGTGGAACAGCGACTGGATGCGAGCACGATCGACCGCAATCTGGCCGACATACCATCGGTACTCGTACCTGGTCGTGGCTTTCGTCTGCGTCGCGAACACAACGCTGCTGCATGATGCGGGGTTGTCGGCATGGGAAGCGATCAAGTCGCTGTCGCGGTCTTCGGACTGGTCACGGCCGAGCAGTTGTGGCTCGCCATGCGTCGTGCCACCGCGGAACCGACGACAACGACGCACGGGATCTCCTCTCGCGACCTGGGCGAACTGCATGTCTGGCTGGCGGAGGAAATTGCGGTCGTCGGGGCGGTTTACCTGTGGTGGATGGGTGTGCTGCATCTCGGCGGCATCGTCGGGCGGTTTGCGCCTGTGGTGCTGGCGGCGGTGCTGTTCGGAGTCAGTCGGGCCGCGACTGCTTCACGCCGCTGGAACGTCTTGAGCCAGCCGTTTGAGTGGACAAGCCTGCTGTTGCCACTGGCAACGGTGGGAATCTGCCTGTGGCGGCACGTTTCGGCGACCGCGCCCGGTTGGCTCGGTCTCAACAGTCTCGCACTGCTGCTGACAGCGGCCTTCTACTTCTGGCGCGGGCTGGAGCAGAAATCGTCCGGGCTGCTGATTCTTTCAGCGGCGGTCCTGAACATCGCGTCGATCCTGCTGTGGCGGGAACTCGAGGTCAGCGATCCGCAGTTCTTCATGATTCCGCTGGGCCTGACGGTCCTGGGGCTGGTCGAACTGCTGAAGCCGCAGATTCCGTCCGGCTCTGTCGATCCGCTGCGTTACGTCGGCGCACTGACGATCCTGGTCTCGCCGACATTCCACATCGTCGAAGGGAGCTGGCTGCACCTGCTGACGCTGCTGATCGTGTCAGTGCTGATCACGCTGGCGGCGATCGGACTGCGGGTCAGGGCGCTGATGTATGCGGGGACTGCATTTCTGGTGGCCGATCTCGTTGCGATGGTGATTCGCGGCAGCCTCGACAATGCGAGCCTGCTGTGGATTGTCGGAATCGGAGTCGGAACCGCCGTGATCGGGCTGGCGGCGTACTGCGAACGACACCGGGAACTGATGCTGCAGCGACTGCGGATGATTGCGGCACGGCTGGAGGCGTGGGATTGAACGATCGGTGATGTGTGCCACGGGGATGAACCCCGTGGCTCAGAGTTCTATGACGAGTTACCAAACCATCTTCTATGAGGAGACTTCGATGACCTGGCTCGAGAGTTTCACGTTTGTCATGCGTTCCAGCATCACCTCCCTGCGAGAGAAAGTCGAAGACCCGGAGCGGATGCTGCATCAGCTGATCTGCGACATGGAAGAGGAGTTGGCGACGGTGCGGGCCTCGGTCGCGGAGACCGTCGCTGATGAAATCCAACTGGCGAAGCAGGTGGAGACGACGCGCGAACAGGCGGATCAGTGGGCGGCGCGGGCGGAGACGGCGCTGAAGCGCGGGGATGAAGCGGGTGCCCGCAGTGCGATTGAGCAAAAGCTGCGACTTGAGGAGCGCGTGGCGGCGCTGCAAGAGACGTATGAGTCGCAGCAAGCGCAGACCGTCAAGCTACAGGCGGCGTATCGCGATCTGGAGGACAAGATCCGTCAGGCGCGGCACAAGCGGACGATCCTGGTGGCGCGGCTGAGCCGAGCCGCGTCGGCGAACCGGATCAACGATGCGCTGTCGCGAGCGGAGGGGACGTCGGCGTTTGCCGAGTTCAGCCGACTGGAGCGGCGGGTTGAGCGGGCGGAGGCGATGAGCGACGCGTACGACCGGCTGGAGGGGCGCGATCCGAATGCGGACGCGCTGGCGGCGAAGTTTGCGGCGGACGAGCGGCGCGAGCAGCTGGAGGCGGAGTTTGCGGCGCTCAAGGAGCGGGTGCAGACGCCGTGAGTCGCGGCATTACAGGAGACTGAGCCATGAGGCGACTGCTGCGGGACTTGTGGCGGCTGTGCCGGGCGTGGTGGCGAGTGGACAGGATTCGGATCGAGAATCGACACTGAGTCCAAGCTCCCGCCGTCATAGCTCCTGGCGAGCCGCCGGGGGCTAAGACGGGAGCACAGATTCCGCCACGCTTGACGCACCTGCTATCGTACTCCGGCGCGACCTGTTTCACGGACGACGCTTTGAGCCATCGATTTCCGCGTTCCGCCGGCATCCTGCTGCACGTCACTTCGTTGCCGGGCGCACTCGGTTGCGGCGATCTGGGACCCGCCGCGTTCGATTTCGTCGACTCTCTGGCGCGGGCGGGTCAGTCGCTGTGGCAGGTGCTCCCTGTCAGCCCGACCGGGTACGGCAATTCCCCCTATCAGGCGACGTCGGCCTTCGCCGGCAGTCCACTGCTGATCAGCCTGGAACTCCTGGTCGAGCGGGGCTGGTTGAAGCCCGACGAGATTGAGCCGGAGCACCCGTTTCCTGCCGACCGCGTCGATTTCGAGGCTGTCAACGCCTGGCGACAACCGCGTCTGGCTTTGGCCTATGAACGCTTTCGGTCCGGCCAGGGTGCAGATCAGGCGGAGCTCGCGAAATTTCAAGCGGCCGAGGCGGCCTGGCTGGATGACTACGTGCTGTACGCCGCGCTCAAGGAGGAGGCTGGGGCACAGGCCTGGACCGAATGGCCGTCGGAACTTGTCCACCGCGAGCCGGCCGCACTCGATGCAGCCCGCCAACGGCTGGCCGACAGTCTGGAGCGAGAAGCATTTATCCAGTTCGAATTCGCCCGGCAGTGGACCGGTTTGCGGGCCTACGCCAGTTCCCGGCGTGTGCGGATCATGGGGGACATCCCGAACTTCGTCGCGCACGACAGCGCCGACGTCTGGGTCCAGCAGTGCCTGTTTCAGCTTGACGATGGCGGCCGCCCGACAGTTGTCGCCGGCGTGCCGCCGGACTATTTCAGCGCCAGCGGGCAGTTGTGGGGTAACCCGCTGTACCGCTGGGACGTGCTGGCCGCGGACGGGTATCGATGGTGGATCGATCGGTTCCGGCAGTCGCTGCGGCTGTTTGATGTGATTCGCATCGATCACTTCCGCGGATTCGAGTCGTACTGGGAGATTCCGGGAGGGGCGCCCGATGCACGGGGTGGACGCTGGGTTCCAGGCCCGGGCATCGACCTGTTTCGCGCCGCGGAAGCGGCGCTAGGGCCGATTCCGCTCGTCGCCGAAGACCTGGGAATTATTACGCCGCAGGTCGACGCGTTGCGCGAGGCGGTCGGGGCGCCGGGAATGCGTGTGCTGCAGTTCGCGTTCGGCGCTGATCCCAAGTCGGCCGAGTATCAGCCGCACAATTTCCCGCCGCACTGCGTCGTCTATACGGGGACGCACGACAACGACACAACCGTGGGTTGGTTCCACAGCCACGCGGGAGAGGGGACGACGCGCAACGCAGACGAAGTCGAACGCGAACGGGCAGCGGTGCTGGCCTACGTGGGGACCGATGGGTCGGACATCGCCTGGGACATGATCCGGTCGGCCTGGCAATCGGCCGCCGACACGGCCATCGCGCCGCTGCAGGACGTGCTCAGTCTGGGGAGCGACGGGCGCTTCAATCTCCCCGGGTCGGCGACCGGCAACTGGCAATGGCGCCTGGCGCCCGGTCAATTGACACGAGCGACCGAGGAACGATTGCAGCAGCTGACGCACAACTGCGGGCGGCAGCCGTGACGCACCGTCAGCCGGACTCTTGCGCCAGCGCGTGACACTTGGCGAGCAGCGGGGCGATCACGGGGTGCGGGACGAATTGGCGCAGCTTCTCCGAGGCCGTTCCCTGTCCGAAGAGCGCCACTTGCCGGATCAGCGTACTGGAGATGTGCGAGTACCGGTCGCTCGCCATCAGGAACACGGTCTCGACCTGCGGCGCGAGCGTGGCGTTTGCCAGGGCCATCGAGAATTCAGACTCGAGATCGCTGACCGTGCGAATGCCCCGCAGCATCACGCTCGCGCCGCAGCGCTGGACGAAGTCGACGGTCAGTCCCTGAAAACAGTCCACCGAGACGTTCGGCAGATCGCAGAACACCGCCTTGAGCAACGAGACGCGCTCTGCGGCGGAGAACAGCGGAGACTTCTCGGGGTTCATGCCGACCGCGATGGTGACCTGTTCGTAGATCCGTGCGCCACGCTGGACAATGTCGACGTGGCCGAGCGTGACCGGGTCAAAACTTCCGGCATAGACGGCGTGCCGCGGGTTGAGAGAGGCGCCCATGCCAGTGAGCGTACGGTGCCATGCCCGCAGCGTCCAGCGTCATCGCTGCAAGACACACGAAAGCCCGTCCGGGCAGATACACCGCCGTTTGTGGAGCATAAACCGCCATTGACGGCAGGCTCCGATCCGCACTAAAAGCCGCCCCTTCGCCGCGTTAGGGCCACGTGCCGACTCCGCCACATGGAGTCCGGCGCACCTCGGCCGCCAGGAGGGCGCCGCCGGCGAAGATTCGCCACGACACCGCAAAGGAGTGCGGCGCCATGCGTATCCTCATTCTTCCGTTGATCTTCTGTCTGGCCGCCGGCTGCGGTACGGAACAGCCGCCCGCCGAACAGGCCGCCGCACCGGCTGTGAATTCGTCCCCCGGAGCCGTCGCACAGGCGCCAGCGACTCCGCCCACAGCAGCGGCGACCTCCGCGCCTGAGCCGGCCACCGCTCCGGCGATATCTGCCGCAGAGACGGCAGCCGCGCACCTCGCCAAAGCCGAGCTGCTGCACAAGCAAGGGGACATTGTTGGCGCCGTCCGCGCGCTGACGGCAGCGATCGCAGCCGCTCCGAAAGCCGCAGAACACTACGCTGCGCGGGGAGCGCTGCTTGCGCAGGCACAATTGCTGCCGAAAGCCATCGCCGATCTCACGCACGCCATTGAGCTCGATCCCGGCAATGCGCACTATCGCAATTCGCGCGGGTTCTACTACTTGAATCAGCAGAATTACGACCGGGCCCTGGACGACTTCAGCGACGCCATCGGCCTCGACCTGGCGTATCCCCATCCTTACAACAATCGCGGCCTCACCCGGCTCGCCCTCGGCGACGCAGAACTGGCGGTTGCGGACTTCGATGCCGCGCTGCGCCTCGATCCCAAGTACCGCGACGCGCTCAACAACCGCGGACTGGCGCTGATCCAGCTCAAACGCTACGACGACGCCATCGCTTCGTTCTCCAGCGCCATTGAGCTCAACTCCGACTTTCCGGGAAGCTGGACGAATCGGGCGCTGGCCTGGCACAAGCTCGAACGCTATGCCGAGTCGGTCGCCGACCTGACAAAAGCCATCGAACTGCAGCCCAATCTCCCCAAGTACTACCTGCAGCGGGCCGACGCGCTGGAGCGGATGGGCCGCACCGACGCCGCGACGAAGGACGCGGATTGCGCCGCGTCGCTGGTGCAACTGGCGGAAGTCAATCAGTCGCTCATGCGGTCTCCCTCGGATCCGCACCTGTGGGTCCGCCGCGGCCAGACATTCCTGCGGGCCGATCGACTCGACGAAGCACTGGCCGATTTCGAACGCGCCCTGCGCATCGACCCGAACTGCGCCGGCGCCTACACGGGACGGGCGGCCATCGCCCTCCGCCGAGGCCAG
>JAXMBS010000064.1:0-32040 GCA_046349775.1 Planctomycetaceae bacterium | reverse complement strand
CGTTGCGCGGAGACGGCGCGGTCTGCGGCTTGAGCGTGTGCGCGCTCGGCAAGTGCGGCGGCCAGGAACTGGGATTCGCGTCGGACATCGAGCTGTTGTTCGTCTACGACGCAGACGGCGACACCAGCGGGCCAGAGCTGATTTCGAATGCCGAATATTTCGAGCGGCTGGTCGAGGTCTTCCGCAAGACGATCCGCGCGAAACGCGAGGGGATTTTCGAGATCGACCTCCGCCTGCGGCCGTATGGCAAGGCGGGAGGGACCGCCATTTCCCTGGCAACTTTCGAAAAGTACTTCAACCCGGATGGACCGGCCTGGCCCTACGAACGGCAGGCACTGGTGAAGTTGCGGCCGATCGCCGGCGATTTGGAACTCGGCGAGCGGATCGTCGCGGCCCGGGACCGGGTCTGCTATTCGGGACGCAGGTTCGAAGTGACAGCGATGCGTGGGCTGCGCGAGAAGCAACTGCTGCAACTGGTCCTCGCCGGGACGTTCAATGCCAAGCTGTCTCCCGGCGGGCTGGTCGACTGCGAATACCTGGTGCAGGGTTTGCAGATGACGTTTGGCCACCTGTCGCCGGAACTACGGACCACGAACACTCGTGCCGCACTGCGGGCGCTGGAATCGATCGGCGTCCTGACGGAGGCCGAGCGTTTGCAGCTTCGCGACGCGTATCGGTTCCTGCGGCGGGTGATCGACGCCCTGCGCATGGTGCGTGGCGACGCGCGCGACCTGGCGGTCCCGCCGGTGGGCAGCGACGAATTCGAGTTCCTGGCGCGGCGGCTCGGCTACCGCGGCGCGGCGGAATTCAATCCCGAGCTGGAACGACACACGTTGGTGGTGCAGGAGATGAGCCGACTCCTCGATGATCTCCCGGCGCTGGCCGCGCGTCGAACCACTGTGACGGACCCTCAGCAGGTCCAGGACAGTGAAGTTCATGTCCCGCGCGGTCGGCGGTAGAACGGCAGCGACACGACCTCCCCCTCCGCCTGCTGGCCGCGGATGTCAACCGCGAGCTTTGTCCCTGCGGCGGACAGATGCGGTGCCACGTACGCCATCGCAATCGGTCTTTCCAGTGTCGGCGAAAATGTGCCGGACGTCACCCGCCCAACCGGCGCGCCGTCTTTGAGTACCGTCGCCCCTTCGCGCGCGATCCGTCGGCCGTCAAGTCGCAGGCCGACGCGACGCTGCGTCACCCCCACCTCAGCACGCTGTGCGAGCGCAGCGCGCCCGATGAACTCGGGCTTCTGCAGCTTGACTCCGAACTCGAGACCCGCCGTCAACGGATCGATCGACTCGTCAAGCTCGTGGCCATACAGCGGCATCGCTGCTTCGAGCCGCAGCGTGTCGCGGCAGCCGAGTCCGCACGACGTGACTTGGGCCACGGGACTGTCGATGAGTGTCTGCCACAACCCAGCGGCCGCCGCGGTGGGGACGATCAGTTCGAAGCCGTCCTCGCCGGTGTAGCCGGTGCGGCTGAGGTTCGCCGGGCGACCGCCGATGACGATCTCTTCGGCGGTGTAGTATTTCATCGGGGCGAACGGCACGCCGACCGCCGACTCCACGACCGCCAGCGCTTGCGGACCCTGCACGGCGACCATCGGGTGGTCAAGCGTGAGATCCGTCACTGTGGCGTTGAAACCGGCGTGGTGCTGCTCGATCCAGTCCAGGATCTTGACGCGGTTCGACGCATTCACGACCAGCAGGTACGACTGGGCGAATCGATACACCAGTACGTCATCCAGAATGCCGCCGTCCTCGCGACAGACGAGCGCATAGCGGACCTGGCCGAGCTTGAGACCGGCGACGTCGTTCGTCAACAAGTTGTCGAGGAGCGCGCAGGCATCCGGGCCGGTGAACCGCAACCGGCCCATGTGGGCAATATCGAACAGGCCGACCCCGCGACGCACCGCGTGATGCTCGTCCGTGATCGTCGTGTACTGAATCGGCATGTGCCAGCCGGCGAAGTCGACGAGCCGGGCGCCATGGGCGACGTGCCAGGGGTGGAAGGCGGTGGTCAGCATAGGAGCTGGGAATCAGGAAATAGAAATTAGGGTTCTGTTCAAGGTCCAAGTTGTCAGTTGCGAACCAGTTGTCGATCTCGTCGTCCGATTTCCAAACTCCTGAATCCTATTTGCTCTCCAGCGAGACGCACACGATCTCCTTGTCGTTGCGGGCGAACAGGCAGCGCTGCGCGAACGCGGGATGGCTCCACACGACAGCGCGGCCGAAGGCGTCAGCCGTCGGCTCAAGGACATGGAACCGGCCGTGCTCGTGGTAGCCGTTGCGGTCGATTTCCGCGACCGCCAGGTCACCGTTATCGGCGAACAGGAACCAGCGGTCACCGTTCTTGACTTCGAACACCGTGCCGTAATTCGCCGGCCGCTCAAGCTTGGTGGCGGCGAGAGTTTCCCAGAGGCGGTCTCCCGTCGGCAGGTCGACCGCGCGCAGCCAGCCCTTGTCGTCGCAGCCGAAGATTGTGTTATCAACGATCAGAATTCCGGTGTGCGACGTCGATACCGACGTGCTCCCGGTTCCGCGCCACAGTTCTTTCGGTTTCGCGGCGTCGTCAGCCAGCTCCAGCAGGACGCTCTGATTGCGCACACCGGCGACGAACGCAAAGCGCCCCTGTTGGGCCGGGGCGGCGATCGACATGCCAAAATCGGGCTTCAGCGGTACCGACCACAGCACCGCGCCGGTTTCGGGGTTGAGGCCGTGAATCTCACTGGGAAGCCAGATCAGCAGCTGTGGTGTTTTCGTGCCGGTCGCCATCGTCGGCGGGCAGTAACCAATCTCCTTGCCGCTGAGCGCACGCCAGACTTCTTTACCGGTCTGCTTCTCGAATGCTACGACGCCCGAATCGTCACCGCCGACGAGCGAAATCAGCAGGTTGCCGTGAACCAGCGGATGCGCTGAATGACCCCAGTACGGGGTCGCGGCCCCGTATTCCTGTTTCAGGTCGTGTTCCCAGACGAGTTTGCCGCCGTCGGCTGCGACACAGGACAGCCGACCTTCCGCGCCGAGGGCGTACACGTGGTCGCCATCGACGGTCGGAGTGGTGCGCGGGCCGGAGCCGTAGGAAATCGAGTACGGCTGGTCGTAGCCGTGTTCCCAGAGGATTTCACCGGTGTCGGCGTTCAGGCAGACGAGTCGCTCTCGACCGGCCAGCTTGTCGGACGTACCGGGATTGGCGGCGACTTTGCCATCCGTGAGCTGGTAATCGAGGACGAACACCCGGTGGCCTGCGACGGCCGGCCCGGCGTAGCCCAGGCCGACCGGTGTGCGCCATTTGACGGTCAGTCCGCTGTCGGGAATGGAATCGATGACGCCGGTCTCCTGCCAGAGCCCGTCGCGATGCGGGCCCATCCACTGGGGCCAGTCATCGGCGTACACGGCGACTGAGACCAGGGAGAGGAGAACCGCGGAAGTCGTGAGACAGCGACGCAGCATGGGGGTGACTCCGTTCGGAAGTGCCGAAGTAGTTGCTGATCGCATCTTAGTGAGGACTGGCAATCGGGGAATAGAGACTGGAAGAGCGACTCATGGCTGACTCGATGTTACATTTTGCCGTGACCGGCCGCCGAATCCGCGATACGGCGTGCTGGTGGACCTGGATTGTGAGGTTCCCATTGGCAGCGTGGTGATGAGAGAGCCGGCCATGCCACAGGACAATGAACAACTGCAGGAGCGAATCGACGCGCTGGAGCGCGAAGTCGCGGAGTTGAAGCAACGAGGGACTTGGCGTGGAGTGCGTCGGCGATCCGATATCGAGATCTGCGGTCTCCCGCTGTACGTGATTGCGACTGGTCCCGATCCGGAGCAGAACGAGATTCGCGGGCACGCTCGCGGAATCATTGCCATCGGCGACATCGCGACGGGTGTGGTGGCGATTGGCGGCTTTGCCCGCGGAATTGTCGCGATCGGCGGCCTGGGAGTGGGGGTGGTGGCCTTCGGCGGCGGCGCCATCGGGCTGTTGGGCGCGATCGGCGGGTTGGCGATCGGTGCGTTTGCAGGGGGCGGCTGCGCCGTCGGCTTCGTCGCCATTGGAAGTGTCGCGATCGGGTACTATGCCTGTGGCGCGGTCGCCCTTGGAAAGCACGTCATCGACGTCGTGCAGCAGGATCCGGCTGCCGTCCGTTTCTTCGGACCCGTCATTCCCAAGTGGCTGGGACTGTGAAAGCTGGCGTTGTCGCCCGGTCATGGGCTCCAGATTGACACTCTTCAATTGCTCGAGTGATCGTCAAGCACGGGCAATCGTTTGCGGTCCAGGCCGTCAATTCTGCCGCTGTTGCTGAGGCTGATCGCCGTGGCGCGGCTTCGACGCCTGGTCCAATAATTCGCGCAGCTCTGCATCCGCGCCGCCCGGCAGAGAATCGAGCGTCTGTACGTCTCGCCGCGCCAGCTCACGCTGTCCCAGGCTCAGTAATGATCGGGCGCGGGCGGCATAGGCTTCGGCAGACTGCGGCGCGATCTCGATGGCCTGCGAGTAATCCTGAACGGCGTTCGCGTGGCGATCGGATGCGGCGAAGGCCAGCCCCCGACCGTACCAGGCTTTGGCAAATCCGGGGTAGATGCGAATCGCCTGCGTGAAGTCCTGCACGGCCTCTGGATAGCGGCCGAGCTGCGTCAGGCAATGTCCACGCGACTCGTAGAATCGAGGGTTGCCGCCGTCCATTTCGATGGCCCGGTCGAGGTCGGCCACGGCTGCGTCCCAGCGCTGCTTGCGGCGCAGCACCTCGCCGCGAATGTAGAGTTGCTCCGGTCCGGTCTCGATCTCCAGGGCTTTCGTAATGCCGACCAGCGCCTCGTCGTCGCGCTTGAGCTGGAGCAGGACGATCGCCCGATAAACATGGACGTTGAACGCGGAGGGGTCCAGCTCGAGCGAACGGTCGAAATCCGCCAGGGCGGCGTCGAATTCGCCGAGGTTGGCGCGGGCCGTGGCCCGACCGCTGTAGATACTCGGCAGATGTCCTTCGACGAACTTCGTCATCCGGTTGCGATCGCGCGAGCGCTTGAAGGCTTCCTCGGCCCGGTCAAACCAGTCGACGGCCTCACGGGGTGCATTGTCCAAATGGATCATCGCCAGCTGGATATAGGGGCGCACGCTGTCGGGCGCGCGTTCGACGTTCGTGGTCCAGAGCCGGACGGCATCCGCGTATTCGGCATTGCGCGCAAACGTACGGCCGCCCAAGCCGAGGGCAAGCACCGACAGCAGCACGCCCGCAACAATGGACTGGAGCGGTGACGATCCGCCGGACGAGGAAGATCGTCGGGCCACCCATTCGCACGCTTGCCAGAGCAGGACGATGAACACGATGACGACGGCCGTCAGAGCGAGATACATCCGGTGCTCCGCCACGGTCTGAGTGACGACGGGGATCACGCTCGAACTGGGGCTGAGTGTCGCGAAAAAGATGAACCCCAGAAAAGCCAGCCAGCGCTGATCACGAATCGCGACAATCGCGCCGGCTGCGAGCAGCCCGACGAAGATCGCGGAGGGCACGATCTCGCGCATGTCGCGCGTGACGACCGCGTCGTAATCGAGAACGAGCGCATCCGGCCAGACGGACAGTCGCAGATAATGCGTGATCGCTCCGAATTGCGTCATGGCATAGTCCCACGCGCTCACCCCCGCGCTGAACCCCGCGCTGTCCTCGCGACTGAGCGGGACGAGGCAGATCAGCGGAACCCATGTGCTGAGCAGGGCAACATAGAGCCAGCGTCGATTCCGCAGCAGCGTGCGCAGCGACTCGCCGGAGAACGCCCAGTCGTAGACGACGACCGCGACGGGGCCGACACGATGACCTTCTTTGCTGGCGACGCCGCACAGGCACGCGACAAACGACGCCGCCCCCCACCACAGCGAGTCTTCCGGCTCTCAGGCCCGGATCGCGCAGTACAGCGTGAGCAGATAAAACAGGCCCGCCAGCACTTCGCCGCGCTGGACGACGTAGGTCACGGATTCAGTCTGTAACGGATGCAGCGTCCATAGCATGTACAGAACAGGGCGAACGGCGTGGCTTGTACCTTCAGCGTGCTGCGAAACGCAACCGCCTTGTGGTGCGGCGGACGACGCCAAAGCAAGGCCAGCCCGGCGAGCAGTTGCAGGACCATATTCAGCACGTGATAGGATCACGTTCAATTCGCCCCAGGCGTGACCAGCCGCCAGCGAAAGGTTCAGCAACGGACGTCCGAAGGCGGTGGCGGGCCCGTCAAACAGGACCGTCCGCAGCGGGTGAAGCTGCCGAATCGTCGGGTTCTCGACGATCGTCGGGATGTCGTCCAAGACGAACGGCCCGGAGCAACTGTTGGAATAGGGCCAGTAGCGTAGCGGCAGTGATGATCGCCGCTGAAATGACGGTCGCCTTACCCCGGGACGGTCTCGTGGGCGCGATCGGATCTGTCGGAGACGGTTCCACGGTCGTTGTGCAGCGGTGCGACCTGGGGCCGGTGAAGGGACACAGCGGAGTGCGGACGACACGTCTCGACGGAAAATCTCGCAGCGAACACAGTTGACGGGCTCATCGTGCAATCTACCCGGTCGCAGGAGGAGGGGCCACCGCGGCGATGTTGAGGAGTCGGAGCCGCTGGACGTAATCCTGCACAAGGCTAGACTTGATGTAGCGGCCTGCCATGTCCGGCGGATATCGCCGAAAAGTGGCGAGCGGCGGCGGGGAATCGGAGAATCTGACCTTGCAAGCTTGGGCCGATCTTTCAACGACTTTCGGAGGCGACAATGGCTGAGCAAAAACTGACGCTGACCACAGAAGAACAGGATTTCTTGCGGGATTTCTGGAGATTTGCTGAAGGATGGGCGAGTCGAAGAACACGGACGCGGACGCTGAGCTATATCGCGAGCATGTGATTGACCGCGAGGACGTCATCGCCAGTCTGCTGGCGAAGGGGCCGGCCCGTGAAGTAATGTGTTCCGTGCCGCCTGAAATCGCTGTTTATGCCATGCAGCCGGTTCCGGACGTGGAGTTCCGGCATCCGGAGTTCGGAGTGCTGACGTGCGACTCCGGTATCTGGAGTGGAGACGCGCAGCTCGACGGGTGCAGAACGATTCGCTTTTCCGTCGGCGGCACGGATCAGCGCGCCCGAAGCTTGTCTGCTCAACCGAAAGTGGGCGAGTTGCTGGAACGGGTTTCCGAGCTGAGTCGTCGTGCAGTCGACTTCCTGCGCGCTCGACCCGCGTGTGCGTGAAGAAGACTTCTCTGCGTTCTACTCGCTGGACTTTCTGTGGGAAGACAAGCCGCAGCTGTATATGTGGAGTTCACCTTAATGGGGGATGAAGATGCGCATCTGGTGGTAGAGGAGGGGATCAGCCCATGTCCGTCGGTCGAGATGGATTGACGGATCCGATACGATCGATTCTGCCGGCATCGAGAAACTTCCCCGCCCAACGCGACGACGACGCTGGTTGATTGGCCCACGCTCCTGTGCCTGCTTACTATCATTGTCGTCGTCATTGTCTGGGCGACCGATCGTCCGCTGTCGGATGCCGAGCGCGCCTTGTCGGGACGCGCAACGGCACAGGCCCGGCCGTATTTACGTTCCACGCGAACAGGACCGTCTCGGCGGCAGGGCATCCCTGGTGTCTGGCATATGGAGGGCAATCGCTTGAGGCAGATTCAAGATTCGAGGAAGCCGTGAGGGGCGTTGCTGTTTCCGGACGAGGATCCTGCATGGGTGTTCGCCTTCGAGGACGAGGATACGATTTCGGTGTCGAGTCCGGGCGTGAACGGCGGAAAGTTCCAGTGGAAGGCGTTTCCGAATCGTCGTCGCCGGCTCACTGACGGTCCCAAGGCCGCGGCATTGTGGCGTAGTGATCGGCCTGGTGAAGTGGAGCGGCAGCGTGTTCCCAAGCAGAGTTTTGGAATGAGGCGTGCTGATCTGAATCGATCTTAAAAAACCGCGAAACTGAAACCGCCGCGGCGTTTCGGGAGTCTAATAGAAGAGGAGCGGGGCGTCACCGCGATGCGCGCTGCTGCGGGCTGCCGGCGACGTTGTGCGGAGGAACTTCGAGGGTGTTGAGGAAACGCATGCCATTCAAGCAATTGTGCTTCTGGTGTTGTGGCTTGAGCGTCGCAGCAGCGCGTTGAGATACACTGGCGTTTGATGCGCCGGTGCGGCAGGCCGCCGCGACCGCTCAGCCCTGCGGAGCGAAACATCGGTCGGATTGTGCCCGATGTCGGATTTCAGGACACGGCTGGGCGCCCGGCATCGCCTGAGCGAACTCGTCAAGCAGAGGGGACTGCTGGTGGCTGTCACGAGCACCAGTTGCCCGCTGAGCCAGAAGTACCTGCCGACGCTGATCGAGCACGCGAAGAAGCTGTCCGCGGAGGGATTCGGCGTGCTGCTCGTCAATCCGATTGCGACGGACAAATCCGCGCAGATTCAGGCGGCCGTCGCGGCGCTGGGGGCGGCCGGCGTCTACGTCCACGATGTGCACGGCGAGCTGAGCGGCGCGCTGCAACTGACGAGCACGACCGACGCGGTACTGATCGATCCGTCGCGGACGGTCCGCTATCACGGGGCGGTCGACGATCAGTACGGGTTCGGGTATTCAATCGCCGCACCGCGCGAGACCTACCTGGCGACGGCGGTGCAGGAGTATCTGCACGGACAACCGATCGCGATCACGGCGACAGAAGCGCCGGGATGCAGCATCGATCGCGAGACGCCGGCCGCAGCAGCCGGCGCGGTGACGTATCACAATCGAATTTCCCGGATCGTGCAGTATCACTGTGGCGAATGTCACCGCGACGGCGGCGTGGCGCCGTTTTCGCTCGAGACGAAAGAGGACGTCGTCGCACATGCGGAGATGATCGCCGAGGTCGTCAAGCGCGGCACGATGCCCCCGTGGTTTGCAGCCACCCGCCCGGAGGGCCAACCGAATCCGTGGGTCAATGACTGCTCGCTGGCGGACGACGACCAGCGCGACCTGCTGGCCTGGCTGAACGGAGATCGCGTTGAAGGAGACCCCCAAGACGCGCCGCTGCCGATCCGCTATCCCACCGGCTGGACGATCGGCGAACCGGATCTGGTGGCGCGTTTTCCGGAACCGATGCCGGTGCAGGCAACCGGCGTCATGAAGTACCAGCACGTGGAAGTTGAGCTGGAGCTGACGGAGGACAAGTGGGTCGAGCGCATGGAAATCCGGCCGGGCGCGCCGCAGGTCGTGCACCACATCCTGTTGTTTGTGCGGCCTCCCAAAGGGGCGGAAGCGGGCTTCCGGTCGCAGCAGGACGGGATCAGCTACTGGGGAATCTACGTCCCCGGCAACAGCAAGGTCGTGTATCCGCTCGGCTTCGCCCGCCGGTTGCCGAAGGGGAGCCGGCTGCATTTCCAACTGCACTACACGCCGAACGGAACCGCGACTGAAGACATCACGCAGGTGGGGTTCGTGTTTGCGAAAGAGGCACCCAAGCATGAAGTGCTGACGGCGAGCCTCGTGAATTCGTGGTTCGAGATCCCGCCAGAAGCGGACAACTACACGGATTTTGCCAAAATCCGGCTGCCCGAGGACATCACGGTGCTGGGTTTCCTGCCGCACATGCATTTGCGGGGCAAGGCCTGCAACTACGAAGCGGTCACGCCGGACAAGCAGCATGAACTGCTGCTCGACGTGCCGCGGTACGACTTCAACTGGCAACTGCTGTATCGCCTGGCGGAGCCGCGGACTTTCAAGAAGGGGACGACGCTGAAGTTCAGCGCGACGTTCGACAACAGCGCGAATAACCCGGCGAATCCGAACCCGGCGGAGGCGGTCCGCTGGGGCGAACAGACATACGACGAGATGATCGTGGGGTACGTCGAGTATTACGTCCCGGCCGGCCAGAGCGACGGCAGCGGCGGCGCGCCCTTGAGCCTCACCGGCGATCGGGACCAGATGCTGTTCACGGCGCTGGATGACGATGACGACGAGAAGCTGTCGCCGGAAGAGTTCAAGAAGCTGAGCGCGCATCCCCGGCTGAAGGTGAACGCCGTCACGGCGGGCGTCATCTTCATGGGGCTCGACCAGGACCACGACCATTTGCTGACGGTCGACGAGTTCCGCAAACTGCGGGACGCGTTCCGGCGGAAGAAGTGACCTGGAGTTCTGACTTCAGGCGTTCAGATGTCCATCGACGCGGTTGGACATGAAGGCGATGCTGCGCCCGTGAACCCGATCGTCGGTTGGCGGGTCTGACGGACATGAACGTGTCCGAGCAAGTTGAACGGGTTTTTGCGCCCATCGCCGGCGCCGTCGAGCGGTTTGCTGCCGAGCAGTCGCTACGGCTCGACAAGTGCGCGCGGGGCAATTCCGGTTGGGAATTGACGGGTCCGCATCCCCGCGGCGGCGATCTCGTGCTGTTGCTCCTCTATCACGAGCGGCTCGGACTGGGGATTGGTGCGACCTGGCAGTTTCCGTGCGAGGAGATGTCGACTCGCTACTCGCACTTCCGGCCCATGCAGCCGTCGGCAGTTGAGCCCGATGTCGTCGTGGCCGCGCTCGAATCCGAGTTGCAGGCGCTGTTGCAGGTGCCGTTCGGTTACTGGACGCATCTGGAACCGCTGCAGTCGGCAGAATGATGCGTCTACCGGCTCCCTGTGCGACCGGCTGCCGGAACACTCTTCATCATTTCCTCACTGGCGGCATCCTTGCCGTCGTGCGGGCTGAACTGGTACACCCTCGCCTGCATCACTCGCAGATTGCGGACCCGCCGCGATCGCATTTCAACGCACGCATTTCAACATGACGACCGAACAACCGCAGGCACGCGTCTGGATCACACTGGCACTCACCGTTTGCGTTCTTGCGAATCGCAGCGCTGGCGCAGCGGCGAAGCTGACGCCCCAGGAAGCACAGCAGATTGCCACGGAGGCGTACATTTACGGGTACCCGCTGGTCACGATGGAGATTTCACGGCGCGTGATGACAAACGTCGCGCAGCTGGAGGGGACGCGGGCGCCGATGGGACACCTGGTGCGGATGCAGTCCTATCCCTCTGCGGCATTCCGCGACGTGACGGCGCCGAACGCCGATACGCTGTACACAACAGGGTGGCTCGACGTGGGCCAGGAGCCCTGGATCCTCAGCCTGCCCGACGCCCACGACCGGTATTACCTGTTCCCGATGCTCGACGCGTGGACGAACGTGTTCCAGGTGCCGGGCAAGCGGACGACCGGGACCGGGCCGCAGAAGTATGCGATCACCGGACCCGGCTGGCAGGGGAAACTGCCGTCAGGGGTGACGGAGTACAAGTCGCCGACTTCGATCGTGTGGCTCCTCGGCCGGATTTACTGCACCGGCACGCCGGAGGACTACGCCGCCGTGCACGCGATGCAGAAAGAGGTGACTGTCGTGCCGCTGAGTGCGTACGGTAAGCCGTACACCCCGCCGGCGGGTCACGTCGATCCAAAGATCGACATGAAAACGGCCGTTCGCGATCAGGTCAATGCTTTGAGTGCCGCGGAGTACTTCGACCTGCTGGCAAAGCTGATGCAGGCCAACCCTCCCGCTGCGGCCGATGCGCCGGTGCTGGAACAGATGGCCAAACTGGGGATCGCTCCCGGAAAGCCGTTTGAAGTGCAGCAGCTTGAACCGGCAGTGCAGGCGGTACTGCAGGACGTTCCGAAGGCCGGCTTCGGGGCGATCATGGCGCATTTCAAGTCGGCGGGAACCAACGAGAACGGCTGGGTGTTCACCACGGGGACCGGCATTTATGGCACGGAGTATCTGCAGCGGGCACTGATCACGGCGATCGGGCTGGGGGCCAATCGCCCGCAGGATGCTGTCTATCCAACGTCCGACGTCGACGCGGAAGGGAATCCGTACGTCGGCTCCAAGAAGTACGTGATGCACTTCGAGAAGGATCAATTGCCACCGGTGCAGGGCTTCTGGTCGCTCACGATGTACAACGCCGAGTACTTCTTCGTTGACAATCCGCTGAACCGCTACACGCTGAGTGCCCGTAACGACCTGAAGCGGAATGCGGACGGCTCGGTCGATCTGTTTCTGCAGCATGAGAATCCGGGACCGGGCAAGGAATCGAACTGGCTGCCGGCGCCGGAGGGACGTTTCATCCTGATGATGCGTTTGTACTGGCCGCAGGAGAGGCAGCCGTCACTGCTGGACGGCTCATGGAAAATACCCGGTGTCAAAGTGAGCCGGTGAGCGCGTCGGCAGTGACAGAACTCGAGGCGGATGATGGGTTTTCTCATCACGGCACACGTGTTCCAGCAAGCACCCGATCCCGCGGGGCTGGAAGGACTGCCGAAGTCGATCGGCTATCGCCTGTATCAGCACCGGGGCGCGAACTTGTACCTCTTGGACACTTTTCGTTCTTCGAAGACACCCCGGTACCCGTTTCAGACGCTGCTCCCTGCGGCGGATATCCCTCTGGAGTTTCCACAAGGTCTGGAACTGCTGGAACGTGTTTTTGCTCAGCTTGGGCCGTTGAACCTCGCCAACGGCTTCAAGCGGTCGTATGTCAACTTCGCTCTGCTGCTCAATCGGCTGCTCAAGCTGCCGGTGTTTTCGTTCGTGTCGGACGACGATGAACTGGATTTCACGTGCTCGGCGACGGACGGTGCGACGAACCGTCTGAGATGCCGGTGCGGGGATCTCGTGATCTCGTACAGCGGCGGTCGGGTACAGATCGCGCCGCTGGCGCCTGAAGCGGAGGAGGACGAAGATCTGCTGACAGACACGGCTACGTTCAAGGCGGCGCTGCCTGATGTGGAGGTGCTGCCGCGAGCGACGCCGTGGAATTCGCAGTTGCACTGGATCGCGATTGAAGAGTTGCAGGCGTTCGCGGGTATCCGACAGCCGATCCTGGGATTGGGCAGTTTTGATCCAACGGCGGACGAGTCGGACTGGCAGCTTGTCGTGGCGCGGTAATGCCCGAAGATGATGCATGCGCTCGGCATCATTCTGGTCGTGCTGATCGGCGGTTCGGTGATCGTCTGCGCCGCGTCGATTCCGTTTTCGGCCCAGCGCGGGCAGGGCTGGCGGCGGTGGCTGACGGGGCTGGCGAGCTTCCTGCTCGTCGTGGGCGCGGCCGGTTTCTTCGGGTCGGCGCTCTCGGCGGTCGGCGGACTCAACTGGCTGCCACGTTCGTTTGAATGGCCGGTCGGGTACGCCAGCGGCGTTGTTTCGACGGCAGAAGGGCTGCACGTGGTGCCGCATACCTCTTCGGGCAGGATTCAGGTGTACGACGCGAACTGGAAGTTCATCACCGGCTGGCCGGTGAATGCCAGCGGAGGCATCTTCAAGCTGCTCGTTCCTGGAGAGGACCGCATTGAAGTCATCACGGCGCGCGGGAGCTGGCAATACGTCTTCGACGTGCGCGGCCGGTTGATTTCCAAAAGTACCTACGAGCCCAAAACGTACAGTGACTTTGCGGACCTCGGTGAGTCCATCGTCGTTCCCACGTCCCCCTGGTTGTGGGTCTTTTCGAGTCCATTCATTGCGTGGGTCGTGCTCATGACGGGGATGGGGGTCGGCGGCATCGCGCAGAAGGCCGGTCAAAGAAAGACAGTCCGGTCGCCGCAGGACGACTGCGGCTGAAATCGCCGGCCGAAGGGACTATCCTGCAGCGGCCATGACAATGTTCCCTCAAGACTCGTGAAGCGCGCACATGAAAAACACTCTCTTCGATTTGTCCGGACGCGTGGCCCTGGTGACTGGCGGCAGCAAGGGGCTGGGGAAGTCCATGGCCCGCATCTTTGCCGAAGCGGGGGCGGACGTCGTCATCTCCAGCCGGCATGAGAACGAACTGAAGCCGGCACTGGAGGAGATCCTCGCCGGGACTAAAGGCCGCGGAAAATATGTCGTCGCCGATATGACCAAGCGTGCCGACGGCGACCGGCTGGCGAAAGAAGCGCTGGCCGCGATGGGGCGGGTCGACATCGTCATCGACAACGCCGGTTCCAACACGCCGCAGGACCTGGAGCATACGACCGACGAGGCGTGGGACCGGATCGTTGAACTCAACCTCACGTCCGGGATGCGGCTGTGCCGGGCATTGACGCCGCAGATGAAGGAACGCAAGTGGGGCCGGATGATCCACATTTCGTCGATCATGGGCCTGGCGTCCAAGACAGGACGCGGCGTGTATTCGGGAACGAAGGCGGCGCTGATCGGCATGACCCGCGCGCATGCGCTGGAACTGGGACCGTACGGGATTACCGTCAACTGCATCGCGCCGGGCCCGTTCCTCACCGACCTCCCCGGCAGTGTGTTGACGGCCGAAGAGAAGGCGGGGTTTGCGAAGCGGACGGCGCTGGGACGCTGGGGCGACCCGCGCGAACTGGCGGGGCCGGCGCTCCTGCTGGCGAGCGACGCGGGAAGCTACATCACAGGGACGACGATCGTGGTTGACGGCGGGACGTTGTGCATGACGTTTTGAGAATACAGGGAGACTCCGAAATCGTCGCCAATGAGTTCGAACGATCCAGTTACGATTCGCCGGGCTGGAGCTGACCGACGCGCCAGCTATTGCTGATATTTACAACGAAGCGATTCTCACAACCACGGCGACATTTGACACGGAGCCGAAAAGCGTCGAGGAACGTACCGGGTGGCTGGAATCGCACGACGATCGCCACCCGGTCCTGGTGGCGGAAGTGGATGGTCGCGTGGTCGGCTGGGCGGCGCTGTCGCCTTGGTCTGACCGCTGTGCTTACGCCGACACGGCGGAGACGTCCTTCTACGTGCATTCGGCGCATCGCGGGCGCGGCATCGGTCGCGGCCTGAAAGCGGCGATTATCGAGGAAGCGCGGCGGTTGAAGTATCACACACTTATCGCGCGCGTGGCCGAAGAGAGCAGCGAGAGCATCCATCTCAATGAAGCGGCCGGTTTCGTGCACGTCGGCACGCTTAGGGAAGTTGGACGCAAGTTCGGTCGTCGCTTGAGTGTTCATATCATGCAGAAGATGCTGGATTGAACACGCGAAACACTCGCGCTTGCGGCCATCACTGTGTCGGTTTACTTCCGCAGCAGCTTGCGAAACTGCGCGAACGTCCGCGTGTTGGCGACGTCCTGCTTCTCCAGCCCGGCGCGGCGGGCCTGCTGGACGCCGTACTGCATCAACTCGAAGCCGCGGGTGCTGTGGGCGTCGGTGCTGATGACGATCGGGATCCCCAGGTCTTTCGCCGCCGCGGCGTGGACGTCGTCGAGGTCGAGGCGGTGCGGGTCGGCATTGATTTCGAGCATCACACCGTGGTCGGCCACCGCCTTGAGGAAGACTTCGAAGTCGATGTCGGCCCCTTCGCGGCGCGTCAGCAAGCGGCCGCTGGGGTGACCGATGATGTCGACGTGCGGGTTCTGGATGGCGGCCAGCAGTCGGCGCATGATCGTTGCACGCGGCTGCTGCAGGCCGTAGTGCAGGACGCCGATCACCCAGTCCGCTTCGGAGAGAACCTGGTCGTGGAGGTCCATCGTCGCGTTTTCGAGGATGTCGCACTCGACCCCGCGCAGGATTTCGATGCCGGAGACCTGCCGGCGGACTTTTTCGATCTCGTCCCAGTGGGCACGGAGGCGGGCGGCATCGAGGCCGCGGGCCATGGAGACCCGCTTCGAGTGATCGGTGATCGCGATGTACTTGAGGCCGCGCTCCTTCGCCGCTTCGGCCATCTCGCGAATTGAGGCGGTCCCGTCGGTGGCGGTGGTGTGCATGTGCAGGTCGCCGCGGATGTCGTCCAGCGTGACGAGGTCCGGCAGCGTGCCGGCTTCCGCGTGGGCGAATTCGCCGCGATCTTCGCGCAGTTCCGGCGGAATCCACGGCAGGCCGATCGCCGCGTAGACCTCTGCCTCGGTGCGGCCGGCGATCCGCTCATCGCCGCGGAAGACCCCATATTCGTTGATCTTCAGCCCGAGCGCGCGGCGGCTGCGGCAGTTCGATGTTGTGGGCTTTCGATCCGGTGAAGTAGACGAGCCGCCGCCGCAAGCCTTCTTCCGGCACGACGCGGAGGTCCATTTCGATCCTGCGGAACAGCCGGACGCGTTGTTTGGTCTCACCGCGTTGGAGGACGTCTTCGACCGCGTCGTTGGCCGCGAGCCGGTCCATGACGGCGTTCACATCGCTGGCGGTCGCGACGAATGTCCAGATCCGCGCAGGTCTTCCGGCCAGGCATGCCGCCGGCCAGTGTCACCAGGCCGACCGCAGGCGATCGTTGCAGATCGGCCAGCGATCGTCGGTGCCGCCGCGGGCGTCGGAAATCAGGAACCGTGTCGGTGGTGCTCGCCTTGGAAAGGCCTTCGAGAATGACCTGCTGCGATTTGGCGCCGAAGCCTTTCAGTTCGGCGATGCGGCCCTGCTCGGCGGCGGCGCGGAGGTCGGCGAGCGACGTGAGGTTCAGCTCGTTGACGAGCGCCGCCACCTTTTTTGGGCCGAGGTGCGGGATGCGGAGCATCTCCAGGACAACAGGCGGCACGCGCTGGCGGATTTCTTCAAGCTGCGGCAGCCGCTGCGTCTCGACAATCGAGACGATCTTCTTCGCGAGGTCGTCGCCGATGCCGGGAAGCTCGGTGAGAGCGGCGACTCCCTGGCCCGCCAGCGTGGTCATCGAGCCGGAGTAGCCTTCGATCGTCCGGGCGGCGTTGCGGTAAGCGCGGACGCGAAACGCGTTGGCACCTTCAATTTCCAGCAGGTCGGCGAGTTCGTCGAACAGCCGGGCGATTTCGGCGTTACGCATGAGAATGGCCGGAGCAATGCAGCGGAGCGTCCGGCCGAATCGTCAATGGTGAATTGTCAATTGTCAATTGTTAAGGGCTGATGGTCGATGGTCGATGGCTGATGGTCGATCGATGTCGAGCCACTTTGAAGACGGCTCTGCTCGCTGAGCCCTCGGCCCCTGACCCTTCCCGCTCACGTGTAATGCAAGTCGCCGCTGCGCTGCGGTGAAGCGAGGAAGCGGGGACCGAGGGGGCGCTGCTGCGAGTGGAGGAAGGAGTTTTCGCCGAGGGGCGCGAACGCGGGCGCAGGGGCGGAGAGGAGTTCGGTTTCGAGTTCGAGGTCCTTCTGGGCCATCTCGTCGAGGATGACGGCGTCCCAGGAGAGGTCGCGGTCATCGAGCGGGACGTAGTTGGCGCGGGCCCAGCGGCGGAGGCGGAGTTCGTCGACGAGATCGAGAGCTGGCATTGGAATTCTCGACTGTGGAATGGCGCGATGGGTGGCCGGGCGGGACCGCAGTCGCCCGATGCGGATCGGCAAGGCACCGGCAGCGCCTGTGCCGCAGGATGACGCGGCAGCAGACGAAGCAGCCTCTCGTGTCATCGGCCGTGGGCGAGATGCCAACCGGCTGGAAGTTTGTGTGCGTCGCCAGAGAACAGCGGATTCGTGACCGCGGAGGGAGTCTGTCCGCTGCGGGCGGTACGTCCGGCGCGACCGGCAAGCACGGCAGAAACGGTCAGTTCTGATCGGGTGACCAGGCGGGCGCGGCAGGGAGCCGTTCCCACTCGTGTCGTACTCGCGCCAGGCCACGCGAGCAGAGTTCGAACTCGTCGCTGAGGCGGCGCAGGATCGGCGCTTCGGTACGGAACTCGTCGTCGTCGTAGGTGCTGGCAATGTAGTACGAGCGCTTCCCCTGCGTCTGGTAGTCGAGTAGCGCGTCCTTCTGTTCGGGCGAGCGCAATCGACGCAGAGCTTCGGGATACACGCCGGTCCAGTAAAGAGTAAAGTCGCCGATGTGTCGGTGGACTTCGCGCTGGGGGTGGCCTTCGCGCTGCTCGGCCTCGCAGAGCATCTCGGCCACCTGTTCGAGGCGGCGGCCGATGATATCGCGGACGGTAAAGATTGCGTCCATGCGGACGAACCGCACGAGCATGTCCGACAGGTAGTCCACCAGCGGCGGGTCCGCGACTCCGAGGTCGACCGCGAACGTCTGTTCGGTCAACGCGGCAAACAACCGTTTGAGTTCCGAGCCGCTCAGGACGCGCTGCATGTCCGTCTCCCGGGCTGTCTTCGATGCGTGCAGCCAAACTGCACAGGTATCGAACTGTCGAGTGCGCCAGTCGGGACGATCAGGTCTCCGCAGTGTGTGGGGAAATACCACAAACGGGGTGAGTGGGTGAAGCCGGAATCGCCAAGGCAATCATTGAACGCGGATTGAGGGGGGTCAAGCGGCGTTCTGGTGAATGGTCAATCGTCAGTGATCACCGGCTGCCAGATTCGCCGGCAGAGCGTTGAATGGGGCGGTGGCAGGCGGTACGGTGAGGCGGAAACGAAACATCGACAACGGGAGAAGCGGGGCATGGTTCGGAGCTTGGGACAGATCGCGGGTCTGGTGGCGGCGCTGTGCGGATGCACGCTGCTGGCGGGGGAGGAACCGGGGCCGGCGATCTCGCCAAAGGATGCGCCGATCAAGCTGTCCGACGGCACGCTCGGCGCGTTCTACACCTGGATGAAGGACACGCAGTACACCGACCCGCGGCAGGTGTTCCGCATTACCGACGGGATGATCCATGTGACGGGAGACGGGCTGGGGGGGCTGGTCACAAAGCAAAGCTACCGCGACTATCACTGTGTATTTGAGTTCAAGTTCGGGCCGCGGACCTGGAACAACCGCGTGAACGCCACCAAAGACTCGGGCCTGCTGATTCACAGCATCGGGCCGGACGGGGCGTATGGAGGCATCTGGAAGCATTCGATTGAGGTGCAGATCATCCAGGGGGGGTGCGGGGACTTCATCCTCGTCAACAGCGGCAATCAAGACCTGCCGATGTCGATGACATGTGAAGTCACCACGGACCGGGACGGCGAGACGGTGTGGCACCAGGGGGGTGAGAAGAAGACGCTGCACGCGGGACGCATCAACTGGTGGGGCCGCGATCCGGACTGGGAGGATAAGCTCGGCTTTCGCGGTCAGCAGGACGTCGAAGGCAAGGACGGCGAGTGGACGCGGTTCGACGTGTTCTGCAAAGGAAAGCAGGTTACGGTGTACGTGAACGGCGTGCTGGTAAACGAGGGCTTCGACGCCGATCCCTCGGCAGGGCAGTTGCAGTTGCAGACGGAGCAGGCGGAACTGTTCGTGCGTCGTTGGGAGTTGTGGCCGCTGGACGGGGAACCGAAACCTGCGGCCGCGGAGCAATAACCGCGAACAGCGTGAAAACAGCAGACGTGCTCGGGAGAGTTGGATCTCAGTTGCGAGTCGTGAAATGAATCTTCGATTTGTGTTTGCCGCCGTGATCGTGAGTGTTGTCGTGATATCAGCACGCGCCGGCGACGGGTTTACGAGCGACGCCAACGGCAAGGCGCATCGCATTCTGTGGAACGATTCGCGCGTGGTCGGCGCACCGGAACCGCCGCCTCCGTATTCGCCGGTGCGGATTTATGCGGGACTCGACGTCAAACGGCCGGTCTACGTCAAAGCCGAGCCGGGAACGAACCGGATGCTTCTGCTGACGCTGGACGAGGCGGACCGCGGGCCGGCGACTCTGCGGGCGTACGACGACCGGGCCGATGTGGCGACCAGCGAAGTCCTGATGCACTTCGATCGGCAGGTGCTGGGCTTCGCGTTTCATCCGCAGTATGTCGAGAACGGTTACCTGTTCTGCCATGCGAACGGGCCGCAGGCGGAGAAGGTCAAGCAGAACCGGATCGTGCGGTACACGATTGACCGCGCCCAGCCGCATGGGATCGTGCCGGGGAGCGAGCTGGTGATCCTGGAGTGGGACTCAAACGGCCACAACGGCGGCGATCTGGCGTTTGGACCGGATGGATATCTCTACTGCCCGACAGGGGACGGCACGAGCGACAGCGACACCGACGTCACCGGGCAGGGACTCAACGACTTGTTGTCGGTCATGCTCAGACTCGACGTCGATCACCCCGCCGACGGCAAGCAGTATTCGGTTCCGCCGGACAATCCGTTCATCAACGTGCCGGGCGCGCGACCCGAGATTTGGGCGGTCGGCTTCCGCAATCCGTGGCGAGTGGATTACGACCATCGCCTGAACCAGTTGTGGGTCACACAGAACGGGCAGGACTTGTGGGAGCAGGTGTATCTCGTTCGCAAAGGGGAGAACTACGGCTGGAGCGTCACCGAAGGGAGCCACCCGTTCTATCTGGAGCGAAAGACGGACCCGGCGCCGATCACCAATCCGACGGCCGAGCATCATCACTCCGAAGCCCGCAGCCTGACCGGCGGCGTCGTGTACTGGGGTCAAAAATGGTCCGACCTGCAGGGCGCGTACATCTACGGCGACTACTCGACTGGAAAAATCTGGGCGATCAAGCATGACGGCACAAAAGTCACGGAGCACCGCGAGATCGCCGACACGAAGTTTCAGATTGTCGGGTTCGGCGTCAGCCGGGCGGGCGATCTGCTGGTGATCGACCTGGGCAGCGGGATCTACGCGTTCGAGCCGACGCCGCCGGTAACGTCGCCGCATCCCTTCCCGCGGCGGCTCAGCGAAACGGGTCTGTTCCAGTCGGTCGCCGGGCATGTCGTGCATCCGGCTCTGATCCCGTACTCCGTCAACGTCGAGCTGTGGTCGGACGGGGCGCACAAGGGACGCTGGCTGGCGATTCCCGGGTCCGAAAAGCTGCACTTTGTCGAAGAGCGCGGCTGGGACCTGCCGGAGGGAACCGTCCTGGTCAAGTCGTTCGCGCTGGAGCGGGAGTCGGGAAAGCCGGAGACACGTCGGTGGATCGAGACGCGGCTGCTGACCAGGCAGCAGCAGGAGTGGGTGGGCTATTCCTACATCTGGAACGAGGCGCAGACGGACGCGGAGCTGGTGGAGAAGGCCGGACGCGACGTCGAGTATGCGATTGCGGACAATTCCGTCGCCGGCGGCGTGCGGAATCAGGTGTGGCACTATCCCAGCCGCGCCGAGTGCATGGTGTGCCATGCGCGGGCTGCGAAGTACGTGCTGGGAATCACGACGCATCAACTGAACCGCTTGCACGAGTTCTCCGGCGGACCGCGAAACCAGATCGAACTGTTCGAGGAATTGGGGCTGTTCGATGCGGAGATGTCTCAGGATTCGGCCGCATTGCCCAGGCTGGCAGCGCTGACGGACGAGTCGGCGCCGGTCGATCTGCGGGCACGATCGTATTTGCACGCGAATTGTTCGTACTGCCACGTGGCGGCCGGCGGCGGGAACTCGGCCGTCGATTTCGAAATCACCGCCAAGCCGGACAAGGCGCTCATGGTGGATGCGTCTCCCGTGCACACGAACTTCGGCATCGACGGGGCGAAGATCGTGGCCAGCGGTCACCCGGAGAAATCGATCGTGGTGCAGCGGATCACGCGTCGCGGCCGCGGTCAGATGCCTCCGCTGGCCAGTGCGGTGGTAGACAAGCAGGCGGCCGATTTGATTGGCCGCTGGATTCGCGAACTGCCGCCGCCGGAGTAGACAGGCTGTGTGCTCCGGGAACTCTCGTTCCGCGTTGGCAACAGCAGTTTGCTGTTTTGTGCAACGCCACGCGCTTCTCGACCTCGGTTGTGCAGGACGTTCCCCCGCGTGCATCGATGAAGGGAAATTAATTCGGCGGGAAGGCGTGGTTGCGAAGCCGGGCTGCTTGCATCTGTGCGATGCGATGCGCATGCTATGGGCGAAAATCACGCCATTCGGCGCATTGCGTTCTCCTCCCTCAGTTCATCGGATCGCACCATGGCACAGTCATCGTCCGGACCTCCAGCATCTCAGCCACCGAAGAACTCCAATGCGGCACCGGCGAAGCCGGCGCGTTCGCCCGCGGAGCGACTGATCGTCTGGGGCGGCATCATTGTGCTGGTCGGGCTGGTCCTGTTCCAGGCGCGGGCGCGCGTGGGTTACACGACGACGCTGAATGCCCTGCAGGAGCGACTGGCAGAGGATGAAGGGGCCGAAGCCAAACAGTTGTTCATTAAAGACCTCGATCAGTACGTGGTGGGTTGGCCCTCACGCAAGGAAGAAAAGAAGAACGAGCACAAGTCGACCCTCGCGCTGACTTGGCCAGGTCTGAGTGCGAGCTATGGGATCGTGGTGAACTACGATCCGAGCGAGGAGGGCCAGCCGGTGATCGGTCTGGAGACGGTCGGCTTTGACGAGGAAGCCGAAGATGCCAGCCGACTGGCCGCCCGAAATGCGGAGTCAGGCCCGGCGGGCGGCGTTCCGGCGCCGGACGCCCAGCAGACTCAGGAGAGTGCACCGAGGGACAGACCGGCCGAAGAGACGGAACCAGTTGCGGACAAGCCGGCGGAATCGGCCCCGGCTGCTGAGACACCGGCCGCGACCGAACCGGCCGCCGACAAGCCTGCGGATGCTGCCCCGGCTGAGAAACCGGCAGAAGCTGCCCCGGCTGCGGAGAAGCCCGCGGAAGCTGCGCCGGCCGCGACTGAGGAGAAGAAGCCCGACGGCAATTAGGCCCGCCGCAAGGCGGATCGGTCGTTAGCGTCAGCGCGTGCACCTGTCATGCAGTATCGCTTTGCGCGACGGGAGGATGCTTCGCTGCTGGGTGAGTTGAACTATCAGCTCATCCGCGATGAGGGGCATCGCAACTCGATGTCGCCGACTGAGCTCGCGGAGCGGATGTCGGGCTGGCTGCACGCAGGGCACCACGCGGTTCTGTTTGAGACGGAACACCGGCCGGCGGGGTATGCGCTATTCCGCGAGGAACCGGAGCACGTCTACGTCCGACAGTTCTTCGTTTGCCGCGAATTTCGGAGACAGGGGATCGGCCGGCAGGCAATGGAGTGGCTGCGGGGGCACGCCTGGCCGGATGCCGCGCGGTTGCGGATCGACGTACTGGTTGGAAACGCAGCCGGGATTGCGTTCTGGAGAGCCGTCGGCTTTCGCGACTATTGCTTGACGATGGAAGCGACGCGCCCGATGAGTCAGCCGAACCTTCACTGAGCCTCGACCGAGTCTCTGTGAATCGGCGCGCTCGGCGGCGGCGCAGGCTCGGCCTGCTGTTCGGCGCCGGTGATCTGGATCCGGCCCGGTTCGTCTTCGCTGCTGGCCGGCACGTTGAACGCCACATAATGCGGCACAGTCTCGCGCGACCAGGCCCCGCGGCCGGTCGTGCTGCGGGCCACGTCGGACTTGAGCGAGCCGGAGCGGAACGGCCCGACGCCGGCGGCATACCACAGGGTGTTGTCGGACTGCGCGAGCGCCTGCCCGCCCGGTCCGAGGACCTGCTTGGTCTTCGCGTTGTAGGCAACGATGCCAATCTTCGCCGCACCCTCTTGGCGCGTACGCGTGATCATGCGGACTTCCGGCAGCGTGAGCATGCCGGGCAGCACCAGTTCCGGCGTCCCGATGAACGAGTCGGACGTGGCGGTGCCGACGCCTCCGCTGCGAGCTTCAACGATGATTTCCGCCGTATCGGCTGCGGCGACGAGCGTCGCGCCGGCGGTCAGGAAGCGGTGCCGCAGGGACGCGATGACATAGTTCTTGTCGACGCAGTCGATGTACTTTTCTTCGAGATAGATGGCGTGGCCGGCGAACGGCTGGAAATCGACCTTGTCGAGCGCCTGGTCGACGGCATTCGAGATCAGGAGCTGCTCGGTGGACGTACGAGCGGTGTTCGATGTGGCGGTGGTTGTGCAGCCGCACGCGGACGCGGCGGCCAACAACGCGATAAACCGCCTGGTCTGCATCGAGAGGCAACGATTCAGGATTCGGGAATCAGGGGCTGGGCGTGTAGCCCACGAATGGGCAAAGGGTCAATGGGATGGCAGCTGGATGGCGGGTTTGACGGATCGGAGCCGCCGGAATTGCCGAACGAGCGGTCGCCTCGTCGTTTGGCTGCTGGTACCAGGTAGACGCACTCACACCAGCCACAATTGACAATTCACGATGGAACAATGACCGAGTCGATTCCCGAATCCGAGACCTCCTTCGGCCGTCGCTTGCGACCACGGGTCGCGGCCCTATAATCCCCTGACCTGCCAGAACTTCCGGCGTGTCGCCGGCTTCGGGCAGCGGACGGAATCTGCCAGGGATCGCCTTCAATGCGCGAGTGGTTTCGCAATGTCTGGACCGCTGTTTCGACGGTGCTCCAGGGCTTGGCTGTCACGATCGGCGTGATGCGGAAGACGTATCAGCGCAAGGCCTTTACGCAGATTTACGAGTATCCCGAGGTGCCGGTGCCGGTAAAGGCCCGCTACCGGGGATTCCACCGGTTCGACCTGACGACCTGTATTGCGTGTGAAAAGTGCGCGGCCGCCTGCCCGGTCGACTGCATCTACATCGAGAAAGAGAAAAACCCTGTCGGCAAGGGTTTTCGCGTCAACGGCTTCGCCATCGACTACACCAAGTGCATGTTCTGTGCGCTGTGCGTCGAACCTTGCCCGGTTGACTGCATCTTCATGGGCTCGAATCATGATTTGAGCTGCTACAGCCGCGACGGTTGCATCGTCGACTATGCCAAGGTCCCGCTGGAGACGGCGTGGGGGCAGGCGACGCTCAACCCGACGGCTGTGGCCGAGTCGAAGGTGCTGTACCAGCCGGTCTGGATCAAGGGCGAGCCCAGTCCGTTTGAGTTTGCACCTGAAGGAGACAAGTAGTAGCCCGCGGCGCCCGTGCTCAGTCGCCGCAGCCGAAAGGCACGACCATGACCGTCAGTTCCGTCACCGGCAAGACGTTCACCCGTGAGGAAGCGAATCGCACGCTGCCGCTCGTGCGGCTGATCGTCCGCGATATTGTCGATCTGCATGCGGACCTCCGGTCCCGGCGCGAGCGACTCGACGACTTGTCAGGCGGCCGCCGGCGCAAGCCAAGGGAAAACGACCCGTACGCCGAGGAACTCCGGCAGATGGAAGCGGACTTCGCCGCCGACGAGCAATCGTTGCACGGTCTGGTGGCCGAACTCGGAGAACTGGGAGTCCAAATCGGCGACGCCGCCACCGGCGCCGTGACATTTCCCGGTCACGGACAGACACAGTTTCGCTGGCGACTCGGCGACGCGGACGTGCATGCCGATGCACCCGACAACACGCTCAACCTGTACACGCCACCCAAGTTTGACGATCGCGACGACCTGCTGCCGGATTCCCAGTAAGCCGATTGCCGCCCAACCACACCTGTCTCGCTCGCCCCGATGACCGACCTGAATTTCCATTTGCTGCTGGCGGTGATCGTCGGCGCGACGCTGGTGCTGTTGCCCCTGCTGGCCGGGTTGTTCGTGCGACCGCGACTGCCGACTTCTGAAAAGGACGCGGTTTACGAGTGCGGCGAGCCGACGATCGGCTCCAGCTACATTCAGTTCGACCTGCGGTTCTATGTCGTCGCGCTGCTGTTCATCATCTTCGACGTGGAAGTCGTGTTCTTCTTCCCGTGGGGGACGATCTTCGGCGGCGAACACAACTCGCCGATCCGTCGCTCACCGAAGCGACCCGGTTGCAGTTATCTGACAAGCTGCTGAACCTGCCGGCCGGGACGCTGACTGAGGCGACGCAGATCACGGCTGGTGCGGCCAGTCAGCTCGCGTGGGTGGGGCTGGCAGACATCCTGGTGTTCTTCGGCGTGCTGCTGGTGGGCTTCGCCTACGTGTGGCATCGCGGCGACCTGGATTGGGTGCGGGCGATGGTCGTGCAGGCGAAACAGGCGGCGCCGTCGCCGCGCACGCGGCGGATCGTCGAACCGGCAGCGAGTGCATCGACGCGTCAGACTGAAACCGTCGGCTAGTGTCTTCAGGGTGGTTTGGTGTCTGGTTGTTTGGTGCTTGGTGACGGAGTATCGCCAGTAACCAATTCAACCTGTTACCAAACGACCAAGCACCAAACACTGTGACAATGACCCCTTCAGAAATTCATCAGTACCTCGTCGACCGATTCGGCAGCGAGGCGATTCTGTCGCACTGTCCACCGATCGCGTCGATCCGTCCATTGAGGTCCGGGCGAGCGATATCGCCGCCGTGGCGGCATATCTCAAGGACGATCAGGCGCTTGGCGCTGGATCAGCTTTGCGACCTGACGGTCGTCGATTATTTCGAGGCGGACCCGAAAAGCAGAAATCGTTCGCCCACGAGCCGCACCTGGAGGTCGTTTACCAGCTCTTCAGCGTCTCGCACAAGCACCGCATCACGATCAAGGCCAGGCTGCCGCGCTGGGCTGGCGACACGCCGGGAGATCTGCCGGAGATCGACACGGTCTCCCACGTGTGGGCCATCGCCGACTGGCACGAGCGCGAGGCCTATGACCTGCTGGGTGTGCGATTCGTCGGCCACCCCAACCTGGTGCGGATTCTCTGCCCGGACGACTGGGAAGGGCATCCGCTGCGGAAGGACTACGAGTTCCCACTCGAATACCACGGCGTGCGGGGGAAGTAGGTTCTTGGTTGTCGGTCATCGGTTAACCGTGACTGGCAACGACAATGCTGGAACCGATCACTGGCAACCGACCACCGACCACCGACCACCTGAAATGGCTACCACCTTCGAAGACCAACGTGTTGTCGAGTTCGACGTCGCACGGACGAGATGCTCGTCAACATGGGACCGCAGCACCCCAGCACGCACGGCGTGCTCAGGCTCCTGCTGCGAACCGACGGCGAAGTCGTGCACGAATGCGTGCCGCACATCGGTTACCTGCACCGCTGCGCCCGAAAAAATCGGCGAAAACCTCGCCGGACCCCAGTGGATCCCCTATAGCGACCGGATGGACTATCTGGCCGCAATGAACATGAACCTGGGGATGGCGCTGGCCTATGAAAAGCTCATCGGCTTGGAAGTGCCGGAAAAAGGCGTGATGACGCTGCGGGTCATCATTGCCGAGCTCGGACGCATCGCGAGCCACCTCGTCGGCATGGGGCGTATGGGCTGGACCTCGGGACGTTCAGCCCGTTCCTGTACGCGTTCCGCGAGCGCGAGATCGTCCTCGACCTGTTTGAGGAAGCCTGCGGCGCACGGCTGACCTACAGCTATCTGACGATCGGCGGCGCGACGCACGACCTGCCGACGACGATCCCGATTCCGCCAGGACTGGCGTCGCTGACGGGCCACAGCATGAACATGAAGCTGCAGTGGGCGGACGCGGTGCGGTTGTTCCTCGACTGGCTGGAGCCGCGGATTACCGAGTACCACACGCTGCTGACGCAGAACTCGATTTTCATCAAGCGGACGGCGGCCATCGGCGTGATGCCGGCGGAGATGGCGATCGACTATGGCTGCACGGGACCGGTGCCGCGCGGCAGCGGGGTGGACATCGACCTCCGCCGCGACGGCGAACCGATTTATACCCGGATGTATGCGGACTACGACTTCGAGATTCCGGTCGCTCCGTTCCCGAACTTCCCGGACGTGCCGCCGGAAGTCATTCTCGGCGACAACTGGTGTCGGTTCTTCGTACGGATGCTGGAAGTCGTGCAGTCAATCCGGCTGGTGCGTGAGGCCTTAAACAGGTACCCGACGGCCGCTGGCACGCATCGCGTCCCGTACAAGATGACGGCGAAATCGCCGCGCGGCGAGTCGTATCTCGAGACCGAGTGTCCCCGCGGACAGATGGGGTTCTACATTGTCGGCGACGACAAGACCGAGCCGCTGCGGCGCGCGGGCCAAGAGCTCCTGTTTCTGCAACCTGTCGGTCAGCGGGCCCTTGTGCCAGGGGTGCTGCTGGCCGACGTGCCGGCCATCGTCGGCTCGCTGGATATCGTGATGGGGGAGATTGATCGGTAGGGTGAGAGAACGATCGATGCGGTTGAACCCGGATCACCAGATCGACTTTCTTGCTGCGAATGCTGATCGCCGATCAGTTTCCTCTGGGGCGACGCTCAATTCACGGTCCGTCGCATTGGGAACGCGTGGATGCCTGGGGACAGCGTCTTGCGGCTTCGACCCCAGGGGCCGATCTGGTGGTTGTCCGCTTGTTCGCTGTCTTTCACGACAGCCGGCAAGTCAATGAGGGCGCCGATCCGCAGCCGAAAGACACGGCGGCCCGACGCGACATCAAGCTGGAACGTCGCTGAAGCGCACCGGCCATTATTGCATTCTGGCTGAGCGAGACGTCGGAGATGGTCGACCATTCTCATCGACGGTCCGCATTCGCGCATCAGGGAACACATCGTGGTTTACCGTCATGTGAAACAGCAGCCGCGGCCGGGAAGACCAGTCACTTCCGTGAGGGCGATCAGTTCCGGTTCTTCGGAGTCGTATTGCAGAGCCGCCCGTGTTGGTCGGCCCGTGGTCAAGCTCGCTTGACCTGGTAGCCGAGGCGTTGCAGTTCGCCGACAATGCGCTCGCGCTGGTCTCCCTGAATCTCAATCCGTCCATCCTTCACGGTGCCGCCGGTCCCGCAGCGCCGTTTCAGAAGGCCGGCCAGCTCCTGCAGTTCGCTCTCGTCCGCAGATACCGCGACGGTCGTTACCGCCTTGCCACGTCGCCCGGCCGTCTCGCGCCCGACCTTCGCGGTCAGTGCCTTGCCTGGCGGCGGATCGTTTGGGGGCTGCTCTTCCAACATTGCCGGAGCCGCCGGAGTCGTCCGCGGCCGTCCCCCGGTGATCAACCGTGCCGCAAGGTCTGCGACTTCGCGTTCAATTTCGGACAATGCCTGCGGTGCGTCATTGACCTGCCAGAATTCGATCCGTTCCAACCAGTCCGGGAATCGCTCCTGCAGCAGTGGTCGATGTTCGGCATCCTTCAAGGCGACGATCCAGTGCGCCGTTTGGAAGTCGTCTGCCGAAGCGGCCCGCGGAAACCGCGAGGTATCCTCGGGTGACCGGATCGACATCGCCTGCAGGGCCTGCACGGCCGCCTTTGCCATCGGGCCGACATTGTTGGCGCCGCGCTCCAGCGCCAGTCCTCGAGATGTCGCGCGCCAGGACAGCTGCAGCTTGGCGGCGACCGAATTGAACAGGATCTCGGCGAACCGGCTGCGATAGTAGTTCCCGGTGCAGAGGAACAAGACGGTTTTCGGGGAGGCCTTCGGCACAATGGAATCCCAGTGAACCCGCGGAAGAGGATTACGCAGTGGACACAATGTCCGCTAAACATCCAGTAAAAAGTATCGGTGTGCGAATGCCTGACGGCTGCATTCGAATGACGTCTACCCGGAGATTCGCTGCGGCCGATCGGCCGGTTTTGAAGAAGTCCCAGAAATCCGCTGACGACGTCTTATCTCAGTTCGTTTTGAGTCGCGGGAGCCGAAAAAGCTTCCGTGCAGCGGGGTGAGCTGCTCAATGGTGAGATCTCCGAGATACTATTGGAGGCGATGGCGTTGATCGAGCGCTGACGGCAAGAGGACAACATGCTGAGACTCCGCAATGTGTCAGGCGATCGACTCTCGTTGACGCGCCTCCGACGATCCGCGAACATCACGAGTTGACTTGCTGGGTGCGATGCGTTCACGGAATCCCAGCGGAATGACGCTACCGGGACTATGCTGAAGACCTCGGACAGAGCTCCCGCTATTGCGACTGCTGTCCCGACGGGCTTCTTGTCGATCGGCGGGCTGGGGCGTGCTCGGTGGCATCTCGGGCTGCACCAACTCCTCCAGGCTGGAAGCGGTCGCCGGCATCCGCCAGTCGCCCAAGTCGCTGATCGCGATCCTGCTGCCGGGCGGACCCCGCACCTGGACATGTTCGACATGAAGCCGGAAAGCTGCCGGTCGAAATCCGGGGTGAGTTCAACCGATCGCAACGCGCGTTCCCGGCATCGACTGTTGCGAGTTGATGCCGCGTCTCGCGGCCTGCATGGACAAGCTGGCCGTGGTCCGGTCACTGTACGGCGGCCTTGGAAGACCATGGCCCGCATCCACAGGTCTGACCGGCTGGGAATCCCATCCGCAGCAAGGGGATTCCGTGTTGCGTCCGGGGTTTCCACCCGGAGGCTGGCCCTCGATCGGAGCGGCGATCTCCAGACTACAGGGGCCGTTCCACGCGGCCGTGCCGCCGTTTGTCAGCCTGGCGCCACCGAATGCCGAATCAACCACGCGGGCGTCGCTGAACCAACCTGGCTTTCTGGGAGTGGGGCATGCCGGCTTTGAACCGAATCGCAAACGACGTGACGATATCGTCTACGAATCCGGCGTCTCGCCCGAGCAGGTCGCCCGAAACCGTGAAAGTGCTGCCGAAATCACCTTGCAGGGCATTTCGCTCGACCGGCTGAGTGATCGCCAGGCGCTCTTGGGCAGTTTCGATCGATTTCGCCGCGACGCCGATCAAAGCGGCATGATGCAGGGGCTGGACGACATCTCCCGGCAGGCCATGGGCATCCTCACCTCCAGTCGCCTGGCCGAAGCTCTGGACTTTCGGCGCGAAGATTCTACGGTCTGCGAACGATACGGATTCGACGCCGCCGCGCCACCCGTGCATGGTGGTCCCGAATTGCTCAAGCAGTTTCTCGTCGCCCGACGGCTTGTGGAGGCCGGCGTACGCTGCGTGACGCTGGCGTTCAGCCAATGGCCGCTCGAACGCATGAGCCGCGGCGGTTTTAACTGGGACTGGCACACGGAGAATTTCCAGAATGCACGGCAGACGCTGCCGCTTCTGGACGCTGGGTTGAGTGCGCTGGTCGAAGATTTGAGCGACCGGGGCCTGGACCGGGATGTCTCGGTCGTGGTCTGGGGCGAGTTTGGCCGTACTCCCAAGATCAACCAGAATGCCGGTCGCGACCACTGGCCCCAGGCATCGCAGTGCCTCCTTGCGGGCGGCGGCATGCGCCTGGCGCAGGTCATCGGCTCCACCAACCGGCTGGGCGAGCATCCGCAGGATCGGCCGGTGCATTATCGCGACGTGTTCGCCACGCTGTACCACAACCTGGGAATCGACGCCCGAAACACGACTCTCGTGGATCTGCAGGGCCGTCCGCACTACCTGCTGGACAATCGTGACCCGATTGCCGAGCTGGTGTAACCGCGACTGATGACGTCCGGCGACGCTGTCCACGCGGACGTCGGGGTTCTTCAACCAGAACCAGGTCGAGCAGTATGGCCAAACGACTGGCGCCAGACGTGCGGATCGGCCCGCGATCGCGTTCGTTGATTACACGGCGCCGGACCTGATTGTCCATCAAAACCGATCAATTCTGGGCCATAAAAAAACATGTCCCGAATGCCTCATGCATTCGGGACACGGAACGACGACTTGCTTGTGACGACTCTCAGGCCGCAGCGCGGCGCTGTTCGAACGACAGGATCGCCGGCGCCGCCTGCTCTCTCACGCCCTCGAGGAACACTTCGAAGACCTGCATGTCGAGTGCCGACGCCGTCCGGCTCTCCGGATGGAACTGCACTCCCAGGCACCACCAGTTGTCTTCCACCGATTCATACGCTTCTACCACGCCGTCCATCGCCGTCGCGCACACGCGGAAGCAGTTGGCCACGTTGTCCACCGCCATGTGATGGTCGCTGTTGACCCGGATTTCGCCCGGGCCGTACACGGCGTCCATCTTGGTCCCCGGCACGATCTCGATCACGTGCCGCAGGCACTCCTCGACCGGGTCGCGGTGATGCAGCGCCTTCAGCACTTCCTCGGTCACATGCTGGAACAGCGACCCGCCGCAGATCACGTTGAGCGTCTGCATCCCGACCCCGATCGCCAGCGTCGGAATCTTGCTCTCATACGCGATCTTCGCCAGCCGCCGATCGAAGTCCTCGCGTCGCGACGGCATCGGTCGCGTCGCCGGATGTTTCTCAAACCCCAGCCGGACCGGGTCCAGGTCCAGCTTGCATCCCGTCAGCACCAGCCCGTCCGCACGCTCCAGTATCTGTTTCAGTTCGTCGTCGTCCGCGAGTGGCGGGATAATCAGCGGGATGCCGCCCGAGCCGGTGATTGCGTCGTAGTATCCGCTGTCAATCCACGTGAACGCGGCCGAGTCCTTCTTGGCGGGGCGGTAGTCGGCGTTGAGGGCAATGATCGGCTTCGTGCTCATGCGGGTATCCTCCATGAAGTTGGGTGCAGCCTTGCGGGGGCGTATCGGGCGTCCGCCGCAGGGCAGGTCGCGACAGCAAGAGCGTTGCAGCGGGGCACGGGGCGTTCCCAATCGCGGAGGGCCAAGCCACGCTTGCCCGAGGGGCGAAGCGGAGACACAGCGAGGGAGCGAGCCTGAACGCGGCGGGAGAGGCGCCGGCTGCCTGACAGACTGCTGCCCGGCGGCGACGAGGTCGCGCCGCGAGCGTCTGGTTCAGGGA
>JAXMBS010000063.1:0-32391 GCA_046349775.1 Planctomycetaceae bacterium | reverse complement strand
GAATCAATCATCCACATCTTCCTGCCGGGCGGCATGGCCCATCAGGAATCGTTCGACCCGAAGCCCTACGCCCCGATTGAGTACCGCGGCGAAATGGGGCGCGTGCAGACGAACGTTGCCGGCGTCGAATTCGGCGACACCCTGCAGCGGACAGCGACCATCGCCGACCGTTTGTGCGTCGTGCGGTCATTTACGCATGGCGAAGCGGCCCACGAGCGGGGCACGCACAACATGTTCACCGGTTACCGGCCCAGCCCGGCCCTGCAATACCCGTCGATCGGATCGGTGATCAGCCACGAGTACGGCAGCCGCAATAACCTGCCGCCGTATGTGTGCGTCCCCGGCATGGTGTCCGAATTCGCCGGCAGCGGGTATCTGAGTTCGGCCTTCGCTCCGTTCTCGCTGGGAAGCGACCCGGCCGACGGCGGCTTCAAGGTGCTGGACCTCGATCTGCCCGGTGGCGTGGACGACAGTCGATTCGCGACGCGCCGCACGGCGCTCGAGGCCGTCAACGCCCACTTCCTCAAGAAGGAGAAGTCGGACAAGATCCAGGCGATGAACAGCTTCTACGAGAGCGCCTATTCGCTGATCAGCTCTCCCGAAGCCCGGCTGGCATTCGACATTTCCAAAGAGCCGGACGCGCTGCGCGATGAGTACGGCCGCAATACGGCCGGCCAGCGGATGCTCCTGGCGCGGCGGCTGGTCGAAGCCGGCGTGCGCTTGGTCAACCTGACGTACGGCGGCTGGGATATGCACGACAATATCGTCGCCGGCTTCCGCAACCAGATGCCGGCGTTCGATCAGGCCTACCACCGGCTGATCACCGATCTCGAATCGCGCGGCCTGCTCGACAAGACCCTCGTGATGGTCTCCTCGGAGTTCGGCCGCACCCCGAAGATCAACGGCACCGGCGGCCGCGACCACTGGCCGAAGGTCTTCAGCGTGCTGCTGGCCGGCGGGGGCGTCAAGAAGGGGACGGTCTATGGCAGCTCGAATGCCACAGCCAGCGAGCCGGAAGAAAATCCGGTCGGCGTCGCGGACCTGTTCACCACGATTTACCACTGCCTGGGCATCGTGGCCGACAAGGAACTGATGGCCCCCGGTGACCGTCCGATCGAAATCTGCGACGGCGGTGAAGTTCGCAAGGAAATGCTGGCTTAACCTGTACTTACAGTTTGGAGTCCGGAGAGCGGCGCGCTCTCCGGACTTTGCTTGTTTCTGAGATTCGACTTTTCAGACCCGCCTGCCCCGGCTGCGACGCCCCCCCCGATGCCGGGCACAACTTGTTCTCGAGAAGGAACCGTGATGCGACTTCAATCTCGCGCACGCCTGTTCGTCGGTGTGGCCCTCGCCGCCCTGTGGCCGGCCGTGTCGGCCGATGCGGCGCCCGGCTTCAGCAATCTGCTCCCACACGGGGCGCAGCGCGGCACGGAAGTCGACGTTGTTCTGTACGGCAGCGGGTTCGAGGACGCCGAGGAAGTCCTGTTTTACGACGCCGGCATGGAAGTGGTCTCCCTCGCGCAGCCGGAAGGAGACGGCAAAGGCTCGCAGCTCAAGGTTCGCTTCAAGATCGCGCCCGATTGCCGACTCGGATCGCAGCGGATGCGGCTGCGCTCAAAGACCGGAGTGACGGACCTGTTCACGTTCTACGTGGGACCGCTGCCGGTCGTCGAAGAGGTCGAACCGAACACGGACTTCACCTCGCCGCAGGCGATCACGAACAACGTCACCGTGCACGGTCGCGTCGACAGCGAGGACGTGGACTACTACGTCGTCGAATGCAAGCAGGGGGAGCGGCTGACAGCCGAAGTCTTCGGCCTGCGGCTGGGTTACTCCAGCGGGGGAAACTTCTTTGATCCGTACGTGGCGATCCTGAACGCCGAGCGGTTCGAGATGGCCGTCAGCGACGACGCGGCGTATGGCGGCAATGATGGCGTGGCGTCGATCGTTGCTCCGGCCGACGGCAAGTACATCGTGCAGATTCGCGATGCCTCGTACTCGGAGACGGGCGTGCCTATTACCTGCTGAACATTGGCGGCTTCCCCGTCCGCTCGGGCGTTTCGGGCCGGCGGCAAGCCTGGAGAGACTCTCAGCGTCACGCTTCTGGGGGATGTCTCCGGTCCGATGCAGCAGCAGGTGACGCTGCCGGCGACAGCGCCGCCGGGATTGGCATCGAAGTCACGAACGCCGCCGGCACGGCGCCGACCGCCCAGCCGTTCCGCGTCGTCAACCTCGACAACGCCCTGGAAGTCGAACCGAACAACGCAGCGAAAGAAGCGACGGCCGCGTCCTCGCCCGGGCGCTTTCAACGGCGTCCTCGAGAAGCCAGGCGACATAGATTACTTCAAGTTCACGGCCAAGGCCGGACAGGTGTTTGAAATCGAGTGCTACGGCCGCCGGCTCCGGTCGGCGATCGATCCACTGGTCTACGTCTGCAACGCCGACGGCGGACGCCTCGTTGGTTCCGATGACCCGCGGACCCGACAGCTATTTCCGCTGGCAGGTGCCGGCCGACGGCGATTTCCTGATCGAAGTCCGCGATCACCTCGACAACGGCGGCCCGGCCAACATCTACCGCGTCGAAATGACGCCCGTCGCGCCCGCGCTCGTCGCCAGCACGCTCGACATCAGCCGCTACGTGCAGCCGAAGATCGTCATCCCGCAGGGAGGCGGCTGCGGCGTGCTCGTCAATGTGTCGCGTGCCGACTTCGGCGGTCCAATCAACTTCAGCAGCGAGAACCTGCCGGAAGGCGTCACCGTCGAATGCCCGGCCGACTGGCGCGACGACGGTCAGATGCCGGTTGTGTTCTACGCCGCCGACACCGCGCCGGTGGCCGGACGCTATTCCACCGTGACGACCTCGCTGAGCGACCCGAACCAACCGAATCTCGCGGTCACGGGTCCGCTGAAGCAGGACATCCTCATGATCCTGGGTCAGAACCAGGTCTACGTGTGGGTCGAAGAGCAACTCAAGCTGCCGATCTGTGTCATCCAGAAGGCGCCGTACAAGCTGCGGATCGAACCGCCGACGGTGCCGATGGTGCAGAACGGCTCGATGAACCTGAAGGTCATCGCCGAGCGGGCCGAAGGCTTCACTGCGCCCATCAGCGTGTACCTTTTGATCAATGCACCCGGCTGTGGCTCCAGCGGCTCGATTCAGATCGCCGAGGGCCAGACTGAGGCCCTGATCCCGATGAACGCGGCGTCCAATGCGCCGCCGCAGACGACGATGATCGCCGTCAAAGGCAGCGGCGGTGGCGTGGAGTCGTGCAGCCCGTTCGTGCCGCTGACGGTCGAAGAGCAGTACGTCACGTTCGAGTTCGCGCAGTCTGCGGTGGAGCAGGGCAAGGAGACGCTGCTGCCGATCAAGGTCACCAAACGCAAAGATTTTGACGGGGAAGCTGAGATCCAATTGCTCGGTCTGCCGGCGAACACCACTGCCGCGCCGATGAAGCTGACGAAGGACATGGCCGAGGTGATGTTCACCGTCAAGGCGGCGCCCGAAGCGCCGGTCAGCGACAACCGCAATCTGTTCTGCCAGGTGCTGGTCCCCGAGAAGGGGGCGACCGTGCTGCACAATCTCGGCACCGGCCGGTTGCGGATCGATCCGCCGCCTCCGAAGCCAGCCGAACCGGCGCCGATGCCGGCGGCGACTCCCATGCCCATGCCGGTGGCCGCCACGGCCCCGGTGGCGAGGCCGCTGTCGCGACTGGAACAACTGCGGGTGCAACAGAAGGAACGCGCGACCGCACAGGCGGGCGGCGGCGGTCAGTGAACCCGATTGGCCCGCCGAAAGCCGGCGGTGTTTTTGAACTACAGTTGCAAGCTGCTCAACGGATACGAACTGCAGGAAACAGAATCATGTTGTTTCGGATGATTGCCGCAACAGCGGCCGTTTGCATCGCAAGCAGCGTCGGCCTGGCGGCCGAACTCGCGGAAGTGCGCGTGTCGCCGCCGCAGATCAGCCTGACGACCAGCCGTGCACGGCAGTCCGTCATCGTGCAGGCGGTCTACGCCGACGGGATTACGCGTGACGTGACGGAGCAGGCAAGCTGGACCTTTGCCAACGAAGGCTGCACGCGTCGCGATGCGAACGTCCTGTATCCCGTCGCCGACGGCGAAACGCAGCTCACGGTCGCGTTCGAAGGGAAGAGCGTCGCCGTTCCGGTGAAGGTACAGCGGGCCGCTGAGCCGCGGCCGGTCAGCTTCAAACTCGACGTCATGCCGATCTTCATGAAGGCCGGCTGTAACTCGGGCAGCTGCCACGGCGCCGCGCGCGGAAAGGACGGCTTTCGGCTGTCGCTGTTCGGCTTCGACGCGAAGGGCGACCACTACCGCATCTGCCGCGAGCTGCCGGGCCGTCGCATTGATCTCGCCGTTCCGGAAGCGAGCCTGCTGTTTGAGAAGTCGGTCGGCGCCGTCCCGCACACCGGCGGCAAGCGCTTCGAACCCGATTCGGAAATGGCGAAGCTGATTCTCGAGTGGCTGCAGAACAACGTGCCGGAAGATCCGGCCGACATCGCGAACTGCACCAGCATCGACATTTACCCGAAGCAGGCCGTGCTCGACGGCGAAGGCACCAAGCAGCGCGTCACGGTCACTGCCACATACTCCGACGGCACGGTCCGCGATGTAACCGGACTGGCACTGTTCCTGACCAGCAACGAGACGTCCGCCGCCATCTCGCCGGAAGGCGTTGTCACGGCTGGAGCGCGCGGCGAAGCCTACGTCATGGCGCGGTTCGCGACGCACACCGTCGGCTCGCAGTACATCGTCCTGCCAGCCGGCCTCCAGTACGAAGAACAGCCGTTCCAGCCGGTCAACTACATCGACGAGCTGGTCGCGGCCAAGCTGAAGAAACTGCGGCTGCATCCGTCCGGCGACTGCTCGGATGAAGAGTTTCTGCGTCGCGTCAGCATCGACCTGGTCGGCAAACTGCCGCCGGTCGAGGAATACCAGGCCTTCATGGCCGACGCCGACCCCGCGAAGCGCGCCCGTAAGATCGACGAGCTGCTCGAGCGCAAAGACTTCACCGAGCAGTGGGTCGCGAAGTGGGCCGAGTGGCTGATGATGCGGTCCGACCCCAACCGCGGCATCTCCTACAAGTCGATCGTGCTCTACTACCAGTGGCTGAGCGACCAGATCGCCAGGAACGTGCCGCTGGACGCGATGGTCCGCGACATGCTCTCCGCGAGCGGCGGCACGTTCAAGGTGCCGCAGACGAACTTCTATCAGATCGAAACCGACCGGCTGAAAGTCGCCGAGAACGTCGCTCAGATTTTCATGGGCATGCGGATCCAGTGCGCCCAGTGCCACAACCATCCGTTCGATCGCTGGACCCAGGACGACTACTACAACTTCGCCGCGTTCTTCGCTCAGATCGGCCGCAAGGCGGCCGAGGATTCGCGCGAGATCATCGTGTTCAACGGCGGTGGCGGCGAAGTGCAGCACATCGTCACCGGCCAGAACGCCGTCCCGCACTTCCTCGGTGGCGGCAAGGCCGAGATCGCGCCGGGTCAGGATCGCCGCGCGGTCCTCGCCCAGTGGCTGGCGTCGCCAAAGAACCCGTACTTCGCCACCAACTTCGTCAACCGCGTCTGGCAGCACTTCTTCGGGCTCGGCATCGTCGAGCCGGTCGATGACGTCCGCGTCTCGAACCCGGCCTCGAACCCCGAACTGCTCGAAGCGATGGCGCAGAAGCTCACCGCCAGCAACTACGACTTCAAGGGGCTCGTCCGCGACATCTGCCTGTCGAAGTCCTACCAGCGCTCGACGCAGCGGAACGAAAGCAACGCGACCGACGAAAAGAACTTCGCCCACCAGAGCATCCGCCGCATCAAAGCGGAGTCAGTGCTCGACATCATCAGCCAGGTCACCAACACCAAGGACAAGTTCCAGGGCCTGCCGCTGGGCGCCCGGGCCACGCAGATCGCGGACGGCACGACGTCCAGCTACTTCCTCACGACGTTCGGCCGCGCCACGCGCGTCACCGCCTGCTCGTGTGAAGTGAAGATGGAACCGACGCTGTCACAGGCTCTGCACCTGATGAACGGCGACACGGTGAACAGCAAGATCCAGCAGGGAGGCGTCCTCACGCAATTGACCGGCCAAGGCCTGGACCCGGCCGCCTGCATCGAAAACCTGTATATCCGCACCCTCGGCCGCAAACCGACCGCCGAAGAGCAAGCTTCATTCGCGCCGCTGTTCGCCGAAGGCACGAATCGGGATCAGTCACTCTCCGACGTCTTTTGGGCACTGCTCAACAGCCGCGAGTTCCTGTTCAATCACTAACGTCCAACAAACGGGTTTTTACAGAAGGTCACAAAGGTCGCGAAGAATCAGGATTGCCGCCATCCCCTTTAGAGCAGTGGGGTCCGACATCACATTCCTTCAATTTTCTTCGTGTCCTTTGTGACCTTCTGTAAAACCTTTCCGGAGTTCTGAGACGGCGGTTTCAACGGTAGTCAAAGGTAATCAGGCGTGATGATGTTTCGATCCTTCGCGAGTGTCATGTGTGCGGTCTCTGTGCTGGGTGCGGCAGCAGCGGTTGCCACAAACGCGAACGACAAGAAAGGCGGCCTCGCGGTCGACAGCTACGCCACGCTGATGGCCGGCGGTTCCAGCGGCGCGGTCGTCGAAGGGGGCGCGCCGGACGCCAGCTATCTCTGGCAGCTCGTGAATCACGAGTCCGAGCCCAAGATGCCGCCGAATGCCGACAAGCTCCCCGAGCCGGAGCTGGCGATCATCAAGAAGTGGATCGAAGGGGGCGTGCTGGAAACGTCCGGCAGCACCGCCAAGATCAAGAAGCAGATGGCGGTCGCCAAGATCGAAGTGTCGACCGAGCGGCCGGCCGACGTCGCCATGCCGCAGAAGTACCTGGGCGATTCCAAGCTGGTCACTGCGCACACCAACGCCGTCACGGCGCTGGCGACCAGCCCTTGGGCGCCGCTGGCAGCCGTCTCCAGCTTCAAGCAGATCGCCATCTACAACACGGCCACGCTCGAATTGCTCGGCGTCCTCCCGTTTCCGGAGGGCCAGGCCGAGATCCTCAAGTTCAGTCGCAACGGCTCGCTGCTGATGGCCGGCGGCGGACGCGGCGGCGCCAGCGGCAAGGTGGTGCTGTTCGACGTGAAAACCGGTGACCGCATGGCCGAAGTCGGCGACGAGTACGACGTGGTGCTGGCGGCCGACGTCAGCCCGGACCATTCGCAGGTCGCGCTCGGCGGACCGAAGAAGATGCTTCGCGTCTACAACGTCTCGACCGGCGAACTGATGTACGAAACCAAGAAGCACACCGACTGGGTCACCGCGATCGAGTTCAGCCCGGACGGCGTGTTGCTGGCGTCAGGCGATCGCGCCAACGGCCTGGTCGTGTGGGAAGCGTTTACCGGCCGGCCCTTCCAGGACCTGCTGGGACACCAGGCGGCTGTGACGGACGTCAGTTGGCGGCCGGACAGCAATGTGCTGGCCTCGTCGAGCGAAGACGGCACGATCCGTCTCTGGGAAATGAACAACGGTTCGCAGATCAAGGCGTGGAACGCCCACGGCGGTGTCGCGGCGATGGATTACACCCGCGACGGCCGCTTTGTCAGCACCGGCCGCGATCGGATCGTGCGACTGTGGAACGGCGACGGCGCACAAGAGCGTGAGTTCGGCGGCATGACCGACCTCGGCATGGAGGTCGCTTACGACGCCGAAAGCAACCGCGTCCTCGGCGGCGACTGGTCGGGTGTGGTGCGCGTGTGGAACGCGGCCGACGGCGCGCTGCTCGGTCAATTCGACACGAATCCGCCAACGATTTCTCTGCAGCTGGAGAAGCTGCAGCCGCAGCTCGTCGCGATCGAAGCGCAGTCGCAGCAGGCGGCTGTCCAACTCGCCGCCATGATGACTCAGCGCGCTGAGTTGCAGGCCGCTGCCGCAACCGCCGCGGCCGCCGCTGATGCCGCCGCTCAGAAAGCGGCCAAGACCGCCGCAGCGCGGGCCGAGACCGACAAGCTCTTCGCCGAGAAATCGGCCATCAAGGCGACCGCCGATAAGACCCTTGTGGACAGCCAGGCCGGACAGCAGGCCGCCCAGAAAGTGCTCGACGAAAAGAATGTGGCCCTGAAGGCGGCCGAGGCAGCAGCTATGGCGGCAAGCGGCGTTGAGGCGGCCACCAAGGAACAGGCCGCCGCCGCGGCCGTCGTGGCGACGGCCGAAGGCGGAGCGAAGGTCGCGACAGACACCGCTGTCGCCGCTCAAACTGCCGCCGAGACCGTGCAGGCTGCCGAGCAGGCTGCCGTCGATGAAGCCGCGAAGTTGAAGGCCGCCGCCGAAGCCGCCGCAGCTGCCGCGAAGCCCACGCCGGAGCAGGATCAGGCGCTGGCAGCCGCACAAGCCGCGGCCACCGCCGCTCAGCAGCAGCTCGAAGCGTTGCGGGCGATGATCACGCGTTTGCAGTCCGCCGTCACGACCGAGCAAACCGCCGCGAAGTAGCGCGGGCGGTCCCGATTACGGTCCGAACCCGATGCCGCCGCCAATTCCGCCGGCGAAGCCCCCGTACGTTCCCATGCCGTTGCCATACGTGCCGTAGCCGGAGCCAAAGTTTCCACCGCGCGTGACGTGCTGGTAGTACATCGGTTCCGCCTGGATCGAGCCATACCCCGGGCCATAGGCCGTCGAAACGACTGTCCGCTGTTGTGCGTCCGGATTGCCGAGGTCTCCCAGGATTTGCGCCACGAGGTCCCGGCGCAGCCCGTCCAGCTCGGGATCGGCATTGTTCCAGGTGCGTTCGATGACGACCGGGAACGGCGTGCTCCGCATTCGCGCTGCGATCTCCAGGATGTGGTCTTTGCCTTCCGGCGTGAGCTGGGCCGTCTCGCCCATGAACTCATGCTGATTCATGACGAAGTCCATGGCTTCGCCGTTGGTTTCCATCACCTGGTAGTGCGACTGCACCGTGCTCCCCAGTGGCAGTGTCTGCGGAATCGCATTCGACCGCCGATAGCAGCAGCCCATGGTTGCCCCGCACAGGCGTGTGCCGCAACCGCCCCCCCACCAGCCGCACCAGCCTGGTCGGCACGAGCCGGACTCGCAGTTCTGCTGACAGCCGTTGTTGCAGTCGTCGCTGCAACGGCTGAACAGATGGGTGCGGCAAAACCCGCAACCGGGCAGCGACAGTGCCGCCGCCAGGGCGGTCAGCGCCAAGGTCCGTTGAAAACGTGCCATCTCCGCTCCCCTTTGCCGGCAGCGATGGTGGACGAAAGCGTCACGACCTCGCGCCGTTCCGAATCCCTGGATAAACCTCGCCGCCGTCGCCAAGCCCCGGTCCCGTTACGGCCGGCGCTCTGGCGGCGACCGTCAATGGCGGGAGATCCCGTGTCCTTGTTATCGGCGTCGAAATCGATCGATCACCGACTGCCGTTGCGGCGAGCTGGTCGCGGGCTTCACGCCGGAGGCCTGTTGTATCGAACGTGACGGTTGGGAAAGACGTGACGAGGTTGGACCGATCGGCGAGGGTGCCAACTGCGGGGTGGGCGTCGCCCGCGGTTCGACGGTGGTGTCCTCGGCCGCCGGCGGCGCGTAGGGCGCCGCCCCGTTCTGCGGCATGGGAGCATAGGGCGAACTGCCGTTCTGCATCGGTGCTCCATACCCGTTTTGCACCGGCGCTCCGTAACCGTTCTGCGTCTGCGGCGAGTAGTTCGGTGCGGCCGGCAGCATCTGCGACGAGCCGGCGGGATAGGATCCGGGCGCCCCGTACACTCCGGACGCGGCCGGGAAGATCTGCTGGTCCGCCGGCGGCGGATTGTAGAAGTTGTAACCCATGTCCTGGGCGTAACCCTGGCCGTTGCCGTACGGCAGCAGTTGATAGTGGCCCAAATCCGGATTGCCTTCGGTGCGGTTGAACTTGAACAGGTCGAAGTCGTCCGGATGCGTCACGTACCAGCCCGGCATCGGTGGGACTTCTTCCGCGTCCATCGGCCGGACGATCTCGGGCGTCACGATGATCAGCAGCTCCTTCTCGTCTTCGGTCGCCTTCTTCTTGTTGAAGATGTACGTGCCGACGACCGGCAGTTCGCCCAGCCACGGAATTCGCGTCACTTCGGCCGACTGCTGGCGTTCGAACAAACCGCCCAGCACGATCGTCTGCCCCTCGCGCAGTTCCACGCGGGTCTGCACGCGCTTGACGTTCACACCCGGCACGCCGCCGACCGTATTGGCATTATTGATTTCGCTCAGCTCGGGAATGATCGTGATCCGGATCAGGTCGTCGTTGACGACGGTCGGCGTCGCAATCAGCGAGGTGCCGAAGCCGCGGAATGTCGTCGTCGCCACCCCCACGCCGCTGAGTCCGACGGTGCTCGGCACTGCGAACTCACCACCGGCCAGGAACGCCGCCGGCTCGCCGCTGAGCGTCACCAGCGTGGCGTCCGAAATGATCTTCGCGTATCCGTTGCTGGCCAGAGCTTCCAGTGCGACCGCTACCTGGCCGTTGTTGAAGATGCCGGTCAGCACGGGCGCCGCGGTCGCGAACGACTGCGTCACCACGTACCGCGCGTCATTGATCGCCGCCGACCAGTCCAGCCCGTACGTTCGCGCCTGGGATCGGCTCACTTCGGCGATCCGCACGCGCATCATCACCTGGTATTCACCCGGCACCTGCAGTTCGTTGACGACAAACCCCGACAGGAAGTCGTTGAACGTGTTCGTGCTGACGTTGGCAAAATTGTTGTAGTAGCCGCCGAGGAACAGATCGCCCTGCTGGTTGATCAGCTCGTCGCGAACTACCTGCATGATCCGCGCGGCCTCTTCGGGATCGCGTGCCTGGCCGCGGACGATGATCTTCCGCGACAACGGAATCAGGTACACCTTGCTGTTCGGATACAGCACCTGCAGCCGACGTTCCAGCTTGCCGAAGTCGATCCGCCGCTGCTCGTCGAGGCTCGGATCGCGAATGACGGTCACCGAGTACATCAGCGGCGTGTCGCTCCCCTCGAACCACAGCCAGACGTCCGTCGTCCCCAGGCCAATTCCGAGGACGGCGAGCTCGGTCGGGCTGTACTGCACCACTTCGCAGATCGCGGGATCCGTCACCGAGATCCGCCACGTCGGCTGGTTGGTGATCAACAGCCGGCTGCGGTGGTGGATGATCTGCATCTGTTCAGTAGTGACCGGCATGGCGGCGATCCGCGGGTCGAGCGGACGTTCCGTCGCCGCCGGAGGAGCAAACTGTACCGGCGCGACCTGCACCTGCGCGCCCGGTGCTCCGACGAATGCGGACTGCGAGACGACGGCGCCCGGCGCGGTCCACTGTGCGGCCACGGGCAACGTCATTCGCGGCGGCGCGGCCAAGGGCACCTGTGCATGCACAGCGACGTCGAGCGACGTCGCGGCGACGACCGCCGCGGCCGCCAACCTGCGGCCGAGCATCGCGATCGACGAGCTGCATGAAGACCGCTGTGCGCGTCCGGCGCCGGCGGCCTTCACGGGCGGCCGTGCCGTCTCCCCCTGCGTTGCATATTCCATCCGAGCTGACTCCGGCTCCATCCTGAGTCGACGCGGCATCCCTGCCGTCGCCGGGAGGTCTCAACGAGACGCGATCCACCCGTTCTGCGCGACCTGATGAGGCCCCCTCATGGCGCAGAAGGCTCGGGAACTGATTGCGGTGCTCGGAGTATCGGTTGACCCGGCAAGATCGGTTGAATGACATCAATCAATTCAACCGGTCGTGACGAATGCGCGGCCGCAGAGTCGACGTGGTCGGCACGGTCCAGCGTCAGGCGCGGCGGTCCTACGGGTCGCCGCTGTCGGCGGCCTGCCGTCGGAGTCGAGCTTTCAGGCTGCGGCGGACTCGCCCGGATTCCGTCGTAACACCAATTTCTACCAGATGATAGTGACGTTCACCCCGCCCGGACCCGGCGGATACCACGGCCGGCGATAGCTGTAGTAGGGGTACCGCACATGCCAGCCGTCGTTCGCGGGTGGCGCCACGGCTTCCGGGTAGTAATAGACGTACGGTGCCTGCCCCATCGCCGCCGGCCACAGCGGATTCGTGGTCGCCGTCGTCGCCGGGACGGTCGAGGTGCGCGGGGTCTCCGCGGACCTGTCCACCACCGGGTCGAACGTCGGCAGAGCCGGCGCCGCCCCGTTGATCGAAGGTTCCACGACGTTGGTTTCTGGAGGGAGCGGGATTGGTGGTTCAACCGCCAGACAGATTCCGCCTGATGTCAGCAGCAGGACGCAGAAGACGGGTTTGAACATGAGTTTGCCTCGGGAGGGGGACAGCAGTGACAAATTCAGCACGGCACGTCGCGACCTTTGCGAAGGCGCCGGGCCGGACCTCACTGTAATGGTGTCACGCTCCGGCTCCGCGCGCAAATCCGTCCGCCGAGTCAAACTGGACCGTCTCCGTGCGAGAAGTAGCGACGGTGTGGATTCTCCCGAGCCAGTTTGGCTTGAGGATTCTGCAGGGGAGTCCGATGAAGCATGACAGGCCCGTTCCCGCACCGTTGCCGTGCGGCGTTTCCCGGGCCGTTCGTTCGCACCCGTCGTACGGATGACGACGGCGCCGACTGCGTCCAGGGAGGGGCACGATGTTCCGGTTCGCTGGGATCTTGTTCGCACTCGGTTGCATTGTGCCGGTCGCCTCGGCGCAGGACTACTACTATCCGCAGAGCTACGGCGGCGACTTCTACGGTCCCGCCTCGGTCGGCAGCAGCGAGCCGTTGTTCCCGTACGACGACCAGGATCCCTGGAAGCACGGCTATCTGCAGATCATGCCGTTCTACGGCGGGCACACTCAGTTCCTGCCGTTCAACTACAAGGCGGTCTTCTCGCAGTCGCAGGTCGCCGCCGGCTGGGGCATGCCGAATGTGATGCCGTATTCACAGCAGTTCTGGCACCGTTACGAGCAGCGGGCGGACCTGTCGCAGCCGCGCTGCAGCCAGCGCCCGATCCTGCACAACCGGGTTACCTCCCGCAGACCGGGACGACGCAACCCTGGTATGCGCCCACCTCGCAGTATGCGCCCGCCGCCAGCATGCCGACCGCCTTCACGTCGCACCGAGCATGTATTCAAACTCCGCCGGCTGCGCGGCGCTGCGCGGCGGGCAGTCGCTCAAGGGACCCCTGCGCTGCCGTAGCGTGGGAGTGCCGCCTTCCGGCGGAACAGGAGTCGATCGACGCACGGCCAGTACAGCGGCTGGTGCTGGGTGGTGGAACGTGCGCTTGCACGCACGTCTCTGAGCCGCCGGGCTGCTGCGTAACGACCTGCACGCTGCTCCAGCGGTGCGGAAATCTCCAGCAGGTCAATGGCCGGTTCTGATTGCAGAAGATCGTGGCCACGCGGCCGTACGTCACGCCCCCTTCCTGCATCTGCAGGTACTTGGCGAGCCCGGGGCCGGCCGTGACACGCAAGATCGCATTCAGGTCGACCTGCCTGAGGACGTTGTGATTGATCAGCACGCGTCCCAGTGGCGTGCGCTCGTCGATGATCTCGCGCCGCACGGCTTCCGTCACGTATTGGAAGTCGAACCGGACGAGACCGAACTGCACGACGGTGTTCGTCCCCTGCTTGGTGAGCAGGATCTTGCGGTTGTAGATGTCCCCTTCCAGGCGGCGATCAACGACGTGCACGTCGACCGGCGAGCGATGGTAGGTCTCCATCGTGACGGTCATGTGCAGGTCGTGGACCAGCAGTCCCTTATACGGCTCGGGCGTGGTCGACGCCGGAATGTACTCGACGTTCCGCACGAGCGGTTGCGGATCGGGGAACGAGGCCGCCAGCTTGTAGAATTCGTCGACAGGGTTCACAGGCGCTACAGAGAATCGCGGGGTGTGTCGGATCGATCGGACCGCCCCGGAACCGGCCGCAGGCGGCGGCGACACTATAGCAGATGCGGACCGGTCCGGCCGCGCCGCAACCAGCGTCAGGGACCGGTCACGTCGCTGATTTCCGCAGCGACGGCGTCGGCCTCCGGGCCACGGCGGCGGAACTCGATCGCCACCCCCTGCTCGGCGTACACCCACAGCTCGCTGACCAAACCGCGCACCGCAAACTTCACAATCGTTGTGGGACGGCCCCCGAACGCCGCCTGCACCTGCTCGCTCGTCATCCCCGGTCGTACGACCCCCTGCCGGATAGCGTCGGTTACGTTGCTGGCACCGCCGCCGGCCGGTTTCGACCAGCTTGTGCCGTCGAATTCGTACCCCAGCTCCACCAGGTGCTTGCGCGCCAGTTCCTGGCCGGCAGGCTGCTTGAAGACTTCCATGTACAGCTCTGCCGCACGGTTTGTGTCGTTGAGCCCTCCCAGTTCGATGTACTCCTGCGCGTAGTCCACGACCCCGGCCGGTCCCCTCTCTCGGAACATCGCTTCACGTTCGGCCAGCCACTGCCGCGTGACTTCCGCCGCCCGGGCCTCGTTCGGCTTGAGGCGGTCGACCAGTTCGAGCAGCTTTTCTCTCGACAGAGTCGGCACATGGGCCAACTGATATTCGATCTCACGCTTCCGGTACTGCATTGCCAGTTCCGAATATTCCGCCAGCGAATTGTCGATCCTTCTGGCGATTTCGTAGCCGTTGCTCCCATCCGGAGCGGCGTCCATTTCGATTCGTTCGAGCATCGCGGATGCGTAGAGCAGCCGATGGAACAGGCGCCGGCGGTCCGCGTCCGCCGGCTCGTAGGCCTTGATGGGATCCTGCTGGTATTCGTCCAGCAGCGACTTGCGCGTGGCTGCGTCCAACGTGTCGGGAACGCCGGCGCCCGGAAGCTGATTCAGGATATGCGTCAGCGCGACGTCGCGCTGACGCCGATCTCCTTTTTGTGCGGCCTTGAGCTCGCGCCGCACGGCGTCGTGAAAGATCTCATCATGCAGCGATTGCGACAGGCCGAGCTGTTTGGTTTTTTCGGCCAGCGCAAACAGTGGCGCCACCTCACTGGGGCCGACCTTCCGATACTCGATGACGATCCCGTGCTGCCGGAGATCGGCCGCAGCCCCCTTGAGTCCGTCGTCGTTGTAAAACCCCCCGCGCGTCGACGCCCAGTCCGCCAGCGCGTACCACGGTGCGGCCTCGTCACCGGGAAGCCGGCCGCGCTTGTCCGCCAGCCGTTCCTCATCGGTCGGGATGTTCTTGATTCGCGAAATGATGAAGACCTGCTTCCCCTGGCGGGTCTCGATGGAGCCGCTTACTTGAATGGACTTCGACGTCGGCATCGGAGGTCGGACACCTTCTGCGAACTGGAACAACAAGTCGCAGTTGACGAAGAACAGCCGCTCCGTGCCGCCCCCCAGCCGCCGGCCTTCGATGGTCAGCGACGTTCCCTGCAGTCGCGGCCATTGCTCCTTGCGGCTCATGAACTCCTCGACCGACATTGCGCTGATGTCCTGCGCAAGCGCCGACCCGGCGGCCAGCGCCGCCAGTGTGACGACGGCTGACCACAGGGCATAGACTGCCGGAAGGCGCGCACAGGCCGGACGCATCATGGCTGGCCTCCTGCCGGTGGCGCTTCTGCCGCTTGCGGCGCCTTGGATGCCGGCGACGTCGGCGCGCCGGAGCGGGCATCCGCAATTCCCAGAACGCGACGCTGCGCGGTCAGGACCTGCTCGATCTCCTCGCGTGCTTCAGGGCTGTCGAATGAGAATCCAGCCGCTTCGTAGTCTTCCATGGTCCCCCACAGGAACGCCGTCTGGGAGTTGACCTGCAACTTCCAGGTGCGGCGATCCGATGACAGTTCGCAGCCCGTCAATTGCACCGCGAACACGGCGTGCCGCGGTTTTCCCTTGGTCAGCCGGTCCAGATCGGCGATCGCGACATTCAGCGCGATGCTGCGACGCGTCGGTCCGATACGCAACGGCAGGCTGACTGTTGACTGGCCCCGTTCCGGTCCTGTCGTCAGCCGTTGCACAAGTCCGTCGATGATCATCCAGCGATTCCGATACTGCGCGCGGAACGTCTCCTGCCATTGATCGCCGGCGCCGGTCTGCTGGTGCGTGTCGGCCTCGACAACCATCTGCAGCGGAGAGATCGGGAGCGCGTCACGGATGGCGGTCGACTCCCGATGGAGCAGGCGGATTTCGCGGGCCAGCGGATCGTCCCGGCGTTCGAGTTTGTCGAGCGCGGCGACGGCTGCCGTGAGATGCTCGTGGGCCGCTGCGATTTGACGCTCCTGGAGTGCTTTGCGTGCCGCTTCGTTGGCTGCCTTCAGCTCGACAACCGTCTGTTCGGACCAATCGACGAGCATGACGTACGCGACCGTCGCCACGCAGACGGCGATGCCCCCCAGCATCATCAGTCGCAACGGCGTCCAGAGCGCCAGGAAAGCTTGCGCCCACGTCCGCAGCCGCTGGCCGAGGCCGATTCCGACAGTGGCCGCCGACCGGCCGACCTTCTCGGAGGCCTGAAAGACGTTTGTGGCGACCTGCTGGAATCGCGGCGCGGCGGCATCGCTCTCTGCGTCATCGTCGCCGGACTTTCGGCGACGCTTTTTCTGCCGGGGGAGCGGGGCCTGCGGCGGTGGATAGCTGTCGCGCGGCAGTACAAACAGCGCCGATCCGCAGGCCCGGCAGATGATTCGCTGCGGCTTGCGACGACGCACGCCGTTGTGGTGCAGGCCGCACTCGCAAACGACTTCAAACGGCGCCGGCTGCTCGGGCTGTTCGCCGCGGAATGCACCCGCCGCTTTCGTCAACCAGCCGGCCATTGCCTGATCCCGTCGTCGCGGACGTTCCGCAGCCGCTCCTCGTGGAGCGCATGCCGCCCGCCGGTCACGGCGCGACGACGCCCGAATTATCCCTGCGCCTCGAAACAGCGTCAATCGGTTCCCCGCTGTCCCGGGCCGCTGTTGTCAACTCTCCGGGACGCCTGTACTTACGCCGCTGAATCGACGTCTGCGAGCTTATTTCCGCCGGGCGGCCGACAAATCCGGTCTCGCCAGTGCGGAATTCACTCCTCTTCGTCGCTCTGCATCGGCGCGTGGTCCGGTTCTTCCGGTCGCACCACGACGAACGACAGCTCCGGCGTCTTCCGGCGGTGGATCGACTGCGCCACCTCGCTGCGAATCCGGGGGGCGTGGATGAGCAGCTTCTGCAGGATCTGATCCGCGCGGTTGGCGTCCGCCGTGTCCAGCGGCGCGACCGAAACCAGCAGCCGCGACGCGTCCGGCGCCGGGCGGACGCTCTCAACGTACAGGTTGCGCAGCAGGTCGTCATCCAGCTCGCCGCTGAGGACGTAGTTGAGCGTGTCGGCGACCTGTCCGCAGAGCTGCAGCGTCTTGCGATCCGGGCGCTGCGGCTGGAAAGAGCGTTCGGATTGGCCGCGACGTCGATTCGGTCGGCTCATGGGATTCTCGCTGGATGAGGCTGCGGATTGCAGAAACCGACAGGCACATCCCATCATACGACACCGGCGCCCCCCGAAAAGGTTCGGCCTCGGCGACCTCCCTTGAATCCCGACTCCTGAATCCTCTTGTGTGGATCGCCGAGACATTCCAGTCCGTCCAGGGGGAAGGGCGCTACGCCGGCACGCCCAGCCTGTTCCTCCGCACCAGCGGCTGCAACCTGCGCTGCTGGTTTTGTGACACACCGTACACCTCGTGGGAGCCCGAAGGTGTGCAGCGAAGCCTCGACAGCTTGCTGGACGAAGTCCGCGCGGCCGATTGCCGGCACGTGGTGATCACCGGCGGCGAGCCGCTGCTGGTGCCACAACTGGTGCCGCTGACTGAGTCCATCGCCGCGCTGGGACGGATGATTACGATCGAAACCGCCGGCACGGTCGATTTGCCGGTGACCGCTGCGCTGATGTCGATCAGCCCCAAGCTCGCGAACTCCACCCCCGACCATCCGGTCTGGCGCGAACGGCACGAACAGCGCCGACACCGTCCGTCAGTCATTCGTCGGCTCACGACCGACTTCGACTACCAGCTCAAGTTCGTGATCGATACGCCAGACGACGTGACAGACGTCGAGCGATACCTGGCAGAGTTCCCGCACATCACGGCCGATCGCGTTTACCTCATGCCGCAGGCCCGCGACCGCGAGCCGCTGCGCGCGAAAACCGCCTGGCTCGAACCTCTGGCCACCGCTCGCGGCTGGCGCGTCTCGCCGCGACTACACATTGAACTGTTCGGCAACACCCGCGGGACGTAGCTGATTTCAAGAAGGCGCGCAGATCGCGCAGATTTAAGAGATTTGCGCAGATCAATCAGGGCGTCGCTTCAACGTCCGTAATTAGATTTGAACCACAACGACACAATGGTCACGACGTAACGCGATCTTTCGTTGTGTTCGTCGCGTCGTTGTGGTTTCCCCTTTTCGCCGCCGATAAGCAATTTGGGGACCGATCTATCGCGCTCAGCGTGACCTACCCCAACCAACGGCACACGTCTTTTGCGTGATACGTGAGGATCACGTCCGCGCCGGCGCGCTTGATGCTCGTCAGAATCTCCAGCGTCGTCCGCTGCTCGTCGAGCCAGCCGTTCGCGGCCGCCGCTTTCACCATTGCGTACTCGCCGCTGACGTTGTACGCCGCCAGCGGCACTTGCGGATGAGCGGTCCGCACGCGCTGGATGACATCGAGATAACTCAGCGCCGGCTTGACCATCAGCACGTCCGCTCCTTCGGCGATGTCCAGCTGCACTTCGCGCAGCGCTTCGCGCGCGTTGGCCGGGTCCATCTGGTAGGTGCGGCGGTCGCCGAACTGCGGCGCACTCTCGGCCGCTTCGCGGAACGGCCCGTAGAAAGCAGACGCATACTTGGCGGCGTAGCTCATAATCGGGATTTGCGAGAACCCGGCCTCGTCGAGACTCGTGCGGATCGCGCCGACCATGCCGTCCATCATTCCGGACGGGGCGATCATCTGCGCGCCGGCCCGTGCATGTGCAACCGCCTGTTTGCCGAGGATTTCCAGCGTCGTATCGTTGTCGACGTCGGTGCGGCCCGCCTTGCTGGCGACGATCCCGCAATGCCCGTGATCGGTGAACTCGCAGAAGCAGACGTCGGTGATCACCAGCAGTTCAGGGGCCGCGTCGCGGATCGCCTTCACGGCCTGCGGAATGATGCCTGTATCGGAACAGGCGTCTGAGCCGACCGCGTCTTTGTGCTCCGGGATGCCGAACAGAATCACGGCCGGAATACCCAGCCCGGCGATTTCACGGGCTTCCGCTGCGAGATGTTCGACCGTGAGCTGATGGTGCCCCGGCATTGAGCCAATCGGGATCTTGTCGCCGCGCCCGAACCGGACAAACAGCGGCAGAATGAAGTCACTTGGCGCGAGTTCCGTTTCCCGGAACATCGTCCGCAATTGCGGATGCTGGCGGAGTCGGCGGAGACGTGTGGCGGGGAACATGGTCGTGCTGCGGGCGTTTTCTTCGTTTATAGCGGGATTGTTTGTCCGCGGTCCATTGTCCGCTGAAATACAGGGACGCAGATTGCGCAGATTTCAGAGATAGACGCAGACCAGATGGGGGTCGGACGTCGGCGTCTGGATTTGCACGGCGTATAAGTTTGCTTTTGTTGTTTCCGCAAATCTTTGAAATCTGCGCGATCTGCGTACCTTCACTTTGCCACGTCGCTTGCTGCCGGGCAGCGGCGCGCGCTACAAACAGCGTGAATCCTTCGATCACAACCGAGCCGCATTTATGGACCCGATCTACCGCATCGACGACGTCTCCTCGATCATTTCACCGGGGCTGGTCGTTTTTCGCGATCTCGTCGCGGCGAACATCGACCGGATGATCGCGATCAGCGGCGACCTGTCGCGGCTGCGTCCCCACTGCAAGACGCACAAGATGCGCGAGATCGCCGAGATGGAGCTCGCGCGCGGCATCACCAAACACAAGGCGGCGACGATCGCCGAAGCGGAGATGCTGGCGCAGGCCGGCGTCAAAGACGTGTTCCTCGCCTACAACATCGTCGGGCCGAACATTGGCCGCGTCGTCGAATTCCGCCGCAGGTTTCCCGACGTGCGATTCTCGGTGACGGGCGATCACCCGCGCCCGGTGGCGCAGCTCGGCGAGGCGCTGCAGTCCGCCGGAACCTCGATTGAAGTGCTGCTCGATCTCGACGTCGGCCGCAACCGCACCGGTCTGCCGCCGGGCGAACAGGCGATCGCCCTCTACGAGCAGATCCATCGCACACCCGGACTCGTCGCTGGCGGGCTGCACGTGTACGACGGCCACCTCGGCATTGCCGATCCGACCGAGCGGCGCGCCGCCGTCGAAGCGGCCTGGAAACAGGTGCTGGCATTTCGCGACGTGCTGACCGCACGAGGGTTGCCCGTGCCGCGAATCGTCGCCGGCGGGACGCCGCAGTTTCCGATCTACGCGACTTTCACCGAGCCGACCGCGGAGTTCAGCCCCGGCACGTGCGTGTTCCACGACAGCGGGTATGGCGAGAAGTTTTCTGACCTTACCGGTTTCCGCCCGGCGGCACTCGTGCTGACGCGCGTCATGAGCCGGCCGACGCCCAACCGCGTGACGTTCGACGTCGGCACCAAGGGGGTCGCGTCTGATCCGCCGATGGGGGAACGCGTGACACTGCCGGATATCCCCGATGCCAAGCAGGTCCTCCAGAACGAAGAGCACCTGGTCATCGAAACCGCCCAGGCCGATCGTTGGTCCCCCGGCGACTGGACACTCGCGATTCCTCGGCACGTCTGCCCGACATCGGCCCTGTACAGGCAGGCGTACGTCGTCGCGAACGGGCGGGTCGTCGGGATGTGGGACGTTGTGTCGAGGGATCGGAAGTTAACGGTTTGAGGCGGCCGGACAACGTTGGAAGCGTCCCGGACGGTCGGTTCTGCAAACCGCGCCGTTACCGGAACGATGAGCGGCCTTCTCCACCAACTGCGAGTACGAATGGCGTCTTCGGGACCCTGACTGTCTGGATCGGTCGTTCTATAGAACCAGACGGTTGCGACCCCCCCGAACCGGGCATAGAATCGACGGTTGTGGATGCGATCGACCCAACACGGAGACGGGGGCGATAACGTCCGCCGGGAGGCGTTTGTGCCGCGGGATACGCGGACGACCCGCGTCACCCGAACCCACCGGAAGGTGACCGGAACACGCCGGGCTGCGACCGCAGCTCCCTCCCCTGTGTTCCGCGATCGCGCGCCAGACTCCTCGCGATCCGGCGGCTGACGCCCGCCGGCTTGCCTGCTACTAGACGAAACCTGACGCACGGCGGCCGAGCCGCTGCTGCACTCTCATCGAATACCGACATTCTCAGGGTGGATCAGGATGACGACCTCGTCTCGGATGGTTGGACTGGTTCTCGCCTCGCTCGGCCTCACCGCCGCAGGCGCATTCGCCGCCGACGAACCCGCAGCGCCTGCTGCCGCCGAAGTCAGCTACTACAAGCAGGTGCGTCCACTCCTGCAGGCCCAGTGCCAGGGGTGCCACCAGCCGGCCAAGTCCGGCGGCGCCTACGTCATGACCGATTTCACGAAGCTGCTCGCCGGCGGTGAAACCGGCGTCGCGGCGATCGTCCCCGGCAATCCTGACGGCAGCGCGCTGGTCAGGATGATCACGCCGGTCGACGGCAAGGCCGAAATGCCCAAGGGCAAAGACCCGCTGTCCGAAGCGGACATCAAGCTCGTCCGCGACTGGGTCGCGCAGGGAGCCAAGGACGACACGCCGGCGAACGCCGTGCAGAAGTACGACGCCCAGCATCCGCCGGTCTATTCGCGACAGCCGGGCGTCACGGCCATCGATTACTCGCCGGACGGCCAGTTGATCGCCGTCGCCGGATTCCACGAAGTCCTGCTGCACAAGGCGGACGGCTCCGGCATTGCCGCGAGGTTGATCGGTTTGTCCGAACGCATCGAATCTGTTCGCTTCTCGGCGGACGGCAAGCGCCTGGCGGTGACCGGCGGTCTCCCCTGCCGGATGGGTGAGCTGCAGATCTGGAACGTCGAGTCGAAGGAGTTGCAGCTCTCGATTCCGATCACGTACGACACGGCCTACGGCGCGAGCTGGTCGCCGGATGGTTCATTGGTCGCGATCGGTTGCGCCGACAAGACCGTTCGTGGGTTCAATTCCACGACCGGCGAGCAGGTGTTCTTCAGCGGCGCCCACGACGACTGGGTGCAGGACACGGTGTTCTCGACCGACGGCGCATTGATCGTGTCAGTCGGCCGCGACATGACGACCAAGCTGTACGACGTCAAAACGCAGCGGTTCATCGACAACGTGACGTCGATCACGCCGGGTGCGCTGAAGGGTGGATTATCGGCTCTCGGGCGCAACCCGACGCGTGATGAAGTGCTGATTGGCGGCAGCGACGGCGTGCCGCGCATCTATCGCATGCAGAGACTGACGAAGCGCGTCATTGGCGACGACGCGAACCTGATCCGCAAGTTCCCGGCGATGCGCGGCCGCATTTTCTCGGTCGATTACTCGCCGGACGGCAAGAGAATCGTGGCGGCCAGCAGCCTGGACGGCAACGGGCAGGTCTTCACCTACGCAGCAGAGTTCGATCCGGCGCTGCCGGAGGAGATTTCGGCGATCGTCCAGAAGGTCGGCTACACGTCGGACGAGACCGCCAAGCTGGAGGCGTACCTGACGAAGGACGTCAAGCTGCTGACGCAGACCGAAGTTCCGGCCGCCGTGTACGCCGTAGCCTACTCGCCGGACGGCAACTCGATCGCCGCCGCCGGCTCCGACGGCATCCTGCGGATCATCAACCCGGCGGACGGGACCGTTTCACGTGAAACGCCGACAGTGACGGTCGATCCCAGCGCCGGCCGCGCCGCCGGCGAAATCGCGGCCCAGGCCGCCGTTGCCGCGGATTCCAACGACTTCTTCAGCGCAGAGTCCCTGCCTTCCGGGGTCACGGTGACGGCGATCGATGTCCAGCCCACGACCATCGAACTGAATCGCAAGTTCGGCTACACGCAACTCCTCGTCACCGCCGCGTTGAACACCGGCGACCACGTGGATGTCACCCGCATGGCGACGATCGCGGCCAGCGGCGAAGCGGTCTACGTCACGCGCGGCGGTCGTGTGCATGCGCGGGCCGACGGCGCCGCCAGTCTGACAATCACCTTGGGAGACAAGACGCTGCAGGTGCCGGTCACCGTTGCCGGTGTCGCTGCTCAGACGCCAATGAACTTCGTGCGGGACGTGAACCCCATCATTTCGCGGCTCGGCTGCAACGCCGGCACGTGCCACGGTGCGAAGGACGGCAAGAACGGCTTCAAACTCTCGCTCCGCGGCTACGACCCGATCATGGACGTTCGCTCATTTACAGACGACCTCGCCTCGCGGCGCGTCAACCTGGCGTCACCGGACGACAGCCTGATGCTGCTCAAGGCGACCGGAGCCGTGCCGCACGTCGGTGGCCAGCTCACTAAACCCGGCCATCCGTACTACGAAACGATCCGCCAGTGGATCGCCGAAGGGGCGATCCTCGATCTGAACGTGCCGCGCGTGGCGAAGATCGACATCCAGCCGCTCGACCCCGTCATTCAGCAGATCGGTGCGAAGCAGCAGGTTCGGATCGTCGCAACATACACCGACGGCTCGACGCGCGACGTCACCGGCGAAGCCTATATCGACAGCGGCAACACTGAAGTCGCCGAGATCAATCGCCACGGCATGGTGACGACGGTTCGTCGCGGGGAAGCGCCGCTGTTGGCGCGGTTTGAAGGGAACTATGCGGCGACGACCGTCACGTCGATGGGGGACCGCAGCGGGTTCGTCTGGGAATCGCCTGAGTCCTGGACGGAGATTGACAAGCTTGTGGCCGCGAAGTGGGAGCGACTGAAAATCCGTCCGTCGGAACTGTGTACGAACGACGAGTTCCTGCGGCGGGCGTATCTCGACTTGACGGGTCTGCCGCCGTCGGCTGAAGCGTTGCGCGCCTTCCTGGCCGATCCGCGCGAAACCCGATTGAAGCGGACGGCCGTGATTGAGCAGCTCATCGGCAGCGACGAGTACATCACTTACTGGACGAACAAGTGGGCCGACCTGCTGCAGGTGAACAGCAAGTTCCTGGGAGCGGAAGGGGCGAAGGCGTTCCGCGACTGGATTCGCGGCGAGATCGCCGCCAATACGCCGTACAACGAGTTCTGCAAGAAGGTGCTGACCGCCAGCGGATCGAACAAGGAGCATCCGGCCGCGTCGTACTACAAGATTCTGCGCGATGCAGAGCCGACGATGGAGAACACCACGCATCTGTTCCTGGGGGTACGGTTCAACTGCAACAAGTGCCACGACCATCCGTTCGAGCGCTGGACCCAGGACCAGTATTACCAGACGGCCGCGTTCTTCTCGCGGCTGGGCCTGAAGCGCGATCCCAATAACGCCGACGGCAACATTGGCGGCACCGCCGTCGAAGGCGCGAAGCCGCTGTGGGAAGTCGTCTTCGACAAGGACGACGGCGAGGAGAAGCACCTCCGCACCGGCGCCATCACGTCCCCCGCCGTGCCCTACGACGCGCAGATTCCAATGGGCGACTCCGCGTCGCGTCGCGAGCAGATTGCCAACTGGATCACGTCGCCGGACAACGACTACTTCGCCCGCAGCTACGTGAACCGCATCTGGGGCTACCTGCTGGGCATGGGCATCATCGAGCCGCTGGACGATATCCGGGCCGGCAATCCGCCGACCAATCCGGAACTGCTCAACCACCTGACGCGGTCGTTTATTGATTCGGGCTTCAACGTCCGCGAACTGATGCGGGCGATCTGCACCAGCCGCGTCTACCAGTTGTCGGTCGGGTCCAACGAATGGAACGCCGACGACAGCCGCAACTATGCGCGGGCGGTGCCCAAGCGTCTGCCGGCCGAAACACTGTACGACGCGATCTATACGGTGACCGGCTCGAAGATGCAGATTCCGGGTGTACCCGAAGGCACGCGTGCGGCGGCGATCCCCGACGCGGGCGTCGAGCTGGCCGATCGGTTCCTGGCGAACCTCGGCCGTCCGGCCCGCGAGAGCGCGTGCGAATGCGAGCGCTCGTCCGGTCTGCAGTTGGGTCCGGTCATGGCGCTCATGAATGGTCCCACGGTCAGCGAAGCCATCTCGCAGCCGGAGAATGCGATTGCCAAGCTGGTGTCGTCAACACCGAACGATCGCGCGCTGGTCAACGAGATCTTCCTGCGTGTTCTCGGCCGGCCGGCGCGGTCGGAAGAAGTTCAGGCCACCGAAGAGTTGATGAAAACGCTGCAGTCCGAACACGACGGCCTCGTGAAGGCGTTGGCGGACCATCGTGAAAAGATCCGGCCGATCGTCGAAGAAAACGAACGCAAGCGCGTGGAAGCAATCGCTGCTGCCGAGAAGGAGCGGGACGCATATGCCGAATCGATCAAGGCCCGTGAGGAGCAGGCCGAAGTGGAGCGGCAAATGCGGATCGCCGCCGCCCAGCAGGCGCTTGCGGACTATGACGCCGGCCTGGCGGCGAAGGTCACGGCCTGGGAAGAGACGGTGTCAGTCACGGCGACTCCGTGGACGGTACTCGATCCGACCGAACTGAAAGCCACGCGGGCCAAGCTGGACAAGCAGCCGGACCTGTCGGTGCTGGCGTCGGGGCCGAACGATCGCAAAGGCAACTATGACGTCCGGGCAGCGATCGACCAGCAGTCCATCACCGGACTCAAGCTGGAAGTGCTGACCGATCCGAGCCTGCCCAACAACGGTCCGGGCCGCGCGCCCAGCGGCAACTTCGTCCTAAGCGAACTGAAAGTCTCGGCGTGGCCCAAGGATAAAGCGGATCAGGTGACGAAGATCGAACTGCAGAATGCGAAGGCCGATATCAGCCAGTCGGGCTACGACGTGGCCACCGCCATTGACGGCGTGCTGGTGGAAACCGGCAACGGCTGGGCGATCGGCGACGGAGTCGGCAAATCGCATATCGCGACGTTCGAGTTCAAGCAGCCGCTGGCGATCTCAGGGCCGGCGATGCTGCAGTTCGAGCTCGAGCAGCGACACGCGGACAACGTCCACACGATCGGCAGGTTCCGACTGTCCGTCACGACCGCTGCCGGTCCGCTGGACTCCGGCCTGCCGGCGAACATCCTGTCGATTGTGAAGATCACCCCGCGGTTCCGCACCGATGAGCAGAAGAAGACGCTGGCCGATTACTTCCGATCGTTCGACGACGACCTGAAAGGGCGGCAGAAGGCGCTGGCCGACGCCCAGCAGCCCCGGCCGGAAGACCCGCAACTGACGGCCCTCAAGGCCAAGGTGGCCGATCTGAGCCAGCCGCTGCCGATCGACCCGCAACTGTCGCGGCTCGAACGCGCGGTGCACCTCAGCGGCGACCAGATGCAAAATGCCCGGCTCACGACGGCCCAGGACCTGACGTGGGCGCTCATCAACAGCCCGGCGTTCTTGTTTAATCGATAATTTGCGAGTGGTTCCGGTTTCCTCGACAGCACGAATTACCGTAGTCAAACCGCAGCCCTCGCGGTAACATCAAAGCCCACCGATCCATCCCGCCTTGAGGAGGCGACCATGCTGATTCGCGTTCCCGGCCAGCCCGGCAAGGACCTCTGCGATTCTCACCTCGGCGTCACACGCCGCGACATTCTCCGCGTCGGCGGTTCCGGCATGCTCGGCCTGTCCCTCGGTGGCATGCTCGAACTCCAGGCGAAGGCCAACAGCACCGGCGCCCTCGGCGGCGCCGGTTGGGGTCAGGCCAAGAGCGTCATCCTCTGCTACCTGCAGGGGGGACCGAGCCACCTCGACCTGTGGGACCCGAAGGAGAACGTCCCGGACAACGTCAAGAGCGCGTTCTCGAACATCAACACGCAGTTGCCGGGCGTGATGTACACCGAGAACCTGCCGCACCTGGCGAAGATCAACGACAAGTACACGCTCATCCGCTCGATGAGCTATACGCCGAACGGCCTGTTCAACCATACGGCCGCCATCTACCAGATGATGACCGGCTACACGACTGACAAGGTCAGCCCGTCCGGCCAGCTCGAGCCACCTGATCCGCGCGACTTCCCGAACTTCGGCTCGAACATCATCCGGCTCAAGCCGCCGAAGGAGCCGATGCTCCCGCTGGTGATGATGCCCCGCCCGCTGCAGGAGAGCAATGTCGTCGGCAAGGGGGGCACTGCCGGGTTCCTCGGCAAGGCCTATGACCCGTACTACCTGTTCCCGCCCGGCGACGACATGGACATGTCCAAGATGGACAAGCTCAACGTGTCGGACCTGGAGATGCGGGCCGACGTGTACGGCCAGCGTCTGGAACGCCGCGAGAAGCTCCGCGACGCGATCAACAAGGGGATGCCCGAGATCGATCGCGCGGTCAAGAACTACAACCTGAACGAGTATTACGACCAGGCGCTGTCGCTGGTGGCCTCGGGCCGCGCCCGCGACGCGTTCGCCATCGAACAGGAGTCGCGTGAAGTCCGCGACCGCTACGGCCGGACGACGTTCGGCCAGTCGCTGCTGCTCGCCCGGCGCCTCGTCGAGGCCGGCACCCGCGTGGTGGAAGTCGTGTGGCCGAAAGTGGCCAACAGCGACAACCATTCGTGGGACGTGCACGTCGATCTGAGCAAGCGGATGAAGACGCAGAACAGCCCGATGCTCGACACCGGACTGTCGGCGCTGATCGAAGACCTCGACCAGCGCGGCATGCTGAACGAGACGCTGGTGATCGCTGTCGGTGAATTCGGCCGCAGCCCGCAGCGCGGCGTGTCCACGTCCGGCAACAGCAACACCGACGACGGCCGCGACCACTGGCCGTACTGCTACACGGCGCTGATGGCCGGCGCCGGCGTCAAGCGCGGCTACGTCCACGGCCAGAGCGACAAGACGGCCTCCGCCCCGGCAAAAGACCCGGTCCATCCGGGACAGCTGCTGGCGACGATCTACCACAGCTTCGGGATCGACCCGGCGACGATCGTCTACAACCACCTGAACCAGCCGCCGCCGAACTGGTGAAGGCGGACATCGTTCCGGCGCTGTTTGCGTAAGCCAACGGCAGAAATCGAATCGTCAACGAGCCACGGGGTTGATCCCCGTGGCCTTTTTCCTAACGGTTAGGTCGGAAGCGGGACTTGGGGTAGCGACCCGGACGTTGCAAGCGTCCGGGTCGCGTTGCCGACACGTGGTCCAGTGAATGCTGACCTCGTTATCTCGGCGGCAGCCGCGGTCCGCTCACCGGTTGTGAACTCCGGCGGGTTCACCGGGATGGGTGGGATCTCGCCCCAAATGGCGACCGTCGAGCCCTGCTTCCCGGAATGTGCTCAAAAAGCGCGGCGGTACACCGCGCCCAGTCACCCGACAAGCTTACGACGGATTTACATCCCCCAATGGGCGAAGTCCTCTGAAAATGAAACCGCTCATGGTTACGGACTGGCACGGTTGAATGATTCCTCCGGACGACGTCTTGCGGCCTCTGATACCGGGTTTCCGCCGCCCGATCGCAAAGCCACAGTCGCTCGTATTGATCGAAACACAGGAACCATTCACGTTCACGCTCAAGCTCCCACTCCGGTTGCGGGCGAACTCGTTGGTTGATCCGGTTCAGCACTCTCTGCCTTTTACCACTTTCGGGACTCGAATTGAATCTGAATCATCCCATTCTCTGCTTCCTTCACAACAAGCAACTTGCCGCGTGGAAAGATATGTTCCGCGCGCGGACAATTGCATCCGGCTCAAGACGATCGGCACCCGTAAGCACAACGAGGCCCAGCAGTGCGAGCACGACTCCAGCGAAACTGACGCCGGCGAGGATAAATCGACGTCGCCGTCGCATTTGAAGCGCGGTTTGTTCAGTCGTGCTGTCCATCAATCAACGTCCACTCTGCCAGGAACTGCCGACTGTGATGTGTCTCCAGCAGATCATAACGCGTCACTTTCCAGCCACTGCCAGCTCGCCGATCGCCAGCAGTGCCAGAGGCATCTCGAAGAGCAGACACACGCAGCTGATCAACAATAGCGGACGCGCGCGTGGCGAGTCGGTAGTACAGCACTCCCGTGACGGCAAAGAGCAGCGCGCAAGCAAACTGCGAGGTCGTGGCGAGTCGTGATAGGATACTCGATGGGCGCTTTTCCATCCCGCCTGATCGGGCCAGACGTACTTCACCCAGCAGTACGCCCACAGGCACAGTCCACGCCCAGTGCCGTGCAGAAGATCCCGGAGACGGTTCGTGCATGCGGGTCGCGTCGCGAATTCGTTCGGACTGCGACATGGGCCACCCGTCTTCGTCGCGGCTGAGGGGGTATGGACGGAGGAAGGCTCGGCGCGATGCATGGCCCAGTGGAGACATCTTGCGGCTACGCCGCCCAGACGCAGGGGCGTCTGGGCCACCCGCGGTTTCCGGGGGTTCTGCTCCGCTCGCCAGCCGGCGAGCTGCGCTTCACCCCCGGCTACATTCTGTCGCCCCTGCCGGGGCTGTGCCACGGGGATCAACCCCGTGGCTCGTGGGGCGGCGTTGCCCGAGCGCGCTTCCCTGCGGGGTGCGGCGAAACGTTCGCGGTTATTACAGCAGCGACTCGAGCAGCATCCGCATTTTCCGCAGCTCCAGCGGGCGCTGGAGTTCGCCGAGCATGTCCGGCAGCAGTTCGATCGACAGGGCGCGAGTGTAGTTGACGCGGTTGAGCTGCGTGATCAGACGGCCATAGTCGAGTTCGCCGAGGCCCACCTGCACCTGCAGCGAGTCGGCGGTCGAGTCCCGCAGGAGGACGTGATACGTGTACGGCATCACGAGGTCGATCGCCCGTTCGGGCGAGGGGGTCTTGAGATAGTGACTGGGATCGAGCGTGATGCCGACGCCGGGGACCGCCTGGCACAGCTCGACAGCGGTGTGCGGGTCTTCTGTCAGCGTGCCGCGCTGGGTGCGGATCGACAGCCGCACGCCGTCGCGGGAGGCGACGGCGGACAGTTCCCGCAGGCGCTCGATTTCGGTGTTGAACGGCGTCCCCAAGTCGGAGGCCGGCACCGTAATTTGGGTAATCCGCAACTGTTTAGAGACTTTGGTAATCCCGCGCAGGGCGTCGGGAGTGATGTCGTGCGCAAGCGTAATCGCGGCGGGGGATAGCCGTGTCGCCTCGCGGTAGCGGGTCGCAAAGGCGTCCGCGTCGGCCGCGAGGTCAGCGACGGTCAGTTGCCGGCTGCGGTCATCCAGCCAGAGTTCAATGCGGTCAAATTCGAGGTCGATGATCTGCGCGCAGGCGTCCTCAAAGCTGAGTTCAGCGAAGTTGCGCGTCGAGATAGCGACAAACACGCGAGCACTCCCTTCCTGGAGTCCGCAGCAAGTCCTTGCGGAGGCGACGGTTAGCGATGGTCCGTGATTCGGTGGCGGGAGTGCGGCGCACCCGGCGAGACAACTCGCGCCCGTCGCTGCGGCCGGCTGCCGCAACAGCGATCAGGATGGCGAACCGCCTGGCGGGTGTAATTTATTCCGCTGGCGCAGATCGTGCAAGTTCGGTTAACTGTGCGGCCGGTACGGTGTGCACGGAAAGGACCGCCTGTGCCAATCTCAAGGATTGTTCGTGTTCTGCCGCGTGAACTGCCGATAAGGATTCAGAACACCCACGGCCCGCGCAGCGACCAGTTTCCGGGCGATAGACGGGTCGGGCGCGAGCCGGACGTCAGAGCGCCACAGCGGCAGCAGACCGCAGCCGGCGAGACAGGAACCACAGAGGGGTAGATGATGAACACGCGAGTTTGCCTGGGCCTGGCCTTGTGTGGGCTGCTGGCCGGCGTTTCGACCGGTTGCAGCACCACGCCGATGGTCGCTCGCGGTCAGGATGCTCTGCCGGAACCGTTCGTGCGTCCCGCCAGCTACGGCTATCAGCCGGAGCTGGGTGAAGTGGTCCACGACGCAGTGCACAACACGGACGTCGACGTCTACAAAGTTCCGGCGAACGACCCCTATCATCCGGTTCAGGTGAACTGGCACCACGGTCCCGCCGCCTCGACCAACGGCACGTGCCCGCCCAGCGCCGATTGCCCGCAATGCAAGGGGCATCCGGCGGATGGTCAGGTCTGCCCGTTCTGCCAGAACGGCAGCGGCGGTTTGGTCCACGGAGCGTTCGGCCAAGTGCGAGATCACTTGCACGGGCGATATCCCCAGCACCGTTTCACCTACTCTTACTGCCGGCCGGACAATCTGCAGTATCCGCCGCCGCAGGTTCCGGGTGGCGTGGTTGTGTATCCGTACTACACGCTCAAAGGCCCTAGCGACTTCTTCCGCGACGATCCGAAGAACTCGCGATAGACGAGACACGGAACTTCCTCGTTCCTCGCTCAGCCCGGTTGCCTGCAAAGGCCGCCGGGCTGGTGCGTTTTACGAAGGGTCAGATTTCGGATTTCAGGGGCGTGGAACAGGAAGTTTGTTCCCAGTTGGGGGGACTGCTAGAATTCCTGTCGAATGGGATTGGCCCGATGACCGGCGGACGGACCGCTGCGTTGTCTTGTTCCAGACGCGAACATGCCCAGCCCCCCCAACGACACCAATGCCCGTCCGGCCCCGGCCATCCAGCAGGAGCGTTGACGCGGCCAATGCCGCTGCGCTGGAGGTCTATCTGCTCGGGCTGGTGGAATTCGATTCCGCCCTGGCGCTCCAGGAGCGCCTGATCTACGAAATCTCGGGCCGCGATGATCAGCAGGGAGTGCTCCTGCTGTGCGAGCACCCGCCGCTGATCACTCTCGGACGCGAGGCGAGCGCCGCGCACGTCCTGGCCGATCCAGACGACCTGCGGAGCGCCGAGATCGACGTCCGCTGGATCTCGCGCGGCGGTGGAGCAATCGCCCATGCACCGGGCCAGTTAGCCGTCTATCCCATTCTGCCTTTGCAGCGGCTGGGACTTGGGCTCTCCGACTACCGCGAACGGCTGGAAGAATCGCTGGTGGCCGTCTGCCACGATCAGCACGTGCCGGCCCGACGCCGCGTCTCCGTGCCGGGCGTCTGGAGCCGCGGCGGGCAGGTCGGATTCATCGGCGCAGCGGTCAAATCGTGGACGTCGTACCTGGGCGCGTACCTCAACGTCGATCAACATCCCAGCTTTCTGGGGCTGGCAAGTTCCGATCCGGATCGGGAATTGAGCACATCGCTGCAGGCGCAGCGATTGCAGCGGATTTCGATGTCGGCCGCCCGCGAAAGCACGCTGCGACACGTGGCGCGGCGGTTCGGGTATAGCCGGCACCACGTCTATGGCGGGCACCCGCTGCTGAAATCGCGGACGGAAAGGGTCTGCCTGCATGCTTGAGTTGCCGGTGGTGGTGCTGGAACCGCAGTCCTTGGAGCGCCCGCCGGCCGCCGAACCGCCGGCGCCGCAGGCAGTGGTTCGCCGCCGATTGCCCCCCTGGCTGAAGCGTCCGATGCCGACGGCGGAGATGTCGTTCACCAGCCGAATCATTGAGGATCTCAGGCTGGAGACCGTCTGCGAGAGCGCCAAGTGCCCAAACCGGACGGAATGCTGGTCGCAGCGGACAGCTACGTTCATGATCC
>JAXMBS010000062.1:0-32553 GCA_046349775.1 Planctomycetaceae bacterium | reverse complement strand
GCTGTCGAAGTGTTCGGCGGATACTGGGGAAGCCGCAAGAGCAAGGCGGCCGCCTGGATGGCCGTCGGCTGCATCGCCACGGGCTTCGTCTGCAGCAGTGCGGCGCTGCTGACCTGGGGGAGCGCCACGCACTGGTCAGCGCTGGAACTGGAGAGTGCACACACGGAACACGCGGCCGGTGGCGAAACTGCGCCGGCGGCCCCCGAAGGCGAGCACGCACACGCCGAACATGGTCACGCCCACGCGGCCGGTGATGCGGCGCACGAACAGGCCCATACCGCAGCGGCGCATGCCGAAGGCGAACATGTTCACGCCGAGCATGCGAACAACCCGTTCGCGTCGGCGTTCAGCGGCACGTTCTACGAGCTGGGACGCTTCGGCCGGCTGACGGTCTCGCTGGACTACTACATCGACGGGCTGACGCTCGCGATGTTCTGCATGGTGACGCTGATCGCCACGTGCATTCATGTGTTCGCGACCGGCTACATGAGCGACGAACTCACCGACGACCTCGAGGACCACGAAGTCCACCTCTCCGGAGGCCGGCACTTCCACCGCCCGGGACGGTACTACCGGTTCTTCTCGTATATGTCGCTGTTCTGCTTCTCGATGCTGGGGCTGGTGATCGCCGGCAACATCTTCATGGTGTTCGTGTTCTGGGAGCTGGTCGGCGTCTGCAGTTACCTGCTGATCGGGTTCTACATCGAGCGCAAGTCGGCCAGCACGGCGGCAAATAAAGCGTTCATCATGAACCGTGTCGGGGACTTCGGTTTCCTGATCGGGCTGATGATCCTGTGGACGTCGTTCGGCACGTTCACGTTCGCGAACACCGATCCGACGAGCGACGCCGGACCGGGCCTGTTCCAGATGGTCCGCTCGCCGGAAGGAAAGCTGGATATCGACGGCGAGGGGCGCGACGCCCTGGTGTTCCTGCAGAATGGCGCGGGGCAGCGACTGGCGTCTTCGAACGAAGTCCCGCTGACGATTCCCTACTGGCTGCTGGTTACGGCCGGGCTGGGCGTGTTCGCCGGCTGTATCGGCAAGAGCGCCCAGTTCCCGCTGCAAACCTGGTTGCCCGACGCGATGGAAGGACCGACGCCGGTTTCGGCGCTCGTGCACTCGGCCACAATGGTCGCCGCCGGCGTGTATCTCGCCGGACGGTTCTATCCGATGTTCACTCCGGAAGTCCTGCTGGCGATCGCCTACGTCGGCTGCATCACGCTGTTCATCGGCGCGACGATCGCGATCGTGGCGACCGACATCAAGCGCGTCCTGGCGTATTCGACGATCAGCCAGCTCGGATACATGATGCTCGCCCTGGGGGTGGGGGGCTGGGTCGCCGGGCTGTTCCACCTGATCACGCACGCGTTCTTCAAGTCGCTGATGTTCCTCGCGTCCGGCTCGGTGATCTATGGCTGCCACCACGTGCAGGAAATGACCCGCATGGGGGGCCTGCGCAAGAAGATGCCGATCACCGCCACGGCAATGCTGATCGGCGTCATCGCAATCTCCGGGCTGGCTCTGCCCTGGCCGACGCTGCCGTTCATCGGCAAGATCGCGTTCTCCGGCTATCACTCCAAGGACGAAATCGTTGCCACAGCGCTGACTTACATGTCGATCAACCCGGGGCATTTCCTGCTGTTCCTGGTGCCGCTGGTGACCGCCGGCATCACGGCGTTCTACATGTTCCGGCTCTGGTTCATGACATTCGCCGGCGCTCCGAAGGACCACCATGTTTACGACCACGCCCATGAGTCGCCGCGGGCGATGACGCTGCCGTTGATCGTGCTGTCGGTGTTCGCGATCGGGTGCGCCTGGGGCCTGGTCGTCCAGGAGGACGGACATCTCGCGCCCGGGCATCTGGTGCGGTTGCTGCTCTCCAGCGAACCCGCGCACGTCGCCAGCGGAGCAACCGCGGCCGGCGCCACGGCGACGGCGCTCCCGAGCCACCACCAGATTCACGAACAGCACGCGACGGCCGGAGCAGCGGCCCTGATCGCGGCCCTCACCGGACTGGCGCTGTCGTGGCTCGTGTACGTGAAGGGCGTCGTCGATCCGGCGGCCGTCGCGCGACAGATGGGGAGCACCTACCGGTTCCTCGTCGAGAAATGGCAGTTCGACAATCTGTACGACACGATGTTCGTCCGGCCGGTGCACGTCGTGGCCCGCTGGCCGCAGGCGTTTGACAAGAGCATCCTTGACGGCCTCCTGCACTGGCTGGCCGGGGCGGCAGTCTGGGTTTCCCGGTGGGATCGGGCATTCGACGAGAACGTCGTTGATCGGATCGTGAACATCGTCGGCGACGGCACCTACGCTGTCGGACGTTCGCTGCGCCACCTCCAGACGGGACGCCTGCGACAGTACGTCATGTTCATCGCCGTCGGCGTCGTGTCGCTGTTTATCCTGTTGTTTGCGTTTTTGCCGAGAGCGTAGGGTGGGCTGTGCCCACCAGCATTAAAAATCGATGAGGTCGGTGGGCACTGCCCACCCTACAAAAGAACGTCATGAACGAACCCCTGTTCGCACCCGCCGCGCTGCTGACGCTGACGATTTTCCTGCCGACGATCGGCGCGATCCTGCTGTCGTTCTTCGACAAGGAAGCGGTCGAAGGCATGCGCAAGTTCGCACTGTTTATCACGGCGGCGACGCTGGCGCTGTCGCTCGAAATGTGGCGCGGATTCAACCCGGCCACCGGTGCCGGCGACTACATCGGCGCGTTCCAGATGAATGTCCAGTTCGACTGGATCCCGACGTGGAACGTGTTCTATCGGCTCGGAATCGATGGCATCAGTCTGCCACTGGTGATCCTGACCACGCTCGTCAGTTTCCTGGCGATGATCGCGTCGTGGAGCATCGAGAAATACGTCCGCGGCTACCTGATCCTGTTCCTGCTGCTGGAGACCGGCATGCTGGGCGTCTTCATGGCGCTCGACTTCTTCCTGTTCTACGTGTTCTGGGAAGTGATGCTGCTGCCGATGTACTTCCTGATCGGCGTGTGGGGTGGGCCGCGACGCGAGTACGCAGCGATCAAGTTCTTCCTGTATACGCTGGCGGGCAGCGTGCTGCTGTTGATCGCGATGCTGATGTTCTACTTCGCCGGCGGCAACAACTTTAACATCGTCGAACTGTCGCAAATGGCGAAGGACGGCAAGCTGCTGGAGGACGGCGGGCTGCAGTTGCTCGCGTTCATCCTGTTGTTCATCGGCTTCGCCATCAAGGTGCCGACGTTCCCGTTCCACACCTGGTTGCCGGACGCGCACGTCGAGGCGCCGACGCCGATCTCCATGATCCTGGCGGGCGTGCTGCTGAAAATGGGCGGTTACGGCATCATCCGTATCGCGTTCCCACTCTGCCCGTACGGCGCGCAGGTTGCGGCCTACACGCTGGTCGCCATCGGCGTGTTCAGCATCATCTATGGCGCGTTCGCCGCCATGGCCCAGACCGACTTCAAGCGGCTCGTCGCCTACAGCTCGGTCAGCCACATGGGTTACGTCCTGCTGGGGCTGGCGATCTGGAAGATCGATACGGCGACCGGCAAGACGATCGATCGCGACTACTGGCTGATGGGCATCAACGGCGCCATGTTCCAGATGCTGGCGCACGGCATCTCCAGCGCGGGGATGTTCTTCTGCGTCGGCGTCCTGTACGACCGGGTGCACCACCGCAACCTGAACGAGTTCGGCGGCATCATGCAGAAAATGCCGTGGTACGGCGGCGTGGCGGTCGGCATTTTCTTCGCCGGCCTCGGCCTGCCGGGCCTGTGCGGTTTCATCGGCGAGGCGTTCACGGTCATCAGCAGTTGGAGCTATAGCCACGTGCTGGCCGTCATCGCCGCGTCGGGCGTGATCCTCACCGCCGGATACATCCTGTGGACGATCCAGCGGGTGTATCTCGGACCGGAATACAAGGGCCCGCATCCCGAAGCACTCCTGGAGTGGAACGGCCGCGAGAAGTTCGTCGGCGTCACGCTGCTGGTATTGGCGATCCTCCTCGGAGTGTTTCCCGGGAGCATGTTCGGGATGATGAAAGAATCGACCGAGTTGCTGACGAACACGCTGGCAAGCGGCTACAGCGCGCTGCACCAGATGCCGCAGCAGGTGACGTCGATCCTTGGAAAATAAGGAGCAGAGGAGTCAAGGAGCGAAGGTGCAAAGGTAAGACTTCGATTCGTATTCCCCTCTGATCCTTTGCTCCTCTGATCCTTCAATCCTCTGGGAACGCCAACGCCGAGATTACGGCGACAACCTCCAATGACCTTCGAAACCCTCCTCAACGGTCTGATCCACGGCGACCTGCCGCGAGCGGCGCAGATTTTCGCGCCGGAACTCGTGCTGTGCGCCACGATCGTCCTGCTGCTGCTGGCGCGGATGCTGCTCGGCGTGCAGAAGCTGCCCGCCTGCTGGATCGCGCTGCTCGGCGCGCTGGTGGCGTTTCTGGGGGTGTTTGCCCAGTTCATGTACCTGAAGACGGCGACGCCGCTGGATTCCGGTCTCGACTGGCTGTTTAACGCCGCGCACATCACCGAAGACGGCGTCGGCACGCAGGGGGCTTACTTTACGGGCCTGCTGATGCACGACCAGTTCACGCTCTTCATCCGGCTGGGCCTGCTGCTGTTCTCGGTGCTGGTCATCGCCCTGACCGTGCTGACCGGCATTCCCGACAACGAAGACGGTCCGGACTTCTACACGCTGCTGCTGGGCAGCACCGTCGGCATGCTGCTGGCCTCGAGCGCGAATCACCTGCTGATGATCTTCGTCGGCGTGGAGATGATGAGCGTGCCCAGCTATGCGATGGTCGGCTTCCTCAAGGGACGCCGGCAGAGCAGCGAGGCGGCGCTGAAGTACGTCGTGTACGGCGCCGGGGCGGCGGGCGTGATGCTGTATGGCATCTCACTGCTGGCCGGCCTGCTTGGCACTGGAAACCTGGGAGAACTGTCCGAACGGTTCGTCACCGTGATGCAGGGTCAGCCCTTCGCTCCGACGAGCGCCACCGCCGTCACCCTGGTCCTCGGCATCATGATGGTGCTGGTCGGGCTGGCGTTCAAGCTGTCGCTCGCCCCGTTCCACTTCTGGTGCCCGGACGCCTTTGAGGGGGCTTCGGCCGAGGTGGCCGGTTTCCTGTCGGTCGCGTCGAAAGCCGCGTCGTTCGCACTGCTGGTCCGGTTTGTCCTCGCATTCGGCGGCGGCGAGGAAGTGCTGTACGACCTGCGGTCGTTCCTGGGGATTGGCCTGGCGGTGATTGCCGCCATCAGCATGACGCTGGGGAACCTCGCCGCGTATTCACAGAACAACGTCAAGCGGCTCCTGGCGTACTCCACGATCGCCCATGCCGGCTACATGGTGATGGCCGTCGCGGCACTGCTGGTGCTGTGGGGCGCGCCGGCGTCTTCGGGCTTCTCGCAGCCGGACCTTGCCGACGCGTCGGTCCGCAGCGTCGAAGGGCTGATGTACTACCTCGGGGTCTACCTGTTCATGAACCTGGTGGCGTTCGCGGTTGTGGCACTGCTCCGCAACGAGACCTACTCGGAGAACATCGACGCCTACAATGGCCTCGTCCACCAGAACACGGCCACAAAGGTGCTCTGCATCTGCATGGCGGTGGCGATGTTCAGCCTGGTCGGCCTGCCCCCGTTCGGCGGGTTCTTCGCCAAGCTGCTGATCTTCATGGCAGTCTTCAAGGCCGGTTACCTGCACTGGTCGATGTGGGCGCTCCTGGCCGTCGCCGGCGCCAACACCGTGTTCAGCCTGTTCTATTACCTCCGCGTGCTGAAGGCGATGTTCATCAATCCGGAGCCGGCCGAGCGTCGCGTCCTGCGGACGCCGGGCGTCGTCGGCTGGTACACGGCCCTGATCGCGATCCCGATTTTCCTGCTCGGCGCCTCGCACCTGCAGGATCGCCTGACCCGCACCGCTCACGAAGTCGCCCGCGTCCTGTTCCAGTGAGCGGCGCGGTAGCGGCACGCAGATGACGCAGATTTAAGAGAGTGACGCAGATAAGCGTTGAGTCTCTTATCGGGTGGCACCAAACACCAAACGACCAAGCACCACTTTCCCGACCTCTGGCTTCTGACCTCCGGCCTCTGCCCCCATGTTCCCCAGCGACCGACTGAACGACCTCCTGATCGACCTCGGCCGGAGCCTCCTGCAGTACGTCGGCGAGAGCTGGCCGTGGGCCAGCGAGGAGGAAGCCGCCGAGCAGACCGCCGTGGAGCGGATGGTGGCCGAACAGCGCGAGACCGTACTGCAGTTCGCGGCGCTCCTGGACGAACGCGGCCACCGCATCGCTTACGGGCAGTATCCATCGGAGTACACGAGCCTGCACTACGTCGCGCTGGACTACCTGCTGGACCAGCTCCTCGATGACCAGCAGTACCTCGCCGACGAGCTGACGGCTGCTGCGCTGGAGTCCGGCGACGACGAGGCCGCCCGGCACGTGATTTCCGCGGCCGCCGATCAGGCCGCTGGTCATCATCGCGAGCTGCAGGAGCTGATTGCCAAGCGGAAATTCCGCTCCGGCGTCACGGCGTAAAGTTGGAGTCCAGCCTTCAGGTTGCTCGATGGCAAAGTCCCATTGAGATTGAAGTGCCCTCTTTGGACAAATGTAAAAATGCCCAGATGTCGAATGTCAAAATGACTCGGAATCGCGAGTCATTCGACTTTCTGACATTTGAGTAGTGCTGGATTCGAGTTTCGCCAGTCGACTTTCGGATGTTCCGATGCACCTCGTCGACACCCACGCACATCTCGACGAGGACGCGTTCTCATTCGACCGGACCGACGTCGTAACAAACGCCGCCGCGGCCGGGGTGACGCGAATTGTGACGATCGGAACCACGCTCGCCAGCAGCCGGGCAGCCCTGGCCATCGCCGCCGAATTTCCAGGTGTTTATGCGGCCGTCGGGATTCATCCGAACTACGCCGCCGTCGCACAGCCGGACGACTGGGTACAGATTGAGCAGCTAGTCACACAGCCACGCGCCGTCGGGATCGGCGAGACGGGACTCGACCGCTACTGGGATCACACGCCGATCGAAGTCCAGCAGGACTATTTCGACCTGCACCTCGACCTGTCGCGGCGGAGCGGCAAACCGTTCATCGTGCATTGCCGCGAAGCAGATGCAGACGTTGTCGTACAGCTCCGCCGTGCGGCGGGGCAGGGGGGGCTGCACGGGGTGATGCATTCGTTCGCCGGCAGTTCGGAGACGGCCGACGTGTGCCTAGAACTGGGGATGTACCTGTCGTTCGCCGGAATGATCACATACAAAAAAAGCGCAGAGCTGCGGCAGATCGCGGCCCGCGTGCCGGCCGACCGGATCCTCGTCGAGACGGATTCGCCGTACCTCGCGCCGGTCCCCAACCGCGGCAAGCGCAACGAACCGGCCTGGGTGCGGCACACAGCAGAGCTGGTCGCCCAGTTGCGCGGCGTGTCGCTGGAGGAATTCGCCGCACAGACGACGGCGAACGCGAAACGGCTGTTTGCACTGGAATGAAGCAGGGACGCAGATTTCGCGGCTTTCAGAGATTCGCGCAGATGAAATCGAACCGGCAAGATTCGCTGCCGTTCCTCAGCTGATAAATCTGAGCCAATCTCGTTAATCTGCGTGATCTGCGTGCCGTCTTTTGAGATTCGACATGGACTTTCTGCAACTCACCGGCGAACCGATCCTCGTTCTGGGCGTCGCTAACAAGAAAAGCGTGGCGTACCACGTCGGCCGCGTGCTGGCCGAAGCGGGGGCGGACGTGTTGTACGCCGTGCGCAGCGAGGCGCGGCGGGAATCAGTGAAGAAGCTGGTCGGCGAGGCGCCGGTCTACGTCTGTGACGTCGAGCACCAGGACCAGATCGACAAGCTGGCCGGCGATGTCGCCAGGGACCGCGGCCGCCTGCTGGGACTCGTGCATTCGATCGCCTTCGCCGATTACTCGGCCGGCTGGCTGCCGTTTCACGAGACGCCGCGGGCTGCCTTTTTGCGGGCGGTCGACATCTCCTGCTTTTCACTGACGGCGCTCGCCGGGGCGTTCAAGGACCTGCTCGACCGCGAGCGCGGCAGCGTCGTGACGATCTCGATCAGCACCACCCGCATGGCGGCGGAAAACTACGGCTACATGGCGCCGATCAAGGCGGCGCTCGACTCCTCGCTGTGCTTTCTCGCCAAGTCGTTTGCGGAGTTCTCGCGCGTGCGCTTCAACGCCGTCTGCCCGGGGCTGCTCAAGACGTCGGCGTCTGCGGGGATTCCCGGCTACGTCGATTCGTACTTATTCGCCGAACAGGCCACCCTGCGCAAAGCGGCCGTGCGGACGGAGGAGGTCGCAAACGCGGCGGCATTTCTGATATCGCCGCGATCATCCGGCATCAATGCGCAGCGGATCGTGATCGATGCGGGAATGGAAGTAAACTACTTCGACAAGCAGCTGGTGGAACGCGCGATGCGCAGCGGGCAGGAGTAAGAGTGGGTCGATCCAATCCGAAATAGATTCGGGACGCCAGGAGGGTTTGTCTCAAATCACCCCGCGATTGACGAGGTTCACGATAATCTTGTCCCACCATTCCCAATAGCTCTGGTGCAGTTTCGCCCCGAGCAGTTCCGGATGCGTTCGCCAGTAAATCAACGGGCGAAATACGACTTCTACGAACGGGATTGCGTCTGGAAAGCGGACGTATGCAAGCATGCAAATCACCGGCCCTATCGCGACATACCATGTCAGCAACAGGCCGGCTGCGAGCGCAAATAGTCCAATTCGTCTGCGAAGAGGTCGGCGTTCGGCCATGCCCGCATCATACCACGGTCGGGAGCGGGGGCGGATTTAGGGCAGTCGAAGGTGGATCGCCAAGCATCCAGACCGGTCTCGGGAATTCAGCGGGAGATGGGACCCCTGCGCTCACACGAGCTTCGCGCGGATCGCTTCCAGAATCGCCGCGGGTTCCGACATCCGGCCCGGTCCAACACTCTGGCAGCTCAGCCACCCCTCGTCAGGGCCGATCAGCGTCACGCCGTCTGCCTGCAACTGCTTCACGTTCCGCTGCACGGCCGCCTTGGCCCACATCTCGTTGTTCATCGCCGGTGCGGCGAGTATCGGACAGGTCACTGACAGTGCCAGGGTCGAGACGAGATCATCCGCCTGGCCATGCGCCAGTTTGGCCAGCATGTCGGCCGATGCCGGTGCGATCACGTACAACTCGGCGCGGCGCGCAAGGCCGATGTGCTCGCCGATGAAATGCTCCTGCGGCCGGAACATGTCCGTGTACACCGGCCGCCCGGTCAGCGCCTGAAACGTCGTCGGCCCGACGAATTTCCGGGCGGCGCGGGTCATGACGACCGTCACGCCGGCCCCGGCCTGCACCAGACTGCTGACGAGCTGCGCCGTCTTGTACGCGGCAATCCCGCCCGTCACGCCGATGAGAATCTCGCGACCTTTCATGGAGGATTCGGGGGTCAGGATTCGGGATTCAGAGAGCTGACTGGACCACGCTCAGATTGTATCCCTGAATCCTGACGTCTGGATCCTGAATCCTTCCCTACAGGTCATCCAGCGTCGGGCCGCCGTCGTCGGCCACGTCCGGCGCATCATCGACCGCCATCACGACGTTGCCGGAGTTGTCCAGGTAGATCTTGTCCTGCAGGATCTCCTGGATGACGGTGTCCATGCCCGGCTTGCCCGGCACTTCCACCAGCGGTGGCGAGCCGCGGTGCAGCGCCACCAGTCGCTTCTGGATGAGCGTCGACAGCTTGAAGCGGCCACCGACCTTATTGACGATCGTTTCTTCCTTCAGTTCATCCTGCATGCAACCCGGCCTCTCGCTGAGCGATTATGGTGCAAATTTCGCGCACGGCGCGATCGAGATCGTCGTTGACGACGCGGTAGCGGTACGAATCTGCCAATTGTAATTCGTTTCGGGCCGTCTGCAACCGACGCTGGATGACCGCCTCCGACTCCGTCCCCCGGGCCCGGAGCCGCTGCTCATACTGATCGGGCGGCGTCGTCAGGAAGATCGACATCGCATCGGGATAGGCCCGCATCACGTTGAGAGCCCCCTCCACGTCGATCTCCAGCAGCGGCCAGGCCCCCAGACTGCGGGCGCGATCCAGCTCGGAGAACAGCGTGCCGTACCAGTACCCGCTGCGGTGCACCTCGGCGCATTCGAGGAACTCGCCGGCGGTCCGCCGGCGCTCGAATTCCTCAGAAGACAGAAAGTAGTAATCGCGACCGTGGACTTCCTGCGGCCGACGGGGCCGGGTCGTGGCAGAAATTGACATCACCAGCTTGACCGGCGACGTCTCCAGCAGCCGGCGCACGATCGTCGTCTTGCCGCTGCCACTGGGGCCCGACAAGACAACAACCGGAGTATTGGTTGGCTTGCGCTCAGTCACTGCCCATCACCGCTCGACAGAAATAGAACAGGAGGCAACAGAGGGAACGGAGACGTGCAAAGGAGTGGCGACGTCAGCTTTCAGTACGTTTCGGCAAGGAGATTCTCTCCGTTTCCACTGTTGCCTCCTGCTTTTCTTTTCAGAGACTCACTCGACATTCTGCACGATCTCGCGAATCCGTTCGATCGACCCCTTGCAGTCGACAACACAGCGGGCGATTTCGACGTCATTCGCCTTCGAGCCGATCGTATTCACCTCGCGGTTGAGTTCCTGGCACAGGAACTCCATCGTCCGGCCGGCCGATTCGCCGGCGACGATCAACGCGCGGAACTGTTCCACGTGCGAGCGCAACCGCGTCAACTCTTCGTTGATGTCACAGCGGTCGGCAAACAGGCCGACTTCGCGGACGAGGTCGACGGCCGGGACGTTCAGGCCGGCCTCGCGCAGGATTTCGTCGATGCGGCCCTGCAGCCGGGTGCGATATTCCGCGACGACGAGCGGCGCTCGTGACGCGACAGACTTCATGCCGGCTTCAAGCGCATCGCAGAGCTGCGAGAGTTCGCGGGCCATCGCCTCCCCTTCGCGGACGCGAAATTCATGCAGCTTGTCGAGAGCGGCATGCATCGCCAGCGAAATGATCTCGCCGTCGGCCGGCGAGACCGGGGCCGCACTCCCCTCCGCAACGACACCGGGCAATGCCAGGAGCGCCGAAAGCTCGCGCGGCGCTTCCAGATGCAGGTCCGACGCGAGCGTCCGCAACTGCGAGACGTAGTCCGCCAGCACGCTGCGGCGAACCGTGTACCCGGCGTCCCCCTGCAGACGGTCGATCCGCAGGTTGACGTTGACCGTGCCGCGCGACACCCGCGAGCGCACGATCTTCTCGATGTCGTGTTCCAGCGACAGGTACGCTTCGGGACCGCGCAGCGAAACCTTGAGATGCCGATTGTTGACGCTCCGTAACTCGACGGATACCGCCAACCGCTCGTTCTCGACGCGCGCTTCGCCGATGCCGGTCATGCTGAGCAGCACGGGCGCGGCCCTCTAGTTCGGCTTCGGGGCATCACCGGCCGGCGCCGGCTCCACAGCCGGTTTCTCGGCCTCAGAAGTCGCGGGCTTGGCCGGTTCGGCCGTAGGGGCGGCACCGTCGGTCGCAGGAGTCGCGGCACCGCCCGTTTCCGAGGGCTTGGTATCCCCTGCTGGGGCTGCACCGGCATCTGGAGCTGTTGACCGCGGAACTCCTCGCATCGGGCTTTTCGAGGATCGCCGGATCCACGACAGGCTTCTCGGCAGGAGCGCTGCCGAACTGGGCGCCCTTCTGCTCGGCCGCCGCGCGGAGAAAGTACCCGCTGCCGCCGGAGACGACGACCCAGAGAATCGCCACGACAATCGTAATCTTCGTGAACACGTCGCCGGCCTTGGTGCCGAAGGCGCTCTGGCCCCCCGTGCCGCCGAACGCGCCGGCCAGACCCCCGCCGCGACCCCGCTGCAGCAGGATCACGATCATCAGGAACAAGCCCAGCACCAGCAGCAGGATTTCGGACGTCCACGCCAGAAACGAATACATGCCTCAATCTCCACTGTGACGACTTTAGCGAGCGAACTCGACGACTTTAGCGGGCGGCCTCGACGCCGGCCCGGATGATCGGCAGAAAGCTGGCCCCCTTCAGGCTCGCTCCGCCAACCAGTGCTCCATCCACGTCCGGCTGCTGCAACAATTCCAGTGCATTGTCCGCTTTGACGCTGCCGCCGTAGAGGATGCGGACGCCGTCGCCCGCCGCCGAATTGTAGCGGCTCCGCAGCCAATTGCGAAGATGAGCGTGCGCTTCCTGGGCCTGGGCGGGAGAGGCCGTACGGCCGGTGCCGATGGCCCAGACCGGCTCGTAGGCGATGACGACGTTCGCCAGTTCGGCCACATCAACGCCGGCGAGGCCGCCGGCCATCTGTGCGTCCAGCACGGCGTTGGTCCGGTTGGCTTCCCGCTCCTCCAGCAGCTCGCCGACGCACAGGACGACCTGCAAGCCGGCCTTCCGGGCCGCCAGCACCTTCGCATTGATCAGCGCATCGGTCTCCTTGAGGATATGCCGCCGCTCGCTGTGCCCAAGGAGCACCGACCGGCACCCCACGTCCACAAGCATGTCCATGGAAACTTCGCCGGTAAAGGCGCCTGGTGGCTCGTGATAGCCGTTCTGCGCCCCGACCTGCACGGCCGAGCCCTGCACGGCGGCGACAACGACCGACAGGTACGGAAACGGAGGGCAGATCAGGACATCGACCGAGGCCGCAGGCTCAGCCGCAATCTCCTTCGCAAGGCTGGCAGCAAAGGCGCTGCTGCCGTTCATCTTCCAGTTGCCGGCAATCAGGGGACGGCGCATGGCGAAAAGGTCCAGAGTCTAGGGTCCAGGGCCGAGGGACGCGCTCCCCGCCCGTTGATTCGTTACGGATTGCTCGCGATCGGAGACGTTTCGCCGGCCTGCGAGGGAGAAAGTGTACCGATCGCGGGGCCAGCGTCCACTGCGGGCGCGCGGTTCAGTCGGATTCCCGGCGAAGTGAAGAAATGCCCTTGGCGATTCCCAAGCAACCTTCGGGGTATGCCGAGCACCAAAGCGAAGTGAATCTGCCACAGAGGACACCGAGATCACCGAGAGGTTTACTCAGTGGCCTCTGTGAACTCGGTGGCAAAATCCAAGCGACGGCTGCTCGTTGGCCGTTCCAGAAGCGTGTTCAGGCCTGGGTCGGCACGCGGATGTCGCGCAGCTTTTCGACGGCCCGCGTCAGCACGGCGCCCACGGAGTTCGTGGGAATTCCGAGCTGGTTGCTGATGTCGCTGTACGACTTGCCCTCGAGGTGGAACATCCGCACGATGGCCGCCTCGCGCGGAGAGAGTCGGCGAATCAACTGCTGGACTTCTTCGGCATCCTCGATGCGCTGGACCTCTTCCTCGTTGCGACCGGCTGCCTCGACCGCCGCCTGGTGCGCGACGACGTGGCCAAGCGCCTCCTCCTTCTTCCGCCGCACCAGTTCATGAATAACGATGCGTCGGGCGATGACGGTGAGGTACGTCGCCAGCGAGCTTTGCCCGCGGAAATGCCGCAGGACGGCGAAATCGCTCTTCAGCAGCGTGAGGAAGATTTCCGAACAGAGATCGTCCACGTCGTCGGCCGTGAGGCGGACGCTGCGGACGTGAGCCGTGTGATGAATCACATGGACGAACAGACCGATGAAGCGGTCGACGAAGTCCTGCCACGCACCGGGAGTGCGCGCCAGGCACTGCTTCAGCAGGCGTCGATCGATCTCCGTGAGAGCCACGGGAACCTGACTCCAGTCGGCGTGACGGGAAGCTCCCTACGACAGGCACCGCCTCGTCCGGGGCGGCGGTCAAATCCTTAAACCGTTGGCGAAATTTTACGCGTGATCGCCACCGGCGGCAAGACGATTCGCCGCATTGAGCGCCTTACTCGCTGTCCCGCAATCACTTAGCATCGACCGCCACCGCGATCCGCTTGAGGAACTCTCAGTTTTGGGGCTTTCTTGACACTCGATTTTTCCACTATTACGATCGCGGCGGTTGGACGGTCGCCGCAACTTGATCCGGCATCATCAGTTCGGAAGTTGTGCAAACGCCCGCCAGCAACCCGGAATTCACGTCGCTGACGCACCCGGCTGCGAAGATCGATCCGTTCGGAACTGGCTCACTTTGAGGTTGCACGCGAGGAGCGAAAGGAAACGTCATGGCCCACGTGGTCGCCGAACCATGCTTTAACTGCAAGTACACCGACTGCGTCGTTGTTTGTCCGGTGGAATGCTTCTACGAAGGGGAGTCGATGCTGTACATCCACCCGGATGAATGCATCGATTGCGAAGCCTGCGTACCGGAATGTCCCGTGGAAGCAATCTTCCACGAAGACAACCTCCCGGCCGAATGGAAGGACTACACGGCGCTCAACGCCGAGCTCGCTGTGCAGTGCCCGGTCATCACGGAAAAGAAAGAGCCGATGGGCGAGAAGAAGTAGCGCCCGCGGACGACCGCCCGCTGCGGTGGACCGACGCTGTAGCCAACTCACAGCGGTAATGCGCTCGCATTGCCGCTGTTTTTTTGCGCGCTCAGTAGCGCGGCACCGTCGGATCGATCCGCTCGGACCAGGCATCAATGCCGCCGGCCATGCTCTGTGCCTGCGAGAAGCCTTGCTGCCTCAGGAAACTTGCCACCCGCAGGCTGCGTCCGCCGTGGTGGCAGTGCACGACGACCCGGCCGCCGCGATGCGGCTCCAGTTCTGCGAGCCGCTCGCGCAGCTCGGACATCGGCAGCAGCGTTGCGCCCATGATCCGGCACATTTCGAATTCATCGGGTTCGCGGCAGTCAATGAATGCGAACGTGTCGCCCGCATTTTGGAGCGAGTGGACGTCTTCGCAGGTGATTTCGAGCGGCAGCATTGGAGGGAAGGCAGGTTGCAGGTCTGGAAATGCCAAATGACGAATGAGCAATGACGAATCGAATTTGTCAATTGTCATTCATCAATAGTCATTTGTCATCTACGCGAATGACCATCGACTTCGAGCGTCTAATCCAGCAGCGCCATCACCATCCCACTGCGGATCTTCGGGTCGAACCAGGTGGATTTCGGCGGCATGAACAGGTTCTGTTCGCAGACGTCGCAGAACTGCTGCATCGTCACCGGCGCCAGCGAGAGGGCCAGGTTGTAATCGCCGGCATCCACTCGTGCCTTCAGGTACCGCGAGTCCTTGTTGCCACCCACGTAATTGATGCGCTTGTCACGCGCATCGGCAATACCGAGCACCCCCTGCACGATGTGCTTATGGACGATCGCCGCGTCGATCGACTCGGCCGCATTGTCCGGGTCAAAAGTGCCGGCCCTCGGCTGCAGCAGATGCCACAGTCCCGCGTGATACAGGCCGATTTCGTGGATCTGCTGCGGACGGTACTCCGGCAGCGGGCCGAGCGGCCGGATGTCGAAATGCTGTGCAAGCAGCGTGGCCACCTGCTCCGGCGACCGTCCGAGCGAGGGCAACAGGCGGTTGTAAGGCTCCAGGTGCATGCGGCCAGTCGGAAAGAATACCGCCAGAAAGTGCTCTTTCCCGAGCATGGCGGCTGCCGCGCTGCGGTGGTTGCCGTCGGCCACGTAGGCGGCCGGCTCGGCCGCCAGCAGTGCCTGGAACCCGGCGATCTGCTGAGGATCGGTAACGAGCCAGGCACGATGCCGGTTGCCGGCTTCGTCGGTCGCCTCGAAATCGCAGGAACGCGCGTCGGCAACCGTCTCCAGCGCGGCGACGAAACGACCGAGGCGGTCGCGAACAGCGCAGTTGACCGTCCCAATATATGCGTTCGTCGCGGTGATCAGCCGCGCGCGGCCTTCGGCCTTGTCGGGATGAATCCCTTCGTTGCGGATGATCGTCCCTTGCGGTTGCGCGTCTGTGCGAATCTCGGAGGTGCGACCAAAACCGCCCAGACCAATCTGCCTGAGCTTCGGCCGGCGGGGCGAGACCACCTCGTAGACCCACAGGATGTTCGAGACCTTCCGGGTCAACTTGCTGCCGGAAAGCGCCTGCATTTCGGACACTGCGTGGGCCATCGCGGCCGGCCCGCCGTCAGGCAGAATGTCCTCGACGCGGGGGACGTGGCAGTGCGCCATCGTGATCCGCAGGACGCACTCCGGCCGACGCTGCAGCAAATCCCAGACCTCGCGGTCCGACTGAAACTCGTCGTAATTGGGGGCCGTGAGGCGGTTGGCAGCGTCGGAATCGCACGGCACCAGGGCCCGGTGAACGGGCTGAATCGTGACCATGAGGCGTCCAAATCAGTTAAGGATGGAAAGACTCCGCCGATGTAGCAACCCCCGTGGGCATTTGCAAAGCAGCTATCAGCAATCAGAAAAGACCCGGCGCCAGACTGCACCGGAAATGCAGCGACGTCGCCGCCCAGGCTGACGCCTGATGCCTCCCGGCTGACCGCTCAACTTGAGCCATTCAGACTCATCTTTCCGAGTTTTTCCGGTTTTGCTAAAAGCCCGCCGATTTCCGGCGTCGCGCGCCCGCGGGCACCTCAGGAACAACGGGCGCTGCGGTCCCTTCGCAGATGCCGGATGTCCGCGATCACGGATTCGGTCCGAGGTTTTCCATGCAGAGCGCACTCTGGAAGATTGCCGCCCTCTTCAGCGTGATTGGCGTCGGCAGCGCCGTCGTCTACAAGGTCCACGACCAGCTGCAATTGGCGCAGCAGAAAGAGGAAGTCAACCCGAACAGCTTCCCTCGGGCCGACGCCGATGAAGGTGAATCGAAGGAAACGAGCGACACCCTGGTCGCCACCGGCGATCCTTCGAACCCGTTTGACGCTCCTCCCACCGGTCAGTCAGACTCAGGTTACGGTACGACGCAGCCCTTGCTGGCGGCCAACGACCGAAACGGCCTCGGCGAAGACTCTCGGTCACCATTCCCTGAACGGAATGGACCGTCGCGCGAACTCGATGCGGACGCGACGGCCAATCCATTTGAGACGGTGGCCAACCTTGATCCTCCAGAGACCGGCCCGGCCCGACTTCGTCGCAACGCGGCCACGACCGAAGACCTCTCCGCCGCGCCTACGGGGGTAGAACCGGCGGGTGGTGGTTTCGGTTCCGAGCCCGATCCGTCAGCCCCCGTTGTGCCGTCGCAGGACCTGCCGCCGGGGGAGGGGGTCCGATTGGCCGCGGCAGAGAATCCTGAGACGACGTTCGCAGGGCCGGATGTCTCGGCCAATCCGTTTGCCGCTCCAGCCGATCAGTCGGAGCCGGGTACACTGTCTGGTTCGCCGTTGGAGTCTCCCAGTTTGGGAAACCCCGCCGATCAGGGCGGGCTGATCCTGCCGGGGACGGCCGACGATCCGGGACCGACCGCCGGCGAAGCGGGCAATCCCTTCGACACCGGCGCACAATCGGAAGCGCCGGCGGTTACGAATTCTCTCGACTCCGCGGCGAACCCGTTCCGCAGCGCGGATTCAACAGCCGTCGACACAACAGCAGCCGCACCGAAGAGCGGCATTTTTAACCCGCTTGCAGGCAGTGAACCGTCCGCCGATGCCGTACTTCCAAGCGATGCTGGCACGACGGCAGGGGCCGTACCGCTCCTGGAGCTGGGTGCTCCGCAACCGGCGCCCGTCTCCGCCGAGCAGTCCACGACCAATGCCGAGCCGCAACCGGCAGCTGCACCTGGTTCGAGTCCGGCGTTCGGCCCAGGCTTCAATGACGCCGCCGACCCGGTCCCCGCAGCGGCTGGAATCGAACCTCAGAGATTGCCGCAGGTCGTCGATGACGACGGACCTCCGCGTCCCAAGACCGCGCTGCGGGGCCACACGGCGGCGCCGCTCGCGCCCCCGCGCAACGAGCCGTCGGTGCAGATCATTCCCAATCCGTTGCCGATTCAGCCCGGCGGCCCCTCGCCGCGTCCGGAGTTCGTCGGCGAGGCCACGCTCGACGGCCACGCCGTTCCCGGTCCGCAGCAGCCCGAACTCACGATCCAGAAGGTCGCCCCCAAGAACGCCGCCGTCGGCGATCCGCTGGTGTACGCGATCCGCGTCAAGAATATCGGCAACAGCACGGCTCGCGACGTGATCGTCGAGGATCGCATTCCTCTGCACACGACGCTGGAGGGCACGATCCCCCGGGCCGAAATGGTCGACAAAAAGCTGATCTGGCAACTCGGCCACATGGCGCCGGGCAAGGAAGAGACGATTCGCATCAAGGTCGTGCCGACGGAGCCGGGAGAGATCGGCAGCGTGGCCACCGTACGGTTCGTGGCGGAAGTCGCCGCCACGACGAAGATCACGACGCCGAATCTCACGATGGGCGTCCGAGGGCCTGGTGAGGCGGTCGTCGGCGAGCAGGCGGTCTTTCATTTCCACATCGTCAATGCGGGCGATGGCGAAGCGCGCAACGTGTACATTCGCAACCTGCTGCCGGACGGTCTGGATCATCCGGGCGGACGCGACATCGAATATGAAATCGGCGTCCTGAAACCGGGCGAGACCCGTGATATCGATCTGGCGGTCAAGGCGGCCCAGGAAGGTCCGCAGTCGCTGCGGGCGATCCTGAACACCGGCACCACGCAGCGGGCCGAGACCGAGACACCGGTCAACGTCATCAAGTCGCGGCTGTTGATCCAGCGGCAGGGACCGAAGCGGCGGTTCGTCGGGCGTCCGGCGGATTACTCCACCGTTGTGAGCAACCGTTCCAGCACGCTGCTGAAAGGAATCACGGTCGTGGAGCAGCTCGACAACGGCCTGGAACTCGCCGCCGTGCCGGAAGGGGGCCACTTCGACCAGCAACGGCGGACGATCACGTGGCAGATTCGGGAACTGGCCCCCGGCGCGCAAACGACGCTGAAGACCAGCCTCATCGCTCAGCAGCCGAAGCAGCGGCTGGAAAGCGTTGTGAAGGCCTCGGACGCCTCCGGCAATCGCGCCCAGTTGGCGTCGCATCTGGAGGTCGCCGGGTTTGCATCGCTGTCACTCGATCTCAACCACGATGGCCGCCCGGTCGGCGTCGGCGAGCAGGTTGCCCTGCAGCTCAAGGTCAAGAATCGCGGGACTGGCGCCGCCGAAGGCGTGGAAGCGGCGTTTGAGATTCCCGAACAGATGGAGTTCGTGAATGCGGACGGTCCGGCGGAATTCCGCCAGGAAGGCCGGACCGTGCGATTCGCCGCTTTGGAGGAACTTCCAGCCAATGGAGAAAAGACCTACAAGATCGTCCTCACAGCCCGCGAGCCCGGCAATACCGCCGTCACAGCCCAATTGACGACGGCCGACGGCCAGCCGCTGCAGCACACCGAACAGGTGATCGTCGAAGGGGACGGCCCGTAGATCACGCCGAACAGGTGCGGTATAATTCCGTCAGCACGAGCCCGGTCTCTGCCTGAGACCGGGTTTCTTCGTTTGCCGCTGCTGACCCGCCACAATGCCGAACCCGACCCGCGACCTGCTTGAGGTCTTCGACAACCCGTACCCCGACCGCGACTACACGATCGAAACGGTCTGTCCGGAGTTCACGTCGCTCTGCCCGAAGACCGGCCAGCCCGACTTCGGGACGCTGACCATCACGTATATCCCCGACCGCAAGTGCTTCGAACTGAAGTCGCTCAAGCTGTACCTGCAGCAGTACCGTAACCACGGTGCGTTCTACGAAGCGGTCACGAACACGATCCTCGATGACCTCGTAGCAGCGACGCAACCGCGCTCGATGAAGATCGTGGCGGACTTCACGCCGCGCGGCGGCATCCGCACCAGCGTGATCGTCGAGCACCCGACGAAGTGAGCATCGTAGGGTGGGCTGTGCCCACCATTGATTCCTTGGTCGCAGTTGACCGGTGGGCACAGCCCACCCTACGGCTACTCCACGCTGCCGTCGAACGACTCGAATCCGCCATTGTTGCCGTTCCCGACGGCGGGCTTCTTGCCGAACGGCTGCTTCCCTGCGGGCTTGCCCGGCTTGCCGGGCTTGGTCGCCGCCGGCTTGTCGCCAAAGTAATCGGCCGCCTGCAGAGTCTCCTCGAGCCGCACGGTCACAGCCACCACGCTCGTCTTGCCCCCGCGCAGCGTGGCGACAGTCAACTCGGCGTCGGTGTTCGCCGGTATCTTCGTCGGATCGCCGGCGATGACGGTGACGCTGTGGCCCGGTTCGAGCATCACCGGCGTCTCGGATCCATCCGCCGTCTGCAACATCACCATCTGATGGTCCGGAAAATCCGCATCCGGTTGCACGCCGGTGATCAGTCCGGAGACCTCGTACGCGAGTTTGCTGTCGCCGAACGCCGCTTCGGGCTGCTTGATTTCGCCGTCCGGAGCTTTTTGCCCCCGCAGGGCGAATCGTCAACTCTTTGACGAACAGCCGGTCGTTCGACATCGTCGCCGTGGCCGACAGGAATTGCCCCGGGCGTACGAATCCGGAATCTCCGCTGGCGATGATCTGCAGGTCCAGCTTGGTAGTGACCGGCACGTTCTCCGATTTGCCGTCGACGTCGATGACCAGCGTCTTGACGCGGCCTTTCCCCTGGACTTCGGTGATTTTGCCGCTCTTCGTTTCAGTGGGGAGCTCTTTTTTCTGAGCAGATGCGACTCCGCCCAACCCGACCAGCAACGCTGCCGCTGAGGCAACACACGCGGCGCGAAGCGCAACACTCATCGACGGTACGGACGGCATGCGACGGCTCCAGTGGGATCGGTCGATCCGCGGATCACGGGACGGCTTCAGCATATGCCGTCGCATACCCGCTGAACAGTGGGACCTGCGAAACCGCAAGCGAGTTTCGGTGTCGCCGCTGGCCCTTGACCCTTCACCCTCGCCCCAGAGCCCGTTCACGCCGCCGCGTTGATGAATCGCCGGTAGAGATTGGCATAGACGCCGTCGAGGGCGAGCAGATCGTCATGTTTGCCGCGTTCGACGATCCGGCCGTGGTCCAGCACCAGCACGAGGTCCGCGTCGCGGATCGTGCTCAAACGGTGGGCCACGACAAAGCTCGTCCGGCCGGCCAACAGCTTTTTGAGGGCTGCCTGCAACCGCGCCTCCGTGTGGCTGTCGATGCTGCTGGTCGCCTCATCCAGAATCAGAATCCGCGGGTCGGCGATCAGGGCTCGTGCGAAACAGACAATCTGTCGCTGCCCGACGCTGAGGGTCAGTCCGCGCTCACCGACGTGCGAATCGAATCCGTGCGGCAGCGAGGCCAGCAGATCGAGGCAATCGAGTTGCCGCACCGCGCGGACCACGTCCTCGAATGCCGCGTCCGGTTTGCCGACGCGGATGTTCTCAGACACCGTCCCATGGAACAAGAAATTGGCCTGCAGGACGATCCCCATCTGCCGATGCAGCGCGTCCTGGCGAACGTCCTGCAGATCGTGGCCGTCGACCAGAATCCGCCCACTGTCCGGCAGGTAGAATTTCGACACGAGGTTGATGATCGACGACTTGCCGCTGCCGGTGTGGCCGACCAGCGCGATTGTCTGTCCCGGCTCGGCGGTAAAGGAAATGTCATGCAGGACCGGCCGGTCGCGATCGTAGCCAAACGTGACGTTCTGAAACTCAATGTGGCCGCTCAACGGGCCGGGGTCAATCGCATGCGGCGGGTCGCTCCATTCGGGCTTGGAGTCCAGCAGGGCAAACAGCCGCTCGGCGCCGGCCATGGCGGTCATCGCCTGGTTGTACTGGTTGCCGAGGATCGAAATCGGCGAGAAGAACAACCCCGCCATGAAGAAGAATCCGACCATGTCGCCGAGGCTCATCAGCGGCTCCGGACGCAGCACGCGCATGCCGCCCAGCAGCAGCAGGATCGCTATGAACGCCTGGCTGTTCAGTTCGAGCAGTGGAATGAACAGCCCCTGCGTGCGCATGACCTGCGTGTTGAACCGCGAATGATCGGTCGCCAGCTCGGCGAAGATACGGGCATTTTCCTCGTGTCGGACGAATCCCTGCGTGACGCGGATACCCAGCACCGACTCTGCCAGCGTCGCCGTCACGCGGCTGAACGACTCGCGCATGTTCCGCAACGTCACGCTCAACCGCTTGTGAAAGTGGTTGTTGATGAACCAGATCACCGGCGCAAGGGCCAGCACGATCATGAACAGATGCCAGTCGTACCAGAGCATGGCGGCAGCAGCGACCACCATCTGTCCGAGTTGCACCAGGCTGACGAACAGTACTTCCTGCACGCCGACGCGGACGTCCTCGATGTCCGACGTCATGCGGCTGATGACGCGGCCGACCTTCGTGCGGTGAAACCACTTCATCGGCAGCGTCTGCAAATGGGCAAACAGGGCATTCCGCAGGTCGCACACGACCGACTCGCCCAGTTCCAGCGCCAGCCGCTGGCGATAATGCATCACGATCTGCGTAAACACCGCCAGCACCGCGAACCCGATCGCCCCCCAGATGACGCCGTTCACATCGCGCCGCTGGATCGGCCCGTTGATCACGGCCGCCAGCACCCACGTCAGCGCCGGTAACTGGATCGACCGCAATATCACAGTCAACACGAGCCAGTTGCGCTTCGCGGCATACGGCCGCGTGAAACTCATGATCCGGTTGATGAGCCCGAAATCCAGCGGACGCTGGCGTTCGTCCTCTTCGCGCTCGATATGCCGCGTGAGGGAGCGACGGGCAACGGTGACGGAATGGCTCATGGACAATGGCGGCTTGGTAGGGTGGGCTGTGCCCACCGTTTGATGCAAACAATCCCTCGGTATTTATCGATGGTGGGCACAGCCCACCGTACGCTACCCCGCTGTCGCGAGCCGCTTGGCCACTCGCTCCGGCGCCGCCGTCATTTCGTCGAGTTGATCCGCAAACTGCAGTTCGGCGAGTCGCTGGTAGTAACCCGGTTTGCGAACGAGTTCGTCGTGCGTGCCGCGGGCGATGATCCGCCCGGACTGCATCACGAGAATCTGATCCGCCTTCCGCAGACTGCTGACGCGGTTGGAGCAGACGATGGTCGTCCGACCATGCGCCGCCGCCGCCAGCGCCGACTGGATTTCGTGTTCGGTTTCCGGATCGATCGAGGCCGTCGCGTCGTCGAGGAGCAGGATCGGCGGATCGAGCAGCACTGCCCGCGCGAGCGCCAGCCGCTGTCGCTGGCCTCCCGACAGGTTGGCGCCATGCTCGCCGACCATCGTCTCGTATCCATCGGGCATTTCGCCAATGAACTCCGTCGCCGCCGCCAGATGCGCCGCTCGTTCAATCTGCACCATGCTCGCATCGGGATGGCCGAACGCGATATTCGCGGCGACGGTGTTGCTGAACAGGAAACTGTCCTGGAACACGATGCCCATGTTTCGCCGCAGCGCGTCGACGTCAAACTTCCGCAGATCGACGCCGTCGACGGAGACGGTCCCCACCGTCGGATCATAGAACCGCATGAGCAGGCTCAGGATCGTGCTCTTGCCCGAACCCGTTTCGCCGGTGATCGCCAGCACGCTGCCGGCCGGAACTTCCAACGAAATCTCCTCCAGCACCGGCCGGCCGGGAAAGTACTCGAACTGCACATTGTCAAACCGGATTGCCCCGCGCGCCCGCACCAGCGGCGCCGGATTCGGCGGACTGGTGATCTGGACCGGCGTGTCGAGCACTTCAAACACGCGCTCGCCGGCGATCAGGCTGGACTGGATCGTGTTCGCGATGTTCGTGATCTGGCTCACCTGGTTGGCGAACTCCTGCAGCAGGTTGGCGAACACGAACATGCCCGCCCCCAGGGCCACTTCGTTGTGAATCACCAGGTACCCGCCGTAGCCGATCAGCACCAGCATGTTGGCCTGCGTCAGGCCCCCCATGATCGGCTGAAACGTGCTGATCCGGTGAAAGATCGTTCCCTTCTGGTCGCGAATCCGGGTATTGGCCTTCGCGAACTTCGCCACCTGTTCCGGCTCGCGGCCGAAGCCTTTGACGACGTGAATCCCCTGCACGTTCTCGACGAGGGTCAGGACCATGTCGTCCCCCAGGTCGCTTGCCTTGCGATATTCCGGCTGTACCAGCCGCGAGAAAATCACCGCCCCGACCCACAGCAGCGGCGACGTCGCGAGGCACGCCAGCGTGAGCTTCACGTGCACGTTGAACATGTAGATCAGATAGACCGCGAGTGTCAGCGTCGTCGTCATGATGCGGACGAGTACGCCGTCGACGAACAGTCGCACGGCGTTCACATCACCGGCCGCCCGGTTGATGATCGAGCTGCTGGCGTTGCCGTCAAAAAAGTGAAAGCTCAGCCGTTGGAGACTTGGCGTATACATCGGAGCGAAGCTGCACCAGAATCCGCTGCGTCAGTTCCGCGGTCGCGATCGCGGCGGCGTAGCGAACGAGGGCATTCAGCAGGGCGACCGCCAGCACCGAGCCGGCAATGGCGGCGACGGTCTCCAGCGGAGACCAGTCAGCGGGAGGCGTCCAGCCGAACGGCCAGTTCGGCGGCGGACTGCCGGGATCGACTCCTCGCTGCGAATGAAGTCGATTCCTCGCCGGTGAGCCCAAAGCCGGCGAGTGCCAGCACGACCAGCAGCACCTGCAGGGCGACCATTGCGACGCACGCGCCGCGATAACGGATGCCCAGGCCCATCAGGCGGCGCAACAGCCGACGTCGCGACGTCCTGGCGGATGCAGGCTGGACGCTCCGTCGCTTTCCGCACTCGCTGGCATCATTCACCTGCCGGGGGGACACCCTCGGCAGCGACAGGTTCTTAGATTCCGCCGGAGACGTCAAGACGTTGTTGGAGCGGTCAGCTATCAGCGGTCTGCGGGCTGCTTTTCCTCTCCCCGCGAGCGCGCTGTTGACACGCTGAGCATCGATCGGGGGTGAGGGCTGGGGTGAGGGGTCTAACCAAGACCTTCGAACAAGCAACTTCCCGCCTATTCACTTTTCGGGGCGTAACCGGCGGCTTCCGATCAACACACGGATGTTCGAAGGCCTTGCCGGCCCATTCCCCCTTCGCGTCGTGCTCGGTTTCGGCGTATTTCTTCGCGAGATCGATGACCGCGTCGTCGCTGTTGTCGACCCGCAGTTCGAACCAGACGCCCTCGACGCCGGTCTTCGCGACGCGAATTCCTGCAGCCAGATGCCCGCGATGGTCGCCGCCGGCACAGTCCCCGGCAATCAGCGCCGCCATCAGCCGGTCGGTCAGGCTCCCTTGGGTCGACTCATAAGCCTGCGCCATCGCGATGACGACCTCGGAGCCGGTCAGCGTGTTCCCCTGGCACGCATAGAACCGGCCCGTCATTCCGCCCCACCACTGACCGGACGGATCCGCCCCTTGTGGATTTCGATTCGCGGCCCGCCCCTGCATGTCGATGATCGCCAGTTGACGCTTCTCCGGCCGCGGATCATCCGCCAGCAATTCCGCCAGCACCGCCTCCGGCTGTTGGCCTGCCTGCAGCAGATCGAGGGCCTGCTCGCCCCACTCCGCATTGAGCCAGTGCTGCGTACAGAATGCCCCCACGCCGGCCCGCACATACGGCACCGCTTCCCCCACCGCCGGATACTTGCTCGCCACCGCCGCTCCGCACTCTCCCGTTTCGGGATCAATCGCGACGATTGAAAACGTCGCGGTGATCTCCGCCTCGGTGTTCTGCTCGGACTTCTTCGCTTGCGGATCAGCCCGCATCGAACGGGCCAACAACGACAACGCGAAACTGATCAATAAAGCGGAAAAACAAATTCGGCTCGGCGTGACACGCGGCATAGTTCCGCTCTCTCCCGATCCAGTTGCAGGTCCTCGATGGTACACCTTCGTGTCCTTCGCGCCCTTCTGTAAACCGCCGTCGAGCGAAGCTCAACGAAAAGGATTTACAGAAGGGCACAAAGGTCACAAAGCAGAAACACAATGCTGCTATTTCTTGGCAAGAGTGTACGTTGTATCGATGCAGCCGACATCGCGACTCGTGGCCGCTCGCTTGTGCGACCGGCCAGCCGCGCGTACACCGGTGAACATTCTCAACCGTTGACCGGAGGCTTTCCATGCGAACTGTGCTCGCAGTCTGTATCGCCGCTGCGTGTTTGCAAACGATCGATCTGCGTGGGGCCGATCCGTTGCCCACCGCGCCGCAATTGTTCGTCGATCTGACTCGCGTCGACAACGCGCACGCCTCCGGACGCTGGAAGCGGATGGACAACGTCCAGCGAACCTATCACCGTGCGGTCGTCCATCCGCATCCGGTCCTGAAGCCCGAAACACCGTGGGAGCAGCACGGTTTCACGAACTCCGTGATCTACGACGATGAAGCGCACCTGTTCAAGATGTGGTACCACACCGTCGCCTACAAGGAACCCAACCGCGCCGTCACCTGTTACGCCGAATCGGACGACGGCATCCACTGGCGGCGTCCGAATCTCGGCCTGCACGAAGTCCATGGCAGCCGCGACAACAACGTCGTCGTCGGGCCCGACTATCACCAGGGGATGGACCACTTCGAATCGGTCTTCAAAGATCCGCTGGAGACCGATCCGCAGCGGCGCTACAAGGCGCTCGGCTGGTCGAGCTTCGACTGGGACGGCCCGATGTCCGGTATCTATTCGGGCGTCTCACCCGACGGTCTCAACTGGACGTTCACGCCCGAGCCGGTGTTTCACTATCACCCGCGGCCCGGGAAAAACGACCTTGGCCCGGTCGGCGACGCCCAGAGCCTGATGATCGACACGCTCAAGCATCGCTACGTGGCCTTCCTTCGGCACTTCCCGCACCGCGCCGCCAGCTTCAGCGACGACTTCGTCACCTGGACGCAGCCGGAGACCTTCCTCCGCACGCTGCACGGCCGCGAGGAGTACTACAACAACTCCGCTTTCGTGTACGGGGACCAGTACCTGGGCGTGCTGTCGATTTTTGCCCTGCAGCCGCTGGCCCACGACATGAACTGCTGGCTGATCTCCAGCCGCGACGCGAAGAACTGGGAGCGCGTGCCGGCCGACAAGCCACTGATCGCCTGCGGCGGCATCGGCGAATGGAACCGGTTCTGCACCTGGAACAGCGGCGCGCCGCCGATCCGCGTCGGTGACGAGCTGTACATCTACTTCCGCGGCGCAACGAAACGTCACGGCCCCTACTTCGGCAAGGACGACACTGACGCGAAAACCTCCGTCGGCCTGGCGAAGTTGCGCGTCGACGGCTTCGCGTCGCTCGATGTGAGCTTCGACGGCGGCGACGTGATCACGACTCCGTGGCAGATTGACGGCGGAACGCTGCTGCTGAATGCGAAGTGCGACTACGGCACGATCCGCGTCGAACTGCTCGGCGAAGACGACCACCCGCTGCCGGGCTACGTCCTCGAAGACTGTATCCCCGTCACCGCCGACGGCCTCTCACTGCCAGTGATGTGGAAGGACCATACGGACCTCTCCGCCGCTTCCGGAAAGACGGCCCGCATTCGGTTCGAGTTGAAGAACGCGAGGTTGTACTCTTACCGGAGGGGATAGTCGCGATTGCCTCCTGAGCCACGGGGTTTATCCCCGTGGCACGATGCGTTCCGAGCAATGAGCGAGCCAACTTACAAGCCGAAGCCGCGTACCCGACGCCGCTTCCTGATCGGCGGCGTGCTCGTCGCCACCCTGCTGTTGCTGATTCTCAATGTCGAACGACAGCAACTTCATGTCGCGGAGCTCAAGCGGGACATCGAGCGGGCTGGTGGAACGGTAACTCTAGCGGATCCAATCTACGTCCAACTCTGGCAAAAGTTGCGGGGCGGGCGGTTCGGCAGCGTGACGTACGTGCGTCTGGAGGGTCCGGCATTTAACAGCCAATGGCTTCAGGAGCACGACGACCTGAATGATATAAAGGTCAACCACTTGGACCTGATTGGCACGCAGCTTGATGGATCGGACATCAGCAGACTGGCCAAGGTGCAACCGTTGCAGTGGTTGCGGGGACAGAACGTCCGAAACGCGGATGCAGTTGCTCGGGCGTTCAGCAACCGCGAGTCCGCTTTCGGACTGGAACTTCCCGACAGTGATCTCTCCGACGCAGGCTTTCGTGAACTTCCACTTGAGCAACTCGTCTCGTTGGACGTCTCAGGCAGCCAGGTATCGTTGGACGCGATGAAGCAACTCAGGAATTGTCGGCATCTCTCGGGATTGATTGTCGATGGCCGTCAGTTCGATGCCGAGATCAAAGATATGATCCTCAAACTGAATCGACCGCAGTTTTTTCTCTCCTTGGTCGGACCGACCGTGACGGATCGACATCTCGAACTCGTGCGACAGATGCAAGTCAAAGGCCAAGACCTCGATGTCTTCCTCGTGGACGCCGGCGCCTCCAATGAGGCGATCAATAGGTTGATGGGTGAGTTTCCGCCAAACCGAGTGAAAACTGGAGGTCGATGATGGCAGCGTTCCGCTGCCTGCTTTGGCAATCCTCGACTGCTATTATTGTTGCAAGTTCTTGATCGTCGTCCGACATAGACCCATGCCTGCACCGACTCCCATCTCCCTCAAAGGCGACGCCGAAGCCCTCAACATCGAATGGAGCGACGGCGCCAAACACCGCCTCACCTGGCGGCTGCTCCGCGACCGCTGCCCGTGTGCCGATTGCCGCGGTCATGGCGACGGCCCGCCGCCCCCCAAGCCGGCCCCGCCCCCAGGCTCACTGCCGATCCTCTCCGCCGCCGAAGCCCAGCCGCTGCGCGTCGCCCAGATGCGGCCGATGGGCAACTACGCCTACTCGATTCACTTCAACGACGGGCACAACACCGGCATCTTCACAGTTGAGTACCTGCGGCAGCTTGGCGTGGAAACGAGCGCGTGACGGAGGTCGGAAGTCCGAGGTCAGAAGTCGGAAGATACGCAGCCTGCAGCCATTCGACATTTGGACATTCGGTCATTCCCCTCCGCTTTCCGCTCTCGGCATTCCGCTTTCGTCCGCCGCTCTTGCGTCCCCGCACGCACCCGCGACAATAACGCCACACCGACCAACGTCACGGACACCCCCATGTCTTCTCCGCTCGAATCCCTCATCGCCGCCGGCACCAAGCTGTGGCTCGACAGCGTCGATCCCGATCTGATTCGCACGAACCGGGCGCTCGGCGCAACGGGAGCGACATCGAACCCGATCATTATTTCCGACCTGGTAAAAACCGGCCGGTTTGATGACGACCTGCGACAGCTCCTGAAGTCGGAATCCAGCGACGACGCCGTCGCCTGGCAGATGACCGACAAGCTCGTCCGCCGCGCGCAGGAAGTCTTCTTGTCGGTCTGGGAGCAGACCAAGGGGAACGACGGGTACGTCAGCTTCGAACTCGATCCGCTGCTGGAGGACGTCGGCAATCCCCTGTCAGTCGCGGAAAGAGGAGCCCGATACGTCGAGCTCGGCAAGAAGTGGGCAGCCGGCCACAAGAACCGGATGATCAAGGTCCCGGCAACCCCCGGCGGCCTGGCGGCCATCGAGGAACTGGTCGCAGCGGGCATCAAGCCCAACATCACGCTGATCTTCAGCGACCGCCAGTACCGACTCGCCCGTGAAGCTGTCTGGCGCGGTGCACAGCGGCGTAAAGATCGCGAGGCCGTGAAGTCCGTCTACAGCATTTTCGTCAGCCGGATCGACGTTTACACGGCCAAGCACGTCCCGGACCTGTCGCCGGCCGCGCAGGGACTGGTCGGCCTGCTGAACGTCCAGCGCATCTGGAAAGAGAACGAATCCTGGTGGCGTGATAAGCCACTTGCTCTGAAGCAGGAAATCGTCTTCGCCAGCACAGGCGTCAAGACCAAGGGGACCCGCCGGACAAGTACGTCGCCGCCCTCGCCGGCTCGGACATCCAGACCAACCCTCCCGACACCAACGCCGCCATCCAGGCCATCGCCGGCAAGACGTTTACTCGCGCGGTCGACCGCCTCCCGTCCGACACCATCCAGCGCGAGATCGACACGAAAGTCGATTTCGCCAAGATGGAGCAGGTCCTGATGGAAGAAGGACTCAAGAAGTTCGCTGACCCGCAGAAGGGATTGATTGCGGCCATCGCGGAGAAGCGCGCGAAGCTTTAAGGTCAATGGTCAATTGATAGTCGTCAATTGTGAAGCTCGCATCAGGAGTCCTTCGCAATCAACAATTGACCATTAACAATTGATCTTCTCCCCACCCGCCCAAATGTCCCCCATTGAATCGCACGACTTCACCTTCCGCGTCCGCTATGGCGAAACCGACGCCATGGGAGTCGTGCACCATGCGCAGTACTTCAGCTACTTCGAGATGGGCCGCATGGAGCTGTTCCGCGCGCAGGGAGGCGACTACCGCGAAATGGAAGCCCGCGGCTATCTCATGATGATCATCCGCGCCGAGTGTGATTTCAAAAAGCCGGCGCGATTCGACGACCTCCTCACGATTCGCACGCGGGTTCTGAAACTCTCGCCCGCCAAGCTGGAGCACGAATATCTGCTGCTCCGCGGCGAAGAACTCATCGCCAAAGCGCACACAGTCCTGGCATGCATCAGCCGCGACGGACAGATTCAGCGGATCACCGACGAAGTCCTGTTCGGTACAGCCACGGTGTAAGGGTGCCCCGGAAACTTGGCGCCGGACGCGGACAATTCGCGCAAGGCGGCCGATTGCGCCGTTCTCCCCGCAATTGGATGATCCCTACAGCAGGGCGTCGCTGCGGGGAGAAGGTGGCCGAAGGCCGGATGAGAGGAGTCATGTGGTGTTCAATTGACACCCCTCATGGACCCAGAGGGTGCCCCCCTCTCCCCCGACTGAAGCCCTCATCGACAACAATGCGTCTCACGGGGGAGAGGGAGAAAGTTCACTCACAGAATTCCGTCCAAACCGGCAGTTCTCGTTTCCGCGCGATGCAGCGGATGTTACAATCCGACCCCGGTGGCGCGTCGCGTTCCGCGGCGTCGCCGCGAGGGCGTGCGTTCGCCAGCCACATCGGCGCGCTGCCTGAAGCGCACCTGCCAAACCTCAGTTGGAGTCTGACCGCGATCGACGATGATCTGCCGCTCTCGGCACTTCCGCCGGAGATGCGGACTCGGTCGATCATGAAACCGACGCCCCGGACTGGCTGATCCGCTTCCGCGACAGCATGTCGCCGCCATTCGTGCATTCCGGTTCGCGTCATCGTTCCTTTCTGTTGCCCAGTGTTATGACCGTGCCTTCCGTCGCCGAGGAACAAGTCACCCCATCGCCGCCCGCCAGCGAGGCCGCCGCGCCGCCCGAGGCCGCTGCCACGCCTCCAGCCCCGGCAGACGACGGCGCCGCTGCGCCGCTGGCCGGTGGAGACGGTAGCGCCGAATCGGCCGAAGGCGCCAAGCGCCGCGTCCGCCTCAATCCCACGTTCGATCCGCAGCGCGTCAAGCCGATCCCGACTCTTGCAGGCGCCGAGTCCGCGCCGGCCGCCCCGTCGCCGACCGCAGCGCCGGTCGCTGCCCCGGCCCCGGCCGCAGAGTCCGACGCCGAAGTCTCCTATGCCGCTCCCGCCGATCCGGAGCCGCCGCCGCTGCCCAAAGCGCCCCCCGTCGAGCTGCCGAGCCGATCCGACCTCGACGCCGAAATGGAAGCCGAGATTGCCGCAGCATTGGAGAGTGGCGAGATCGGCGTGACCTCCACTTCGCCCGAGCCTGTTCCAGTCGCCGCCGGCGAAGAGCCACCCGCGCCCGCACCGACGCTGGAAACCGCCACCGAAGGCACCAAGCTCACCGGCACGATCCAGTCGATCCATGAAGACAACGTGTTTGTCGACTTCGGCTGGCGGTTGTCGGGCGTCGTCTCGCTGCGGCAATTCAGTCCGAAGAAGCCCCCGAAGGTTGGCGACAAGCTTGAAGTCGTCGTTGAGAAGGTTGACGAGGAAGAAGGGCTGATCGCCTGCCGGCTGCCGCGCGGCACGTCCCGCATTTCCGGCGACTGGCACGCCATCAGCGTCGGCCAGATCGTCGACTGCCTCGTGACGAAGACCAACAAGGGGGGCCTCGACGTCACCGTCGGAAACCTGCGCGGCTTCATGCCGGCCAGCCAGGCCGACCTCAGCTACGTCGCCGACCTGCAGACATTCGTCGGCCAGAAGCTCCGTGCAAAGGTCACGGAAGTCAACGCGCCGCGCCGCCGGCTCGTCGTCAGCCGTCGGCAGGTGCTCCAGGAGGAGCGGGCGGTCGCCGAGCAGGAGCTGATGACGCACATCGCCGTCGGCCAGACGGTGCCAGGCCGCGTGAAGACGATCAAGGAGTACGGCGCGTTCGTCGACCTTGGCGGCGTCGACGGGTTCCTGCACATCGGCCAGATCAGTTGGGCGCGGATCGGACACCCGAACGAGGTGCTGACCGAAGGGCAGGAGGTCGAAGTCAGGATTCTGTCGATCGAGCCGGAGAAGAAGCGGATCAGCCTCGGGATGCGGCAGCTCGCCGCCAACCCGTGGGTCCACGCCGAAGGGAAGTATGCCAAGGGGACGACGCACACCGGCAAAGTGACGCGGACCGAACAGTTCGGCGCGTTCATCGAACTGGAGCCAGGGGTCGAGGGGCTGTGCCACATCAGCGAGCTGGACTACAAGCGGGTCCGCGCGGTGACCGACGTGCTGTCGGTCGGCCAGATGACCTAAGTCCTGGTGCTGGTGGTGGATCCGCAGATGAAGCGTGTCAGCCTGTCGGTCAAGGCCCTCAGGGCGAAGCCCGTGGAGGCGGCGCCGGCGGCGCCCCCCGTGGAGGCCCCCAAGTATGTCCGCAAGGCCGGACTCAAGGGGGGCATCGGCGGCGACGTGAAG